>JBBQWS010000006.1:0-93521 GCA_038210415.1 Actinomycetes bacterium
CGCCGATGTTGCGGGCCAAGAGGCTGGCGCCGAAACCGCCGTCGAAGGAACCCACCCGCGGACCGGTCTGCTGGAAGCGGGCGTTGTCGGCGGCGATCGTCAGGTCGCAGACCACGTGCAGGACGTGGCCGCCCCCGACGGCGTACCCGGCGACCATGGCCACCACCGGCTTCGGCGTCCGCCGGATCTGCACCTGCAGGTCGAGGACGTTCAGCCGGCCGATGCCCTTGCGGGCCACGTCGTCGTCGCCGATGTACCCGTCGTCGCCTCGGATCATCTGGTCACCGCCGGAGCAGAACGCGTAGTCGCCCGCGCCGGTGAGGATGATCACCCCGACCGACGAGTCGTCGCGGGCCAGGTTGAACGCGTGCTGCAGCTCGAACAGGGTCTGCGGGCGGAACGCGTTTCGCTTCTCCGGCCGGTTGATCGTGATCTTGGCCATGCCCTCGGCGGTCGCGTAGCGGATGTCGGTCCAGTCGCCGAACTCCAGCCACTGCGCCGCGGGACGGATCGTCGAGTGCGCCGGGTCGCCGCCGTCGCTCAGCCGGGGAGGGTCTTGGAGGGTCACCGGGGCAGCCTACGACGCGGCCCGCCCGACTGTCGGGTCGGTCACCTACCGTCTGGCCAATGAGCCTTCCGGCAACCTCCATGACCGCCATCCCCTGCGACCAACGACCACGCGAACGTCTGCTCGCGCACGGGGCCGACGTGATGGCCGACGCCGAGCTGCTCGCTGTCCTGCTCGGCACCGGGCACCGCGGCCACAGCGCGCTCGCCGTGGCCCACGACCTCCTCGTCACGTTCGGCGGCCCGCAGGCGCTTGCCCGGGTTCACCCCGACGAGCTGAGTCGGCAGCCAGGCGTCGGCGCCACCAAGGCAGCCCGGATCAGCGCCGCGTTCGCCCTGGCGGCACGGCTGCGCGGCGGGCCGTCGGGCCGGGTGGTCGTGGGCCTCGCCGAGGTCGCCGAGGTGGTCGCCCCGATGCTCGCCCAGGCCCGGCGCGAACGCGTCGCCGTCGTCGTCTGCGACTCGACCCGACGGTTGCGGCGGGTGTCGCTGCTCACCCAGGGCTCTCGCGACGAGTGCCTCGCGCCGGTCCCGGAGATCCTCACCACGGTCCTGCTGGCCGACGGGGCCACCTTTGCGGTCGCCCACAACCACCCATCCGGCGACCTGCGGCCCAGCTCCGCCGACCGCGCGCTCACCACAGCCCTCGCCGCGGCTGCCGAGCAGGTTCGGCTGGAGTTCCTCGGCCACGCGGTCGTCAGCGGCGCGCACTGGGCCAGCGTGCCCGGGTCGAGTCCGTAGGCTGGTCGCGCCATGGATCCCCGCCCGCTCGTCGCCGCCGAGGTCTCCGGCCGCGAGACCGGCACCGGCGGCGCCGCCGACTGGCTGGTAGGACTGGAGCACGCTCTCGCCGGCGCGGGTCCGGGCCTGCTACCTGTTCCTGGCCGGCGCCTGGCGCCGGCCACAGTCCGTTCCCGTCTGGTCGACGCGATGCGCCCCGACGAGCCACTCGAGCACCCCGGCGTTGCCCTCGTCGTTCCCACCTCGGGGTCCACGGGCGAGCCCAAAGGCGCACTGCTCACCACAGCCGCGATCCGGGCGTCGGTGACTGCGACGCGCAACCGGCTGGGCGGCCCCGGACGCTGGGTCCTGGCCATGCCACTGACGCACGTGGCCGGGCTCATGGTCCTGGCCCGGTCCCTCGACGCCGGCAACGACCCGTACGTCCTCGACCTGTCCGAGGGGTTCGACCCGACCGCGTTCGGGACGCTCAGCAGGCACGCCCGCGCCGACGGGGCCGGTCCGCTGTTCACCTCGCTGGTGCCCGCCCAGCTGGCTCTGCTGCTGGCGCACGGCGTCGACCTCGACGGCTACGACGCGATCCTGCTCGGGGGTGGCGCCGCGCCGCCCGCGCTGCTCGAGGCGGCGGCTGCGGCGGGCGCCAGGGTCGTCACGACCTACGGCATGAGCGAGACGTGCGGCGGGTGCGTCTACGACGGGGTTGCGCTCGACGCGGTGACTGTGGCGACCGACGCGGCGGGCCGCGTACGCATCGGCGGACCGACCCTGTTCGTCGGGTACCGCCGTCGGCCGGACCTCACCGCGGCTGCGCTCGTCGACGGAGAGTTCATGACGGCAGACCTCGGCCGGGTCGACGGTGGCCGGCTGACCGTGCTCGGGCGGGCCGACGACGTGATCGTCACGGGCGGCGCCAACGTGCCTGCGGGGCAGGTCGCCGACGTGCTGGCGGAGCATCCAGGGGTCCGGGCCTGCGCGGTGGTCGGTGTCGACGACCCGACCTGGGGCCAGCGGGTCGTCGCGGTCGTCGAGGCCGTCCCGGGGCCGGCGCCGACCCTGGCCGCGCTGCGGGCGTTCGCCGAGGGCCGGCTGGAGCCGGCCGCCGTACCCCGAGGGCTGGTCGTGGTGCCGGCGCTTCCCCTGCTCCCGTCCGGCAAGATCGACCGAGAGACGATCAAGGCCATGGCCGGACGCGCCGGCGGCACGCGCGTCAACCCCGAGGAGAGCTGACCATGGCCACCGCCGCCCAGTGGCTCGAAGGGGCCCGACCACGCACGCTGCCCGCCGCCATCGCTCCGGTGGCTGTCGGCACGGGTGCCGCCGCAGCCGCGTCGTCGGCCGTCCTCTGGAAGGCGCTGGCCGCGCTGCTGGTGTCGCTCGCCCTGCAGGTGGGGGTCAACTACGCGAACGACTACAGCGACGGCATCCGCGGCACCGACGACGACCGGGTGGGCCCGTTCCGCCTGGTCGGCTCCGGTGCCGCCACACCGTCCACCGTACGTTCCGCCGCCTTCCTGGCCTTCGGGGTCGCGGCGCTGACCGGGCTGTGGCTGGCGGTCGCGAGCTCGTGGTGGCTGATTGCCGTCGGGGCCGCAGCCATCGCCGCGGCGTGGTTCTACACCGGTGGCCCCCGCCCGTACGGCTATGCCGGGCTCGGCGAAGTCTTCGTCTTCGTCTTCTTCGGGCTGGTGGCCGTCGTCGGCACGACGTACGTCCAGGTCGGGCGGGTCACCGCGCTGGCGATCGGCGTGGCCGTCCCGGTCGGGTTCCTGGCCTGCGCCATCCTCGTCGCCAACAACCTGCGCGATATCCCGACCGACACGGCTGCGGGCAAGCGCACCCTGGCGACCCGGCTGGGTGACCTGGCGACTCGGCGGCTCTACGCGGCGCTCGTCCTGTCGCCGTTCGTCGCACCGCTGGTCCTGGCCGCGGCGAGCCACCGCTGGTGCCTGGTCACGCTGCTCGCGCTGCCGCTGGCCGTCCGCCCGGTCCACACGGTGGCGGGCGGCGCCGCGGGCCGGGCGCTGATCGCCGTGCTCAAGGACACCGGGCGCCTACAGCTCGCATACTCCCTGCTCCTCGCCGCGACCCTCACCCGGTAGCCCCCGGCCGGCAGCGCCCGCCCCCCACCCTTCCGCCACATGGGTCCCCTCATGCCACTAGGCAGCACCCTGCCTCCCCCGTCGGGCCGCGACCGTGACTGTGACGAACCAGTCCCGACGGCCTCGCCGAGTTCGATGAGTGGCGCGCGAACGCGGTCTAGTGGCATGAGGGGACCCCTGTGGCGGAAGGGTGGGGGCCCTCGTGGCGGGGAGCTTGGGGGTTAGTCGGGGACCGAGTCGGTGGGTGGGTCTGCCGGGGATTCGGCCTGCTGCGCGCGCAGGCGGTCGTCGAGCTCGTCCTCGGCGCGGGTGCGCTCGTCCATCGAGGCCTGCAGCCGCGACGCCCGGCCCGCCACCCGGGCCGCCATCTGGTTGCGCGGTCCACCCAGCAGGACGTACGAGAGCAGCCCGGAGATCAAGAACCCGAGGACGAACAGCAGCAGACCCCGAGCGCCGAGCACCGCAAGCACCATCACGCAGGCGGCGAACAGCAGGAACCGCGACGCGGAGTAGATCAGGACGGGGCTCGGGCGCTTCACCCCCCGATTGTGACCCAGCCGTGCCCGGACACGGACAAGCACCCCCGCGCCACCCGACGTACGCTGATGGGAGGCAACCAGTTCGGAGGGGAGACGGAGTGCTCAGAGTGCTCGTCACGGTGGGATTGCTGTCGTTCGCCGTCTGGGCCGCGCTCGACGTGCTGCAGACCCCGGTTGCCCGGGTCCAGCTGCTGCCCAAGACCTTGTGGTTCGCGCTCACGCTGGTGCCGCTGGTCGGCGCGCTCGCCTGGCTCACCCTGGGCCGGACGGTCGTCGCGCGGGTCCGCCCTCCGGTGCGGCCGGTGGCCCCCGACGACGACCCTGACTTCTTGCGCGGCCTCGGCGACAGCTTCGACCGGCCTCCCGACTAGGGACCGAAGCGCACCACGCGGGCTACTTGTTCGGCAGGCCGCCGTAGGAGTGCAGGCCGGTGAACCAGATGTTCACGCCGAAGTAATTGAAGACGAAGCAGGACAGGCCGAGCAGCGCGATCGCCGCCGCCTTCCGTCCGCTCCAGCCGGCCGTGGCCCGGGCATGCAGGTAGCCGGCGAAGACCACCCACGTGATGAAGGCCCAGGTCTCCTTGGGGTCCCAGTTCCAGTACCGGCCCCAGGCGTTCTCGGCCCAGATCGCACCCGCGACGATGGCGAACGTCCACAGCGGGAAGACGAACGCGAACAGCCGGTACGCGGACTGGTCGAGCTGGTCGGACGGCGGCAGCCGTCGGGACAGCCGGTTCGTGACGCCGCGCCGCTCCCAGCGGTCCTGAAGCAGGTACATCACGGTGACGACTCCGCCGAGGCTGAAGACACCGCCGCAGACGATCGCCGCGGCGACGTGGATCACCAGCCAGTACGACTTCAACGCGGGCACCAGAGGGCCCGCCGGCACGTAGAGGAAGGTGATGGCCGCGCCGAGGGTCAGCAGGACCGGAACGATGACGAACGTGCCGAGGTAACGCAGCTCGGGCCGGCGCCGGGTCACGGCGACGAACACGGCCAGCACGACCATCGCGGACGCCACCGAGAACTCGTACATGTTGCCCCAGGGCGCCCGCCGCGCTGCCAACCCTCGGCCGACCATGCTGAGCACCATCAGCAGCAGGCCGAGGCGGGTCAGCGAGAACGCGACTCCGCCGAACTGGTCGGCACGGCGCTGGCGCTCAGGAGCGGCCTGGCGCACGGCTTCGGCGCCGTCGAGGTGGCGGGCGACCGGAACCGCTGTCAGCGGACCGTTCGCGGCACCGGCGGCAACAGCGCCACCCGCGGCCACCAGCACCTTTGACTCCCGAGCGGCCAACGCTGCGACCCCACGGCCGACCCGGCTCCGGGTGCCGAACGCGAGCTCGGCGGCGTACGCGAACATCGCGATCGTGAGGACACCCATCGCGCCATAGACGAGCCCGTTGCTCAGCTGGGCGAAGGTCTGCTGGCTCACGCGGGCTCCTCGGCTGGGTAGGGGTCGGACGGTCGGGCAGGCAGCCGCGCGAGCAAGTCGTCGAGCTCACGGCCGAGGCCGCCCGACTCGGACTTCGCCAACCCGGCGACTTCCACGAGCGTACGCCCCTCGCCGTCCACCGTCGCGCGGAGCCACAGCCGTCGGCGGCGGACGAAGAGCGACAGCATCAGACCAGCCAGGGCGGCCATAGCAGCGAAGAAGACGGGCTCCTTGCCGGGGTCGTGGGCGATGTTGAACGACGCGAATTCCGAGACGCCGTCGAAGGTGATCGAGCCCAACCCGTCGGGCAGCGTCCAGGTGTCGCCCACCCGCATCGACCGCAGCGGGCCGGCCTTCATCCGCGACGTGTCGAGGGAGTAGACCGACTGCGGCTTACCGGTGTCAAGACCGAGGTCACCGGTCCACAGCGACAGCAGCAGCCCCGGCGAGTCGGCGGCCGGAAAGGTCGAGGTACCGCCCTCGACCTTGTCCATCCGGGCGGTGGGCAGGAAGACCCCGCGGAAGCCGAACTGGGTCGGGCCACCGTCGGGAATCTTGATCGCGCCCATCGACGTGAACTTGCCGTCGCGCGGCAGGAACGGCACCGCCGTCGAGCTGATGACGTTGCCGGCCTTGTCGCGCACCGTGATCCGCGGGGCGTACCCGTGCCCGATCAGGAACACCTTGGTGCCGCCGACCTCGAGCGGGGAGTTCACCTCGACTGTCTGCAGCCGGGGCGACGCGCCCGGGGCGTCGCGCACGAGCAGGTCGGCCTCGAAGCTGCGCGGGGCGCCGTCCTGGGCGCCGCCGCGTTCGTACGACGCCCGGAAGTCCCGGAGCGTGAACGAGAACGGCGGCAGGCCGGACGTGCTCGCGAGCCGGCCGGCGCCGAACGAGTCGTACTGCGGGAGCGTGTTCGCGAAGCTGCCGCCCTCGACGACGATCACGCTGCCGTGGGTACCGAAGAGCGCCCCGAGCGCGATGCCGACCAGCAGGAACAGCAGCGCGACGTGGAAGAGCAGGTTGCCCGTCTCGCGCAGGTAGCCCTTCTCGGCGGCGACCGTCTCGGCCGTGACGTCGACCCGCCACCAGCGCGCCCGCAGCGCCTCGCGTGCCCCCGCGACGACGGCCCCGGGCTCCGCGTCGGTGACAAAGCTCCGGTGGTCGGCGAACCGGCTCAGGTTGCGCGGCGTCGCCGGTGGGCGCGACCGCAGCGCACGCACGTGCTGGCGGGACCGGGGCAGGACGCAGCCCACGAGCGAGACGAACAGCAGCAGGTAGATCGCCGCGAACCACGGCGCGCTGTAGACGTCGAACATGGACAGCCGGTCGAGCCACGGCCCCAGCGTGCGGTGCTGGTCGAGGTAGCTGAGAACGTCGCCCGGGTTGGCCCCGCGCTGAGGGAACACGCTGCCGGGCACCGCGGCGACCGCGAGCATGAAGAGCAGCAGCAGAGCGACCCGCATCGAGGTGAGCTGACGCCACGCCCAGCGGGCAAGCCCGCGCGGGCCGAGTCCCGGCTGGCGGACGGCTTCGTGCGGCTGGGTCGACAGCACGGCGTTGTCGGTCACAGCACCAGTCCGTAACCGCTGAACCAGCCGCGCAGGCCGCTGATCCAGGTGCCCCACAGACCGGTGACGAGCAGGACGCCGACGGCGACGAGCAACAGCCCCCCGAAAGTGGTGACGGCACGGTAGTGCCGCTTCACCCAGCCGATCGCCCCGGCGGACCTGCGGAATGCCAACCCCACCAGGATGAACGGGATGCCCAGCCCCAGGCTGTAGACCACGGCGAGCAGCGCGCCCCGAGCCGCGGAGCCCTCGGTCAGCGCCAGCGTCTGGACGGCACCGAGGGTCGGGCCGATACAGGGGGTCCAGCCGAGGCCGAACACGAGGCCGAGCAACGGCGCCCCGGCCAGCCCGAGCGTCGTGGGTACGGTGTGGAAGCGGACGTCGCGCTGGAGGCCGGGCACCAGGCCCATGAACGCGAACCCGAGCACGATGGTGACGACGCCCAGTACTTTGGTGAGGACGTCCTGGTGCTCGCGGAGCAGCCCGCCGAGCCCGCCGAAGGCCAGCCCGAACGACACGAACACCACGGTGAACCCGAGCACGAACAGGACCGACCCGAGCAGCACCCTGCCCTTGCGTGCCTCTCCGAGGTCGGCACCGACCATGCCCGTGACGTACGAGAGGTAGCCCGGCACCAGCGGCAGGACGCACGGCGACGCGAACGACAGAGCACCTGCCACGAGCGCGATCGGGAGCGCCAGCAGCAACGACCCCGAGGCGACGGTCTGAGTCACGTCGGCGGCAACCATTGCGGTGGTCATCAGGGTTCGGCCACCAGCGACTGCAGCAGCGCGGTGAGCCGCGGCACGGTGATCGGCCCGAGGATCCGCGCCGCCAGCCGACCCTCGCGGTCGACGACCAGAGTGCTCGGGATGGCGTCGGGCGGCAGCGTGCCGTTGGTCGTGAAGGCCAACCCGATCGTGCCGTCGCGGTCAAGGACGGTGGGGTAGGTGGACTTGATCGCGGCGGCGTACGCCCGAGCAGCCGCTTCGTCGTTCTCCTTCGCATTGATCCCGACGAACTGCACGCCCTGAGGCGCCAAGGCCGTGGAGACCGACACCAGCCCCGGCCCTTCGGCCCGGCACGGCGGGCACCACGACGCCCAGAAGTTGAGCACCACCAACGACTTCTTGTGGTCGGCCAGCGTGAAGGTCTTGCCGTCGAAGGTCGTGCCGGTGACCGTGGGGGCGGGCTTCCGGTCAGCCGGAGCGACCCGGGTGATCGTCGCCTCGCCCGCCGCCTCGCTGACTGTGCCCGGGCTCGGGCTCGAGCCGCAGCCCGCCAGCACCACCGTCACCGATGCGGCAGCGGCGGCCAGCAGCCGCCGGCCCCACCGGGACGGCTCAGCGTTCCGGACGGTCATCAGGCCCCCGACACCTGGCTCGCACCGGGCAGCAACCCTCGGGCGGGCTCGGAGTAGGAGACCGCGACAATCTCCGGACCCGAGTAGGTGAACGACGTGATGCTGGCCAGGCTGCACTCGCGGTGCCGCGGGTCGTGCCACAGGTGCAGACCCTCGACGAAGCGCCGGGTGATCCAGATCGGTGACTGGTGGCTGACAGCGACGGCTTCATGGCCCTCGGCAGCGTCGCGGGCGTCGGCGAGCGCGGCCAGCACCCGGGCTGCCTGCCTCTGGTACGGCTCACCCCACGAAGGGGTGAACGGGTTGCGCAGGTGCACCCAGTGCTTGGGGTGGCGTAGCGAACCGTCGCCGACGCCGAACTTCATGCCCTGGAAGTAGTTGCCGGCCTCGATCAACCGCTGGTCGGCCGAGACGGGCAGCCCCACGGCCGCGGCGATCGGCACGGCGGTCTCCTGCGCGCGTTCGAGCGGCGACGCGACGACGTGGGTGATGTCGCGGTCGCGAAGCGACTCGGCCACCAGGTCGGCCATCTGCCGGCCCAGCTCGGAGAGGTGGTAGCCCGGCAGCCGTCCGTAGAGGATCCCGTCGGGGTTGAACACCTCTCCGTGCCGCATCAGGTGGACGATCGTGGTCGGTGCGGCGGTCACGCGGGCTCCTCGGCTGCTGCGGCGGCCTTGGCCGCGTACGGGACTGCGGCGAGGACCCGGTCGATCGCGGCGCCGTCGTGCGCCGCCGAGACGAACCAGGCTTCGTACGCCGACGGCGGCAGGTAGACGCCGTGCGCGAGCATCGCATGGAAGAACGGGCCGTAGCGGAACGCCTCCTGTGTGCGGGCGTCGGCATAGTCGCGCACGTCGGCATCGACGAAGAACACGCTGAAGAGGTTCCCGGCCGTCTGCAGCCGGTGCGCCACGCCTTCGGCCGAGAGCGCCGCGGACACCGCCTCGCCGACCGTCGCCGCGACCGAGTCGAGGTGCGAGTAGACGGCGTCGTCGAGCAGGCGCAGGGTGGTGACGCCAGCCAGGGTGGCCATCGGGTTGCCGGACAGCGTCCCGGCTTGGTAGACGGGGCCGGCCGGGGCGAGCCGGGCCATGACGTCGGCCCGGCCGCCGAACGCCGCCGCCGGCAGCCCGCCGCCCATCACCTTGCCGAACGTCAACAGGTCGGGCAGCACGCCGTCGCGGCCGTACCAGCCGGACCTGGTCACCCGGAACCCGGTCATGACCTCGTCGCTGATGAAGAGGGCGCCGTGCCGGCGGCACAGATCGGCCAGACCGGCGTTGAAACCGGGCTGTGGCGGCACCACCCCCATGTTTGCGGCCGCCGCCTCGGTGATGACGCACGCGATCTGGTCGCCGAGCTCGGCGAACGCGGTCGCCGCCGCGGGCAGGTCGTTGTACGGCAGCACGATCGTGTCGGCAGCGGTCGCCCCCGTGACGCCCGGGGTGTCGGGCAGACCCAACGTCACCAGGCCGCTGCCTGCGCTGGCCAGCAGCGCGTCGACGTGACCGTGGTAACAGCCGGCGAACTTGACCACCTTGGTACGACCGGTGAAACCACGGGCCAGCCGGATCGCGCTCATGGTCGCCTCGGTGCCCGACGAGACGAGGCGTACCTGATCGACAGGGGACACCCGGGCCACGATCTCCTCGGCCAGCTCGACCTCGGCGGGACCGGGTGTCCCGAACGACCAGCCGGCGTCGACGCGGGCGTGCAACGCCTCGACGACTGCTGGGTGCTGGTGGCCGAGGATCATCGGGCCCCACGAGCCCACCAGGTCGACGTAGTCGCGCCCGTCCGCGTCGGTGAGGTACGGCCCGCGGCCGGACACCATGAATCGCGGGGTTCCACCGACCGCGCGGAACGCCCGCACCGGCGAGTTGACCCCGCCGGGCGTGACCGCCAGCGCACGGTCGAAGAGGGCGGCTGAGGCCGGAGCGTCGTAAGGGAAGGTCACCAGACGATTGTCTCAGCCCGAGGCCATTGCCGTATCAGCGGACCGAGGAGGAACCTCTGCGGCATATGGACATCGACCGCACCGAGCACGGCCTGACCGAGCTGCGCGTCCATGGCGTCTCGGGCACGCCGCCCTCGGCCATGCTCAAGCACCCCGAGGTGCTCGTCGAGCGGGTCGCCGGCACGCCGACCGCGGGCTTCTACCGGCGGTGGTACCCCGGCGGAACGACGACCGACGACCCCGACCACCGCCACCTTGAGGCGTACGGCTGGGGCGGTCTGACATCGGGCCCCGCCAGCCGGGCGCTGTGGATGCTGCTGCTGCCGTTCACGCTCGTGAACCTCTCGCACTGGATGCTCCCCCAGCACCGCCGCAGCCGTCTCGGCGCCGTCTCGGTCACCCTCCTGCGCCTGCTCGGGCTCTCGCTCACCCTGACGATGATGCTCAGCGTCGCCGAGATGACGATGGACCTCGCAGCCTGGCAGTGCGGAGCGATGCGGCCGTGCGCCAACCGCATGGGGCTGCTCAGCGGCGCGGCGGGGTGGACCCCTGGCGAGCGGGTCGCGTTCGGCGCCCTGCTGCCGGGCCTGCTCATCGGACTGCTGTGGCGGCTGGGTCGCTCAGGGGCGGCCACCGACGCGGGGTCCACGCCTCCCCGACCGTCTGTCGCGCTCGGGGACGTGCCCCTCGCCGAGGAGGCGTTCTGGCACCGCGACCTGTCCACCCGGCGCCTGCGCGCGGCCCACGTCACCGCCTGGGCGAGCGGGCTGGCCCTGCTCGCCCTCGTCGCACCCGCCCGCTACGGCATCGGGCACACCGCCCGGTTGATCGCCGGCTTGCTGCTCGGGGCAGACGCCGTCCTGCTCGCCGTAGCCATCGCGCTGGTCGCCAGCAGCCTCGCCACCGGACGCGGCGGGCCCGGAGCCCAGCACCTGGACCGGCCGGCGAACCAGCTGCGCAAGATCTCCCTCGGGCTGCTGGCGGCCAGCCTCCTCGCCACTGCGCTGATCGGGACCCGCGGCCCGGACGCGAACGGGTCCTTCGTACCATCGTTCCTCCCGGGGCTGCACGGCTTCGTCACCGCGATGCTGATCGGCCAGACCGTCCTGCTCATCGGGATCACCGTGTGCGTGGCCGGCCAGCGGCCGTGGCAGGTGGGCAGCGCCCACAACGGCTACCGGGTCGCCGCCGGCGGGTTCGGGGCTCCGCTCACCGCCGTGCTGAGCTGGCTCGTGGCCGGCGCGCTCGCCACCGGACTCGGGCTCTGGCTGGCCCGGTTCCTCGGCCAGCCGGTTCCGACCACTGCTGACGCCGTCGACCGGCTCAAAGTCTTCGACGACCTCATCAACAACCAGAGCGGCGGCCTCGGCCCCAGGGTCGACGCCCTGACCGCACCGCGTCCGCTGATCCTGCCGCCGCCGTACTTCTGGGCCGGGGCGGCGGCCGTCTTCGTGCTCGCGGCCGTCCTGGTCGCTGCGTGCATCGTCTTCTGGCGCGTCCGTCGACGTCCGCCCGCCGAGGTCGTGGGCGTGCTCGCCGAGCACGCCCCGGAGATCCCGAAGCCCGTCCCGGCGGTCGCTGATCCCATCGCCACCTGGGTCGTCGGAAGACGGCGGCTGGCCCGGATCACCGACTACGTCGACCGGATCCTCGCCGGCATCGCCACGACGGCCTGCGTCGTCATGGTCTACGGCGCCGTCGCCTACGCCAAGGGCGGGCGGACGCTCAACACCTCGTCCCGGTTCGTCGAGCTCTCCATCCCCGGCATCGTGCTGATCGCGACCGCGGCCGCCGCTGTGGTCTCGCTCGCGTTCTGGGCGTTCCGGGACCCGGCCATCCGCCGGTACGTCGGGATCATCTGGGACATCGCGACGTTCCTGCCGCGGGCCAACCACCCGCTGACCCCGCCCTGCTACGGCGAGCACGCGGTGCCCCAGCTGATCGCCCGGTTGCGGGAGCTCACGACCCGGCCGGGCGACGTCGTGGTCCTGTCCGGCCACAGCCAGGGCAGCGTGATCGCCGCCGCCGTCGTACTCCAGCTCGACCCGGTCACCTTGAGCCGGACCGGCCTGCTCACCTACGGCTCCCCGCTCCGGCGGCTCTACGCGCGGTTCTTCCCGGCGTACTTCGGCTGGGCGGCGATGTCCGGACTGCAGGCCACGACCGCGCCGTGCTGGCGCAACCTGTGGGTGCCGAGCGACCCCATCGGTGCGTGGCAGTTCGCGCCGGGGCCAGGAGACGTCGGCGTCGACGTGGAGCTCGCCGACCCACCAGAGCTGGCCCTCACCCCCTCCGGGGGCCAACCGACCCTGGTGCTGCACTCCGGATACTTCGACCGCGCCGAGCTTGCCACCGCGACCGCCGAGGTAGCCGCGTGCCGCTCACCGCAGTAGCCGGGCCACCTCGGTCGCCCAGTACGTGATCACGAGGTCGGCGCCGGCCCGTCGGATCGAGGTGAGCGTCTCGACGATGACCCGCTCGCGGTCGAGCCAGCCGTTCGCCGCCGCGGCTTCGACCATCGCCAGCTCGCCCGACACCTGGTAGGCCACCACCGGGACGTCGACCGCTTCGCGCACCTGGCGCACGACGTCGAGGTAGGGCAACGCCGGCTTGACCATGACCATGTCGGCGCCTTCGTCGAGGTCGAGCCGCACCTCACGCAGAGCCTCCCGGCTGTTCGCCGGGTCCATCTGGTAGGACCTGCGGTCGCCGAACGCCGGAGTCGACTCGGCTGCCTCGCGGAACGGTCCGTAGAAGCCGGACGCAAACTTCGCGGCGTACGCGCAGATCGCGACGTCGACGTGGCCCGCGGAGTCGAGGCCGGCGCGGATCGCCGCGACCTGGCCGTCCTGCATGCCCGACGGGGCGACGACCTGAGCGCCCGCTGCGGCTTGCGCCACCGCAACGGAGGCGTACCGCTCGAGGGCCCGGTCGTTGTCGACCGTCGCGTCGGCCGCGGCACCGGTGAGCGGTCCGCAGTGGCCGTGGTCGGTGTACTCGCACAGGCACAGGTCGGCCATCAGGACCAACGCGCCGCCGAGATCGGCCGCGAGATCTTCCAGCGCCAGCTGGACGATGCCGCCGGGGTCATCGGCCTGGGACCCGGTCGCGTCCTTGTGCTCGGGGATCCCGAACAGCATGATGCCGCCGACCCCAGCCCGTGCGGCCTCGTCGGCGGCGCGGCGCAGCGACTCGCGGGAGTGTTGAGCAACCCCGGGCATCGCGCCCACGGGCACCGGCTCGGTGACGCCCTCCTTGATGAACAGCGGGAGGACGAAGTCCGCCGGGTCGAGCCGGGTCTCGGACACGAGCCGGCGCAGCGCCGAAGTGCGGCGCAGCCGACGCGGCCGGTTCTGCGGGAAGGTCACGCGACGACCCTAGCCTGGCCGTCGCGGGGGGCGAAGCGGTGCTAATTTCCCGCCATGAACGAGACTTCAGCGGGCGGCCAAACCGAGCACCGCACCCTCGCGGTATCCACGTACCAGCACTGCTGGCAGCTGCTCGACAACGACCGCACCGAAGCCCAGGACCGCGACCTGGTGGGCCTGGCGTTCACGTCCCGCTACCACTGGAGCCTGGCGGGAGGCAGCACCGAGCACGCGATCGCCGACTGGATGGTCAGCCGGTGCCTGGCCGCCGTCGGCGACGGGCCGCTGGCCCGGGTCTTCGCGGAGTCGTCCCTCGGCCACCTGGAGGACGACAGCCCTGCCTGGCTGCGGGCCAGCCTCTACGAAGGGCTGGCCCGGGCCTGCGCGGCGGACGGCGACCGGGACGGGCGCGACGCGGGCGTCGAGCGGGCCCGGCGCGAGCTCGCCGAGGAGACCGACCCCGAGGACCGCGAGCTGATCGAGGCGCAGCTCGACGACGTCCCCTAGACCGGCGCCGCGTTCTTGTGGAAGACCCGGGTCGCTCCAGCAACACCCATCTTCCACAGCGTCAGTCCGTGGCCGACTCGGGGACCTCGGACACCGGGTGCGGCGTTGCTTTGCGGGCAGCCGGCGCCCGCCTGACGGCCGGACGGGCCGGCTCGGCGATCGCGTGGAACATTCGCGGGCCTCTGAGCCCGTGAATCTTCCACCGGTTCAGGCGGTGGCCGACTCGGGGACGTCGGACAAAAGGCGCGGTGCCCGGCGCGCAGCCGGGGCTCGCTTGGCCGGGGTACGCACCGGCTCGGCCGGCCCCGTCTGGACGCCAGTCGGCTCAGCAGCAGGGGCTGGCGCCGCCTTCTTCGCCGGTGCAGCCCGCTTGACCGGGATCGCCGCCTTCTTCGCCGGTGCAGCCCGCTTGACCGGCGCCGCCCCCTTCTTCGCCGGTGCGGCCGGTGCCGGCAGGGCCACCTCGACCGGCGGGGCCACCTCGACCGGCAGGGCAACCTCGACCCCCGGAACCAGCCGACACCAGGGACACACCTGCCAGTCGGCGTCCAGGTCGCGCCCGCACCCGGCGCAGCACCCGCTCTGCAGCTCAGCGGTGCAGAACGGGCAGACAAGCATCTTGGGTTCGACCGTCTTCTCGCACGTCGGGCAATGCAGCCCCGTGGCGCGGTCGGTGTGCGTCACCCGGGCGGCCTCGTCGAAGGTGGTGCGGCCCAGCCGCGCCTTCTCCAGGGCCGACGACCGCAGCGTGGTCATAGCGGCGGCCCGCGCCACCGCGCCCACCGCGGCCTCGGTGGGGGTCGCCACCAGGACGGCTCGCAGCGCGTCGGTCACCTCCAGCACCTCGAAGACCCCGGTACGGCCGCGGTAGCCGGTCTGGCCGCACTCCTGGCAGCCGACCGCCTGCACGGGCGTTGCTCCTTCCAGGACCGCAGCCCGGATCCCGAACTTCGCGAGCGACAGCTCGGCGGCCGCCGCCGGCCGAACGCAGTCGCGGCAGGGCAGCCGCACGAGCCGCTGGGCCACCACACAGCTCAGCGACGATGCGACCAGGAACGGCTCGACGCCCATGTCGACCAGTCGGGCGAGCGCGCCGACGGCGCTGTTGGTGTGCAAGGTCGCGAGCACGAGGTGACCGGTCAACGAGGCCTTCAGCGCGAGCTCGGCGGTCTCGGCGTCCCGGATCTCGCCGACCAGGACGATGTCGGGGTCCTGGCGCAGCACCGAGCGCAGCCCTTTGTCGAAGGTCATGCCGATCCGCTCGTGTACCTGCACCTGCGTGATGCCGGGGAACTGCATCTCGACCGGGTCCTCGAGCGTGACGATGTTCTTCTCCGGCGACGCGACCTCCTGGATGGCCGAGTAGAGGGTGTTCGTCTTGCCCGATCCCGTGGGTCCGGTGATCAGGACGAGGCCCTGCGGCATCGCCAGCGCCGCACGAATCGTGGCCTCCTGGGCCGGGTCGAGCCCGAGGGCCCCCAGCTTCGGCACGTCACCGGCCCGCGAGAGCAGCCGGATCACCACCTTCTCGCCGAGCAGCGACGGCAGGGTGCTGATCCTGGCGTCGAGCGAGCTGCCATCCACGACGAAGCGGGTCCGCCCGTCCTGCGGCATCCGCCGCTCGGCGATGTCGAGCCCGGAGACGATCTTGATCCGGCCGACGACCGCCGGCCCGGACGACCGTGGGATGAGCATGACGTCGCGCAGCACCCCGTCGACGCGGTAACGCACCCGGACGCCGTCCGGCTGAGGCTCGATGTGGATGTCGCTGGCCCGGCTGCGCACAGCGTCGGTGACGATCATCGCGACCAGCCGAACCGTGGGTGCCTCGTTGGCCGAGGCACCGTTGTCGAGCTCCAGCGGCGACTCGATCTCCAGCTCGGCCTTCGTCGTGACGTCCATCGACTCGGCCGTCAACGACCAGCTGCGAGCGATCAGGTCGCGGATCTGGCTCTCGGTCGCGATCTGCACGGTCAGCTGCGTGCAGCCGGTGTAGAGCTTGACGTCGTCCAGCGACACCACGTTGGTCGGGTCGGCGGACGCGAGCCGCAGCCGGGCACCGTCCTTCGCCAACGGGACGGCGCGCAGCCGGGACGCCACCGGCTGAGGCAGCAGCCGCACGACGTCCGGCGAGATCGTGGTGCGGGCCAGGTCGACGACGTCGAGGTCGAGCAGCTCGCCGAGCGCGGTCGCCACTTCGCGCTCCGTGCAGAGGCCGAGGTCGACCAGCACCTGACCGAGCCGGCGCCGCGGTCCACGCACACTGCGCTGGGCCTCGAGCGCGCTGTCGAGGGCCGCCTCGCCGAGGGCGCCCTGCGAGACGAGCACCTCGCCCAGCCGCCGACGCAGCCCTGCTGGCGCGATGACGACCGTGCCGTCATCGCCTCCGGCAGGAACGGCGGCCGGCCGCTCGAAGGGGGTCACGTCCCTCTATCGGCCCAATCGAGCCCGATCTGAGAAGAGGTCAGTCGTCCGATTCAGGTGGGGCGAACAGGACGATCACGGCCAGGTCGTCCGTCACGTCGACGAAGCGGTGCACCTCTCCGGCCGGGACGAAAAGGGTGCTGCCTGGCCGGACCGCGACCCGGTCACCACCGCCTTCGAACCAGCCGGTGCCTGTGGCGACGACGTACACCTCGTCCTGCCGGTGCGGCGCCTGGTCGTCGACGCCACCGGCCCGGACGGAGTAGGTGCCCAGCGAGAGGCTGTCGACCCTGAGGTGCTCGACCCAGTGGGCGTCGCCCTCGACGGAAGCGGTGAACGAGGCGGCCCGGTCCAGTGACAACATCGCGCGATCATGCCCCCAGACCGGGCTCGCCGGCAACGAAGTGCGGGTTGCGGATCAGGCCGACGACCGAGCCGTCCGGGGTACGCACCGTGGCCGTCACGATGCCCTCGCCGACGTCCGCCGCAGGGATGTGCACGGACGCGCCCGCCGCGACCGCCTCGGCGACCGCGGCCGCGACGTCGTCGACCCCCCAGTACGTGAGCGCGCCGTCGGCGGGGTCAGCATCCGGCAGCAGCCCCAGCTCGTAGCCGGCCACGGCGAACCCGACGTAGAACGGCTGGTCGAAGTACGGCTCGAAGCCGAGCAGCGTCGTCCACCAACGCTTGACAGCGTCGAGGTCCGTGACCGGGTGGATGACGGTGCGCAGACCGAGCAGCGAGAGTGTCATGGTCGGCACCCTTGCAGGCCCTCCCGACTGCGGCCAGTGCTCCGGATCTGAGGGCAGGTTGCTGCGGCCGGCTCTCAGCGGGCCCCGGCTCTCAGCGGGCCCGGCGCCGTGAGCCCGAACGGCGTGCGGACGGGCGCCAGGTGCGCTCGCCGGCCTCGAGTGCAGCGATGCGCTGGGCGGCGCCGAACTCAGCCAGCGCCTCGACGACACCAGCCATCGAGGGCTGCTCAGCCAGGACGTCGACCCGCAGGCCGTTCTCCTCGGCGGTCTTGGCCGTCTGCGGGCCGATGCACGCGATCACGGTGGTGGGGTGCGGCTTGCCGGCGATACCGATCAGGTTGCGCACCGTGGACGACGAGGTGAAGACCACGGCGTCGAAGCCACCGCCCTTGATCGCCTCGCGGATCTCAGGCGCGGGCGGCGCCGCCCGAACGGTGCGGTAGGCGGTGACGTCGTCGACCTCCCACCCCAGCTCGACCAGCCCGGCAACCAGCGTCTCGGTGGCGATGTCGGCCCGAGGCAGGAAGACGCGGTCGATCGGGTCGAGGAGGTCGTCGTACGGCGGCCAGTCGACCACCAGCCCCGCGCTCGACTGCTCCCCGCTCGGCACGAGGTCGGGGTGGACGCCGAAGGCCCGCAGCGCGGCGGCCGTCTGCTGCCCGACGGCGGCGACCTTGACGCCGGCGAACGCCCGCGCGTCGAGGCCGTACTCCTCGAACTTCTCGACCACTGCCCGGACGGCGTTGACCGAGGTGAACGCGACCCAGAGGTACCGGCCGGAGACCAGACCCTGCACGGCCCGGTCCATCTGCTGCGGGGTGCGGGGTGGCTCGACCGAGATGGTCGGGACCTCCTCGGCCACGGCCCCGTGGCCGCGCAGGCCCGCCGACAGGGCGCCGGCCTGCTCCTTGGTTCTCGGGACGAGGACCCGCCAGCCGAACAACGGCTTGTTCTCGAACCACGAGAGCTTGTCGCGCAGCGCCACGACGTCACCGATCACCACGACCGCCGGGCCGCAGAACCGGTGCGTCCGCACGTCGGCGGCGACCCCGGCGAGCGTCGACTCGACGGTCTGCTGGGAGGTGGTGGTGCCGGCGCGGGTGAGGGCGACCGGCGTGGTCGCCGCACGTCCGGCCGCGACCAGCGCATCGGCGACGAGACCGATGGTGTCGACCGCGTGCAGCAGGACGAGGGTGACTCCGGGGGCGGCGTGCTGCGACCAGTCGATGCCGGGCTGAGCGGCGTCGACGACGCGCACCTCCCGGTCCTTGCTGGAGGTCAGCGGCATACCGGAGTAGGCAGGTACCGCTGTGACGGCGGAGACGCCGGGGACGACCTCGAACGGGACGTGCGCCTTGTGACAGGCGGCGGCTTCCTCCCCGAGCCCGCCGAAGAGACCGGGGTCACCCTCGCACAGCCGGACGACGCTGCGGCCCGCCTTTGCGGCGTCGATGACCAGCTTGGCCCGGGCGGCGTGCGCGAGCGGTGCGCCGTCGGCGCCGAGCCCGACGACGACGAGCTCGGCGCCGGGGCGCGCCTCCACGAGCACGGCGTCCGGGACGTCGGCGTCGTGCACGACGACGTCGGCGGCGGCGAGCAGCTGCTGCGCGCGGACGGTGAGCAGGAGCGGGTCGCCCGGCCCGGCACCGACGAACGCGACGCAGCCGGGGACGATCGCCTTCTTGCGGCTGCGAGCGGTTGGCACCGCACCTGCCGGCGTTGACTTCGTGCTCACTGGACCCGCTCTCCCAACGAACCGTAGGCACTCTCGGCGAGCAACCGGTCGGCGAGCGCATGCCCGAGACCGACGGCGTCCTGCAACGAACCGGTGATCGACGACCGGAAGACCTCACCGGCGGCCGACGGGTGGCCGACGACCGCTCGGACGAACAGCTCGGGCTCGGCGAACCCGAGCTCGACGACCTCGGCGAGCACCCCGACCGGCGCCGAGCAGCCCGCTTCGAGCCGGGCGAGCACGGAGCGCTCGGCGGTGACGGCCACCCGCGTGGCGACGTCGTCGAGGGAGGCGAGCGCCGCAGCGACGTCGGCCCGCTCCACGAGGCACTCCAGCGCGAGTGCGCCCTGGCCGGGCGCGGGCAGCATCGTGTCGGGGTCGATCAGCTGGGTCATGACAGCGGCTCGACCGAGCCGCCGAAGACCCGCCGCCGCGAGGACGACCGCGTCCAGCTCGCCGTCGGTGACGTACGCGACCCGCGTGTCGACGTTGCCGCGGATGTCGACGATCTCGAACCCGCGCCCGAGCGCCAGCAGCTGTGCCGACCGCCGCGGCGAGCCCGTGCCGATGCGGGCGTTCGGCGGCAGCTCGGCGAGGGTCGCCGCTGCGCGTGCGACGAGGGCGTCACGCGGGTCCTCGCGGGGCGGGATCGCCGCGATGGCAAGCCCGGCGGCGGGGGCTGTCGGGAGGTCCTTCAGCGAGTGGACCGCGAAGTCGACCCGGCCGTCGACCAGGGCGTCGCGCAGGGCCGACACGAAGACGCCGGTGCCACCGATCTGCACCAGCGAGGCACGGTTGACGTCTCCGTGGCTGGTGATCTCGACGAGCTCGACCGGCCAGCCGGTGGATTCGGTCACCGCAGCTGCGACCAGGGCCGACTGGGCCAGGGCCAGCGGGCTGCGCCGGGTGCCCAGCCGCAGCATGGGCCGCGTCATTCGAGAGCCTCGACGACGTGCAGGTCAGCCACGACGACCTCGCGGTAACGGGCGGCGTCAAGGTCGAACAGAGCGTGCAGGGCATCAGCGTAGGCCAGGCCCGCGGGCTCGGTCGCGAGCTCTTTGACCCGGACGGTCGGCGAGTGCAGCAGCTTGTCGACGACCCTGCGCACGGTGCGCTCGACCTCGGCTCGGCTCTCGGTGTCGAGCGCCGAGCCGACCCGCGAGTCGAAGCGGGCGAGCTCGGCTACGACCACGTCGTCGGCCATGCTCCGCAGCGCCACCACCGTGGGCGCCACGCGCGCCGCCTGCCGCTGGGCGAGGTAGCCGGCGACCTCGGCCGCGACGATCGAGCGGACGACGGCCACGTCGGACGAGTGCGCGGTGTCCTCGAGCAGCTGGCCGAGATCGGTGAGGTCGACGAGGGTGACCCCGAGCTCGCGGACGACGGGATCGATGTCACGTGGCAGGGCGAGGTCGACCATCGCCAGCGGGCGGTCCGGGCGCGCCGCGACCGCCTGCGCCACAAGCTCGCCAGACAGGACGTAACCGGCCGCGCCCGTGCAGGACACGACGATGTCCGCGTCGGCAACCGCCTGGCTCAGCTGCGTCAGGGCGACCGCCCGCCCTTCGTACGCTCCGGCCAGATGCTCGGCGCGCTCGACACTGCGGTTGGCCACGACCAGGTCGCTGACCCCCGCCTTGTGCAGGGCCGAGACCGCGATCGAGCTCATCGCCCCGGCTCCGACGACCAGGGCCGAGCGTCCGGCGTACGACTCGTCGGAGAAGGCCAGCCGGGCCCGGTCTAGCCCGGTGCTGACCAGGGTGGAACCCGCAAGGTCGATGCCGGTCTCGGTGTGCGCCCGCTTGCCGACTCGCAGGGCGAACTGCATGAGCTCGTTCAGGCTGCGCCCCGCGACACCGACGTCCTGAGCGACCCGCAACGACTCGCGGACCTGGCCGAGGATCTGGCCCTCGCCGACGACCATCGAGTCGAGGCCGCAGACCATCTCGAACAGGTGCTGCGCGGCGCGGTCCTCGTAGTGGACGTACAGGTGCGGAGTGAGGTCCTCGATCGACTGCCCGGTGAGCGCCGAGAACAACGCGGACATCTCACCGACGCCGGCGTGGAACGCGCGTACGTCGGCGTAGACCTCGGTGCGGTTGCAGGTCGAGACGAGCACGGCGCCGGCGACGTGCGGGCTCGCCGCGATGCGGCCGACCACCGAGGCGAGGTCGTCGCTCGCGACGGTGGCGCGCTCGAGCAGGCTGACCGGTGCGGTGCGGTGCGAGAGCCCGACCAGGACGACGCTCATCCGGCCAGCCCCTTCGGCTGCGGTGTCGCGGTTTGCTTGCGCTGCTCGTGGAAGGCGAGGATCTGAAGCTCGCTGGCGAGGTCGACCTTGCGGACGTCGACCCCTGGGGGCACCTGCAGGGGCACCGGCGCGAAGTTGAGCACGCTCGTCACCCCGGCGGCGACGAGCCGGTCGCAGACGCCCTGGGCGGCGGCGGCCGGGGTCGCGACTACCCCGATGCAGACGCCGTCGTCCGCGACGATCCGCTCGAGCGCGCCGATGGGTTGCACCTCGAGGCCGTTGACCGTCTCGCCGGCGAGCCCGGGGTTCGCGTCGACGAGCGCCGCGATCCGGAACCCCCGGCTCGCGAAGCCGCCGTAGTTGGCGAGGGCGTGGCCGAGGTTGCCGATGCCGACGATGACGACCGGCCAGTCCTGGGTCAGGCCGAGCTCGCGGGCGATCTGGTAGATGAGGTAGTCGACGTCGTACCCGACCCCGCGTGTGCCGTACGAACCGAGCTGGGAGAGGTCCTTGCGCAACTTCGCGGAGTTGACCCCCGCTGCGGTCGCCAGCTCCTCGGAGGACACGGTCGTCACGCCGCGGTCGAGGAAACCGGTCAGCGCCCGGTGGTAGGCGGGCAGGCGGGCAACCGTGGCGTCAGAGATGCCCCGCTGGCGGGCTCCCTTGCGCTCCGCGCGGCTGCTGCTCACCGGACTCACCCATCGACTCCCGGAACGGCGGGCCCGACGCCCGGCTGGGCTCGGTCACCTTCGTTTCGAGAGTAGACGCTTGTGAACACCTGCACAAAGTCGGCCAGGAGTTCGTCCGACCCCTGAGACGGACCCTCCCCGAACGGTCAGCGGCCGCCCAGCGCCGTCCGCAGCCTGTCCGGGTCC
Source organism: Actinomycetes bacterium (assembly GCA_038210415.1). Classification (GTDB taxonomy): domain Bacteria; phylum Actinomycetota; class Actinomycetes; order Prado026; family Prado026; genus JBBQWS01. Next base: position 22,187 of record JBBQWS010000006.1, read on the forward strand.
ACGTGCCAGAAGTCGTGCTGCGCGCCGTCGACGAACGTCACCGGGATCTGCTCCCAGAACGCTGCCAGCAGCTCGGGGTCGGTGCTGATGTCGACCTCCTCCCAGGCCACGTCGAGGGCGGCGCACACCCCGGCCACGACGACCCGTGCGTCGTCGCACAGGTGGCAGCCCGGACGACTGAGCAGCCGGACCCGAGCGGTCACTGGCCGGACTCGCGCAGCCGGCCCTTCGCAACCTTGCCGGTGGCCGAGTGCGGGAGCTGCTCGACGACCTGGACGATCGTGGGCAGCTTGAACCGGGCCAACCGCCCCGCGACGTGCTCGGTCAGCTCGTCGGTCGAGATGTTGGCCCCGGGCCGGGCCACGACGTACGCCTTGACCGCCTCGCCGGTGTACGGGTGCGGGACCCCGACCACGGCCGCCTCCGCCACCGACGGGTGGCTGACCAGCGCGTCCTCGACCTCACGCGGGTACACGTTGAAGCCACTGACGATGATGAGCTCCTTGCGCCGGTCGACGAGCACGAGGTCGCCCTCGTCGTCCTCGTACGCCACGTCACCGGTGGCGTACCACCCGTCGGCGTCGGGACCGCCGGCACCGTCGGGCCAGTAGCCGGAGAACAGGTTGTCCCCGCGGATGCAGATCTCGCCGGGGTCACCCTCCTCGGCAGCCTCGCCGTGGTCGTCGACCAGGCGCAGCTCGACCCCGGGCAGGGCCCGGCCGACCGATCCCGGCTTGGCCCGGCCCCCGACGAGGGTGGACGAGACGCCTGGTGCGGCCTCGGTCAAGCCGTAGCCCTCGAACACCGGCAGCCCGGTAGCCGTGCTGATCTGCTCGAGCACCGCTGCCGGCATGGGAGCGGCACCCGTCATCAGCAGCCGGACGGTCTCGAAGGCCTCACGCAGGCCCGGCTCGGTCGACCACGCCACGAACATCGGGGGCGCACCGGGGATGTTGGTGACCCGGTGCCGGCGGACGGCCTCGAGGGTCTCGATGGGGTCGAAGCGGTCGAGCAGGACGAGCGTCGCGGCGGACCTGGCCACCGCGGCGAGGGTGCCGTTGAGGGCGTAGATGTGGAACAGCGGCAGCACCAGCAGGACGACGTCGCCGGCCGTCACTGGCGGATTCGCCAGCGCGTGCACCTGGTCGACGCTCGCCCGCAGCGCCCGGTGGGTGAGCATCGCCCCCTTGGGCCGCCCGCTCGTCCCCGACGTGTAGATCAGCAGGGCCAGCGACTCGGGGTCGGTCTCGTGCACGCGAGCGCCACCGGTGAACGAGCCGAACGCGACCTCGCCGGGAGCCGGAGCGCCGACCACCACCCGGATCGGCCCGCCGGCACCGGGCACCGCGCCGCGGACGGCCGCAGCCGAGGTCCGGTCGAAGACGACGGCTCGGGCACCGGAGTCGCCGAGTACGAACTCGACCTCCGGCTGGGTCGAACCGGTGTTCACGGGGACCGCGACGAGCCCAGCCCGCAGCGCACCGAAGTAGGCGGCCACGAACTCCGCGCTGTTGACCAGAACCAGGGCCACCCGGTCGCCCGGGCGCAGCCCCAGGCCCTGGAAGCCGGCCGCCGCCATGTCGACCGAGGCCTCCACCTGGCTCCAGGTCAGCGTGCGGTCACCCACCACGAGGGCGGGATGCGCCGGGCGCTCCGCAGCGGCATCGGCGACGAGATCGGCCAGGTTGGTCACCACGTGGGGAGTGTCCCATACGCTGCGCAGGTGACACCGACGAGTCCCGAGCAAGCGCAAAGCCCGGAGCCGCCTGAGCGTCAGCTGTCGCCGGCGCAGCTTGCCGGGCAGGCCGCCGCCGCGGTGGCGGTCGTCGAGGCCGCCCTCACCGCGGATCCGGACCCGAGCGCCGCCGCGTTCTTCGACATCGACAACACCGTCGTGCGAGGCGCATCGATCTTCTACCTCGCGATGGGGCTGGCCCGGCGCAAGTTCTTCACCACGCGCGACGTCGCCGGGTTCGTCGGCTCGCAGGTGAAGTTCCGGGTCCTGGGCGCCGAGGACCTCGGCGACATGGCCGACGCCACCGAGATGGCGCTCGGGTTCGTCAAAGGGCACGAGGTCGCCGAGGTCGTGGCGATCGGGCGCGAGATCTTCGACGAGGCGATCGCAGCCAAGGTCTACCCCGGCACGCTCGCTCAGGCGCGGGCCCACCTCGACCGCGGGCAGCGGGTCTGGTTGGTCTCCGCCGCGCCCGTCGAGCTCGCCACGATCATCGCCCGACGGCTCGGTCTCACCGGCGCGCTCGGCACCGTGTCCGAGATCGAGTACGGCGTCTACACCGGCCGGCTCGTCGGGCGGCCGTTGCACGGGGCGGCGAAGGCCGAGGCGATCAAGGCGTTGGCCGAACGCGAGGGACTCGACCTCTCCCGCTGCTCCGCCTACTCCGACTCGTCCAACGACATCCCGATGCTGTCGCTGGTGGGAGACCCGTGTGCAATCAACCCGGACGCCCAGCTCCGCAGGCATGCCCGCGACCTCGGCTGGCGGATCCAGGACTACCGCACCGGGCGCAAGGCAGCGAAGATCGGCGCCCCGGTGGTGGGCGGGGTCGGCGCCGTCGCGGCCATCGCGGCAGTGGCGGTCGCCCTCGACCGCAAGCGCCGGCCCTGACCCCCATTCGGGTTGGGAGGGCTAGAAGAAGACGCTGCGTCGCTGCATGAGGAGTTGGTACAGCGTCTGCTGGATCGTCTCGCGTACCTGGTCGGTCAGGTTGAACACCAGCATCGGGTCCTCGGCCGCGCCTTCCCCGTAGCCATCGGTGCGGATCGGCTCGCCGAACTCGATGATCCACTTGCTCGGGAGCGGCACCGCGCCGAGCGGGCCGAGCAGCGGGAACGTCGGCGTGATCGGGAAGTAGGGCAGCCCGAGCAGCCGGGCCAGGGTCTTTGCGTTGCCGATGATCGGGTAGATCTCCTCGGCGCCCACGATCGACACCGGCACGATCGGCACCCCGCAGCGCAGCGCCGCCGAGACGAATCCGCCCCGGCCGAACCGCTGCAGCTTGTACCGCTCGACGTACGGCTTCCCGATGCCCTTGAAACCCTCCGGCCACACCCCGACGACCTCGCCCTGCCGCATCAGGCGCTCGGCGTCGGTGTTGCACGCCAGCGTCGCACCGGACTTGCGCGCGAACTCGGACACCACGGGGGTCGAGAAGACCAGGTTGGCCCCGAGCATTCGCAGCGGGCGTCGGGCCGGGTGGTCGTCGAGCAGCGCGAGCTGGGTCATGATCGCGTCGACCGCGATCGTCCCGGAGTGGTTCGCGACGATGAGCACGCCGCCCTCGTCCGGGATGTTCTCGAGTCCGCGGGTCTCGACCCGGAACCACTTCTGATAGAGCGGCCGGAACGCAGCGAGCAGCACCTTGTCGGTGAGCTCGGCGTCGAAGCCGAACGAGTCGACCGTGTAGTCGCCGGTGATCCGCCGACGCAAGAAGGCCAGCGCGCCGGCGACCTTCGCGTCCCAGTCGGAATCGGGGCCGGTGCCGGCCGCGACCGCGTCGGCGAAGTCGGCTCCGAGGTCGGCTCCGAGGTCGCCCAGGTGCGCTGGCTCGGCTGGGTCGGCTGGGTCGGCTGCCAGCGGATCGGGTTCCGGGGGCGCGACCTTGGCTCGCACCTTGGGCGCCGGCTTCGTCTGGGCGGTCCGTCGCCGCGGCCGCGAGGACCCGCCGTCGATCGGGATGATCTGCGCGCCCTCGCCCTGCTTCGGCTCAGCCATCGCTTCGGCCCAGCGTCAGCAGGCCGACCAGGCCTCGTTCGACGCTCTGCACGGTCTCGGTGCGAAGACCGCCGGGCAGCCGGGCCCGGGCGAAGTCGTCGAAGGTCGCAGCGGTGGAGTAGGCCGGGACGAAGCCGAGCCGCTCCCGCATCCGGGTGGTGTCGACCACCCGCCCGTACGTCAGGAAGCGCACCTGCTCGGGCGAGAAGTCGACCAGCCGGGCCCGCCGGACCGCTCCGCCCGCGGACGACACCAGCACCGACGGCAGCGGAAGTCCGAGCCGCCCGGCGCGGTGGATGGCCTGCGAGAGCAGAAGCACTCCGTCGCCGGCGACGTTGAAGGTGCCCGGGTGGCGGCCCAGCGCGGCCAGCTGGATCGCCGCCAGGCCGTCCTCCTCGTGGACGAACTGCATCCGCGGGTCGAAGCCGAAGACGGTCGGGATGACGGGCAGCTCGAAGTACGCCGACATCGGCGTCTCCATCTTGGGCCCGAGGAAGTTCGCGAACCGGAGCACCGTCACGTCGACGTCGGGGCGCCGCCGGGCGAACCCGCGGACGTACCCCTCAACCTCGACGGAGTCCTTCGCGAAGCCCGAGCGCGGCAGCTGCTGCGGCTCCATGTCCTCGGTGAACAGCGCCGGGTCCTTGGGCGATGCGCCGTAGACGGTGGTCGAGGACTTCACGACGAGCTTCTTCACAGAGCCCGCCTTCTGGCAGGCAGCGAGGAGTTGCATCGTGCCGATCACGTTGACTTCCTTCATGATCGTGCGGCCCCCAGCCCGGCCGGGCTGGGCCAGCACGCTCATGTGGACGACCGTGTCGACCTCGGCGCTCGCGATCACCTTGGCGATGATCGGGTTGCGGATGTCCGCTCGGACGAACTCGACCGGGCCGAGGTCGTTGACCGGCGGGACGACCCCCACGCCGATCACCCGGTCGATCGTGGGGTCTTCGGCCAGCATGCGGGCGAGCCTGCCGCCGAGATAGCGCGCCACCCCGGTGACAAGCACGACCCGACCCATGGGTCCCTACTTCTTGTTTCTGCGCTGAACGCGAGTCTTCTTCAGCAGCTTGCGGTGCTTCTTCTTCGCCATGCGCTTACGACGCTTCTTGATGACGGAGCCCACGGGTACCTCTTCACACGTATGTCGCAGCGGATCACGAAGGACGGTTGGACGCCTTAGCGTACCGCCCGGGGCCGCGCCGCCGAACCCCGAGCCGGACGGTTGCGGGGAAGGTCAGGCGGTCTCGACGAACGAGTCGCGAAGGTAGTCGTGCACGGCCTGCTCAGGGACCCGGAACGAACGGCCCACGCGGATGGCCGGCAGCTCGCCGCCGTGCACCAGTCGGTACACCGTCATCTTGGAAACACGCATGATGGTGGCGACTTCGGCCACCGTGAGGAACCGCACCTCTGCGAGGCGCTGCTCGTTCTGCCCGAACGCCATGACCCACCGAACTCTCTACGGCCGCGGCACCGGCTTCCCCTCCGGCGCGCCGTCACGGCTGTTGCTGGAGTCCATGGTAGAGACTTCGGGCGCTGGACGGCAGGGAGAGAGAGAAAGTCCGGAATATCCGGATCGATCAGCCACCGTCAGAGGTCGAGGTGCGGGTCGAGCCCGTGCAGCGGGAAGACCGCCCGCCGCGTCGCGTCGACCGCCCGGTCGAGCTGGTCCTCATCGGGCGCGTGCCCGGACGCCCAGGATCGCGGGCGGGGCGGACGCCCGTCGGTCATGCGGGTCGGCGTGACCCGGCCCAGCCGCTGCTCCACGTAGTTGCTCCAGCTGTCGGGCACCGCTGACTCCGGGTCGACCGGGGCACCCACGGCCTCGGCCGTCAGGTGCGTCCACGCCCGGGGCACGACGAGCACGTGCTCGTACCCGCCACCACCGACCGCCACCCAACGACCGTCGGCGTGCGCGTGCGCCAGGCGATGCAGCCGCTCGTACGAGGCGCGCTGGCCGTCGACCGAGAGGGCCAGGTTGGCCAGCGGGTCGAGGGCGTGCGAGTCGCAGCCGTGCTGGGTGACCAACAGCTGCGGCCGGAACTGCGCGAGCAGCTGCGGAACCACGGCGTCGAAGGCCCGCAACCAGCCGTCGTCACCCGTACCGGCAGGCAGGGCCACGTTGACGGCGCTGCCCTCGGCCCCCGAGCCACCGGTGTCGTGGGAGTACCCGGTGCCCGGGAACAAGGAGCGCGGAGACTCGTGCAGCGAGATCGTCAGCACCCGCGGGTCATCCCAGAAGATCCGCTCGACCCCGTCGCCGTGGTGGACGTCGACGTCGACGTAGGCGACCCGCTCGGCCCCGTTCGCCAGGGCCCAGGCGATCGTCACGGCGACGTCGTTGTAGACGCAGAACCCGGACGCCGCACCAGGCATGGCGTGGTGCAGGCCGCCGGCGAGGTTGACGGCGTGGTCGCTCCCCCCGCCCCACACCGCGCGGACGGCCGTGAGCGAGGCGCCGACGACGAGAGCGGCCGCCTCGTGCATGTCGACGAAAACCGGGTCGTCGGGAGTGCCGAGCCCGTGTACGAGGTCGACCCGGCCGGTGGCTCCCGCCCGTTGTACGGCGGCCACGTACTCGGCCGTGTGGACGAGCAACAGGTCCTCGTCGGTCGCGACCTCGGCCCCGACCTCCAACACGTTGGGCAGGGCGAGCAGCCCGAGGTCGCGAGCGAGCCGGACGGCCAGCTCGACCCGGATGGGAGCAAGGGGGTGGCTCGGCCCGAAGTTGTACGCCGCCAGCCTCTCGTCCCAGACGAAGGTCACGCGCTCGCTCATACCTCGAACCTACTCACCTCCGCCCACCCCAAGGGCTCCCTCATGCCAATAGGTCGCGCTATCGCGTCACTCACCCAGCCGGAATGGGGGGTGGGTTGATGGGCCCGCCGGACCGAGGGTCCGAGCCGCGGCGCGCGAGAGGGGAAGCAGAGCTCCACCTATTGGCGTGAGGGGACCCTTGTGGCGGAAAGGGGGGTTACTCGGTGCGGAGGGCGACGACGGGGTCGAGCTTGCCGGCCCGTCGGGCCGGGAACACCCCGAAGAACACGCCTACCGCGACCGAGACGCCGAAGGCGAGCGCGATCGACCACCAGGCGACCTGCACCGGTAGGTCCGGCACGAGGGCGTGGCCCAGCAGCGAGGCGCCCGCGCCGAGGCCGATGCCGACCACGCCGCCGATCGTGGTCAGCAGCACCGCCTCGATGAGGAACTGCGCCAGGATGTCGCGCTGCCGGGCGCCCAGAGCTTTGCGCAGCCCGATCTCCCGCGTCCTCTCGCGGACCGACACGAGCATGATGTTGGAGACGCCGACCCCGCCGACGAACAGCGAGATCCCGGCGATCGCCGCCAGCACCAAGGTGAGCAGCCCGAGGATGGTGCCGACCGCCCCCAGGATCTGGGTCTGCGTCACGGCGGAGAACTTCTCGCCCGGGTACTTCGACCGCAGCCCGTCGAGCAGCGAGCTCTGCAGGGCGGGGATCGCGTCGATCGTGGGCGCGCGCACGGCGAGCGCGTCGATCCGGGTGACGCCGTAGAGCCGCTGGGCCGCCGTGATCGGGATGTGGATCTCGGTGTCACGGTTGATCCCGAACGCCGAGCCCACCTGCGTGAACACCCCGATGACCCGGAACCGGACGCCCCGGATCGAGACCTGGCGACCGAGCGGCTCGACCTCTCCGAAGAGTGCGCGCGCCGTCTCGGGACCCAGCACCACGACCCGGCGCCGGGTGTCGACGTCGACCTTGCTGATGTAGCGTCCGCGCGCGACCGGCCGGTCGAAGACGATGGGGACGTTCTCGTTGGTGCCGTTCACGGTGACGTACGTGACCTTGGAGCCGACCCGGACCTCGGACGACGACGTGGTCGTCGCCGCGACGAGGGTGCGGTCGCCGACGATCCGACCCAGCAGGTCGACGTCCTCCAGGCTGAGCTGGCTGATCGCAGGCGCGGCACCGAACGAGCCCGAACCGGGGAAGACCAGAATCAGGTTGGAGCCGAGGCCCTCGACCTGCGCCTCGACCTCGGCCTTCGCGCCGCTGCCGATCGCCACCAGCATGACCACCGCGGCCACGCCGATGATCACCCCGAGCATGGTCAGCGCGGACCGGAGCCGGTTGGCCCGCAACGCGTCGACGGCGGCACCGAACGCCTCGCCGAACCTCATGGGACGAACCTCATGGGTCGAACCTCATGGGACGAACCTCATGGGACAAGGCCGGTGTCGCGCTCGATCAGGCCGTCCCGCACGTACACCTGGCGGCGGGCGTGGTCGGCGATCTCGTGGTCGTGGGTGACCAGGATCACCGCGACGCCGCGATCGGAGTTGAGCCGGTCGAGGATCGCCATCACCTCGGCCCCGTTGCGGGTGTCGAGGTTGCCGGTGGGCTCGTCGGCGAGGAGCACCTGCGGGTCGCCCACGAGCGCCCGGGCGATCGCGACCCGTTGCTGCTCGCCGCCGGACATCTGGGCCGGCCGGTGGTTGAGCCGGTGCTCGAGACCGACCGCCGTCAGGGCGGCGACAGCGCGGTCGCGGCGCTCGCGGCGCCCGACCCCGCCGTAGACGAGCGGCAGCGCCACGTTGTCCACCGCCGACGTGCGGGTCAACAGCTGGAACGACTGGAAGACGAAACCGATCGTGGCGTTGCGCAGGGTGGCCAGCGCGTTCTCGTCGAGGCTTGCGACCTCACGACCGCCGATGCGCAGCGAGCCGGACGTCGGCTTGTCGAGGCAGCCCAGCAGGTGCATGAGGGTGGACTTCCCCGAGCCGGACGGCCCGACGACGGCGACGAACTCGCCAGCGTCGATGCTCAGGTCGACGCCGCGGAGCGCATGGACCTCGACTCCTTCGAGGGTGTACGTCCGGGTGACGCCGATCGCCTCGACCGCAGCGCTCACTTCGTACCGACCTGCATCCCCTCGGTGACCTTGTCGGCGCCCTTGACCACCACGGTGTCCTGCGTGGTCAAGCCGGACGCGACCTGGATCAGCGCGTCGCCCTGCGCACCCAGCTCGACGTCACGGCGCCGGGCCACCCCGCCTTCGACGACCCACACGGCGTCGCGCTTGCCGTCGCGGAACACCGCCGCCGCCGGCACCGAGACGGCATCCTTGGCGGTCAGCACCTTGAGCGAGACGACCGCGGACATACCCGGTCGGGGTACGGGGGCGCGCTCTCCGGTGCTGGTGACGCCCGGGTCGAGCGAGAGCCGCACGACGTAGGAGACGCCACCTCTGCTGGACGTCGTCGGCGCCAGGTCGACCGAGGTGACGATGCCGGTGTACGTGACCCCGGGGACAGCGTCGAAGTCGACATCGGCTGCGACACCTGGCCGCACGGTGAGGATGTCGGTCTCGTCGACGGAGACAGCAAGGGTCAGCGCCGACACGTCGGTGACGGTGAGCAGGCTGGTACCGGCCGACACCGGGGTGCCGACCTCCAGGACGCCGACCACCGACGCGTTCGAGCCGGCGCCGGCACCACCGAGCAGCGACTGCGCTGCTCCCTGCACGGAGGCCGGCAGCTGCGAGAGCAAAGACGATGTGCTGTTCGGCGAGCTGCCGCCGGAGACTCCACCAAGGACCACCGTGCCGGCGATCGGTGCCTTGACCACGAGCGCGTCGACGGTCGCCTGTGCCGCTGCGAGGGCAGCTCGGGTCTGCGCCCGTTGCGCGTCGGCCAGCGACTGCGCCGCCCGGTTGATGCCGGCCAGGCCCGAGTTGGCCTGGGCGAGCGCCTGCCGGGCGGCGGCCTGCGCCGAGGCGTACTGCCCTTCGGCTGTCGCGATCTGGGTGAGTGCCTGGGCCTTGAGACCGGCATCGGGGATGGCGGCAGCGGCCGTCCTCGCCGCGTCGAACGCCCGTTTGGCCGTCACGTCCGCCTGGTCGAGCGCGCCGCCGCTGACGGACCCGACGGAGACCGACCCAGTGTTCGAAGCCCTGGCGTCGGCCTGCTTCGCGGAAACGAGGGCGGCTTGGGCCGAAGGGCTGGCGATGCGCAGGAGCAGGGCGCCGGCCTTGACCTTGACACCGTCCTTCACCAGGACCGCCGCGACCGCTCCCGCGGTCGGCGAGGTCACCGTGGCGGTCGCCCGGGCGACGACGCTGCCCGGCGCCTGCACGACCTCCGTCACGGTGCCGAGGGCGACCCGGGCGGTACGGATGTCGGGCGCGGGGGTGTTGCTGCAAGCAGCCAGCACGAGAACTGCGGTCGCTGACGAGGCGATCACGAGAAGGGAGCGTCGGGGAAGAGTGGGCTGCACTACCTCATCGTAGGTTTCGCGGACCGGTCCGGCAGACCGGGGCCGACCCCGCCGGTCGCCTGCCAGGAGAGTCCGGCCCCAAGGAGTGCCACGAGCAGCGCCCCGACGAACGCACCGTGGTCGGTCTCGAGGACCAGCCCGGCCATCGGCACTGCGACCAGCTGAAGCACCACACTGGCCGCGACCGCTCCGCAGCACGCAACAGCCGCCACCGGGGCCAGCCGGCTGGCCAGGACCAGACCAAGACCCCAGGGCAACGAGTACAGCAAGGCGAACGCACCCAGGGACGTGAAATCGGTCAGCTGCGGGTCGCCGCCCGCGATCACCCACGGCAGCGAAACCGCGACCACCACGCCGATCAGGGCGACGACCCCCTCGGCCCAGGTCCACCCAGTCACGTCGACGACCCCCGACCGCACGAGCTCGCGCAGACAGATCGACGTGGCTGTCAGCCCGGCTGCTGCCAGCAGGGCCGCGAGGGACCGGAGAAAGACCAGGCCCTCGCCTCCGCCCGCCATGCCGGTCAACGGCTCCCAGTGCTTCACCGCCACGACGCCGAGCCCGGTGAGCTGCAGGGCGACGACGACGCCGCCTGCGAGCGCACCCGCGCGCAGCTGGCCGGCCGGGCGGGCCGCCATCACGAGCCCGACGCCCAGCAGCGCAGCGGCGAGCAACAAGCTGGTCCAGGGGTAGAGCCGAGGTGCGTCGTCCAGGACCACGGCATTGGGGATCGCGACGACGGCGAGCGCAGCGACCCCGCACCAGCCAAGCGCGAGCCCCGCGCGCGACCGGGTCATCGTCACCGAGTCCGTCGTCACGGCCGGCCCGTCAGGCCTGACCGGAGGCGAGCTCACGAGACCGGTCGCGCGCTGCTTGCATCGCGGACAGGAACGCGGCCCGCACCTTGTGGTCCTCGAGCTCGCGCACTGCCGCCGCGGTGGTGCCGGCCGGCGACGTGACGTTCTCACGGAGCACCGTCGGATGCTCCCCTGTCTCGCGCAGCATCTTTCCCGCGCCGACGAGCGTCTGGACGACAAGCTCGTTCGCTGTCGCGCGGGGCAGCCCGAGGTGCACGCCCGCCTCGATCATCGACTCGACGACGAAGAAGATGTACGCGGGGCCAGACCCGCTGATCGCCGTGACGGCATCCTGCTGCTTCTCGGGCACCCGGATCACCTTGCCCACAGCAGCGAGCAGCGCCTCGGCCTCCGCCAGGTGCGCCTCGTCGCAGTGCGAGCCGGCCGAGATCGCCGCCATGCCCTCGTCGACCAGGGCGGGGGTGTTCGGCATGACCCGCACGACCGGTGTTCCCGTGGCCAGCCTCGCCTCGACGAATGAGGTCGTGATGCCGGCCGCGAGCGACACGACCAGCGCGCCCGGCCGGACGTGGGGGGCGATCTCGTCGAGCACCCCGCCCATGTCCTGTGGCTTCACGACCAGGACGATGGTGTCGGCCTTCGCGGCCGCCTCGACGTTGCCGAGCACCTCGACGCCGTACCGCTCGTTCAGCTCGATGGCGCGCTCCGGGCGCCGCTCGGCGACGACCAGCTCGTGCACCCGCCGGCCGGAGCGCAGCAGCCCGGACAGCAGCGCCTCACCCATCACGCCAGCGCCGACGACAGCAACCAGTGCCACGGCTCAGCCCTTCGAGGTGAGAGCGCGCAGGAACAGACTCAGGTTGGCTGGCTTCTCGGCCATCCGCCGCACCATGTAGCCGTACCACTCGTCGCCGTACGGGACGTAGACCCGCATCTTCTCGCCCTGAGCGGCCAACCGCTTCTGCTCCTCGGGTCGCACGCCGTACAACATCTGGAACTCGTACGAGCCCTTGGCCCGGTCGTGCCGCACCGCAAGCGCACCGGCGATCTCGACGAGGACCGGGTCGTGCGAGGCCACCATCGGGTACCCGGCGCCGGCCATCAGCACCTTGAGGCAACGGACGTACGACCTGTCGACGTCGCCGTTGTCCTGGAACGCGACGGACTCAGGTTCCTTGTACGCCCCCTTGCAGAGCCTGACCCGGGAGCCCGCGTGCGCGAGGTCGCGGCAGTCGGCCTCGGTGCGGAACAGGTAGGCCTGCAGCACGGCCCCGGTCGACGGGAAGTCCTTGCGCAGCTCGGAGAGGATGCCGAAGGTCGAGTCGGTCGTGGTGTGGTCCTCCATGTCGAGGGTCACCGTGGTGCCGACCTGAGCCGCCTTCTCGCAGATGGCGTGCGCATTCTCGAGCGCGATCTTCTCCCCGTCGCCCGGCAGCGCCTGCCCGACGGCGGACAGCTTGACGCTCACCTCGGCGCCGCTGGTCAGCCGCGCCTCGCCGAGCAGACCCAGCAGCTCGACGTACGCGTCGCGCGTCGCCTCCGCCTGAGCGAGATCGAGGGTGTCCTCGCCGAGGTGGTCGACCGTGACCAGTCGCCCGCTGCCGACCAGCTCGTGGGTCACCCGCACCACGTCGGCTGAGGTCTCGCCCGCCACGAAGCGGGTCACGACGTTGCGTGAGACCGGCGCGCCGGCGACCAAGGCCTTGATCCGGTCGCTGCGCGAGATCGACAGCAGTGCTTGGCGAATCACCTGGGACCTCCTCGGCGGGCAGCTGCCCCCAGGCTACGGCGTCCGTCGTCGCAGCGTTGCCGCACCCGACACAAGCGCAGCGCCGATGAAGCCAACGACCAAGGCGATGTCCCGCCAGAACGTGCCGTCGACCTCCGGGTAGGCGATCAGCTGCTTCATCGCGTCGACGGCGTACGACATCGGCAGCACGTTGGAGATCAGCTCGAGCGGTCTGGGCAGCATCTCCCTGGAGCCGAAGAGCCCGCACAGCATCAGCTGCGGGATGAGCAGTGCGGGCATGAACTGCACCGCCTGGAACTCGCTGTTGGCGAAGGCGCTCACCAGGAGCCCGAGCGTGCTGCCGAGCACCGCCACCAGAACCGCCACCAGGACCACGGCCCACACCGGGCCGGTCACCGTCAGCCCCAGCAGCCCGAAGGCGACCGCGCTCACGAACAGGGCCTGCACGGTCGCGGCCAGCGCGAATGCGATGCCGTACCCGAGCAGGAAGTCGACCTTGCTGATCGGCAGGGCCAGCAGCCGTTCGAGGGTGCCTCCGGACCGTTCCCGCAGGGTCGCCACGCTCGTGAGCAGGAACATGATGATGAGCGGGAAGATGCCCAGCAGCGTGGCCCCCCACCGGTCGAACACGCCCGGAGTCTGGCTGAACATCCAGGCCAGCAGCGACATGATGACCGTCGGTGCGAGCAGGAGCAGCGCCACCGTACGGTGGTCGTGACGGAGCTGCTGGAGCACGCGCAGAGTCGTGGCGAGCAGGATCCGCGGGGTCATCACGCACCACCCTCGGCGGCCGCACCGTCGACGATCGCGAGGAAGGCGGCCTCGACATCGGTCGTGCCGGTGGCCGTTAGCAGGCCGGCCTCGGTGTCGTCCGCCACCAGGTCGCCGTCGCGCACCAGCAGCAGCCGGTCGCACCGCGTCGCCTCGTCCATGACGTGCGACGAGACGAGCAGCGTGGTCCCGTGGTCGGCCAGCCGGTGGAACAGGTCCCAGAGGTCGCGACGCAGCACCGGGTCGAGCCCCACCGTCGGCTCGTCCAGCACGAGCATTCTGGGCGACCCCAGCAGCGCCGTCGCGAGCGAGACCCGGCTGCGCTGGCCGCCGGACAGCGCGTCGACCCGGCGGTCGGCAATCGGGGTGAGGTCGACCTCGTCGAGCACCCGGGCGATGTCCGAACGGGGAGCGTCGACCACGGTGGCGAAGTAGGCGAGGTTCTCGCGGATGGTGAGGTCGTTGTAGACGGCCGGCGCCTGGGTGACGTAGCCGATGGTCTTGCGCAGCTCAGGGTCCCCGGCGGGGCGGCCGAGCACCGTACAGGTGCCGGTCACCTTGGCTTGGACCCCGACCAGCGCGCGCATCAGGGTGGACTTCCCGCCACCGCTCGGCCCCAGCAACCCGGTCACCGTGCCGCCGAGCACCTCGAAGGTGAGACCGTGCAGCACCTCGTTGCCACCGCGGACGACCCGCAGGTCGCTCACGCTGATCGCAGCGGCATCGCGGTTGTCGTCAGGATTCATGCTCAGGGTGATCACCTTCGCCTACGGTCTGCTGGCTCCCCACCGTAGGCCAGCCCCTCCCCCACCCCTCCTTCCGCCACAAGGGTCCCCTCATGCCACTACGTCGAGTCATCTGTCCCTTCACAGCTGATGGCCGCTCGGACAGCGCGCGCCGAGGGGGTGGCGAGAGCGCGGCCTAGTGGCATGAGGGGACCCTTGTGGCGGAAGGGGGTGGGGTCAGTGGGGGTGGGCGGCGGCGAGGTTCAGCCGCGCGAAGGCCAGGGCCTCGGCGAGGTCGGCCTCGCGTTCGGCCCGGTTCGCCGCCCGCCGGGTCGACACCTCGAGGACCACCGTGCCGGCGAACCCGGCGCGGGCGAGCCGCTCGAGCACCTCGGCGCACGGCTGACCCCCGCGTCCGGGCACGAGGTGCTCGTCGCGGCCGGATCCCGAGCCGTCGGCCAGGTGCAGGTGCGCGAGCCGCGACCCCAGCGCCCCTACCATCGCCACCGCGTCCGAACCCGACACCGCCGTGTGCGACAGGTCGAGAGTGACGTGCTCGTAGTCCTCGTGGGTGGGGTCCCAGGCGGGGGCGTACGCCTCGGCCTCGCGCTTGCCCGCCCGCCACGGGTACATGTTCTCGACGGCGAACACGACGTCGGTCTCCGTGCCCATCCGAGCCACGCCCTGGACGAAGCCACGGGCGTACTCGCGTTGCCACCGGAACGGCGGGTGCACGACGACGGTCGAAGCCCCCAGGGTCTCCGCCGCCTCACGCGACCGCTGCAGCTTGGGCCACGGCTCGCTGCCCCACACGCGCTGCGTGACGAGCAGGCACGGCGCGTGGATCGCGAGGACAGGGACGCCGTAGTGGTCGCTCAGCCGACGAACCGCGTCGATCTCCTGGCTGACCGGGTCGGTGAACACCATGAGCTCGACGCCGTCGTAGCCCAACCGGGCCGCCAGCTCGAACGCCACGGCGGTCGACTCCGGATAGACGGACGTCGTGGACAGCGCGATCCGCGCTAGCGGTACATCGACGGCGTCGGCCATACCGTCCAGGGTAGGCGTGGCCGGGGGACCCGGCTGCTAGGCCAGCTGGTCCAGCCTGCGCAGGATGACCCCTTCGCGCAGCGCCCAGGGGCAGATCTCGAGCTCCGGGATGCCGAGCAGGTCCATCGCCGCGTCGGCCACGAGGGCGCCCGCGAGAAGTTGGTGGGCCCGGCCGGCGGAGATACCGGGCAGGCCGGCGCGGTCGGCCGCGGTCATGGCGGCGATCTTCGGCAGCCACGTCAGGAGCTGGTCGTGCCGGAGCAGGCGCCGGACGTAAGGCCCGTCGGTCGAAGGAGCCGCGCCGGTGAGCCGGGCCAGCGAACGGAACGTCTTCGACGTGCCGACCACCCGGTCCGGCGCCCCCGCCCGGGTGACGCGGCCGACGTCGCGCGCGAAGACCGCACGGATGTGCTTGCGGGCGGCCCGAACGTCGGTGGCCGACGGTGGGTCTCCTGCCAGCAGGTCACGGGTGAGGCGGCCAGCGCCCAGCGGCATCGAGTTCGCAGCGTCGGGTTCCTCGTCGGAACCGGTGGCCACCTCGAGGGAGCCGCCGCCGATGTCGAGGACCAGCACCCGGCCGGACGACCAGCCGTACCAGCGGCGGACGGCCAGGAAGGTCAGCCGCGCCTCGTCGGCACCGGACAGCACCTGCAGGTCCGCCCCGGCCTCGCGGCGGACCCGGGCGAGCACGGCGTCACCGTTCGGTGCGTCGCGGACGGCGGACGTCGCGAACGACAACATCTCCTCGACGCCTTTGTCCTCGGCCTGCCCGATCGCGTCGGCCACGAAGGCGACCAGCCGGTCGGCGCCCTCGTCCCGGATCCGGCCCTGGTCGTCGAGCAGCTCGGCCAGCCGGAGCTCGGTCTTGTAGGAGAAGGCGGGCACCGGTGCGGCTCCGGCATGGGCGTCGACGACGAGAAGGTGAACGGTGTTCGAACCGACGTCCAGAACTCCAAGTCGCATGCGCGAACGGTACCCGCACCCGGTGAGGTCGTTGTCAGGAGTCCCGAGCCGTACGCCTAGGCTCTCGCCATGCCCGAAGTAGACCTCGACTTCCCCCGCGCCTTCGTGGAGTTCCTCGACCCGGCGGACGCGCGCCAGCTGTTCCGCTGCGACCTCACCTGGCTGACCTCCAGCTGGAGCTGCATCTACGGGTCCGGCTGCAAGGGCATCGTCGCCGGACGGCCCGACGACGGCTGCTGCACCCACGGCGCCCATTTCTCCGACAAGAAGGACGAGAAGCGCGTCCGCGCCTACGCCAAGCAGCTGACCAAGCAGACGTGGCAGCTGCACGGCACCAAGCAGCTCGTCGACGTCGACGAGGACGGCGCCCGCAAGACGGCGGTGGTCGACGGCGCCTGCGTCTTCCTGAACCGGCCCGGGTTCGCGGCCGGCGACGGGTGCGCCCTGCACGGGCTGGCGCTGCAGCTCGGCAGGCACCCGCTGGAGACCAAGCCGGACGTGTGCTGGCAGCTCCCTATCCGGCGTGGCTTCGAGCGGGTCACCCGCACCGACGGCTCCAAGGTCCTGGTCGTAACGATCGGCGAGTTCGACCGGCGGGGCTGGGGCGCAGGCGGCCACGACCTCCAGTGGTACTGCTCCGGGGCGACAGAGGCCCACGTGGGCAAGGAGCCGGTGTACGTCTCGAACGCACCTGAGCTCGTCGCGCTGATGGGTGAGCCGGCGTACGCAGAGCTGGCCCGCTTGTGCGAGCAACGGCTTGCGGGCATGCGTGGCAGAAGCAGGGGGAAGGCCGCGTCGATCGTGGCTCTGCACCCCGCCGATCCACAGGTCTAGCCACTCCCTAGTTCTCCACAGGCGGGCACGCGCGGGGCGCGCCGTGATGCCCGGTTCGCGTTGCCTGGCCGCATGCCCACCACCCCACTTCTCGTTGTCCCGCTCGAGGTTCTGGCGACCGCCGCCGTCATCGACGAGTGCGCTGCAAACGCCCGCGGTGGTCAAGGTGAGCTTGCTGCGATCGGTCCGACCGGCGGCTGCGGCGGGGTCGCGGGCGCAGCCTTCGGCCGGACGAGCGCGGCATGGCTCAGCGAGCTCGCGCGGCTCGCCGAACAGTCGGGAGCTCTCGCCGGTCTGCTCAGGGCGTCGGCCGTCGACTACCTGACCACCGACCGGGCAGCGATCACCTCGACACCAGGTGGGCATCCGTGACCGCGCTGCTGGAGCAGGTCGGTCCGGTCGTCGTCCCGCCGCCACCACCCGATCTTCGAGAACCGCCGGGTGACGCCGCGGCCGCGACTGCTGCGGCCCGCCGCTGTCTGGCCGCCGCCCAGGCCCTGCACGACAACCAGAGCCGGCTCACCGAGCATGCGGGTTCGCTGCTGGCCCGCCGACTCTGGTGCGGCGCTGCGTCCGCCGCGTTCCAACGCAGCCGCACCGAGGCCGCGGCCTGGCTCGGCAACGCCGGCCGGGCGCTGGCGCTCGTCGCAACCGCCCTCGTCACCTACGCCCAAGCACTCGAGCAGGCCCAGGGCCTCGCGCGCGGTGCCGCCACCCGGGCCGACGACCTGCGCCAACAGCGCAGCAGACTGCTCGCCGAGATCGAGCAGGCCCGTTCGTCCGACCCTGCCCCGGGGTTGCTCTTCGGCACCGCCGCCTTCACGCCCGCGACCGTCGCGCTCCAGCACCGAGCGGACCTGCTCGCCGACGACATCGCCGCCGTCGCTGCGGCCGTCGAAACGGCACAGGCGCTGACCCGACGGGCCGAGCAGACCGCGGCGTCAGCATTCGACGAGGCCACCTCGATGACCTTCGCGGCCCGCGAGCGGGCTGCCCTGCGCCGGGCCGGTCGCAGCTCAGACAGCTCGGCTGGCACCTGGCTCGACGTCGGCGAGCTGGTCGGGCTCGGCTTGATCGACCTGGCCCTCGGAGTCGCCGACGTCGCACAGGGCGGGCTCGACCCGGTCACCGACGCCGCCGAGCTGGCCGCCGTCAGCCGGACCGGCACGGTGGCCTCCCGGTTGGGCGCGCGGTTCCTCGCCGACGACACCGTGGCCACAGCCGCGGCCGAGGCGACCCGGCTCGCGGAGGGCGAGGCGCTCGCAGCGGTCGAAGCGGAGACCGGCGGTGGCTGGCTCGCCGCGGCCCGGGCCAAGCTCCCCGACGGTTGGGGCCCGGGCACACCGGCCAGCAAGGGCAACGGTTTCCGCTGGATCGAGCCAGAGGGCCAGGGCAGCTACTTGCGCATCGACCCGGGTCGGCCCGGGCACCCCGATGTCCTGCAGCGCGTCGACCACGTCCACGTCCGGCAGGGCTTCAGCCGCATCGGCCGCGGTGGCCAGCGCCTTTCGGACAGGACCGCAGATCTCACCGACGCCGAGCTCGACGAGCTGGCACGGCTCGAACACGTCCCCCTCAGCGAATGGCTGACCTGGAAGAACTGGTGGCAACGATGACCGTTCGATTCCCCGCGATGCGCGACGAAGTGCTCTTCGCGCTCGAGCTGCTCGGCGACGCCGACCGGCAGCGACGCTTCTGGCTGAGTCCGGAGGCCGGCAGGTCCTACCCGGATCTCGACTGGGTCATCCGCGGGCTCTTCGACACCGTGGTGCTCCCCGACCCCGTGCTCCAGGTCGGCGTCTGTGTCTACGACGACGAAGTCGGGCTCCTGGTCGACCTGAACCGGGTGCTCGAACCGCTCATCGAGCAGCTCGACGACGTCCCGGACGCAGAGTACGTCGCCCACCCGACCTGGTCAGAAGTGGTTCGGCTGGCCGGACTCGCCGCGGCCGTCCTGCGGGCCCGCGACGACGCCGAGGCGTCGCGTCCCGATCCTGTCGGTCCCGATGCCTACGCTGACCCCCATGGCTAAGGCGATCGGCAGCTCCCGGGCAGGCGGAACGAACCGCGCGGCATACAAGTGCGGCGAGTGCGGGTGGCAGGCCGCGAAGTGGGTGGGGCGCTGTGGTGAGTGCCAGGCGTGGGGCACCGTCGACCTGATCGGTGGTCCCCAGCTCCGCCAGGTATCCGCCGGGCCGGTCACCGTGAGCGCCCAACCCATCGGGGACATCGACGTTGCCGAGGCTGCCGTGCGGGCCACGGGCGTCGGCGAGCTCGACCGGGTGCTGGGTGGCGGGCTGGTGCCCGGGGCGGTGGTGCTGCTCGCCGGCGAGCCGGGAGTCGGCAAGTCCACGCTCCTGCTCGCGGTCGCCGCGCAGGCGGCCCGATCGGGGCGTCGCGCTTTGTACATCACCGGCGAGGAGTCTGCGGCCCAGGTGCGACTGCGGGGGGGCCGGATCAGCGCACTCGACCCCGAGCTGTTCCTCGCCGCCGAGAGCGACCTCGGTGCCGTTCTCGGCCAGATCGACGCCGTGCGACCTCAGCTCCTGGTGCTCGACTCGGTCCAGACCATCTCGACCGCCGAGGCCGACGGGGCAGCCGGCGGCGTGACCCAGGTGCGCGAGGTCGCCGCTGCACTGATCAGGGTCGCCAAGGAGCGTGACATCGCCACGGTGCTGATCGGCCACGTCACCAAGGACGGCTCCATCGCCGGCCCGCGCGTCCTGGAGCACCTCGTCGACGTCGTGCTCCAGTTCGAAGGCGAGCGGCACTCTCGCCTCCGGGTGGTCCGGGCCACCAAGAACCGCTACGGACCCTCCGACGAGATCGGCTGCTTCGACCTCGGCGACTCCGGCATCGTCGGGCTACCCGACCCCAGCGGGCTCTTCCTGTCGCACGGCCTCGGCCCCGTGGTCGGAACGACCGTGACGGTCACGCTTGAAGGCCGGCGCACCCTCGTCTCGGAAGTGCAGGCCCTCGTCGGTATCGCGTCCTCGCCGAACCCACGGCGTGCCACCTCGGGCCTCGACTCCGCTCGGATGGCGATGCTGCTCGCGGTCCTCGAACGGCGGGCGGGCATGCGGATCGGGCACTACGACATCTACACCTCGACGGTCGGCGGCGCGCGGCTCGCCGAGCCCGCCGCCGACCTGGCCGTCCTGCTCGCTATCGCCTCGGCCGCCCATGACCGCCCGCTCCCGTTCGGCACCGTGGCGATCGGCGAGGTCGGGCTCGCGGGCGAGGTCCGGCGGGTCTCGGGGATCACCCAGCGGCTCGCCGAGGCAGCCCGCCTGGGCTTCACCCGCGCGATCGTCCCCCTCGACTCCGGAGTCGTGCCCAAGGGACTGCAGGTGACGGAGGTCGCCCACATCGGGGCCGCTCTCGAACAGCTCGCGCCGCTCCCGGTCCCGTAGACCGCTCGGGAGGAGCCCCGCCCGCTAGACTTCCGGCGAGTTCCGACGGCGGGAGTGGACGGGTGTCACCGATCGAGCGACCGGGGTCGACCGACAAGGGCGAGCTCCTCCTCCGGCAGACCCTGGCAGCGGTCGCCCCAGGCACAGCGATGCGCGACGCGCTCGAGCGCATCCTGCGGGGCCGCACCGGCGCCCTCATGGTCCTCGGCCACGACAAAGCCGTCGAAGCGATCTGCAGCGGCGGCTTCTCCCTCGACGTCGCGTTCTCCGCGACCGGCCTGCGCGAGCTCGCCAAGATGGACGGCGCCGTGGTGCTCGACCGGGACGCGACGCGCATCCTGCGCTGCAACGTGCAGCTCGTCCCCGACTCCTCCATCGCCACCGAGGAGTCGGGCACCCGGCACCGCACGGCCGAGCGGGTGGCGAAACAGACCGGCTACCCGGTCATCTCCGTCAGCCAGTCGATGCACATCATCGCCCTGTACGTCGCCGGGCGGCGCTACGTTGTCGAGGAGTCCGCCGCGATCCTGTCCCGCGCCAACCAGGCACTGGCAACGCTCGAGCGCTACAAGATGCGCCTCGACGAGGTGTCCGGAACGCTCTCGGCGCTCGAGATCGAAGACCTCGTCACGGTGCGCGACGTCGCCGCCGTCGCCCAGCGCCTCGAGATGGTGCGGCGCATCGCCGGCGAGATCGAGGGCTACGTCGTCGAGCTGGGGGCCGACGGACGACTCCTGGCCCTCCAGCTCGACGAGCTCATCGCCGGGGTCGAGCTCGACCGCGAGCTGGTGGCCCGCGACTACCTTCCGCCGAGCTCCAGCCGGCGAGCGCGCACGGTCTTCGATGTGCTCGCCGACCTAGACGGACTCACCTCGGCCGAGCTGCTCGACCTCTCGTCGGTCGGCCGGGCCCTCGGGCACAACAGCTCCGGCGAGGCGCTCGACAGCGCGGTCGTGCCTCGCGGCTACCGCCTGCTGGCCCGGGTGCCCCGGCTGCCCGGCGCCGTCGTCGACCGCCTCGTGGAGCACTTCGGCTCACTACAGAAGTTGCTCGCCGCGGGCATCGACGACCTGCAGGCCGTCGAGGGGGTCGGCGAGAGCCGGGCCCGAACGGTCCGCGAGGGCCTGTCCCGGCTGGCTGAGTCGTCGATCCTCGAACGCTACGTGTGACCAGGGCGCTCGCAACCGCGCCCTGCCGGGACGGGGCCGAAGCGATCGACGCCGCTAGCTGAACGCAGCCTCGGTGCCCGGCAGCGACGCGCTGAGGCCGGCCATCAGCCGCAGGTCGACCAGCAGCACCGGCCGGTAGTCCTCGTCGGTCGTACGCAGCACCTCGAGCACGTACGCCGGCAGTCCGATCGGCCTTGGCGCCGGATCGCTCTCCATGGCGTCCAGGTTGACCACAGCGAGCACCCGGTCGACGGCCACGCCCACCGGACCCTCCGGACCGGGCGACATCACCACGACGTCGCCGAGCCCACCCGGGTCGGCCGCCCCGCGCAGGTCGACGATGGGAAGTGGGTCGCCCCGGAGCTCGATCAGCCCGGTGACCGGTGCCCGGACCCCGGCCAGCGGTTCCAGCCCGACCGCGCGGATGATCTCGCGGACCTGTTCCAGCGGGGCGGCGAGGTCGCGGCCACCCATGACGAACGTCAAGTAACCGCTCATGTCCCTCTCCCAGCCGGTGCGGGCACCGTTCGCGCCGTCTCAGCCTCGTCCTGATCTTGGGCTGCTCCCTCTGCTGCATCGGCCAACCGGCGGCACAACTGCACCAGTTCCGTCATCTTGCGCCCATCCAGCAGCCGGCGCACCGTGTCCGGCGCGACCTCGGCCAACGTTGCGGCCGCCGCGCGGTAGGACGGCCCGGCCTGGGCCACCCGGCCGCACGAGCTGAGAGCGACCGCGAGCAGGAAGTGCGCGTGCCCGGCTCGGGGCTCCAGGAACACCGCCTTCTGTAGCGGGCCCACCGCCCCGGGGGCGTCTCCCTCGTTGAGCAGGGCGTGTCCGAGCAGCACGTAGGCAGCCGGGTGCACCGGGTCGGCATCGACGATCGTCTGGCACTGCTGGGCTGCGCGGTCGTACCGGCCCAGGTCGAACTCCGCCTGAGCCTGCTCGAACGGGGTGCCGATCGGTGTGACGGTTTGTGCGGGTACCCGGGGCGAGGTCCCATGGGTCGGCCCGGCGGGGACAGCCGCCAGGGAGGTCCGCAACCGAGCGGTCAACGGCACCCCGAGCCGGCGCGGCAGGATCCCACGCGCCTCCGCGCCCGAGGTCCGCGGACGCGGCTGGGCGGGCACCATGTCCGGAGCCGCCCGGTACGCGAAGGCCTCGCCCACGGCCTGCAACGTGAAGGCGTCGCTCACCTGCCACAGCGACTCGGCGGGTCCCATCAGCAGCCAACCCTGCGGGTCGAGTGCGCCGTGGAACCGCCCGACGAGCGCCCTGGTCGTCTCCCGGGAGAAGTAGATGGTGACGTGCCGGCAGACGATGAGGTCGACGCTGCCCACCCTGAACGGGGGGGCGTCGGCGATCAGGTTGTTGTGGACGAAAGTCACCAGCGCGCGCACCTCGTCCCGCACGACGTAGGTTCCGTCGGGCTCGCGTTGCAGCCACCGCTGGACGGCCTCCGGCTCTGCGAGGTCGATGGTGCGGCCCGAGTAGGTCGCCGACGTGGCGACCTGCAACGCCGCAGACGATACATCGGAGCCCACGACGCGCATCGCCGGCCGGGCCAGCCAGGGCGGCAGTGCGGCGGCCACCTCGAGCATGAGCATCGCGAGGGTGAACGGTTCCTCGCCCGTGGAGCAACCCGCGCTCCACACGACGACCTCCCGGCTCTCCTCGGCGGCCCGGCGAATGATGTCCGGCAGGATCTGGTCGCGCAGCGCGTCGATCTGCGGCCGAGCGCGGTGGAAGTGGGTCTCCTGGATCGTGACCGCGTCGAGCAGCCGTTGGCGTTCGACCGACCCGGACGCCGAGTCGAGTGCCGCGACATACTCCGGCACCCCGGGCAGGCCGGTCGCGCTGACCCGCGTCGCGATGATCGACGCGAGCCCGCTGCGGCGGGCCTCGTCGAACTCCAGCCCGGCCGTACGCCGCAGGTAGTCGCGGAGCAGCTCGAAGTCGCTCTGGCTCAACGGGCGGCTCATCAGACACCGCCCAGCGGCTGCAGGCACCGGTGGACCGCCGCGACTATGGCCGGCCCGATCTCCGGCAGCGGGAGCTCGTCGTCCACGGCGAGCAGGGCCCGCGCGGCGGCGGGCATGCCCCACACCGCACTCGTCTGCTCGTCCTGGCCCAGCGTCCGGGCGCCGGCGCGGCGCATGGAGAGCAGACCCGCCGCCCCGTCGCGACCCATGCCCGTCAGCAGCACCCCGACGGCTCGCTCACGGCAGACCCGGGCGACACTGTTGAACGTCGCATCGACCCCGGGTACGTGGTACTGACCGGGGTCGGGCGGCAACAGCTCGATACGTCCGGTGCGGACCAGCCGCAGGTTGAGCCCGGCCGGCGCGAGGTAGATGGTTCCCGGCGCGAGCCGTTGACCGTCGACGGCGACCCGCACCGGCATCGCCGAGATGTCGTCGAGCCAGTGCGCCAGACCTTCGATGAACCCTTCGGCCATGTGCTGAACCACCAAGACAGCCGCGGGCAGGTCCTCGGGCAGGTGCTTCAGGACCGCCGACAGCGCCGGCGGGCCGCCGGTCGACGCACCGATGGCGACCACGAGCGGCAGAGCGACGGGCAATGCCACCGCGTCCTCCCGCTCGGCCGCGACCGGGCCGTCGGACGTGCGCTGCAACCGCGGCTCGACACGGCTGGCCCGCAGCCGGGCCCGAGGGTGCGTGATGACCTTGACCCGGCTCGCGTCGCGCAGCCGCGCCCGCAGCAGGTCGCCCAGAGCAGCACCCGCCGCCGACTCGTCGAGCCCGACGATGTCGACGGCACCCGCGGCGAGAGCGGCAGGGGCGTCCTCCGGCGAGGTCCCGACGACGACGATCGGGGTGGCCCGGACAGCCATGATCCGCTCGATGGCTTCGAGTCCCGCCGCCGCGTCACCCAGGTCGATGAGCACCGCGGCGGGGTTCGTGACGCTGACCTTGGCCTCGGCGGTCTCGGCGGTCTGCGCGGACCCGACCAGGGTCACGTCCGGGCCGGCGACGAGGCGTTCCAACTGCCGGACCCGCGCGATGCTGGCGGCGAAGACGACGACGCTGGTGGGGACGTGCGCGGCTCGTCGCGTGGCTTCAGAGCTACCCACCCGCCGCCTCACTCTCGCCCGTTCCGGCAGCCCTGTCGCGGTCGTTGCGACGTGTCGGTGCTGTTCTGTTGGGTTGTCGTCCAGACGGGGCGGTGGCTTGAGCCGGTGGGAGGCGGCGAGTCAGCGCAGGATGAAGCGAACCGGCTGCGACGCGATCGTGCTGTTGGTCGCCACCAGGTCGTACGTGCCGGGGGTCGCGCTGGGCAGCCCGGGCGGACAGCCGACCTTCGATGTGAGCCGGGTCCACGACACCGCCTGGGTGACCCTCTGTCCGGGCGGCATCAACTTCGGGCCGAGCGGACCGCCGGGAGCGCAGTCCTCCGACGACCAGGTGCGCACCCCGCCGGAGGTGACTGTGAGGCTGACTGCGCCCTGCCCGAGGTTGCGCAGACAGGGAACCGAACCGGAGTTGGTCACGACCAGGGTGAGCACCGGACGTCGACCCGGCTCGTAGGTGGCCGCGTCGGTTGCGGCCTCGACCCGGATCGCCGACGGCACGCAGGCCACCGGGGCCGCGCTCGCGCTGGTCGTCGGCTTGGGTGACACGCTGGGCTTGACGGACGGAGTCGACTTGGCCGAGCTGGTCTGAGTCGGTGAGGCCTTGGGCGCGGAGCTCGGGCCCGCAGCCGAGGAGGCCGGCGCCGCACCGGAGTCACGACCGAAGACCCACCACCCGGCCACCACCACCAGGGCGGCGAGGAACAGCGCAAGTGCGCGCCGCAGCCAGTACGCCCCCGGGGGCAGCGGACCGACCGGATGCAAGATGCTCCCCACAGGCCGAAGCCTAGGGCGCCGTGCGAGGATCGGAAGGATGTCCGCCGAACCGACACGCGCCGTCCTAGCGCTGGTCATTGACTGGTATGCCCAGCATGCTCGCGACCTGCCCTGGCGCGCCCCCGGTATCGGTGGCTGGGCGGTGCTCGTCAGCGAGGTGATGCTGCAGCAGACCCCGGTCGCCAGGGTTCTCCCGGTGTACGAGCAGTGGCTCGACCGCTGGCCGACTCCGGCACACCTGGTGGCCGACTCCCCCGGTGAGGCCGTCCGCATGTGGGGACGGCTCGGCTACCCCCGCCGCGCGCTCCGCCTGCACGAAGCCGCCCTGGTCTGCGTCGAGCGCCACGACGGCCAGGTGCCGCGCGGCGTCGCCGAGCTTCGGGCGCTGCCCGGTGTCGGCGAGTACACCTCAGCCGCTGTGGCCTCGTTCGCGTATGGCGGGCGGCACGCCGTCCTCGACACCAACGTGCGACGGGTACAGGCCCGGCTCTTCGGCGGTCAGGAGTTCGAGCCAGCCGGGGCGACGACCGCCGCAGAGCGCAGCCGGGCGAACGGGTTGCTGCCAGACGACGCGAAAACCGCCGCGACGTGGGGGGTCGCGGTCATGGAGCTTGGCGCCCTCGTCTGCACCGCCCGAGCGCCGACGTGCGGCCAGTGCCCGGTGCGGTCGGGCTGCGCGTGGGTGCGAGCCGGTCAGCCGGCCTGGACCGGCCCGCCCCGCACCGGACAGACATACGCAGGCACCGACCGGCAGGTGCGGGGGCTGCTGCTCGCCGTCCTGCGCGACCAAGCGGGACCAGCCAGCCAGGACGCCCTCGACCGCACCTGGCCGGACGCGGTGCAGCGCGCGCGGGCCTTGGACGGTCTCGTGGCGGACGGGCTGGTCGAGCCCCTCGCCGGCGGCGGCTTCGCGCTGCCGTCGGCGAGGTGAGCTCGGTTCCTACTCCGCGGAGCCGGCAGTCTCGACCGGCGGCGCGTCGGGCAGCGTCGCCTTGTCGGCCCCGGTGAAGGTGAAGGTCGCCTCGGCGCCCTCCCCCACGGTGTCGACCAGGATCAGCTGACCGGCGCCCAGCTCTCCGAACAGGATCTTCTCCGAGAGCGGGTCCTCGATCTCGCGCTGGATCGTGCGGCGCAGCGGACGCGCACCCAGCACCGGGTCGTAGCCCTTGGTGGCGAGCAGGGCCTTGGCGGCCGTGGTGAGCTCGACGCCCATGTCCCGGTCGCGAAGCCGCTCGTCGAGCTTGTCGATCATCAGGTCGACGATGACGGTGATCTCGTCCTCGGTGAGCTGGTGGAAGACGACGATGTCGTCGATCCGGTTGAGGAACTCGGGCCGGAAGTGGCTCTTCAGCTCTTCCTGGACCTTGTTCTTCATCCGCTCGTAGTTCGTCTCGGTGTCGTTGGCCCCGGAGAAGCCGAGGTTCTGACCCTTGGAGATGTCGCGGGTGCCGAGGTTCGTGGTCATGATGATCACGGTGTTCTTGAAGTCGACGACCCGACCCTGAGCATCGGTGAGCCGGCCGTCCTCGAGCACCTGCAGCAGCGAGTTGAAGATGTCCGGGTGCGCCTTCTCGATCTCGTCGAACAAGACCACCGAGAACGGCTTGCGCCGCACCTTCTCGGTCAGCTGGCCGCCCTCCTCGTACCCGACGTAGCCGGGAGGCGAGCCGAACAGTCGCGAGACCGTGTGCTTCTCGGAGTACTCGCTCATGTCGAGGGAGATCAAGGAGTCCTCGTCGCCGAACAGGAACTCGGCGAGCGTCTTGGACAGCTCGGTCTTCCCCACGCCGGACGGGCCGGCGAAGATGAACGACCCGCCAGGACGCTTGGGGTCCTTCAAGCCGGCCCGGGTGCGCCGGATGGCCTGCGACAACGCCTTGATCGCCTGCTGCTGGCCGATGACCCGCTTGTGCAGCTCGTCCTCCATGCGCAGCAGGCGCTGGCTCTCCTCCTCGGTGAGCTTGAACACCGGGATGCCGGTCTGGGCGGCGAGGACCTCGGCGATGAGCTCCTCGTCGACCACCGCGA
Organism: Actinomycetes bacterium; assembly: GCA_038210415.1. GTDB lineage: Bacteria > Actinomycetota > Actinomycetes > Prado026 > Prado026 > JBBQWS01. Next base: position 49,566 of record JBBQWS010000006.1, read on the forward strand.
CGATGTCCATGTCGCCGGCCTTCCACTCCCGCTCCCGCTGGGCCTTCTCGGCGAGCATGGTCTTCTCGGAGTCGCGGAGGTTCGCCGCCTTCTCGAAGTCCTGCGCGTCGCTGGCCGACTCCTTCTCGCGACGCACGGCCGCGATCCGGTCGTCGAACTCGCGAAGGTCCGGCGGTGCTGTCATCCGACGGATCCGCAACCGCGCACCGGCCTCGTCGATCAGGTCGATCGCCTTGTCCGGCAGGAACCGGTCACTGATGTAGCGGTCGGCGAGCGTCGCCGCGGCGACGAGCGCCGCGTCGGTGATCGAGACCCGGTGGTGGGCTTCGTACCGGTCGCGCAGGCCCTTGAGGATCTCGATCGTGTGCGCGAGCGTGGGCTCGGCCACCTGGATCGGCTGGAACCGGCGCTCGAGCGCTGCGTCCTTCTCGAGGTGCTTGCGGTACTCGTCGAGCGTGGTGGCACCGATCGTCTGCAGCTCGCCGCGGGCCAGCATCGGCTTGAGGATGCTGGCAGCGTCGATGGCGCCTTCGGCTGCCCCCGCGCCGACGAGCGTGTGCAGCTCGTCGATGAACAAGATGATGTCGCCGCGGGTCCGGATCTCTTTCAGCACCTTCTTCAGCCGCTCCTCGAAGTCGCCGCGGTAGCGGCTGCCGGCGACGAGCGCGCCGAGGTCCAGGCTGTACAGCTGCTTGTCCTTGAGCGTCTCGGGGACCTCGCCCTTGATGATCGCCTGGGCGAGCCCTTCGACGCAGGCGGTCTTGCCGACGCCGGGCTCCCCGATCAGGACAGGGTTGTTCTTGGTGCGGCGGGACAGCACCTGCATGACCCGCTCGATCTCCTTCTCGCGCCCGATCACCGGGTCGAGCTTGCCCTCGCGCGCGGCCTGCGTGTAGTTGCGGCCGAACTGGTCGAGCACGAGCGACGTGGACGGAGCCTCGGCGGCAGGACCGCCCGCAGCGGCCGGCTCCTTGCCCTGGTACCCGGACAGCAGCTGGATGACCTGCTGACGGACCCGGTTGAGGTCGGCGCCGAGCTTGACCAGCACCTGCGCGGCGACGCCCTCGCCCTCGCGGATCAGGCCGAGCAGGATGTGCTCGGTCCCGATGTAGTTGTGGCCCAGCTGCAGTGCCTCGCGCAGCGAGAGTTCGAGGACCTTCTTGGCCCGCGGGGTGAAAGGGATGTGCCCGCTGGGTGCCTGCTGGCCCTGGCCGATGATCTCCTCGACCTGCTGCCGGACGGCCTCCAGCGAGATACCGAGGGACTCCAGGGCCTTGGCGGCCACTCCCTCGCCCTCGTGGATCAGGCCGAGCAGGATGTGCTCGGTCCCGATGTAGTTATGGTTGAGCATCCGGGCCTCTTCCTGGGCCAGGACGACAACACGCCGCGCACGGTCGGTGAACCTCTCGAACATATCTCTGCGCTCCTTGCACGAGCGGTCCGGTCGGGGGCCGTGAGACACCCTCTTCCGTACCGATGCTAGACCCGCGGGCGCGGGACCTCACTCCGACCTTCCGGCGTGGCCCCCGGTCCGAGGGCCCACACGGGCGTCATCGTCATCAACCGACCGGATCTGGAGGTCGTTCCCACGCCACCTACGCCGGGGGCGAACAGGCGCCCGAAGGGTCACCCGGACGGGTCACGGAATAGTCGGCGACGAGCGGTACGTTCTACGGGTGCACCGGATCACCGGTAAACCCCGGGTCCCAACCTAAGCCGCCTAGAGCGAGCATCGCGCCGTGAGGCGTTTTCAGGTGGTCCGGTGCGCACCATCTCGGAACGGGCAGCGGGCGGGTCCCCATCGGGGACCCGCCCGCTGCTGTCGTTCGGGATCTGGCCTAGTGCGCAGCGTCGTACTTCGCGACGACGTCGGCCGAGAGGCGGCCGCGCTCGTTCACCTTGATGCCCTTGGACCGGGCCCAGGCGCGGACCTCGGCCGTGTGCCCAGCGCCGCCGCCGGCAGCTGCCTTGCGGGTGGCGCGACGAGCGGGCCGCCCACCGCTGCGGCGAGCGGCACCCACGTACGTCGCGAAGGCGTCGCGGAGCTTGGCGGCGTTCTTCGCCGACAGGTCGATCTCGTAGCTCGTGCCGTCGACCGAGAAGGAGACCGTCTCGACCGCCGTTCCGCCATCGAGGTCGTCGACGAGTAGAACCTGAATCTTCTGAGCCATTGTTTCTCCTGACTGAGTGCGCACCGACTGCGCTGTCTGTGGATGCGTCCATCCCCTAGGACCGCATGCAAACAATAGCCCAGAACAGCGGTCTCGTAACAACGTCAGAGCGTTCGCAGCATTCGGGTATTCCCGAGGGTGTTCGGCTTCACCCGTTCGAGCTCGAGGAATTCTGCGACGCCTTCGTCGTACGACTGCAACAGCTGTTCGAAGACTTCGTGCGTCACGGGTGAGCCTTCGATCTCGACGAATCCGTTGCGCGCGAAGAACTCGGTCTCAAACGTCAGGCAGAACACCCGGGTGACACCGACCTCGCGAGCCTGCTCGAGCAGCTGGGTCAGCACCAGCCGGCCGATCCCGTGGCCACGAAGGTGCGGGGCCACGGCGACGGTCCGGACCTCAGCGAGGTCCTCCCACAGCACGTGCACCGCTCCACAACCGACGACCTCACCGGCCAGCTCTGCGACGAAGAACTCCTGGACGTCCTCGTACAAGGTGACGGTCGCCTTGGAGAGCAGTCGGCGATCGTCAGCGTACGCGTCGACGAAGGAACGAATAGCGCGGACGTCCGAAGTGCGGGCGCGGCGCACGAGGGTTTCTCCGGAACGCTCCGGCCCCGAAGGCTGATCGACGGTCACTGCTGTGGTTTCACCAGCGGGAACAGGATCGTCTCGCGAATACCAAGACCGGTGAGAGCCATCAACAGGCGGTCGATCCCCATGCCCATCCCGCCGGTCGGAGGCATTCCGAACTCGAGCGCGCGCAGAAAGTCCTCGTCGAGCCGCATCGCCTCGACGTCGCCGCCCTCGCCGAGCAGCGCCTGCGCGACCAGCCGTTCGCGCTGGACCACCGGGTCGACGAGCTCCGAGTACCCAGTTGCGAGCTCGAATCCGTCGACGTACAGATCCCACTTCTCGACGATGCCAGGCTTGTCCGGGTGCTCACGCACGAGCGGGGAGGTGTCGACGGGGAAGTCCCGCACGAAGGTGGGCCCGGTGAAGGTCGGTGCCACGTGGTGCTCGAACAGCTCTTCGACCCACTTGCCGTGGATCGCCTTCGTGTCGACGGCGAGACCCGCGTCGGCGGCGAGCCCGGCGAGGACGTCGATCGGCGTGCGGGGGCTGATCTCGGCGCTCAGCGCCTCGGAGAGGGCGTCGAACATCGACACCTGGGACCACGGGCCGGACAGGTCGTGCTCGGACCCGTCGCGGTGGGTCACGACGAGCGAGCCACCCGTCGCGAGGGCCGCCTCCTGGACGATTTCGCGGGTCAAGGTGGCGATGGTGTCGTAGTTGCCGTAGGCCTCGTAGGCCTCGAGCATCGCGAACTCCGGGCTGTGCGAGGAGTCGGCCCCCTCGTTGCGGAAGTTGCGGTTGATCTCGAAGACCTTCTCCAGGCCCCCGACGACGCACCGCTTGAGGAACAGCTCCGGGGCGATGCGCAAGTAGAGCTCGAGGTCGTACGCGTTGATGTGCGTGACGAACGGGCGGGCCGTCGCGCCGCCGTGCAGCGTCTGCAGCATCGGCGTCTCGACCTCCATGAAGCCGCGCCGGTCGAGCGAGTCGCGCAAGGACTTCACGGTGCGGCTGCGGATGACGGCGTTCTCGCGGGCCTCGGGCCGGACGATCAGGTCGACGTAGCGCTGCCGAACGCGCAGCTCCTCCGACAGCGGCTTGTGGGCGACCGGCAGCGGGCGCAGCGTCTTGGCAGTGATCGCCCAGCTGTCGACGAGCACCGAGAGCTCGCCCCGCCGGGACGAGATGACCTCACCGACGACTCCGACGTGGTCGCCAAGATCGACCCGCGCCTTCCAGTCGGCCAAGGACTGCGGCCCCACCTTGTCGAGCGAGAGCATCGCCTGCAGCTCGACGCCGGCCCCGTCGCGCAGGGCGGCGAAGCAGAGCTTGCCGCCGTTGCGGATGAACTGGACCCGGCCGGTCACGGCCACTGTGTCGCCGGTCGCGGAGTCGATGGCGAGGTCGAGGTACGCCCCGCGCACGTCGGCCAGAGTGTGCGTGCGGGCGAACCCGCGGGCGTACGGCGGGATCCCGGCGTCGACCAGAGCCTGCCGCTTGTCGCGCCGGACCCTCAGCTGCTCCGGCAGGTCGTCGGCGGCATCAAGGCTCTCGGGCTCGGCGGTCATGGGCCCAAGGGTAGTGGCGGGCTAGACGTTGCGTTCGAAGACGAGCCTCAGCCCGACCAGGGTGAGGTCGGGCTCGTGCGCCGTGATCGTCTCGGACTCGGCGACCACGATCGGGGCGAGCCCGCCGGTCGCGATGACGGCGGTGACCGGGCCGACCTCGGCGACGATCCGCCGGACCAGACCGTCGACCTGGCCGGCGAAGCCGAACACCGCGCCCGACTGGAGCGCCTCGACGGTGTTCTTGCCGATCACCGACCTGGGTCGCACCAGCTCGACCTTGCGCAGCTGGGCCGCCCGGGCGGCCAGCGCCTCGATCGAGATCTCGATGCCCGGCGCGAGGGCTCCGCCGAGGAACTCCCCGCGGGCCGAGACGACGTCGAAGTTGGTCGTCGTGCCGAAGTCGACGACGATCGACGGCCCGCCGTAGAGCGTGTGCGCCGCGAGCGTGTTGACGATGCGGTCGGCGCCGACCTCCTTGGGGTTGTCGGTGAGCACTGGGACCCCGGTGCGGGTGCCCGGCTCGACGATCACGGTCGGCACGCCGGAGTACGAGCGCTCGAGCATGCGACGCATCTCGTGCAGCACAGCGGGCACGGTCGAGCACAGGGCGATCCCCGTGATCAGCGGGTGGTCGCTGAGCAACCCACGGTAGATGAGGACCATCTCGTCGCCGGTGGTACGGGCGTCGGTCTTGATCCGCCACGAACGTTCGAGCCGGTCGGCGTCGAAGAGACCGAGCACGGTGTTGGTGTTGCCGACGTCGATGGCGAGCAGCATCAGCGGTCCCCCGCCAGCGGTCGGAGGTCGAGCGCGATGTCGAGCACGGGGGCCGAGTGGGTCAACGCACCGACGGCGATGAAGTCGACTCCCGTCTCTGCGACGACCCGGGCGGTGTCGAGGGTGAGGCCACCGCTGGCCTCGAGCCGAGCCCGTCCGGCGGTCAGCTCGACCGCCTCGCGCATAGTCCCGACGGCCATGTTGTCGAGCAGCACGAGGTCGGCCCCGACCGCGAGCACCGCGCGAAGCTCGTCGAGCGAGTCGACCTCGACCTCGACCGGGAGACCCGGCCACATCGACCGCACCGCCTCGAACGCCTCGGCGACGCCACCAGCCGCGACGACATGGTTGTCCTTCACCAGGGCCACGTCGGACAGCGACATGCGGTGATTGACGCCGCCGCCGCACCGCACGGCGTACTTCTCCAGAGCCCGTAGGCCCGGAGTGGTCTTCCGGGTGTCGCGGACTGCGGCGTGGGTGCCCGCAACTGCGTCGACCCAACGCCGGGTCAACGTGGCAACTCCGGACAGGTGGCACAGCAAGTTGAGAGCGGTGCGCTCGCCGGTCAGCAGGTCGCGGGTGCGTCCGGTGACGGTGAGCAGCACGTCTCCGGCGTGGACGCGATCACCGTCGGACGCTGCAGGCAGGAAGGAGCAGTCGCCCCCGGTGACCAGCTCGAGGACCGCCTCGGCGACCGCCAGGCCGGCGACGACGCCGTCGGTCCGGGCCACGAAGTCGCCCGTCGACACCTGGTCCAGGGGCACGGTCGCCGTGGACGTCACGTCGACGCCGCCGGCGAGATCTTCGGCCACGGTCGCGGCCACCAGGTCGCCGACGGCGGCGGGATCGAGGCCGGTCGCCAAGAGGCGGGCGGCGAGCGACGGGCTGACCGCACGAGCGGCGGGCCGGGTCGGGGTCACGCGTTCTCCTCTGCGGGGACGAGCTCGGGCTGGGGCACCTTCAACGGGTCGTAGGTCAGCTCGACGGCGCCGCCGACGAGGGTACCGACGAGGTGCCCGCCCCAACGCTCGTCATCCCGCTCGGGGTAGTCCTCGCGCCAGTGGCTGCCCCGCGTCTCCTGACGCTCACGGGCGGCCGTGGCGACGAAGGACGCGATGGTGTGCAGGTTCGTCGCCTCCCACGCGGCGGTGCTCGGCTCCTCCGTCGTGAGCAGCCGCAGCTCGACGAGCCGGCCGAGCGTGCGGCCCAGGCTCTGGCGACTGCGCAGGACACCGGCGCCTCCGGCCATCGTGTTCGCGACGTGCTCCCGGATCGACGCGTCGTAGAGCAGGGTCGGACGCGAGTCCGGCGCCGGGTCACGACGTGGCGGCAGCTGCTCGGCGAGGTCGGCGGCGATGCGCTCGGCGAAGACGAGCCCCTCGAGCAGCGAGTTCGATGCCAACCGGTTGGCGCCGTGCACGCCGGTGCAGGCGCACTCGCCGCAGGCGTACAGGCCCGGGACGTTGGTGCGGCCGCGCGTGTCCGTGCGGACGCCGCCGCTGGCGTAGTGAGCGGCTGGGGCGACGGGGATCAGGTCGGTGCGCGGGTCGACGCCGTGCGCGAGGCAGGACTCCAAGATCGTGGGGAACCGGTGCTCCCACATCGTGGACCCGAGGTGGCGGCCGTCGAGCCAGACGTGCGGCGCCCCCGTCTCGCGCGTCCGGCGCATGATCGCCTTGGCCACAACGTCGCGGGGCGCCAGGTCGGCCAGCGGGTGCTCCCCGACCATGAACCGGTCGCCCGCGTCGTCGACTAGGAAGGCGCCCTCGCCCCGGACCGCCTCGGAGACGAGCGGCTGCTGACCTCTGGCACCGGGTCCGACCCACAGCACGGTCGGGTGGAACTGCACGAACTCCATGTCGGAGACCGCGGCACCAGCCCGCAGCGCGAGCGCCACCCCGTCGCCCGTGGACACGACCGGGTTCGTGGTCTGCGAGAAGACCTGCCCGAAGCCCCCGGTGGCCAGGACGACGACGCGGCCCAAGGCGGCACCTACTCCCTCCTCACTTCCTTCGCCCATCACGTGCAGGGTCACCCCCGCGGTATTGCCGGCCGGGTCGAGCAGCAGGTCGAGCACGAGCGCGTTCTCGATCACCTCGATCGCCGGGTCCACGCCGACCGCCGCGGCCAGCGCCCGCGAGACCTCCGCACCGGTGGCATCGCCGCCCGCGTGGGCGATCCGGTTCCGCAGGTGGCCGCCTTCGCGGGTCAACGAGAGCTCGCCGTCCGCGTCGTGGTCGAAGCCTGCCCCGCGAGCGATCAGCCGGCGGACCGCATGGGGGCCGTCCGTGACGAGGATCCGGACGGCTTCGACGTCGCACAGCCCGACGCCAGCGACCAGGGTGTCGCCGAGGTGCTGGTCCGGGCTGTCGCCTTCACCCAGCGCGGCCGCGATACCGCCCTGCGCCCATCGCGTGGACCCGGCCTCGAGCTGGGCCTTGGTGACGAGCAGGACGCTGTGTCCGGCCGCCCTCGCGTCCAGCGCCACCGTCAGCCCGGCGATACCGCTGCCGACCACGATCACGTCTGCGGACGCCGTCCAGCCCGGCTCGGGAGCCCTCAGCCGTGCGGGCAGCGGAAGCCTGAGGGTCACGTGCGTTCTCCTTCGGCCAGGCGGACAGCGGGTCGGACGTCGGGCAGCGAGACGATCGCGGTGTCGATCAACCGGGTGCCCCCGACCCGTGCTGCGACAAGGATGCGAGCGAGCCCGGTGGCCGACAGGTCCCGGCCAGGGCCGAGGGGCTCGAAGGTAGCGGGGTCGACGAGCACGCAGTAGTCGACAGCGAGATCCGGCTCCGCGTCGAGGACGGCTCGGGCTGCGGCGACCGTGGCCAGGCTGCCGCTCTGCGCCGATTCTTCTGCCGCGGCCAGGGCCCGGGAGAGCGCGAGCGCGTGGCGGGCGCCGTCCGAGTCCAGGTAGGTATTGCGGCTCGACAGCGCGAGTCCGTCGGGAGTGCGCACCGTCGGAGCCGCTTCGATGCGTACGGGCAGGTCGAGGTCGGCGACCATGCGCCGGACCAGGGCGAGCTGTTGCGCGTCTTTCTCGCCGAACACCGCGACGTCGGGGCGGACGATGCCGAACAGCTTGGCGACGACGGTGAGCACACCGTCGTAGTGACCCGGTCGGATCGCCCCCTCGAGGACGTCGCCCAGCGGGCCGGCGTCGACAGTGACGGACGGGTGGCCCATCGGGTACATCACGTCGACGCCCGGCGCGAACACGACTGCCACACCCTCGGCCGCACAGGCCACGAGGTCGTCGTGCATCGTCCGCGGGTAGCGGGAGAGGTCGTCGCCGGGACCGAACTGCAACGGATTGACGAAGATGCTGACCACGACCGCGTCGGCGAGAGAGCGGGCGCGCGCCATGAGCGACCGGTGGCCGGCGTGCAGTGCGCCCATGGTCGGCACCAGGGCCACTGTGCCCGCGTCGTGCAGCGGGTCGAGTGCCGCCCGGAGCTCCTCGCGCGAGCGAGCCACCACGAGGTCCGTCATGCGGTTCCACCGGCGAGGGCCTCGAGCAGGGCCTCGGCGTCGGCCGGGTGCAGGCGCCGGTTCACCAGCGCCCGGTCAGCGGTGGCCCGGGCCAGCGCGCGGTACGTCGCGAGGATCTCGGGAGCGACCGCGCCGATCGCGGCGACGTGCTCGGCGACCGTCCCGGCGTCACCGCGGACGACCGGTCCGGTGGTAGCCGCGTCCCCTGAGCGCAACGCGTTGTCGAGCGAGGCCCCCAGCAGCGGCGCCAGCAACCTGGCCGGGTCGGCGACCCCGGCCGCGGCAAGCAGGTCCATCGCCTGGGCGACCAGCGTCACCAGGTGATTCGAGCCGTGCGCGAGTGCGGCGTGGTAGAGCGGGCGGGCCTCCTCCTCGATCCACACCGGCTCGCCGCCCATCTCGATCACCAGAGCCTCGGCGACGGGACGCAGCGGCGCGGGCGCAGTCACGCCGAACGGGCATCCCGTGAGCCGACCGAGGTCGAGCGAGGTGCCGGTGAAGGTCATCGCCGGGTGGAGCGCCAGCGGCAGCGCACCGACCCGCACGGCAGGCGCCAGCACCGCAGTGCCGTACCGGCCCGAGGCGTGGACGAGCAGCTGCCCCGGCCGGATCGCGTGTACGGCCGTGAGGCCCGCCACGAGGCCGGCGAGCGCGTCGTCGGGGACGGTGAGCAGGACCAGGTCGGCTTGCTCGAGCACTTCCTGGGGCGTCATGAGCGGCACGCCCGGCAGCATGATCTCGGCGCGGGTGCGCGAGAGCTCGGAGACCCCCGAGGCGGCGACGACGGTGTGCCCGGCGGCGGCGAGAGCGGAGCCGAGGATGGCGCCGACCCGCCCGGTGCCGACCACGCCGACGGCGAGCCGGCCTGGTCGTTCGCTCGGCGGCGCCGCGGGGAGCCGCTCGGCTTCGTGCTCGCTCATCGGTTGCGTCCTGACGTCGTTCCAGTCCACCGGGGTACCGGACGGTGCACCTCCAGCCTACGGCGCGAGTACGTTCGCAGTTGTGTCACGTCGTCCGATCCCGCGCCAGCCGGGGCACCCGGCCGGTCGACGCCTCGCACGCTCACGGGCCCGGACCTGGCGCGAGGCGACCGAGCAGGCGTTGTACGGACCCGGAGGGTTCTTCCACCGACCCGAAGGCCCGGCGGGGCACTTCCGGACCTCGGTCCACGCTTCGCCGCTGTTCGCTCGGGCGGTGCTCACCCTCCTCGAGGTGGTCGACGCCGAGCTGGGCCGCCCGCCGCGGCTGGACCTCGTCGATGTGGGGGCCGGTCGCGGCGAGCTGCTGCGCCAGGTCGGGGAGCTGCTCGAGAGCAGCTCAGAGGTTGGGACCCTCGGCGGTCGGCTGCGGCTGCACGGGGTGGAGCGGGCTTACCGTCCGGACGGGCTGCCGGACACCGTCGCTTGGGGGGCCGACCTGCCCGAGGACGTGGTCGGCCTGGTCGTCGCGAACGAGTGGCTCGACAACGTGCCGGTCGACGTGGCCGAGCTCGGTGCCGAAGGCCTGCACCAGGTCCTGGTCGATCCTTCGACGGGAGAAGAGGCCCCGGGCGGGCCGATCGGCCTGCGGGACGCGTCGTGGCTGAACCTCTGGTGGCCGCTGGGCGGAGCCGAGAACGGCTCGCGGGCCGAGGTCGGCTACCCGCGAGATCGCGCCTGGGCCACGGTCATCGAGGCGATGGACCGGGGGCTGGCGGTCGCGGTCGACTACGGCCACCTGCGGCCCGACCGAGTCTCCGGCTCGTACGCCGCAGGCACGATCACCGGGTACCGCGACGGCCGGGCCGTGCCGCCCGTCCCCGACGGATCCTGTGACCTCACCAGTCACGTGGCCATGGATGCGTGCGCTGAAGCCGGAGCGCAGGCTGGGGCCGACAGCACGGCGCTGCTGCGTCAACGGGACGCGCTGCTCGCCCTCGGCGTCTCGCCGGTTCTCCCGGATGTCGCTCTGGCGCGCACGGATCCGCCTGCGTACGCCCGCGCGCTCTCGGCGTCATCCCAGGCCAGCGAGCTGCTCGACCCGGGCGAGCTGGGTGGATTCTGGTGGCTCGTTCAAGGAGTCCGGCTCGCTGTGCCGCAACCGCTACGGCGCTGACCGCTTCTTCTTCGGCGCCTTGCGGCGCGGCTTCGCCTCGTCGCCGTTGGGGTCCTGCTCGTCGGTCGCCTCCACCGCGATCCGCTCCTCGTCCGGGCCGAACACCGGCTCGTCGTCCAAGGGGTGCTCCGCCTTCAGCCCCGTCACGATGCGTCCCTCGCGTACTCCTTGCGAGATCGAGTGCCACTCATGCCCCGGGCCCAGCTCGGCCAGGAACCCCGACCGCTGCAGCACCGTCCGAACCGGCTTGAAGACCCGGACCAGCTCGAGGTCGAGGTCGCGCGCGCGCAACCGGTGGAGCAGGTCGAGCAGCATGTCGGCACTGGTCGTGTCGAACTGGTTGCTCGACTCGAGGTCGAGCACCACGACGCGGATGTCGGGGTACCGGTCGACCTGTGCGAGCACCGCCGACCGGACGAGGGAGGCATTGACCCAGAACACCGGCCCGTTGACCCTGAGGACCAAGACGCCCTGCACGTGCTTGCGTTCGGGGTGTCGGGCCGTGCTGCCCCACGCGGCCTTCTCGCCGGCCACCTTGCCCATCGCGTCGACGCCCACCCGGCTCGACCGGTAGACCAGGCCCGCGACGGACTGCACGATCGCAGCGAGCAGCCCGTACAGCACACCGAACACGAGGACCCCGACCAGCGCCGCAACCGCGCCCACGAAGTCGTTGCGGCGGATCCGGGCGTACCGCCGGATGGACGCGACGTCCATGAGCGACCAGACGGCATGGACGACGATCGCCGACAGCACCGCCCGCGGCAGCGGAGCGAGTTGTCCCCCGATCGAGACCAGGGCCAGCGCCGTCACCGCCGCGGTGACGAGGCCGGTCAGCTGCGTGTGGGCGCCGGCGCGCGCAGCAGCTGCGGTCTTGGACAGGCTGCCGGCCACCGCGAGCCCGCCGGAGAGGGCCGCTGCGACGTTCGACGCGCCGGTCGCGAACAGCTCCCGGTCCGCGTCGACGGAGTACCCGCCCCGACTTGCGAACAACCGGGCGGCGCTCATGCCCTCGGCGACTGCGACGAGGGCCAGCGACCCGCCGCCCACCAGCACCTCGATCCGGTCGGACGCAGTGACGGTGGGCAGCGCCAGGGGTGGAAGTCCGGTCGACACCGAGCCGACGATCGCCACCCCCTGACCGGCGAGGTCCAGCAGCCGCGATGCCACCACCCCACCGACCAGCACGAGCAGGCCCCACGGGATGCGCGGCAGGAGCCGCTGTCCGCCGAAGAGCAGCACCAGGGCGACCGCCGAGACCGCGGCCGTCTGGAGACTGGCGCTACCGATGTGCCTACCGATCCCGAGGGCCCGGTCAGGGACCGTGCCGGGGACGGGTGAGAGCCCGAGCAGCGAAGGCAGCTCACCGAGGACGATCAGCACGGTGAGCCCGAAGACGAATCCCGTCACGATCGGCTTGGAGAGGAACTCCGCCAGCCAACCGAGTCGCAGCAGGCCGGCCGCCATGAGCAGGAGCCCGGCTGCCGCCGCATAGGCGGTCGTCAACGCCACAGCCTGAGCGGGCGAGTGCGCCTGGCTGGCGACCAGCGAGCCGGAGAGCACGGCGATCGTCGACACGGGACCGACCACGAGCTGGCGGGACGAACCGAACGCCGCGTACGCGACCAGCGCTAGGGGCACGGCGTACAGCCCGACCTGTACCGGGACCTTGGCGATCAGCGCGTAGCCGAGCGCCTGCGGGATCACCAGCGCGGCGACGACGACCCCGCCCATCAGGTCGCCCCTGAGCCAGTCGCGGCGGTAGTCCCTCACCCACCCGAACATGGTCAGACCTCCACGGCGAGGCGGACGGTCACCGTGTCCCCCACGTCCAGGCCCTCTGCCTTCTGCACCAGAGCCTTCACCGGCACGAGGTATCCGCCGTCCTTCGGGAAGAGCGACGTGGTCCACTCGGTTCCCCCGATCCGCGCCGTCACCGGAACCATGCCCCAGCCGTAGGTCACGAGCGCGGACACCGCCTGAAGCTCTCCGGACTCGTGATCCGGAACGGTGACGAAGTGGAACGGGGACGGGCCTCTCCAGAACCACAGCTCGCCGCTGAACTCCAGGTTCATCCGGTCAGGATAGGAGCCAGGACCACTGATGCAGCGAACGGCGCCGGCCCGGTTCAGTCTCGCGCCAGGCCGGCGCCGTTCTGATTGAGCGGTTCGTCGGGTCGAGCCATTCGGCCTAGTGGTTGGCGTGAACGCCGTTCCACTGGACGGTCAGCTTGCGGCCGTTGGACGCGGTGCGGACCTCGACGCGGTGGGCCTGGGCCGATGCCGAGCCCGGGTCGCGGACGTGGGCCGGCACGTTCGCGACATCCTGGCCCTTGGCACCGTGGCCCTTGGGGCCATGGCCCTTGGAGCCGTTGGCGTTGGAGCCGCTGGTCACGGCCTTCGTCCTGTCCGCGCCCCGGTGTCCGGCCTGGCCGGCCATCAGGTCGCGGAGCTCGTCACGGTCGGCCCAGAGCAGCTTTCCCCCGGCGGCCACGTACGCCTTGACCGCTGCGCGAAGGTCCGCCTCGGTCGTCGCCGCGGCGACCGCGGACTTTAGCGTGAGCAGAAGCGTCGCCTTCGCGGCGAGCTTGGTGGTGAGGTCCGTCTTCTGCTGCGCGGTCAGGACCGTGCTGGCGGTGACGAGGGCCTCGGCCTTGAGGATCCGGGCCAGCCGGCGGCCGATCCGCTCGGTGATCTGGGCCTGGACCTCGGCCACGGTCGCCCGGTGCTGCTTGGCGTGCTCGGTCGCCGTCGACTTCATGGCTTTCACCGGAGCCGAGCCGTTCGCGAACGCCGGGCCGGTGAGACCGAAGGCAAGCATCGCCGCACCGGTGGCGGCCGTGGCCGCGGTGACCTTTTTGGCATTGCTGAGCATGTGAGGTGGATCCCCTCTGTGGTGCCTCATTGGTCGTGCTCTGGCACTCGCACCCTGCCCCGGCCCGCGGCGACCAACCCTGCTCAGCCGCACGGTATGCACCGCTTAACCGGGCCTTGAGGCCACGCGCTCAGCCGATGTTGCGCTAGGCCGCTGCCTCGATCGGCTCGAGCGTCTTCCGCATGTTCTGCTCGTCAGTGGTTGGTCCGGTCGCTCACGCCGGTCGCGTTCAGCGCGAGCAGGCGAATGCGGCCCCGCGCTGGTCCTGCGTCGACTCCACCGCGAGCCTGCCACCGTCGGGTTCCGGCTCGAACACGTAGCGCCACAGCGCGACCGGCATCCCGAGCGAGCTCGACCGCCAGCCCAGCTCGCGACCGGGCTTCGCCGCCTCGATCGTGCACGTGGTCTGCCGGCGCGCGCTGTCGCGACGAAGTCGATCCGCGCGGGCCGTCGTAGCGTGGCCACGACGAGACAGCGTTCGCCTGGCCACCGCCGACGGATCGAGGACCGCATGGATTCGGCGTCGCCAGCTGACCACGAAGTGGCGGGCCGACCGGGCACCGTTCTCGGCGGGCTCTGAGCACCGTGAACCTGACCCCCAGCGGGTAGCCGACGGGGGTCGCGTTGGTTGGTGGTTGGTCCGATCGGGTGGTACACCGGAGCAGGTCCATCCCGATGCAATAGTCATGAGACGGAGAATCCGGGACATGTCCCACGTGTGCCCGCGCTTCGCCTCGTCCCTCGGCGCCGCTGCAGTGATCGTGGCCCTCGGCCTCACGAGTCCGCTGGCGCAAGCCGCTGCCCCGGTCGCCGTCGCCGCTCACCCCGAGCCGGTCGTGAGCGCGTCGAGCAGCACCTTGAGCGCTTCGGCAACCGCGGCGTCGATCGGCCCGGCGGTCACGCGGGCCCAGGTCATGCACAACGCCATGGGCTGGCTCGCCTACGACCCGCCCTACAGCCAGAGCGCGTACTACCCCGGGATCCAGACACCGACCACGAAGTACCGCACGGACTGCTCCGGCTTCGTCTCCATGGCATGGAACGTGTACGTCAACGCGCCCGGCAGCATCTCCACCGGTGGCTATGTCACCTGGACACTCCCGAGCGTCGCCGTCCAGCTGGCCAGCACCTCGTTGCTGCAGCCCGGCGACATCCTCGACTACCCCTACCACCACGTGATCCTGTTCACCGGCTGGGTCGACCGGACGGCCGGGACGTTCAGCTACATCGCCCAGACGGCACCAGGCCTCAACATGCAGTTCGTCGACACCGAGAGCGTGAACACGGGCAACATCTCCGGCTATCCGCACAACGTGTTCATCCCCTACCGGTACAAGAACATCGTCGACTCGACCCCGACCGGCGTCCGAGGCGACTGGGACTCCAACGGGACGGTCGACCTGCTCGCCCGCAACGGCACCGACCGGCTGTACGAGTATGAGGGCAACGGGCGTGGCGGGTTCGGGTTCAGCCGGGCCGCCCCGATCGCGACCGGCTACGGCTCCGACCCGGTCGTTGTCCGGTCACCGTCGCTCGTCACCGGGACCCTGGCGCCCGACGTGGTCACCATCGACAAGGGTGGGGCGATGTGGGTCGTGCCCGGCACCGGCCTCGGCAGCTTCGCCCCCCGCACCCAGATCGGCCAGGGCATGGCGGGGTATCGCCTGCTCGCACCCGGCGACCTGAACCGGGACGGCAAGAACGACCTGCTGGCCATCGCCCCGGACGGATCCCTGCTGCTCTACCCCGGCACCGGGGCACCCGGGGTCGGGACACCGGTCAAAGTCGGCGCGGGCTGGTCCACCATGACCGCTGTGGCGGTCGGGGACTTCAACGCCGACGGCAAGCCCGACATGCTCAGCACGTCGCCCTCCGGGACACTCGCCATCTACCCCGGCAACGGGCTGGGTGGGTTCGGCGTCCACACCAACATCGGTCGGGGCTGGGTCGGCTGGAAGCTCGTGGGGCCTGGCGACTTCAACGGTGACCACAAAGCGGACCTCGTGGGCATCGATTCCCTCGGCGACCTCTGGCTCTACCCCGGCACCGGCACCGGCATGGTCGGCCCGAGGGTCCACCTCGCGTCCCACTGGGGCGCGATCACCCTGCTCTGACTATGCCTGGGCAACCCGGACGGCTTCGTAGCCGCGAAGGACGAACGTCCCGCGCAGCACCGGTTCCTCGGCCAGCGCGAGCTTCGGGAAGCGTTCGACGAGCAAGGGCAACGAGGTCTGCAGCTCGAGCCTGGCGAGCGGCGCGCCCAGGCAGAAGTGGATGCCGGAGCCGAAGCCGATGTGCGGGTTCTGGTCGCGTCCGACCACCATGGCGCCGGCGCGGTCGAAGACCGACGGGTCCCGGTTCGCGGACCCGAGCAGCGCCGCGATCTTCTCGCCCTCGGCGACCCGCACCCCCCGGACGGCCAGGTCGCGCTTGGCCGTCCGCTCGAACAGCTGCAGCGGGCTGTCGAACCGCAGGAACTCCTCCACGGCGGTCTCGGCCAGGGCCCACGGGTCCGACCGCAACCGCGCCAGCTCGGACGGCGAGCGGAACAGGGCGACCATGCCGTTGCCGAACGCGTTGACGCTGGCCTCGTGCCCAGCATTGAGCAGCAGCACGCACGTGGCCACGAGCTCGCGCTCGGACAGACGTTCGCTGCCGTCCTCGACCAGCGCCAGGTGGCTGACGAGGTCGTCGCCAGGCGCTGCGCGACGAGCCGACGCCAGCTCCGAGACGTATGCGGCGAACTCGGCCGCGGCGACCTTCGCCAGCGCCTCCTGCTCAGCCGTCCGGTCGTACTCGTACATCTTGACGATGGCCTGGGACCAGGGCCGAAGCAGGTGCCGGTCGGCTTCGGGGACGCCGAGGAGCTCGGCGATGACCATGACGGGCAACGGTTCGGCGTAGTCGGCCAGGACGTCGAAACCGCCGGCCATCTCGGCCGCCCTGTCGAGCAGACCCTCGGCGAGCTCACGCACCCGTGGCCGGAGCCGCTCGACATGGCCGCGCGCAAACGCCTTGGCCACCAGGGACCTCAGCCGGGTGTGCTTCGGCGGTTCGCTGTCGAGGATCGAGTCGGCGTGCAGCCAGTTGAACGTGTCCCACTCGTCGCCGGGTTCGCGGGGCCGGTAGACCCGTCCCAGCGCACGGTCGCGCAGGACCGCATCGGCGTCCGCATGGCCGAAGGCAAGCCACAACCCCAGATCTTCGTGCCAGAGCGGGCGCCCCGCGGCCCGCAGCTCGTCGAACGCGGGGTAGGGGTCCAGCACGAACGCACGGTCGGCCGGGTCGAACCCGACGGCCTCGTGCGGACGCGACGTCACGACGTCCCCTCGGGTCGAGCCGCCCAGCGCTCGGGACGGGACGCGGCCCTGGCCGCGCCGGCGAGCACCGCCTGCGACTCGGCCAGCCGCCGGGCGTCCGCGCCGGAACGTTGCCGGGCGGCCGGCGTGACCGGCCCGGGCGTGGAGTCGACGTGGGTGGTCGCCAGCCCGAGCAGCCGTTGCCAGGGACCTTGGGTGACACGGACGCTCTGGGTCCGGGCGTGCGGCACGACGTCGAGCCCACGGGTCAGCCAGCCGCCGCGCGCCACGAACAGCGCGGCGTCGGACCCGGCCGCGAGCTGGGAGTACTGGAACGGGGAGCGCCGCCGGGCCGCCCGGGGCGCCGGCACCAGCGTCACGCCGGGGATGTCGACCCCTGGCAGCACCCGCGCCAGCAGGCCGTACGCCACCTCGACCGGGCCGACCGGAAGCAGCATCACGGAGCCCCTCGTACCGTTCGAGCGGTCGTTGCCCTCGTGACCGCCGCTGCCGGCGACGTTGAGCTGCACCCGGACCCAGCCTTTCCAACGCCAGAGCAGAGGCTGCGAGATGCGCACGGCCTGCACCCGCCCCGGCGGGACCGTCTGGGAACTCGTCGACAGCAGCCCGGCCCGCAGCCGCAGCCCGTCGGCCGACTCGGCGACGGTGAAGTCGTAGTAGGCGAGGTACCCGTTGACGATGCTCAGGCTCGGAAGGCCGGAGGCGAAGACGAACGCGAGGAAGCCGCCGATGTGACCGGTGAGGAGCGACGTCAGCAGGAAGCCGGCGCCCAGGACGGTGCCGATGATCACCCAGTGGTTCAACGCCATCGACAGGGCCAGATCGCCCGCAGGCACCCGGATGAGCGGGCGCTCCTGCGGCTCCGGCGCGTCGACGTGGCCGACCCGCACGCCGGCGGCCCGGGCGAGCAGCTCGGCCCGCAACGACGACGCCTCCGCCTCGGACAGGTACGCGAGCGCGATCTTGGCGTTCTCGCCGCCCGCCACCTCCGGGCGGACCTCGGCCAGCCCGACCAGTCGGGCCACCAGCGGTCGGGTGATCTCGACCGACTGCAGGCGCGAGAGCTGGAGCCTGCGCTCGTTGCGGTAGAACAGGCCGCTCGCGACGCGCAGGTCACCGTCGTCGTCGAACCAGAAGGTCGTGCGCCACCACGAGACCCAGCCCAGGAGCCCGGCGCCGATCAGCAGCAGCGCGACCAGAGCCAGCCGGGCGAAGAACCCGCCAGGGATGTCGCGGGCGAAGAAGAACACCGCGATGACGAGCCCGGAGAGCCCCTGCCCGGCCTTGGCGAAAGGGCTCAGCGGGTGCGTCCTTCGGGGAGGCGTGGACAGCTCGGTCACAGGCCTGCCGTCCGGGCCTCACCCAGTGCTGCGAGGCGGTCGCGCAGCCGTCCCGCCTCGGCGACCGGCAGCCCCGGAATCGCAGCGTCAGTGGTCGCGGCCGCGGTGTGCAGCTGCAGGGTCGACATGCCGTACCGACGGGCCAGCGGCCCCCCGCGCACGTCGACGAGCTGCATCCGCCCGTACGGGACGATGACGAGCTCACGGAACATCACGCCACGGGTCACCACCAGGTCGTCCGCCCGCTCGCAGTAGCCGATCGCGCGCACCTGGCGGCCGACGACCCAGAACAGCCACCCGGCGGCGAGCACGGTGACCGCGTCGACCGCAGCGGCGATCGCGGCCAGGTCGTTCACAGCGAGCACCGCGGCAACCAGCAGGCCGATCGGGAGCACCACGGCGAGGCCGATCGCGCGGCGGACGAAGGCCAACCGGGGGGAGACGCGGACCCAGCCGCCGGGAGGCGGGGCGAACGGATCGACGCTCGGATCGGGGGTCACCCACTCAGGCTAGCCGCCCGACACAGCACCGGTTTTCGTCTTTGCTTGCCAAAGTTGCACAAACGAACCATTGAATCCGCTATACCTGCCTCGGAGGGATGACGGGCCCGCCGTCATCCCCTGGCGCTCTCGGTGCTCCGAGGGAGGGACAGTCGTGGTCGATACCAGCAATCTCAGCTCGGACGAGCAGCGCCTGGCAGAGCTCGGGTACAAGCAGGAGCTCAATCGCTCCTGGTCCGGGTTCTCGAACTTCGCGATCTCGTTCTCCATCATCTCGATCCTCGCCGGATGCTTCACCACGTTCGGTCAGGCATGGAACAACGGCGGTCCGATCGCGATCTCCATCGGTTGGCCGATCATCTCGGCGTTCATCCTGGTGATCGGGTTCTGCATGTCGGAGCTCGTCTCCGCGTACCCCACCTCGGGCGGGATCTACTGGTGGGCCTCAAAGCTCGGCGGTGCCAAGGCCGGCTACTACACCGGCTGGCTCAACCTGATCGGCCTCCTCGCGATCATCGCCTCCGTCGTCTACGGCGCGGCGACGTTCCTCAACGTCTTCATCGACAGCTTCTCCGACAGCTACGCGGCGAACTTCCTCGGCGGCGACTACCTCAAGCAGCAGTTCTTCTGGTTCATCGTGCTGATGGTCTTCGTCACCGCGGTCAACGTCTTCAGCTCGCACCTGCTGGCCGTCATCAACAACATCTCGGTGTGGTGGCACGTGTTCGGCAGCGCCATCGTCGTGCTGATCCTCATCCTCGGCCCGAAGTCGCACCAGAGCCTCTCGTTCGTCTTCACCGAGCGGATCAACAACTCCGGCTTCCCCAACGCCGCCAGCGGGCTCGGCTTCTGGTTCTACGTCCTGCCGCTCGGCTTCCTGCTGACGCAGTACACGATCACCGGGTACGACGCGTCTGCCCATCTCTCGGAAGAGACCCAGGGCGCCGCCAACGCGGCGGCCAAGGGCATCTGGCAGTCGATCTTCTACTCGGCGATCGGCGGCTGGATCCTCCTGCTTTCCTTCCTGTTCGCCGCTACGAACACCGACTACATCAACTCGTTCGACCCGACGGTGAACCCGTACGGCGGTGGCACCGCGCTCTCGATCTTCGCCAGCTCACTCACCCCGGGCTTGTTCAAGATGATCGTCTTCATCACGGTCTCCGGGCAGATCTACTGCTCGACCGCCTGCATGACGTCGTCCTCTCGGATGCTGTTCGCATTCAGCCGTGACGGTGCCGTGCCCGGTGCGATGCTCTGGGCCAAGGTCAACAGCAAGCGGGTCCCCGTAAACGCTGTGATCGCGTCGGCAGTCGCGGGGGTCATCCTCACCCTGCCAGCCCTCTACAAGAGCCCGACCGGCGTGCCGACCGCGTTCTATGCCGTCGTCTCGATCGGCGTCATCGGGCTCTACACCGCCTTCGCGATCCCGATCTTCCTGCGCTGGCGGGCCGGGGACTCCTTCCAGCCCGGGCCTTGGACGCTCGGCTCGAAGTACAAGTGGATGTCGCTCCTCGCCCTCGGCGAGATCGCGATCACCACGGTCTACTTCGTCCTGCCGTTCACGCCGACCGGAATCCCGTTCCACAAGACGGACGGAGTCACTGACTTCGCCTGGACGGCAGTGAACTACACCCCGATCGTCATGGGCGGAGCACTGATCGCGCTGTGGATCGGCTGGCACCTGTCGGCCAAGAAGTGGTTCACCGGGCCGAAGATGACGATCAACCTTCCTGAGGGCATGTCCTCTGCGGACGAGATCGCTTTGGAGCACGGCCACCACCCGCACGGAGGCGACACCGCCTCGTAGCACCATCGGCACGGTACGGATCGTCCGAAGGAGCGTGGGCCATGGCCCACGCTCCTTCGGACGCAAGAGGGGGTTGGGGTGGCAGGATCAGCCGCGTGACCGCCCCCGAGACCACGACCCCGGACACGCGCGAGCTCGTCGTCGCGACCGGCGACCTCGCCACGGCCGACATGGTGCTCAACATCGGACCTCAGCACCCGGCAACGCACGGGGTCCTGCGGCTGGCTCTCACCCTCGACGGCGAGCGGATCGTGCACGCGGAGCCGATCGTGGGCTATATGCACCGCGGCGCCGAGAAGCTGTTCGAGGTGCGTGATTACCGGCAGATCATCGTCCTGGCCAACCGGCACGACTGGCTCTCCGCCTTCGCGAACGAGCTCGGCGTCGTGCTCGCGGTCGAGCGGATGCTCGGCATGGAGGTGCCCGTTCGTGCGGTCTGGGCCCGCACCCTCCTCGCCGAGCTGAACCGGGTGCTGAACCACCTGATGTTCCTCGGCTCGTACCCGTTGGAGGTCGGGGCGATCACCCCCGTCTTCTACGCGTTCCGCGAGCGGGAAGCCATCCAGGCCGTGCTCGAGGAGGTCTCGGGCGGCCGGATGCACTACATGTTCAACCGGGTCGGTGGACTGAAGGAAGACCTGCCCGCCGGCTGGACCGGCCGGGTCCGGCAGACTGTGGCCGACGTCCGTCGCAGGCTGCCCGCGTTGTACGACCTGATCCTCGGCAACGACATCTTCCGGGCCCGCACGGTCGGCGTCGGAGTGCTCAGCCGGGAGCAGGTCCTGCAGTACGGCGTGAGCGGGCCGATCGCACGGGCGTCGGGTGTCGAGATGGACCTTCGGCTGGACGAGCCGTACCTCGCGTACGCCGAGCTCGCCGCCGGCGGGGTCCTGCGCCGCGTGACCCGGGACACCGGCGACTGCTACGCGCGGTTCTGCGTGCTCGCCGACCAGGTCGACGTCTGCCTCGACCTCGCGGAGGCGTGCTTGGACCGGCTCGACTCGTTGCCGCCCGGACCGATCAACCTCAAGCTGCCCAAGGTCGTCAAGGCGCCCGAGGGTCACACGTACGCCTGGACCGAGAACCCGCTGGGGATCAACGGGTACTACCTCGTCTCACGCGGCGAGAAGACGCCGTGGCGGCTGAAGCTGCGGTCGGCGTCGTTCAACAACGTGCAGGTGCTTCCGGAGCTGCTCGCGGGTCAGCTGCTCGCCGACATGGTGGCGATCCTGGGGTCCATGTTCTTCGTCGTCGGAGACGTCGACAAATAGCGCAGAAGTCGAAAGAGCAGGGGGTCAGGCGGGGCGGGCATATTGGCCCCACGCCGCGGCGGGGGTCGGCCACTCGGCGGGTTCGAGCTCGGAGCCGGAACCGGAGTCGGAGTCGGTGAGGTCGAGGATCCGCATCGAGACGGCCGCGGGCTCGCCCTCGACCTGGATGTCGCGGACCACCCAGGTCGTGACGGGGACGGTCGGAGTGTAGGGCCGGCGAGCACCGGGCTCGTCAGCCGGAGCCGCGACGGGCGCTGCCGCCTCCGGGGCAGCCACCTCAGGAGTGACAGCTACCTCAGGAGTGGCAGCGGCCTCCTCCGCGACGGCCGACGGTGTGGGGACGGCCGGGGCCATCGGGACTGCGGCCAGTGCCGCGGCCTCGAGCATCAACCGAAGTCGGGCGATCTCGTCGGACAGTCCGGTGACGGCATCGAGCAGCATTCCTTCACGCCGGATGCCGTCGAGCACGCGCTGGTGCAGCTCTTCGCCCTCGGCCCGGGTGCGCAGCTCGAGCACGCGCAGCCGTTCCTGGGTCCGGGCGAGGGTCCGGGTCATCGTGCGCTGCTGGGCCGAGATGGCGAGCAGCTGAACGACCATCAGGGCCGCGAGCGCGAGGACGCCGAGCCGCACGCTCCGGATCCCCCCGGGGCTGAGGGCGTACGCGAGTCCGGCGCCGCCGATCAGCACCGCGAGCAAGGCGGTGAAACCCCCTCCTCGGGGGTTCGGACGGGCGTGGACGCCTTGGGTCATAGAGGGAGGGTAGATCCCGTTTGCCGCCGGGTGGAGCCATTCCGCCGAACGTTCCGTCGAGAATCTGCGCAAACCATCATCAAACCGACAGCACACCCCCGGTGGTGTCACGGTCCGACCCCACCTAAGGTCTTAGGGTGCCCAGTCTCACCTGGATCGTCGACCTGGCGGACCCGTCCCACAGCGCGGCGGTCAACCGCCTCCAGCTTTCGTTCGACGCCGCCGGATACCCCGCCGCCACGTCCGAGATCCCCGACGTCGTCGTGGTGTGGGTCGACCGGCCGCTACCGGCTGAGGTCCTCGACCGGCTCGACGCGACCCCCGCCGTGGTCGTCCTCGCCGGCGGCACCCTCGAGCACGGTGACCCCGACGGGCGGCTGGCCGACCGGGCCGGCCTGCTGGTCGGTGTCGCGACACCGAGCCACGACATGCGGATCCGGGCCGGCGCGGACGCCCCCGACGTTCTCCGGCCGGCCGGCCATGCCCACGCCGACGCGGCCCACCTCGGCGAGCACGTCCACGTCGTCGACCGCGTCCTCACGGTCGACAAGGTGCTCCCCGACGTCCAGGTGCTGCTCACGGCCCAGCTTGGCCTGACGGCGCAACCCGTCGCGACCTGGCGGCCGGGCACCAACGTCCTTGTCTGGAACCTCGGCACGACGGGCCCAGCGACCGACGTGCGTCCGGTCAACCGGCTGCTCCTGCAGTGCCTCGGACACGTCCTCGGCCGGCCCGTGGCGCGCCCGGTGCGCGTGGGTCTGCTGGGCTACGGCGCCATCGGCCACGAGCACAGCCGGGCGGCCCGAGCCGTCGCCGGGCTCGAGCTGGCCGCGGTCTGCGACACCTCGCCCCAACGGGTGGCTGCTGCTCAGCAGGCGGCGTCCAGGCTGCGCGGCTACGTCGACCCGAACGCCCTCCTCGGCGACGACGACATCGACCTGGTCGTCGTCTCCACCCCGCCCAGCACCCACGCCGTGTGGGCCCTGCGAGCGATCGAGGCCGGCAAGCACGTCGTCGTCGAGAAGCCGTTCGCCCTGCGCACCGAGGAGGCCGACGCGGTGCTCGACGCCGCGGCCGCGCGAGGACTGCTCGCGGTCGTCTACCAGAACCGGCGCTTCGACGCGGACCACCTCGCGGTGAAGCGTCTCGTCGAGGCCGGTCGACTCGGTGAGGTGTTCCAGCTCGAGACGTTCGTCGGGGGCTACGGGCACCCGTGCAACCTCTGGCACTCCGACGAAGGCGTGTCCGGCGGAGCGTTCTACGACTGGGGATCACACGTTCTGGACCAGCTGCTTGACCTGGTGCCCGACGAGATCACCCACGTCACGGCTGCGAACCACAAGCGCCGCTGGTTCGACGTCACCAACGCCGACCACTCCCGCGTCACGATCCGGTTCGCCAGCGGCGCCGAGGCCGAGTTCGTCCACTCCGACCTCGCGGCCGCGCTCAAGCCTCGCTGGTACGTCCTGGGCACGCAGGGCGCCGTCGTCGGGTCCTGGCGCACCGAACGCGTCGTGTCCCGTTCCGACATCGGCACGCTGGTCGAGGACGTCCTCGCTCCGGCCGATTCACCGCCGGTGATCACGCTGCACTCCGCCGACGGTTCGGTGACCCAGGTCGCCACGCCGCCCGCGCCGCCGTACGAGTTCCACCAGGAGCTCGCCGACCGCCTCCTGCTCGGGCTGCCGATGTCGGTCACGGGCGAGCAGTCCCGCCGGGTGCTGTCGGTCATGGAAGCCGCCCGGGAGTCAGCCGCCGACGACAGCAGGCCCGTGGCGCCACGGTGAGCACCCCCATCCGCTGGGGGTTCCTCGGCGCCGGCTACATCGCGTCGCGTGCCCTCGGGCCGGCCGTGCATGCGGCCGACGGTGCTGTGCTGCAGGCTGCCGCCGCCCGCGACCTCGACCGGGCGCGTGCGCTCGAGCCGTCCGGGCACTCCTACACCGACTACGCCGCCGTCTGCGCGGACCCCGAGGTCGACGTCGTCTACGTCGCGCTGCCGGGCAACGACCACCTGCGATGGACGCTCGCCGCTCTCGCCGCCGGCAAGCACGTCCTGTGCGAGAAGCCGCTAGGAGCCGACGCCGCCGAGGTCCGACGGATGACCGACGCAGCCGCTCGCGCCGACCGGTTGCTCGTCGAGGCGGCGTGGAACCGCTGGCACCCGCGCACCCGACGACTGCTCGACCTGGTGGCCGACGAAGCCCCGCGTGACCCGCCGCTCGAGGTCGTCGCGGCGTTCACGTTCGGCGGCGTGCCCCCTGACAACTTCCGGCTCGACCCGGCACGGGGTGGCGGCGCCCTTTACGACGTCGGCTGCTACTGCGTCGCCGTCTCGGCGGCGCTGCTCACGGCACCGGGCCAGGCCCTGGACGTCCGTTCGGTCACCACCACCATCGGGCCGACCGGGGTCGATCTCACGACGGTCGCCGAGCTGGCGGGAACACGCGGCACCGCTCGCATCACCGCGTCGATCGATGCGCCCGAGGGGCAACAGCTGACGGTGACGGCAGGCACCTGGGGTGTCGAGTCCGTCGGCGACGCCTTCGCCTCGTGGCGTGAACCGTCTCGGCTGCGGATCCACGACGCCAGCGCGACCCGGGTCGAGCAGTTCGCGGCCGTCGACGCGTACCAGTGCATGGTCGAGGCGGTCAGTCGACGGGTCGGCGGCGACCCGACAGCTTGGGTCCTGCCGCTCGCCGAGTCCGCCGCCACCGCACAGACCCTCGACCGCATCCGCGGCTACAGCAGAGAGACGTCAGCATGAGTCGACTAGTCATCATGGGTTCCGGCGAAACCGCGCCGACGATGGTGCGCGTGCACCGACGGGTGTTCGCGGACACAGGCTTCGGCAACGGCGGCCTGCCCAGCGCCGCAGTGATGCTCGACACCCCGTTCGGCTTCCAGAGCAACGCTGACGAGCTGGTCGAGCGCACGGTCACCTACTTCGCCGACAGCGTGGGCCAGCAGGTCTCGGTCGGCACCTGGCGCCGCGCTGACCAGCCGTCGATGCTCCGCGAGAAGACCCTCGCCCTGCTGCAGCAGGCCCGGTGGGCCTTCGCCGGCCCGGGGAGCCCCACGTTCGCCCTGCGGCAGTGGATCGGCACCCCGATCCCGGCCGCCCTCGCGGAGGTCGCCACCCGGGGTGGCACCGTCGTCATGGGGAGCGCCGCTGCGGTGACGCTCGGCACGCACGCGATCCCGGTGTACGAGATCTACAAGGCCGGCGAGGACCCGCACTGGGAACCAGGGATCGACCTGTTCGGCACCCTCACCGGGCTGACCGCCGTCGTCATCCCGCACTACAACAACAACGAGGGCGGCACCCACGACACCCGGTTCTGCTACCTCGGCGAGGAACGGCTCGCGCCGATGGAGCGCAAGCTCCCGGCCACCACCGGTGTCCTCGGCGTCGACGAGCACACCGCGTTCGTCCTCGACCTGGAAGCTCGCACGGGCACCGTCGAGGGCAACGGTGTCGTCACCGTCCGGCATGCCGGGGTCTCCTACGAGCTGGAGGCCGACACCGTCGTCGGGTTCGACGAGCTCGCCGCCCTCCTCCGCGGCGAGGGCCAGGGCTCGCAGCCTGTCGCAGCCACCGCTCACCCGGTTCACGAGCCCGCACTCAACGCCCACCACTCCACGCCTGCCCCGACCTCGGTGGCCGAGAGCGCCGAACAGGCCCGAGTGGCTTTCGACCTGGCCCTGGCCTCGCGGAATGTCACCGGGTGCGTCGCCGCCGTGCTCGAGCTGGAGGAGGCGATCCACGACTGGAGCGCCGACACGCTGCTCAGCGACGACGGCAACCACGCCCGCCGGCTGCTCCGCTCGATGGTCGTGCGGCTCGGCGAGCTGGCCGAGGTCGGCGCCCGCGACCCGCGCGACCAGGTCGCCCCGTACGTCGACCTGCTGCTGCGGCTGCGGGCCAACGCCCGCGGCGCCAAGGACTTCGCGACTTCCGACCTGGTGCGCGACCAGCTTGCTGCCGCCGGGGTCGAGGTACGCGACACCCCCGACGGCGCGACCTGGGGGCTCGCGGGCGCCTGAGCCGACCCCCGGCGTGGCATCATCCCCAGGGTGACGGCAGCGCAGGAGCAGACGAGCGCTGCCGGGGTCCTGGTGCTCGAGCCCGAGCTACCGCGTCGCGTCCGGCGTCCCGTGGACCTGCTGCGGCTGATCTCCACCGGCGTCGTCCTGGCCGCCACCCTCACAGTGGGCGACCTCGCCGTCGGCACGGCAGCCGGGCTCGAGCAGGATCTCGTCGGCGCCACCACCGGCTTTCCCCGCCTGCTGCTCAACTTGTTCACCCTGGTCGCGGCCCTCGGCGTGCTTGCGCTTCCCGTCGCTGTCGCGATCGACCTGCTGCTGCGCCGGCACGTGCGGCAGCTGGTCGACTCCCTCGTCGCAGCCGGGCTCGGCGCCGTGGCCGCCCTGCTGCTGAAGATGCTCGTCGCCGACGTCGAGCCGGCCGGCCTGCTCCAGGCGCTCACCAAGACCCTGCCCGGTGGCGGTCGGAGCGCCCCTCTCGACGGGCTGCTGGTGGCGACGGCCGCGTTCCTCACGGTCGCCGACATCGGCGCGCGGCGCTGGCTGTCCACGTTGGCGTGGACCTTCATCGGATCGGTCGCCCTCACCGGCTTCCTGTCCGGCGACATCACGGCGCTCGCTCTGGTCTGCAGTCTGCTGATCGGACGGGCGATCGGGCTCGGCCTCCGGTACGCGACCGGGGCGTCCTCGACCAGGCCGCCGGGAACCGACGTGGCCGACGCCCTGTTCGCGTGCGGTGTCAAGGTCCCCCGGCTCGAGGCGATGAACGATGATGCCGCGCCGGACCGCCACTACTCCGCGCAGTGGCAGGGCTCGCCGGTGCTCGTCCACGTCTTCGACCGTGACACGTACGGGTCCGCGCTGGGTCGGCGGATCCTGCGCCGGCTGCGGCTGCGCGCGTTCGCGACGCGTGGCCCGGCGCTGACCGTCCGACGCGCGGTCGAGCACGAGATGCTGATGGCGCTGGCCCTCGACAAGCTCGGCATCCTCACCCCCGAACCCCTGGCTGCCACCGACGTCGGGCCGTACGCCGCGCTGGTCGCATTCCGCATGCCGAGCGGCACGGTGACCCTGGCCGAGGTCGCGGCCCGCGACGAGCCGCCGACGGGCTCAGAGCTGGAAGCGCTGTGGCGGCTGCTCGCGACGTTGCAGCAGGCCAAGGTCGCCCACCGCGGCCTGACGGCCGGACGGCTGCTGCTCTCCGAGGACGCCCGGGCCGGAGTGCTCGACGGTGCGGTCGGCGAGATCGCCGCTGCCGACCTCGCGCTGCGCCTGGACACCGCCCAGCTGCTCGTCACCGTGGCTCTGATCGTCGGCCCGGAGCGCGCTGTCGAGACCGCCCGCGAGACCCTCGGGGACGCGCCGGTACTGCGCGCCCTCCCGCTGCTGCAAGGGGTAGCACTGTCGGGATCGACCCGGCGGGCTCTGCGCGAGCACAAGCGGCTGCTGCACGAGCTGCGCGACCAGGTGCTTGCCCTGGTGCCCGGGTCCGAGCCTGTCGAGGAGGTCGAGCTCCGCCGGGTGCGTCCCCGCACCGTCATCACGGTGATGGGCGGAGCCGTCGCCGCGTACGTCCTGCTGACCCAGCTGGCGCGGGTCGACTTCAAGCTGGTGCTCAGCAACACCGACTGGCGCTGGGCGATCCTGGTCGTGCTCTTCACCGCGATGACGTTCGTCGGAGCCTCACTCGTGATCACCGGGTCGGTGCTGACCAAGCTCATCTTCGTGCGCACTTACCTCACCCAGCTCGCGGTGTCGTTCACCGGTCTGGTCGCGCCCGCGGCCATCGGCAACATCGCGATGAATGCCCGCTACCTCGAACGATCCGGCACCGACCCCGCGGTGGCAGCCGCTAGCGTGGGACTCGCCCAGATCGCGCAGTTCACGAGCTACACGATTCTGCTTGCCGTCTCCGGAGTGCTCGCGGGCACCGGCTTCCATGCCTCGTTCACGCCGTCGCCGACGCTGGTCGTCGCGTTCCTCGGCGTCGTCGCCGTGATCATCGTGGTGCTGCTCCTGCCGTTCGGCCGCAAGCTCGTGCAGGACCGGGCGCTGCCGGTGCTCAAGCAGGTGGGGCCGCGCATCGTGTCGGTCTTCCAGCATCCGCGCAAGCTGGTCACCCTGCTCGGAGGCGCGCTGCTCCTCGACCTCTCGTTCGTCGGGGCCTTCACCTGCTCGACCCGGGCCTTCGGCGGGACTCTGGCGATCCCGGCGCTCGCGGTCGTCTACTTCGCAGGGGCGATCGTGGGTTCGGCCGTGCCGACGCCCGGCGGTCTGGGCGGCGTCGAAGCGGCCCTCGCCGCCGGGCTGACGGCGGCCGGAACCGACAGCGGAGTCGCCGTCTCCGCGGTGCTGCTCTTTCGGCTCGCCACCTACTGGTTGCCCATTCCCTTCGGCTGGGCCTCGATCAACTACCTGCAGCGCAAGGGTTCTCTCTGACCGACGGTCAGTCGCTGGCCCCAGCGGTCAGGTCGTAGACCGTCGCGCCGCCGACCGTCACGGCGGTGAAGCGCGACGCCACCCAGGTCGTGATCTCGGTGGTAGCGCTGCTTCCACCGTTGGCCTGTCCCATCCCTCCTCCGGCGATGAAGTAGTGCACCTTCCCCGACTTCACGTACTGCTGGAACATCGCGAGGGTCGGGTAGGGGTCGCTGCCGTTGAAGCCGCCCAGCGACATCACCGGGGCGCCGATCGCCAACTGGTAGCCGGCCGCCGAGTTCGCCCCGACCGCGGCCGCGGCCCACGTGTACGAGGACGCGTCGGTCTGCAACAGCTGCTCCAGCTCGGTGGAGGGCGAGCCGGCGTCGAGCGGGCCTCCCGTCCCGCCGCCGGGCCCGCCACCACCGGGACCGCCACCACCGGGACCGAGGCCGGCTCCGGCGACCGCCGGCCCAGCCGAAGGGATCGAGCCGGCGTGCGCGGCAACTGCGGTCTGGACCGAGTACGCGGCCGGGCCGGCCAGCCCAGCAACGACCGCGAGCCCGGCGAACGCGAGTGCCGCCCGCTGCGGCAGCCGGTCGACCACCAAGAGCACCGCCGCCGCGCCGACCCCGACGACCACGACGGTCGGTCGTAGCCAGCCCTGCCAGTCGGCCGACCGGCCGAGGAGGACGTACGACCAGGCCACGGTGACGAGCAATGCGGAGCTGAGCAGGATCCGCCAGGCGAGCCGATCGCGCTGCTTCCACACGGCCGTCGCACCGATGCCGACGAGCGCCGATGGCCGGAGCGAGGGCCACCGTGTAGTAGGGGTGGATGATGCCCTGGCCGAAGCTGATGATGACGCCGGTGACGAGCAGCCAGCCGCCCCACAGAACGGTCGCGGCGCGCAACCGGTCGGTGCGTCCGGCGCGCAGCGACAGCCACAGCAAGGCGACCATCAGGATCAGGGCCGTCGGGAGCAGCCACGACACCTGGCCGCCGAAATCGGAGTCGAAGAGCCGGCTCCATCCCGTCGCGCCCCACCTGCTGGTACCGCCGGCAGCGCCGGCGCCCCCGGTGACGCTGCCAGTCTCGTTCCCGGTGATCCGTCCGAGCCCGTTGTAGCCGAAGATCAGGTCGAGGACGCTGTTGTTCTGCGAGCCGCCGATGTAGGGCCGGCTGGACTCAGGCCACAGCTCGACGATCGCCACCCACCAACCTGAGGCCGCGACGAGCGCCGCGCCGGCAGCGACCAGGTGGAGCATGCGCTTGCGCAGCGACGTCGGGGCGGCAACCACGTACATCGCGGCGAACGCCGGCACGACCAGGAGCGCCTGCAGGCTCTTGGTGAGGAAGCCGACCCCTACGAAGGCCGCTCCGAGCATCAACCACGGGGCGGACGCGCTCTCGACCGCCCGGGTGGTCGCCCACGCGCCGAGGACCAGCAGCAGCACCAGCAATGCGTCCGGGTTGTTGAAGCGGAACATCAAGGCTGCGACCGGAGTCAGCGCGAGCACCGTCCCGGCGAGCAGCCCGGAAGCCGGCCCGAACCACCGCCGGACAGTCGCGAACAGCATTCCCACGGCGGCTACCCCTTCGAGGGCCTGCGGCGCGAGGATGCTCCACGCGTTGACCCCGAAGACCCGGGCCGAGATCTCCATCACCCACAGGGAGGCCGGCGGCTTGTCTACGGTGATCAGGTTCGCGGCGTCGGACGAGCCGAAGAACATCGCCTTCCAGCTCTGCGTCCCGGCCTGCACCGCGGCGGAGTAGAACGAGTTGGCCCAGCCCGAGGCGCCGAGGTCCCACAGGTAGAGGACTGCGGAGAGTGCGAGCAGACCGAGGAGGGCTGGGCGCACCCAGCGGGGGTCGGTTGGTCGTGACGGCGGAACGAGGTCCGCCGGGTCGTCGTCGAGGAAACGCAGGTCGCTGGTCATGGGTCAGGCCTTCGCGGTCGTAGCGGACAGGCGAGGGAAGACCCAGGCCCGGAAGAGCAGGAAACGAAGGACGGTCGCGAAGACGTTCGCCGTGACCAGCACCGAGAGCTCGACCCAGGGCGATGCACCGGGGTCGAGCTGGCCGAGCAGCAGCAGCGAACCCGTCGCGAGTCCGAGCCCGAGCCCGAACACCGCGAGCCCCCGTGCTTGATGACGCAGCTGGCCCGCGGGACCTCGGACCCCGAAGGTGACCCGACGGTTCAGCGCCGTGTTGACGACAGCCGTGGCCAGCAACGCGGTCGCGTTCGCCCACAGCGCCGGCATGACATCTCGCAGCAGGACATACATCAGCACGTAGGCGGCGGTGCAGAAGACGCCGACCACGGCGAAACGAAGCAGCTGCTGGATCAGCGAACCAGCAGCTGGGACCGCCGGCTCGACCGCAGCCCGGTCCCGCAGAGCCGCGAGCGGCAGCCGTCCTGACCCGAGCGCCCGGCCGATCCGCACGATCCCCTTGAGGTCCTCGACCGCGGTGGCCACGATGTCGACCCGGGAGTCCGGATCGTCCACCCAGTCGACGGGAACCTCGTGGATCCGCAGGCCGACTCGCTCGGCCAGCACCAGGAGCTCGGTGTCGAAGAACCAGCCGGTGTCCTCCACGAGGGGCAGCAGCTGGCGGGCCCGGTCGGCCCGGATCGCCTTGAACCCGCACTGCGCGTCGGAGAACTTTGCTGACAGAGCGGTGCGAAGGATCAGGTTGTAGCAGCGGGAGATCACCTCACGCTTCGGCCCTCTGGCCACCCGCGAGCTGCGGGCCAGCCGGGTGCCGATCGCCAGGTCGGAATGCCCAGACACGAGCGGGGCGACGAGCGGGAGCAGAGCGGCGAGGTCGGTGGACAGGTCCACATCCATGTATGACAGGACGTGCGCTTCGGAGGCCAGCCACACGTGGTGCAGGGCCCGACCTCGCCCCTTCTGCTCCAGGCGCACCACGGTGACCTCGGGGAGCTCGTCGCTCAGCTTCCTCGCGATGTCCAACGTCGCGTCCGTGCTCGCGTTGTCGGCGATGGTGATCCGGAACGTGTACGGGAAGTGGGCCACGAGGTAGTCGTGCAGCCGCCGCACGGACCGCTCCAGGTCGTGCTCCTCGTTGTGCACCGGGACGACAACGTCCAGGACGGTGGGTCGGGAGGCCACCAGGAACGGGTCCGGGGCCAGTGAAGTTGTCGTTGCCATGACCGAACGATCGGCGCCGACCCAGTCGACAACCTTTCCAGTTCCTCAAGACAGCCTGAGGGATTCCCGAGGTTAGGTCCGGCTGTTGCGCGCGGGCGCTCCCTGACCGATGCTTCGGGGACGGCCCCGCTCACGCCCTCAGGAGGCACCATGGAACCGTCCGAGACAGCCGTCGTGCTCGTCGAGTACCAGAACGACTTCACGAGCGAAGGTGGCGCCCTGCACGGCGCGGTCCAGGAGTCGATGGACGCCACCGGGATGCTCAAGAACACCCAGGTCGCACTCGCCGCCGCCCGGGCCGCGGGCGCCACGATCATCCACGCGCCGATCCAGTTCGCCGCGGGCTACAACGAGATCACCAAGCACCCGTACGGGATCCTCAAGGGCGTCGTCGACAGCAACGCGTTCGTCAAGGGCAGCTGGGGAGCGGCGATCATCGACGAGCTCGCCCCCGCCGACGAAGACATCGTGCTCGAGGGCAAGCGCGGCCTCGACGCCTTCGCCAGCACGAACCTGGACTTCATCCTGCGGAGCAAGGGTCTCCAGACCGTCGTCCTGAGTGGATTCCTCACGAACTGCTGTGTCGAGTCGACGATGCGCTCGGCCTACGAGCGCGGGTTCGAGGTGATCACGCTGACCGACTGCGTCGGGGCGACGAGCGAGGCCGAGCACACCAACGCGATCACCTACGACTACCCGATGTTCTCGAAGCCGATGACCTCGCAGGAGTTCAGCGACGCCATCGCGACCGCCTAGTCGTCGCTCAGCACTCGATCACGTTGACCGCGAGACCGCCGCGCGACGTCTCCTTGTACTTGATCTTCATGTCCGCGCCCGTCTCGCGCATCGTCTTGATCACCTTGTCGAGCGAGACGTGATGTTCGCCGTCGCCGTGCAGGGCCATGCGCGCCGCGGTGATCGCCTTGATCGAGGCGACGGCGTTGCGCTCGATGCACGGGATCTGGACGAGCCCGCCCACCGGGTCACAGGTCAGACCGAGGTTGTGCTCCATCCCGATCTCGGCTGCGTTCTCGACCTGTCGTGGGGTTCCGCCGGTCACCTCGGCGAGCCCCGCAGCAGCCATCGAGCACGCTGACCCGACCTCACCCTGGCAACCGACCTCCGCCCCCGAGATCGAAGCATTCTCCTTGAACAGCATTCCCACGGCGCCGGCCGCCAGCATGAAGCGGACCACCCCGTCGTCGTCGGCGTCGGGCACGAAGCGCGTGTAGTAGCTCAGCACAGCGGGGATGATCCCGGCGGCGCCGTTGGTCGGCGCGGTGACGATGCGGCCGCCCGCCGCGTTCTCCTCGTTGACGGCGAGCGCGCACAACGTCACCCACTCGATCGCCCTCAGCGGGTCGTGCTCGCGGTCCTGGGCGAGCAGCTGGCGCTTGAGGTCGGCGGCCCTGCGTCGCACCTTCAGTCCACCGGGCAGCGTGCCCTCGATCGAGGACCCGCGTTCGATGCTCTGCTGCATGACCGCCCAGATGTGCAGCAGGCGATCGCGGATCTCGGCCTCAGGTCGCCACGTCTTCTCGTTCTCCAGCATCAGCTCGCTGATGCTGAGCCCGGTGGCGTCGGTGAGAGCCAGCAACGCGTCGCCCGTGCGGAACGGGTACGGCAGCACGGAGTCGTCGGGCACGATCCGGTCCGAACCGGTCGCGGCGTCGTCGACGACGAACCCGCCGCCGACGGAGTAGTAGGTCTTGCTCAGCACCTCGGCACCCGCACCGTCGTACGCGGTGAACCGCATCCCGTTGGCGTGGAACGGCAGTCGTTCACGGCGGTACATCGTCAGGTCGTCGTCCTGGTTGAACGCGATCGGGTGCGTACCGAGCAACCGCACGGTGCCGGACTCACGAATCCCGGCCATCAGGGCCTCGATCGAGTCGGGGTCGATGCTCTCGGGGTGGTAGCCCTCGAGGCCGAGGACCACGGCCTTCGGGCTGCCGTGGCCGTGGCCGGTCGCGCCGAGGGAGCCATACAGCTCGGCATGCACCCGGGTGACCCGGTCGATGAGCTCCCCGCGGTCGAGCCGGGCGGCGAACATCCGGGCAGCGCGCATGGGTCCGACCGTGTGCGAGCTCGACGGTCCGATCCCGACCGAGAAGAGGTCGAAGACGCTGATCGCCACGAAGCGGTCCCTTCTGCCGGCTCACCACGATACGCACTGCGATACCCCATGGGGGTATAGTTGGGAAAAGGAGGTCGCCATGCATTCCACACCCGGGTACGCCGAGAGCAAGGACGCCCAGCTCAAGCGGCTGCGACGGATAGAGGGCCAGGTCCGCGGCCTGCAACGCATGGTCGAGTCCGACACATACTGCATCGACGTGATCACCCAGGTCTCCGCCGCCAGCCGCGCACTCGAGTCGTTCGCGCTCGGTCTGCTCGACGAGCACCTGGCCCACTGCGTGAGCGCCGCCATCGCCACCGGCGGCGCCGAAGCCGACGCCAAGCTCAAAGAGGCGTCCGCCGCCATCGCCCGCCTCGTCAAGAGCTGACCCACAACTGAAGAGAGCAATCCCATGCCGAACCACCAGACCTACCTCGTCGACGGAATGACCTGCGAGCACTGCGTGAAGGCCGTGACGACCGAGCTGACCGCCATCGACGGCGTCACCCAGGTCGCGATCGACCTCACCGCCGGTGGCACGTCAAGCGTCTCGGTCGTCTCCGACCGGCCGCTGCCGCACGAAGCCGTGGCCGCCGCGATCGACGAGGCCGGCTACGTCCTCGCAGGATGACGAGTCCGCAGATGACCAACATCGAGCTCACCATCGGCGGGATGACCTGCGCGTCGTGCGCAGCCCGGATCGAGAAGAAGCTGAACCGGGTCGCGGGCGTGACCGCGTCGGTCAACTACGCCACCGACAAGGCGACCATCGAGTACGCCGCTGAGGTGACCCCCCAACAGCTGGTCGACGTCGTCGAGGCGACGGGCTACACCGCAGGGTTGCCGGCGGCACCCGTGGCACCTGATGGCAGCGCCACCCCGGCGGTCCCCGTGCCCGACGAGGCAGACGCCCTGCAGCAGCGCTTGCTGATCTGCGTCGTCCTCGCGCTGCCCGTGCTCGTGCTGTCGATGGTCCCGGCTCTGCAGTTCACCTCCTGGCAGTGGCTGGCCTTGACGTTGGCGAGCCCGGTGGTGGTCTGGGGCGCCCTGCCGTTCCATCGCGCCACCTGGGTGAACGCCCGGCACGGTGCGGCCACCATGGACACCCTGATCTCGGTCGGCGTCGGCGCGGCGTACCTGTGGTCGCTGTGGGCGCTGTTCTTCGGTCGGGCTGGCGAGCCGGGCATGCGGATGGACGTCCGCCTCTTCGCATCCGGCGGGAGCGGCTCCGACGCGATCTACCTCGAGATCGCCTCAGTGGTCACGGTGTTCATCCTCGCCGGTCGACTGTTCGAGGCCCGGGCCAAGCAGCGGGCGGGGTCAGCCCTGCGCGCGTTGCTGACGTTGGGTGCCAAGGACGTCGCAGTGCTCAGGGGCCCGGCCGACCAGCGGGTCGAGTCGCTGATCCCGATCGCCCAGCTGGCAGTGGGCGACCACTTCGTCGTGCGGCCCGGCGACAAGGTGGCCACCGACGGCACCGTGCTCGAGGGGACGTCCGCCATCGACGCCTCCATGCTGACGGGGGAGTCGGTTCCGGCCGAGGTCGGCCCCGGTGACGTCGTAGTGGGCGCAACGGTCAACTCCGGTGGTCGTCTGGTCGTGCGGGCCGACCGCGTCGGGTCGGACACCGCACTCGCCCAGCTCGCCCGGCTCGTCGAGCAGGCGCAGAGCGGCAAGGCCGAGGTGCAGCGGCTTGCCGACCGGGTGGCCGGCGTCTTCGTTCCCGTGGTCATCGTGCTGTCGCTGCTCACTCTGGCCGCCTGGCTGGCCACGGGGCACCCCGCCCAGCAAGCCTTCACCGCGGCCGTGGCCGTGCTCATCATCGCGTGCCCCTGCGCCCTCGGTCTCGCGACGCCGACTGCCCTGCTCGTGGGCACCGGACGCGGCGCGCAGCTAGGCATCGTCATCAAGGGGCCGCAGGTGCTCGAGTCGACCCGCGCGGTCGACACCATCGTGCTGGACAAGACCGGAACCGTCACCTCGGGCCGGATGAGCGTGCACGACGTCCTCGTCGAGGACGGTGTCGACTCCGCAGAGCTGCTCAGGGTCGCGGGGTCGATCGAGCACGCCTCGGAGCACCCCATCGCCCGGGCGATCGTGGCTGCTGCCGATGGTCTGCTCGGCTCCGCCGCCGACTTCGCCTCCGCTGAAGGCCTCGGAGTCACCGGCACGGTCGCCGGCCGCGATGTGTGCGTCGGTCGGCTGGGTTTCGTCCAGAGCCAGGGCTTCGGGCGGCCTACGCCGGGCCTGGCCGAGCAAGCCGCAGCCGCAGCGCGTCAGGGCCGCAGCGTCGTCGTCGTGGGCTGGGACGGGCAGGTGCGTGGAGCCGTCGTCGTCGCTGACACCGTCAAGCCGACCTCCGCCGAAGCCGTGCGCGCGCTGCGGGCACTGGGACTCAACCCGGTTCTTCTCACGGGTGACAACGAACCGACAGCGCGCGCAGTCGCCGACGAGGTCGGCATCGACGAGGTCGTGGCCGACGTGCTGCCGGCGGACAAGGTCGCGGTGGTCCGCCGGCTGCAGTCAGCCGGTCACG
Source organism: Actinomycetes bacterium (assembly GCA_038210415.1). Taxonomy (GTDB): domain Bacteria; phylum Actinomycetota; class Actinomycetes; order Prado026; family Prado026; genus JBBQWS01. The sequence goes on from JBBQWS010000006.1 coordinate 86,407, forward strand.
TCGTAGCGATGGTCGGCGACGGGGTGAACGACGCTGCCGCGCTGACGCAGGCCGACCTGGGACTCGCGATGGGCACCGGCACAGACGTCGCGATCGAGGCTTCGGACCTGACCCTCGTCAGCGGCGATCTTCTCAGTGCAGTCGACGCCATCCGGCTGTCCCGGGCGACGCTCCGCACCATCAAAGGGAACCTTTTCTGGGCCTTCGCGTACAACGTGGCAGCGATCCCGCTGGCCGCGCTGGGCCTGCTCAACCCGTTGATCGCGGGCGCAGCGATGGCGTTCAGCTCAGTCTTCGTGCTGAGCAACAGCTTGCGACTGCGTCGGTTCCGGTCGGACTTCCACTGACGCGATAACCTTCTCGGCACCATGAGCGAGCACGAAGGACTTCCCCGACGCGCGATCGCGGCTGGCGCCGCCCGGTCGACGGGCATCACGATCGCCCTGGTCATCGTCTACTACCTGGTTCCCATCGATGGCGTGGGCAGGCTGGGAACCCTGATCGGGCTCGTCGTGACCATCGTCGTCTTCGGGGTCGCGCTCGTCTGGGAGCTCCGCGCCATCGTCAAGGCGCGATTCCCGGTCTCCAAGGCCGTCGAGGCCATGGCGACGTTGCTCCCTCTATTGCTCCTGCTCTTCGCCGCGCTCTACTTTGCGATCGAGCAGCAGACCCCTGACGCGTTCTCCACGTCGTTCGACCGAACGGGTTCGCTCTACTTCACGGTCACGACGTTCGCCACAGTTGGGTACGGCGACATCACCCCTGTCTCGAATCTCGCGCGCGTCGTAGCCATCGTGCAGATGCTCGTCGACCTCGCCGTCATCGGCGCGGTCGCCCGCATCGTCGTCGGCGCCGCGCAACGCACCAGGGCCCGCCAGACCGCCGAGCAGGACCAGCCGACGGGCTGACCGAGAAGGGGACGGTCCATGATCAGCCCAACCCGCTCACGCCTTGCCGCCGCGGCGGGCGCCTCCTTACTGGCGCTCGCAGCCTGCTCCGGCTCGTCCGGCACCGCTCCGACGACGAGCGTGACCGCGACAGACAGCGTCCAGGTCATCAAGGTCGGCTGGGCCGCCGGCAAGCCCGCCGTCCCGAGCAACCGGGTGGCGGTGAGGCTGGGGTCGAAGGTGCGGCTCGAAGTGACCAGCGACGTCGACGAGGTCGTGCACGTCCATCTCAACGACGCCGAGCAGGACGTCAAGGCCGGCGGCACGGTGGTCTTCACGTTCACGGCCGACAAGCCGGGCATCTTCGACGTCGAGGTGCACAAGGCCGACCAGCTGGTCGTTCAGCTGCAGGTGTCCTAGCTCGACCGCGGCCGGCCGCGGTAGGCGTCGAGCAGCTCGTCCCGGTCGGCCGGCGACAGGTACTTCACTGCTTCTCGCAGGGTGAGTCCGGCGAGCCGGTCGACTCGTGCGGCGAGCCAGTCGCGCACCTCGTCCGGTCGCCGCTTGGCGGTGTCTCGCAGCACCCAGCCGATGGCCTTGCGGATGAAGAACTCCCGCTCGTCGAGCATGCCGTCGGCATACCGACCGAACCGGACGAAGTCGCCCTCGCATCCCCGCAGTCCGGGAAGCAGCGAGAGCAGCGCGCTGCGTCGCAGCCAGAAGTCCTCGTCCACCGCCCAGCGGTCCAAAGTCCGCGATACGAGGGCGTCCTCAGTCCCTGCTTGCGTGACGATGCGGCCGGCCACCGACGCGGCGAGGCCGTCGACCAGCGCCCAGGTCTGCGAGTCGCGGACCAGGCGCTCGACGACTGCCAGGTCGGCCGGGCCGAGCCGCGAACCGTAGAGCTCGAGCACCTCGACGGCGGCGAACCGGCGCTCGTGCACCGGGTCGGCCCACAACGCGTCGACGAGAGTGACGACCTCGTCGTGCGTCAGCCCGGGATGCGACGCTCGGACCGCCTTCACGGCCGACCTGATCTGCGGCACCGTGGCACCGAGGTGCTCCAACGAGCTCTTGAGGTACGCCTTCTCCTGCGCGGCGCGCTCCGGGGTCGCCACCGACACCAGGTCGCGGGTGAGCTGGTCGGCGACGGCCTCGGCGTCGAAGGGGACCGGTGGGCTGGCGACGGGTTCGGGCACGGTTCCATCATGCCGGGTCGGGTCGAGTCGCCCGGCTAGCCTTGGGTCGTGACCGAGGCCCGCACGACCGACCAGATCGCCCGCACCCGCCTCTACCGCGGAGGGGTCCTGGCGCTGGACAACTTCCCGGTCGACCACATCGACAAGTACCTCGCCGACCCGGAGTGCACCGTGTGGGTGGACCTGTGCGCGCCGGACGCCGCCGACCTCGCTCTCGTGGGCGAGGAGCTCGGTCTGCACGAGCTGGCCGTGGCCGATGCGGTCGTGCGCCAGCAAAGGCCGAAGCTCGACCGCTACGCGACCCACGAGTTCCTCAACATGTACGCGGTCGACCTCAGCCGTTCGACCGGCGCCCTGCGGCTCAGTGAGCTTTCGGCGTTCGTGACGCCTAACGCCCTGATCACGGTCCGCAAGGACAACACGTTCGACATGGACGACGTCGTCAGTCGCTGGGACAACTCGTCCGACCTCACCCGGTTCGGGGTCGGCTTCTTGCTCTACGCGCTGATCGACCACGTCGTCGACAGCCACTTCGAAGCGGTGCAGACCCTCGATGACGAGATCGAGCAGCTCGAGGACCTTCTCTTCGACGACCGGGCCCGCGACAAGGACGTCCAGGTCCGCAGCTTCGCGCTGCGCAAGAGCCTGGTAAACCTTCGTCGAGTCGTGACCCCGATGCGCGAAGTCGTCAACGCGCTCATGCGGCGCGACGTGCAGATCGTCGCGCCGGAGCTGCTGCCGTACTACCAGGACGTCTACGACCACGTGCTCCGGGCCACCGAGTGGACCGAGTCGTTGCGCGACCTGGTCACCACGATCGTCGAGACGAACCTGACCCTGCAGGGCAACCGGCTCAACGTCATCACCAAGAAGGTCACCAGCTGGGCGGCCATCATCGCCGTCCCCACGGCCATCACGGGGTTCTACGGGCAGAACGTGCCGTACCCCGGGTTCGCGGCCCACAGCGGGTTCTGGGCATCAACCGGCCTCATCTGCGGCCTCTCCGGCGGCCTCTACCTCGCGTTCCGCAAGCGCGACTGGCTCTGATCGCGCGGTGTGCAGACATCAGCACAGGAGGCGGTGCTGGGGACCGACCGAGTCGATATCCCGCCCGCGCGTCGAATCAGCCAACCCTTGCAGTCGTAGCCAGCCGGGTCGGCTCCCTCCTCGAGTCCTCGACGAGATGGGGCAGCGCAAGAAGGTGCCGGGCGCCTCGTGCTGGCGCTCGGCACCTTCTCCTCCGATCCTCCCGCCCTACTTCGTGTTGACCGTGATCTTCGCGATCCCCACGAGCAGATCGGCCTTCACCGCGTCGGTGTGGAAGGTCTTGTTGAGCAGCCCGGCAGCGTCCGGTGACATGAGCACCCGCGTGCCTGCGAGGATCGCCGTGCCGTCGGACCCGGTCTGCAACGGCTTGAGGGTGCTGCCGTCGAGGTTGAACAGGTACGCGTGCGTCGCAGCTGTCGCGCCGTTGACCGATACGTCCCCGTACAACTTGGACGTGCCCGGGTCGATGTCGAAGTTCGTCAGCTCGACCTTGGTCGAGCCTGCGGTCAAAGAGAGCCCGCTGCCGTTGTGCTTGATGTCGCCGGTGACGTAGGGCATCCGGCTGTAGGGGGTGTAGTACGTGACGTTCCCGCCGGTGATCGGGAAGCTCAGCGAACCGTCCGCCAGGGTGGCAGAGCCGACCCTGCCGGGCGCCAGCTTCAGCGTGGTCAGGGCCGCGACGAAGCCGCTGTCCAGCGCGACCGCGGTGCTCTGGCCCGAAAGGGCCGCGATGTCCGCAACCGGCTTGTCCGACGGCGACGAGCTGGACGAGCAACCGGCGAGGGCCGTGCCAGCGAGTGCCACTACGGAGAGCCCGAGGGCCACACGTGACTTGGTACGCATCAGTATTCTTTCCTTCGATTCTTGGGTGGCTGTCGCAGGTTCTTCGCCACCACCCAGCCGAAGGTTTGGTCTATGGACAGCCAGACCCTGCGTCGACCAAGGTGAAGGGGAACAGGAACGGGTAGTCGCAGGTGCCCTTCAGCGTCACCCAGAGCGCCTGCTGGAAGCGCAGCTGCTCGAGATCGTCACAGCTGACCGGCCGCCAGGTTCCGCGCAGCCGCAGAGCACCGTCCGCGCCGGGCGTGACGATCGCGTCGACGAAAGGAACCGAGGCAGAGCTCGACGACGACAGAACCCAGTGGGGGTTGACAAGAGATCCGGTCCAGCTGGCCCTGCCGGTGACCGTCATCCCCGCTCCTACAACGACGAGCAGGTGACCGCCCGAGCGCGACACCGCCACCGACGAGGTGCGCTCTGACACAGCCGGTGCACCCGTGCAGAGCGCTGCGGCCCGGGGCAGCACAGCGACGCCGGGGTTTTCGAAGTAGAGACTCAGGCGGATCGTCGCCAACGCATCGTGCTGCAGCACCGACGGATCGTCGCAGGAGTCCACGACCAGCTCGGACACGATCTTGGTGTCCGCGTGCCCGGCGACATTGATCGGCCCGGGCTCGGCGCGTGGGGTGACGAGCAGCTGCGCCGCAGCGCCGCCGGCGTTGCCGCTGAAGGTGAAGGAGCGGCTGGTCGGGTTCCGCACGGTCCACGTCAGCCGCAGTACCGGGGCCACCGGATCAACAGTCACCCCCATCGCGGTGACCAGCAACGGGTTCGCGGCCCTGTAACCGTGCCGGTCCAGGTCGCGCAGTGGACGGTCACGTGGAAGAACAACTCCCCGGGTGGGTCCAACCAGGTGGACCTGCTCGCCGAGCCGATCCCCCACGGTGACCTTGAGCCGGATCTCGAGCTCGACGGTTCCGGAATCCTCCTCCGAACTCGAGTCCACCGTGGCACTGAGGGCGATCGTGGGCACCGGCAGGGGTCCCGGAGGTGCGTGCCGCCACGCGAAGCCGCCCGCTGCGAGGGCCAGGAGCGTGACCCCGATTCAGCAGCCACGGGTGCCGGTGCCACAACCTGGCGCGACGCGCCCGAAGACGAAACCCGAACTCGGCCAACCGACCAGGCGGCGCACCGGATCCGACGACGTCCAGCTCATCAGGGGGTCCACGATCCCCAGTCTGCCTCTCGTGCGGGCGCCGTCACGAGATGTCGAGCAGGTCCCCCGCGCGCTTCTGGAACGCGGGGCAGATCAGGTTGTGGTCGAGCTCACCGTCCGCCGTCGTCTCGACCCACTGGACGATCGCCGAGATCGACCCGGCGAACGACTTGGAGCAGGCGGCCGAGCCGGAGGCCTCGTCGCCGGGCCCGGTGGCGTACCAGACCGGCAGGCCCGGTCTCCAGGTCCCCGCGATCTCTTCCCACATCTTCGGGGTCGAGTAGATCCCGACCCGCACCCCGAGCTCCTGCAGTCGCGCCGCCATGCTGTCGAGGACTGTGGCGTTCTGGCGCGCGCTCCCGGCCCAGGTGTTCACGGTCTCGACATCGAGCCACCAGACCGAGGTGCCGCTGATGCCGAGGGCGTGCTCGCGGGCCACCGCGTCATCGACCAACCGGCGGCCGTACGCGACCTCGTCGCCCACCCCCGGGTAGCTCGTGTTGACGTAGACGGCGTGCCCCGCCTTCGCCCTGGCCCAGTCGAGCTGCGCCGACGCGCACTTGTTGGAGCTCAGCGGGCGGCCACCGTTGAGGCCGACGATCGCGAAGCCGCCGCTCCTCGGCAGCGGCGACCCGCACTGCGGGTACGAGACGTCGAAGCCCCGAACAGGGACGGTCGCCGCCGGGGCCGCGGCCTGCGGTCGGACCACCGGTGCACCCGGCAGCAGCGGCTCGAGGCTGACTTCAGCGACGGCGGAGTGCCGCCAGCGGGCCAACGTCCACGCGCCGGCGCCGGCCCCGACGAGGGCGGCCAACAGCAGCAGGACCACGAGCAGCCGTCTGCGAAGGGGCGAGCGGGAGGGGGCCGGCTCAGCAGCCGCGTTCGTCGTGTCCTTCACCCCCACTCCCCTCTCGTCGCCTCGACTCGAACTGTGCCACGATCGCGACGGCAGCGACGGACCGGGTGAGCGGGAGACATCGGTGGACTGGGCCACGCAGGTGCTCGACCTCGTCGACGCACGCGAGGCCGAGATGACCTCGCTGCTCACCCGCCTTGTCTCGACGCCGAGCGTCACCGGCAGCGATACCGAGAACGCGCTGCAGGAGCAGCTTGCCAAGCACCTCGCCGGGCTCGGGATCGAGGTCGACCACTGGCAGGTCCCGCTCGCCGAAACCGTTGCTGCGCACGGCTTCCCCGGCTTCGAGGTACCCCGAACCGAGGCCTGGGGTCTCGTCGGTCGTCTGCCCGGCCAGGGCGACGGGCAGAGCCTCATGCTGAACGCACACGTCGATGTCGTTCCGCCGGGCGACCTCGCGACCTGGACCGCCGCGGACCCGTTCAGCGGCCTGGTCAAGGACGGCAAGGTGTTTGGCCGCGGAGCCTGCGACATGAAAGGCGGGCTGGTCGCCGCGCTGTGGGCGATGCAGGCGCTGAAAGACAGCGGCGTGCCGCTCAGGGGCGACCTGCTGCTGGCCTGCGTCGAGGGTGAGGAGGACGGTGGGCTCGGCACCTTCGCCACGTTGCGCCGAGGCTGGCGCGCCGACGCCTGCGTCATCCCCGAGCCCACCAGCCTCGACCTCGTGCCCGCCTGCGCGGGGGCGCTGACCTTCCGGCTGCGCATCCCCGGGCTCGCGACGCACGCCTCTCGTCGCACCGACGGCGTCAGCGCGATCGAGAAGCTCTGGCCCGTGCAGCGTGCGCTCAAGGAGCTTGAGGCGTTGCGCAACGCGGATGTGGACCCGTTGCTCGGCCGCTGGCCGATCGCGTACCCGATCTCGCTGGGGCACGTCCATGCTGGCGAGTGGGCGTCCTCGGTCCCCGACCTGCTGGTCGCGGAGGGCCGGTACGGCGTCGCGCTGGACGAGACAGTCGAGGATGCACGCGCGTCGTTCGAGGACTGCATCGCCGCGGCCAGTGACGCGGATCCGTGGCTGCGCGACCACCCGGTGGTCGTGGAGTGGTGGGGCGGCCAGTTCGCCTCCGGTC
>JBBQWS010000007.1:0-85458 GCA_038210415.1 Actinomycetes bacterium
CATCGCGCGGCGCACGCTGTCTTCGGTCGGCGTCGTGATCGCCTCATCGAACGCATTCGTGTGCAGGCTGTTGCAGTTGTCGTAGATCGCGATCAGCGCCTGCAGCGTCGTGCGGATGTCGTTGAACTGGATCTCCTGCGCGTGCAGGCTGCGGCCGGAAGTCTGCACGTGGTACTTCAGCTTCTGGCTGCGCTCGTTCGCGCCATAGCGGTCCCGCATCGCCACCGCCCAGATCCGCCGTGCAACCCGTCCGAGCACCGTGTACTCGGCATCGAGCCCGTTGGAGAAGAAGAACGAGAAGTTAGGGACGAAGTCGTCGATGGCCAGCCCCCGGGCGAGGTACGCCTCGACATAGGTGAACCCGTTCGCCAGCGTGAATGCCAGCTGGCTGATCGGGTTCGCCCCGGCTTCGGCGATGTGGTAGCCCGAGATCGAGACCGAGTAGAAGTTGCGAACCTGGTTGGCGATGAACCATTCCTGCACGTCGGCCATGCAACGGAGTGCGAAGTCTGTGCTGAAGATGCAGGTGTTCTGGCCCTGGTCCTCTTTGAGGATGTCGGCCTGGACGGTGCCGCGCGCGGAAGAAAGGACCCGGCCGCGGATCTCGGCCTGCTCGTCGGCGGTCGGCTCGTGCCCTTGCTCGGCGCGGGCGAGGTCCAGCCGCTGGTCGATCGCAGCGTTCAGGTACATCGCGAGGATCGTCGGGGCCGGGCCGTTGATCGTCATCGACACGGACGTGCCCGGGTCGCAGAGGTCGAAGCCGTCGTACAGAGCCTTCATGTCGTCGAGGGTGGCGACCGACACCCCGGACGTCCCTACCTTCCCGTAGACGTCGGGCCGCTCGTCCGGATCCCGGCCGTACAGCGTCACCGAGTCGAACGCCGTGGACAGCCGGGTCGACTGCTGACCCTCCCCTAACAGATGGAAGCGGCGGTTCGTGCGGAACGGGTCTCCCTCGCCGGCGAACATCCGCGTCGGAGGCTCACCTTCCCGCTTGAACGCGAAGACGCCAGCCGTGAACGGGAACCGACCGGGCAGGGTCTCGCGCCGGAGGAAGCGGAGCAGCGCCGCGTGGTCATCGGACGGCGGGAGTGCGACGCGGGGAATGCTGTTGCCGGACAACGTGGTTCGGCGCAGCTGCGTGTGGGTCTCGGTTTCACGCATGCGCACCACCAGCTCGTCGCCGGCGTACTCGCGGGCCAGCGTCGGCCACTGGCTGAGCGACTGCGCCACTTCCGGTCGTACCTCGCGCGCCAGGGCGCTCAGCAGCCTGTCGACCGGTCCGACGTCGCTGCCCTCGCCGGCGAGGAGATCGCGGGCGGTTCGCAGGTGCTGCATCCGTCGCACCACGATGACCTGCTCCTCGGTCTCCGCGTGGAACCGGCGAACGGCCTCCGCGACCTCGGCGAGGTATCGGACGCGAGCGGAGGGCACGACCGTGCTCAGCCCGGTGGACACCCTCGTGCTCAGAGTGGTCAGCCGAGGCTCCCGCAACGGCAGGCCGCGCTCTGCGAGCAGGTCACGCAGGAACTGGTACTGCGCGGTCACCCCGTCGTCGTCGAACCGCGCGGCGGACGTCCCGAACACCGGCATGTCCTCCCACGACGAACCGAAGGCCGACCGGTTGCGCACGAGCTGGCGACCGACGTCTCGACGGGCGTCGTCGGCACCGCGGCGCTCGAACTTGTTGATGGCCACGGCATCGGCGAAGTCGAGCATGTCGATCTTCTCCAGCTGCGACGCGGCGCCGAACTCCGGTGTCATCACGTAGAGGGACGCGTCAACCAGGGGGATGATCCCGGCGTCGCCCTGCCCGATCCCGGGCGTCTCGACGATCACAAGGTCGTACCCGGCCGCGCGGCAGGCGGCGATCACGTCGGCCATGTGCACCGGCAGCTCGGCGGCGCCGCGCGTGGCCAGCGAGCGGAAGAACACCTCGCCGGCCGCGATCGAGTTCATCCGGATCCGGTCGCCCAGCAGCGCCCCCCCGCCCCTGCGCCGGGTCGGGTCCACTGCGAGGACCGCGATCCGCAGGGAGCCGCCCTGGTCGATCCGGAAGCGCCGGACCAGCTCGTCGGTCAGGCTGGACTTCCCTGATCCGCCGGTGCCGGTGATGCCGAGGACCGGGCGGGCGCTCTGCTTCGCCGTGTCGAGGATTGCCGCACGAAACCCCTTGCTGGCCTGGCCCGACTCCAGCACGGTGATCGTGCGGGCGAGCGCGGCGTCGTTACCGGCGAGGACGTCGTCGATCGCCGGCTCGTGGGTCGCGAGATCGACGTCGCACTCCTCGATCATGGACGCGATCATCCCGACGAGGCCCAGCCGCTGCCCGTCCTCGGGGGAGAAGATCCGGACGCCACGGCTCGCCAGGAGCTCGATCTCGTCCGGCACGATGACGCCGCCGCCGCCGCCGTACACCCGGATGTGGCCGGCTCCGGCTTGCTGGAGCAGGTCGACGAGGTAGCTGAAGTACTCGACATGGCCGCCTTGGTACGACGAGATCGCGACGCCCTGGACGTCCTCCTGGATCGCGGCCAGGACGACTTCCTCGACGCTGCGGTCGTGACCGAGGTGGACGACCTCAGCACCCTGGCTCTGCAGGATGCGGCGCATGATGTTGATCGCGGCGTCGTGGCCGTCGAACAGGCTCGCGGCGGTCACGAAGCGCACCGGGTGGACGGGGCGCTGCGGCTCGCGGACTGCTCCGGTCACGATCGGCTCCTGACCGCCCGGGGTGTGGGCTGGCGCCTTGCGCGCATAGATACTAGGACGTCCTAGTAATGTACGCCACGCAGGGTCGGCCGAACAGAGGTATCAGCGGTCGCCGGCAGCCACCCGCAGCTCCCGGAGGATGCGGGTGAGCTCGCGGACGTCGTCGGGGCCGAGGCCGGGACGTTCGAAGACCTCTCGGTTCATCACGACCGTTGCCGCACCGACCACCGCCCGCCCGTTGTCGGTGATGGCCGCAAGCACCGCCCGACCGTCCTGCGGATGCGGGCGGCGCTCGACGAAACCCTGGGCCTGAAGCCGATCCACGGCACTCGTGACGCTGGTCGGGTGTACCTGGAGCCGCGAACCGACCCGCTTCATGGGCATCGCCCCGGTGCGGCTGAACGCGAGCAGCATCAGGACCTCGTACCGGGCGAACGTCAGGTCGAAGGGACGCAGGACGGAGTCGACACGCCGCATCAGGATCTGCTGGACCCGCATCACCGACGTCACCATCGCCATGCCGTCGGCGGCCTCGGCCCACCCGTGCTCGGCCCAGAGCCGCTCCGCCTCCTTGATCGGGTCCTGCGAAGCCGCCGGGACGGTCATGTCTCTCCTCGTCAGCCGTAGCGCCTGAGGCGTCATCCTAAGGACGGCTACGACGGCGGGCGGATCGGCTCGGGCCGGTTTTGCCGTGCTCCTGGGGATTACAACGGACTAGTAACGTTGTCAGCGATGAATGACAAGGAAGCCCAGGGAGAGTAGGCGGCGGTCGTCGTCGGGTACACCCCAACCAGGACCGGCTTCCTTGCGGTCACCGAGGCGGTCCGCGAAGCTCGCACGTACGACTCCTCGGTCGTGATCGTCAACGTCGTCGGAGTCGCGGGGTTCACCACCCCGACCCCAGCCGAGGACCAAGACCTCGACTCGCTGCTCCACGCCTCACCGCGGACGGTGTGGAGAGTTCCGTCCGCCAGATCGAAGCAACGACTCGGTGGCCGACCTGTTGCTTGCTGTTGCCGACGAGGTGGGTGCGCGACTGATCGTGGTCGGCCTGAAGCGTTGCTCGCCCGGTCGGCAAGCTGCTGCTCGGCAGCACCGCCCAGAGCGTCATCTCACTGCCGCCTGCCCCGAACTCACTGTTCGCGACGCCGACGCCGACGCCGACAGCGACCAGTCGAGCTCCATCGCAACTCGGCTATGACGTCCCGCGGACGTACCGTTCGGCGAACGCGTTCACGAACTTGCCCGCCGGGTCGAGCCGTTCGGCCAGAGCACGGAAGTCAGCGAGTCGCGGGTACAGGTCAGCGACGCGTTCGGGCTCCATGGCGAAGACCTTGCCCCAGTGGGGTCGCGCTCCGAACGGGCTCAGCGCCGCCTCGACGGCCTCGACCACCGGACGCACCACTTCGATGTCAGGCAGCCAGGTGAAGTGGATGGCCAGGCTCTCGCGCCCGTAGCAGGGGCTGAGCCAAAGGTTGTCGCCCGCCACGGTGCGGATCTCGCTGATCTGGAGCACGGGGGCGATCAGGTCGCGGATCCGGTTCACCGCCTCGAGCGCTGCCACGCCGTGCTCCCGCGGGACGAGGTACTCGGTCTGCAGCTCGTCGCCGCTGCTCGGCGTGAACTGGAGCCGGAAGTGCGGAAGCCGGGCGTACCAGGGCCCGACCACGCCGCCCTGCTCGGTGCAGTGAACAGCGTCGGCGCCCGGCACCGGATGCCTTGGCGCTTCGGCGGCGACGGCGCCCTTCCAAGCGAGGTCGACCGCCGCCGCACCGTGGTCGGTGCGCTGCTTGACCCACACCTGCTCGAACCCGGCGCCGGACCACCGGGTGAAGAGGCTGACGCTGTAGGCGCTCGCGAAGATCTCGTCGAGGGCGCCCAGGCCTTCGACCCAGCCGAGGTCTTCGTAGACGACCTGCCGCACGTCGTACGTGGGTTGCAGGTCGAGGGTCACCCGGCTGACGACGCCGAGCGCGCCCAGAGCGACAACAGCGCCCGCCAAGTCGGGGTCGCTGCGGTTGATTCGGAGCACGGCGCCCGTTGCCGTCACGAGCTCGAGGCCTGCGACGGCGGTGGCCAGGCAGCCGTTGTGGTCGCCGGACCCGTGCGTGCCGGTCGCCGCAGAGCCCGCGATCGAGATGTGCGGGAGAGACCCCATGTTGGGAAGGGCGAACCCGGCCGCATCGACGAGGGGAGCAAGCTCGCCCCAACGGACGCCACCGCCGACGGTGACCGTCGAGGCGACCGGATCGATCTCGATCGACGGCGGGAGGTCGGCCACGGAGACGAGGACCCCCGGGCTGTCGGCGACCTCGGAGAAGGAGTGCCCGGTGCCGAGGGCATGGACCCGTTCGGCCCCGGAGACGAGCGCGCAAAGTTCCTCGAGCGCGGCCGGTCGGTGCAGGACGTGCGGCCCGAACGTGATGTTGCCGGCCCAGTTGAGCAACCGGGTCGGGACTTGGCGGTCGCTCACCCGGGACTCCTCCGTCGGCACCAGCGACGTATCAACAGACCCGCATCGGGCTCTGTGGCTGCAGGAGGCATCATGTCAGCGCAGCTCAGCCGAGCAGTCGTCCTACTCCGCACGGCGACCCTGGCTTTCGCCCGAGGGGCCGGTGGGGTCAGCTGGCTCAGCTGACCCGGAACGGGGCCGGGCAGGCCGCGAGCTTTGGTACCCGGACCCGTGCGATGACGCTGCCGGGGCACGGGTGGCAGGCCTGGGCGATCCCGACGTCGCAGGCTACCGAGAGGAAGATGAACGCGTCCTCCAGGGTGAACCCCCACTGGTCGACGAGCAGCCGCGCGGCCTCCTCGCACGCCAACCTGATCGCCTCCGGGAGATCGCCGTCGGTGACTCCGTGCGTGACCCATGAGTCGGGGAGCTCGGTCACCGGCCAGCGGGTCTGCTGTCCCTTGATCAGGCCGACGCGGATCAGGACGTCGCCGTCGATCTCGACACCGGTGCCGGACACCTCGCCATCGCCCATGGCGGCGTGCATGTCGCCGATCGCCAGCAGGGCGCCTGCCTGGCGGACCGGAAGCATGACCGTGGCTCCGGGACCGTGCAACGAGTTGTCGAGGTTGCCGCCGTGCTGGCCGGCGTGGAACGTGGCCAGGGTCTCGGTCTCGGTCGCGACGCCGATGACCCCGACCATCGGACGGGTCGGGAAGGACACCCGTTCGTTCATGTGGACAGTCGTGCCCTCGACCCGGAAGATCCTGGTCACCGGAGCCTTGACCTGGTCGATCAGCTGGCCCCAGCCGGGGATGATCATCGCAGCACCCCGGGGCCCGGGGTTGACCTCGATCAGCTCGACGAGCAGCGAGTCGCCCGGCTCGGCGCCTTCGACGAAGACCGGCCCGGTCGCGGCGTTGACCCTGCCCACGTCCAGCACGTCGGCCGTCACCGACTCGTCTGTCACCTGGCCGTGGAAGCAGTCGTTGGTCTCGAGCCGGATCACTGCTCCAGGCGCCACGGTGAGCACCGGCGTCATCGTGGGGCCGAACGACCACACGAACTGGTCGCGTGAGACGAAGTGCTCTGGAGTCGGCGACGGCATGAATGCTCCTTCGAAGGGACGAGCTACGGAAGAAGCGAAGACCCCCGGACCGAGTGGCGATTGCGACGTCACCACCCACATCCGAGGGTCCTCGTGGGGCAGTCTAACTACGCGAGGGCCTTGGCCTTCAGCGTGTCGAACTCCTGCTGCGTGATCGCACCCGACGTGAGCAGCTCGTGCGCCTTGGCGATCTGCGCGGACGCGTCCGCACCGCCGGCGACGTTGCGGATGTAGTCCTCCTGCGCGGTCTGCATGTCGTTGACCTGCTTGACGTCGCGCTCGGCCATCCCCTTGCCGTGGCTGATGACGTACACGAGCATCGCGATCAGCGGCACGACGAAGATGAAGAGCAGCCAGACGGCCTTCATGCCGCCGGACATCGAGGTGTCACGGAAGATGTCGACGATGATGCGGAAGAGCATGATGAAGTAGATGACCATGAAGTAGATGACAAACAAGGTCCAGAGGACTTCGCCGAGATGCACGGGCTTGCTCCATTCGAGGGTGGGGGAAAGCGGACGTCAGGCTACGGGTCTGCGCGCTAGCCTTCCACAGGTTCTCCGGCGGCGCCCGGCCTCGCCGTAAGGTCTCGGCCTCCCGACGCGAGGACGGTCACCGCGACCTCGAAGGCGAGCAGCAGGACACCGACGAGCGCGAGCGTGGTCCAACCGCTCCAGAGAAGCAGCGTCAGCCCGGCGACGACGAGTCCACCGACCCGCAGCGCATCGAGATTGTCCGCGAGCCAAGCCCTGGCTGCCTGGTTCCCCGCGACCTGTCCGCGCAGCCGCCGTGGGAGCCGCCCGGGCCCGACGAGGTAGGCGACCAGCGCGAGCAGCAGGCTGATCCAGAACAGCAGAGACCCGAACGTGCGCAACGACTCGAAGACCGTGCGCAGCGCATCCGCGATGGCTGGGCGGAACACTACGTCCGTGATCCCGGCGAGCACCGCCTTCGTCACCTCACGTACGGCGAAGAACACCACCGCGGTCATCCCGGCGGTCCACAGGCCCAGCTGTACCAACGTGCGTCGACGATTCGGTGAGAGCCAGATCGTCCCACCGAGCGCTGCCGCCGCGAGGAGCACGATGAGCAGTACCGAGAGGTTGAGCACGCGTACGCCCTTTCGTGCGCTCTCGAGGGCGCTCGCGTCCATCACCGGGACCTGCCCGAAATCGTCCGGGAGAGTGACCCCGAGGTACCTCGACAGAGCCAGGCGCAGGGCATCAGACGGGAGCCCGTCGGGGATCTGCGACGCGAGCCCGTTGCCGACCACGGCCTGGACGCTGGAGGGCAGCTCCGCGAGCACCTGCCTGGTCACGTTGAGCAGATCGATCACCACGAAGCCGCGCACGATCTGGACGTTCGCGCTGGACCCGGTGAGCCCCTGGACGACGCGGGCATGCGAAACCCTGAGTGACTGGTACCAGAGCTTCCGGAAGGCCGGGCTGTCGACGAACTTGATGACCTGCTTGCGCACCACCTCGTCGACCGCCGAACCGATCGGGATCGCGAGCAACCCGAGCCTGTCAGGGAGCACCGGGCGCAACCTGTTCTGGACGTCGAGCACGTCGACGAGCTGGTTGCCGAGCTCCACGGAGACCGCAGCGCGGACGCTGGGCTCGTCGACGATGGGCCCGACTCGGTCGACGAACTTGGCGGTGTTCAGCGCCGTCCCGGTGGTCCAGCTGGCGACCAGCGCGAAGACGATCAGCATCGCCGTCGCGACCGACAACACGGCGACGACGGTACGGCGGAGCCGGCGGGTCTTGCCTGCGCCCTGGCTCTGAAGCTGCTCGCGCGGCTGCTCGGTCTCCTGCCGTAGCGCCTGGGCCTCTTCGCTCACGCCATCCTCCGTCTGCTCTGCTATCGGAACGTGCCGGCATCCCGAATGCTGTGCCTGAGATCTTGCCAGGGTAATTTCTGCCTGGTGACCGTCGACGCGCAGCCAGCCCCTGCCGGACCCAGTGAACGCGAAGTCGCGTCTGCCATCAACGGGCTGGTGGTCTGCTCCGCGACGTTGGTGGCCTCGTCGATCAGCGACCGGCTGACCTACGTCGCGACCGCCACTCTCGCCACAGGTGTGGTGTTCTGGGTTTCCGAGAGCTACGCGCACGCCTACGCGCGGCGCGCCGTGAAGAAGGCCGCGCTGAGCCTCGACGACGTGCGCGCGATCCTGAACCAGGAGTGGCCGATGGTCAGCGCGACCTTCGTGCCGCTCGCGGTCATGCTGCTTGCCGGCGCACTCGGCCGGTCGGTGTCGACCTCGGTCGACGTCGCCCTCGGTGTCGCCATCGTGCTGCTGGCCGTTGCCGGCTGGCGGGCTTCATTCGCGTCGGGCGTACGGGGCCCCAGGCTGTTCGCCGCGGCCGCGCTGGCCGCACAGCTCGGGGTGGCCATGGCTCTGCTCAAGGCCTACGTGCTGCACTAGCGTCAGAGCCCTGCTACGGCCTTCAGCCGTCCGGTCTCGACTGCCGCAAGCAGCGCGGCGTAGTCGCGCTCGTTCTGGTCGGCGTACGAGGCGGAGAAGTCGGCGATGGATTCGTCGAAGGTGTCCTTGCCCCCGAGATAGGCGGCGATCGCGACCCGGTCCCCGGAGCGTGCGTGGGCCCGGGCCAAGGTCCAGCCGCACAACCGGCCGTAGATCGCCATGCCACTTGGGAGCATCTGCTCGACCTCGACCGAGCCCTTCCAGTCGCGCAGCTGCCGGATGTAGTAGTCGCGGTCTACCCCGTCGACGCCCGAGGTGCGCTGCCAGCCGAGGAAGATGTCGCTGGCGGCCTGCATGAGGCGTTGCCCGGCCACGACCCGCTGGGCGTGGTTCTTGAACTGGCTGGGCGCGGTGAACTCCTCCAGCACGGAGGCCTGTGCCTCCTTGGCTTGCAGGAACATCGGGTCGGCGCCGTCCACCCCCTCCATCAGCAGGATCCAGGCTCGGCTGCCGACACTGCCGACTCCGACGACTTTGCGAGCCATCTGCACGAGCCTGAACTGCTCCAGCAGGTGGCGACGGTCGAGCTGCAGTGTGCGCCGGTAGGCCCTCAGCAGTAGCAGGATCTCGTCGTGGAGCTCCTTGGCGTCGCGTTCGGGGAGCAGCTCCTCGATCGGGACGATCAACGGGGGGTCAGCGACGATCCTGGGTCGGCCGTCGACCGTCGTGGTCATCTTGGCGAACGCCTGGAGGTTGTCCCGGGTGCGCGCCTTGGCCAGTATCGCCGCAGTCCTCTTGCGGCCTCCCTGCGGGAGCAGTCCGCCCATCTCGACCAGCGCCTGGTCGATGTCCAGGTGGGCGTACCAGACGGCGAGGTTGGCCTGCTTGGCGAACCCTCGCATCGCCTCGCGGTAGCCGCGTGAGGCAGCCAAACAGACCGTGCGACGGTCCTTCGCCTTGTAGCCGTTACCGCGCCCGGCGATCTCGAGGCTGGCGGCCAGTCGCTTGACGTCCCACTCGAACGGTCCGGGGTGGGTCTCGTCGAAGTCGTTGGCATCGAACATCAGGTGCCGCTCCGGCGAGGCGAAGACGCCGAAGTTCGACATGTGCGCGTCTCCGCAGAGCTGGGCGTTGAGGCCGGACCGACCGGTCGACGCGAGGTCGCTCGCCATGATCAGGGCGGCCCCGCGGTAGAAGGTGAACGGCGATACGCCCATGCGGCCGTAGCGGATCGGCACGAGCTCGGGCACGCGGCTGGCCGCCTGCCGTTCGAGCAGGCTGATCGGGTCGACGCGTCCCTCGGGGAACGGCACCGCCGCGTGGTCGGCCAACGGGCTGGTCAGCCGAGCCTGTTTGCCTCGCGCGACCCGCTGCTCGCGCGTGAGGTGCGGGATTCTCGCGGATGGCCGAATGGCTGGTTCGCTCATTGCAGCAGACTAGCTTCGGCCAGCCGGGTCGGCGTCGTCGTCGCTGCGGACCCCGAGGGCGTCGATCAGGCGAAGCCGTCTTGTCGGGCCCGGCAGCGCCGGCCGTGCCCCCGGGACCAGGGGGTCGTGCGCGGGTCCGCGCAGCCAGCGCGACAGCGGGCCGTGCCCCTCGACGAGAACCGGCCCAAGGGCCGCGGAGACGACGATGACGAACGAGGCCCCCACGAACCAAGAGACGAGCGAGAGAGCCACGCCGAAGAAGCCGAACTGGGCTTGGTTGCCCGCCACCGCGCCGGGCATCCACAGGTGTGACGTCAGGACGTAGCCGGACATCGCTCCGGCTGCGACCAGCGCGCCGGGCAGGAGCGGGCGCCAGCAAACCTCGCCTCGAAGCATGGTGTGCGCGGTCCACCACCAGGTGGCGGCGGCGGTGATCAGACCCAGCACGAGTCGCAGCAGGGTGCCGGGACCACCGGTGAGCAACCGCGCTACGAACCCGTTGACCGCGAAGAAGGCGAGGGTGCCGGCGAGCCAGGTGAGACCGCGCCCTTGGTTGCGGAGCCCACCACCCGGTGGGCGCCGCCAAGCCCGTAGGTAGACCCGCTGCAGGGCGGTCGTGAAGGAAGTGGCGTAGAAGAACAGCAGGACCACGCCCAGAACACCGGTGGCTGCCCGCGTCTGGCCGGCTGTGGCGAACGCCCCGGAGACGACGGCCAGCCCCTCGCCGGCGAGGCCGAACCGGTTGACGAGCGACGCGAGGATCGACTGCCGAACCGAGGCCGGCAAGAACGCCGAGACCCCGAGCACGAACGGGAAGAACGCCACGAAGAGCTTTGCTGCCAGGGCCACCGACCGGTCGATGAACTCGAGCTCGAGGACCCGGCTGTACCACTGGCCGGGGATCGACTCGTCGATCCGTTCGACGTGCGGCTCGGCCCACTGCTTGGCCGCAGCAAGCTTGTCGGCCGCCGCAGTGCTCTTCGTCATCACCCCTCCGGCTCCGTCGTCCTCAGCAAAGAACGTACTGCCGCTGAGAAGGCTCGCGCCCCTCAACGGGATCAGACCGAGTCAGGGGCGACGCGCTCGCTGGGGACCGGACGTCGTGAAGGCTCGTGCAGGAGCCAGACGGGGTTGGTGAACGAGACGCGCTTTCCGGTCCCGCTGATGACCGCGCATCGCACGAAGGTTGATGCAGTGGTGTCGATCTGCAGGGTGGCGACACCGACGGCGAAGGCGGCCGCGGGAAGGGTCGCGATGACGCGCGAGCCAGGATCGGGATCCCTCGTGCCGGCGTAGTCGACCGTGCCCTGGACGACCTCCACGGAGGAACCTGCAGGCAACCCGAGGGCCGTGACTTGCAGCGTGCGCATGGCCAGCTCTGGGCGAACGGACACCGACCCCATCGGAGCGACCCCGTCGATGATGAGGTCGAGGGCCGCCGCCCCCGCGCCAAGCTCGCCGCAGTAGATGCGGCCCGAGCGCAGCGACGCGCTCAGATCCCCTTCGGCAGCCGAGTTGGCCCAGGCGGATGTGATGAACCGGTTGGGGTTCTTGAGCCACTGCTTGACCCCGCCGGTGTGGTCGTCGCTGACACCCGTCGCTGTGAGATAGAACCCGTTGCGCCACAGGCAGTCGCCGAGGGCGAGGTGGGTCTCGAGGGTCGCTCCGCCGCGTTGGCGGTAGCCGAGCTCGATGATGTCGACGTTGCAGACGTTCGCGGCAAGGAGCTTGGCGAACAGCGTCCGCCTCAGCGCGGTCTGGTCAGGAACGAGGCGACCTGGGCTCTCGGCAGGACCGAACGGGTGGTTGAGGGAGCTCAGTCCCCCGCTCGCGTGCACGAGGTCGGACAGGTACGTGGCGAACGGCAGGTTTCCCGCGTTGCCCCAGACGTTGGGGTACTGGTTGTAGTCGTACAGGCTCAGGTCGCCGCCGAAGAGGTTCACGTGCTGGTCGAAGTAGGAGGCCTCCTGGGCGGCGAGCTGGACGATCTGCGGGAACAGCGGCGAGTACGCCGTGATCAGCCCCGCCTGCACCGCCAGCGGCTGCTGTCCGGCTGAAGCGTTGCGCGCAAACACCAAGTGGTCGAAGTAGCCCTCGGCTGTCGCTCCGTTGCGCGCGGATGCACCCAGCCAGAGGTCGAACAACCCGTTGTCGCCCGGTGCCACGAGATCCGGCCACAGGGCCGCGACGTCGGCCGCAGGGTCGAGGACCACGGTCTGGTACTGCCCCGGTGTCACGTGGACGTCGACAACGCCGAGCAGGGACGACGTCCCATCCAGACGGTGACCGGACGGGGTCGTGCTCAGGCGGTAGGAGAGCTGGTACTGCCCGGCCGGTCGACCTCCGACCGCCGGCCGCTGGGACAGGCTGACGAGTACCTCGAGCCAACCGTCGGGACCGACGGACGACGGGAAGACGTCGACGCTCAACGTCTGTCCGGTGATGTTCGACCGCTGGTTGAACCGCGCCTGGCCGGCGTTCGCGTAGTACCGGTACGACGCTGGGGCCGTGGCCGCGACACACAGCGCGTGCAGGGCCCCCGGGCTTCCGGTGTCGTTGATCGACACCGGCGAGGTCACGATCCCACCGGCGACGGCGGTCGGGTTCCCCGCGATCTGTGGTTGCCACAGCCAGGGCCGCCCCGCCTCCGACTCCTGCGTGAGGCTGTCGAAGTGGACGACCAGGCGGTACGCGTGGGCGGACATCCGCCAGTCGTGCTCGGTCCACCAGAGCACGTCGACGTTGTTGGCGGCGGCTTCCGACAGCTGTGCGTGCATGCTGCCCTTGCCTTCGCTGAAGGAGGCGTGGATGTGCATGGCCATCGCGTAGTCACGAAAGCCGACGAGGGGCCGCTGCGCTGTCGCTGGGAAGGCGATGGCCCGGTCGCGCAGGAGCGGGATCCCGACGAACCCGGCTGCTACCAGCCCGGATCGGCTGAGGAACCGGCGTCGCGTGAGGCGTGGGTCGAACGAGCTCATCGGGCTGCGGCGGTGATCGGAATGCATGACACGTCCCCTGACGAACCAGCGCCACACGTCCGTCGTCCCGGCACCCCCCCGGGCGGACCCGCGTCTCGAACCTAGCGCCGTGCCGACGACCGCGTGGTCCCTTGCCGTTGTTGAACGTTCAATGAAAGTGAGGTACGGTGGTCTTCATTGAGCCTTCAAGGAGTTGCGATGAGCTTCCAGCCTGTGTCGACCGGCCGTCCGGTCCACCCTTACGAGACCTTTCTCGCGACCGCAACATCCGCGACCCGGGCGCAGCGGCTCTGGACGCCTGAGGACGGTCCGCTGCCCGCGATCTACCTCGGCCACGGCGCCCCGCCTCTGCTCGAGGACCCGCTCTGGATGAGCCAGTTGTTCGCCTGGACCCTGTCGATGCCCAAGCCGAGGAACGTCCTGATCGTCAGCGCCCACTGGGAGTCGGCGCCGCTGAGCCTGTCGGGCACGGAGCAGGGAACCCCGCTCGTCTACGACTTCGGCGGATTCGCGGCCCAGTACTACCAGATGACGTATGCCTCGCCGGACTCCAGCGAGCTCGCCGCCCGAGTGACGGCGGCGATGCCTGACTCCGAGCCCGTGCACGAGCACCGAAACCGTGGGCTCGACCATGGCGCGTGGGTGCCGCTGAAGGTGATGTACCCCGAAGCTGACGTGCCCGTGCTGCAGCTGAGCCTGCCGACGCACGACCCCGCCCGGCTGCTCGAGCTCGGCCGGCGCCTGCACGACCTGCGGGCCGAAGGGACGCTCGTCGTCGGATCCGGCTTCCTCACCCACGGCCTGCCGTTCCTCACCCGTGAGCACTTCGGGATCGCCGACGCGACGCCACCGGGCTGGTCCGCCGAGTTCGACGCCTGGGCCGCCGAGGCTCTCGATCGAGGTGACGTCGACACTCTTGCGTCGTTCCGCAGCGAGGCTCCGGGAATGCCGTACGCGCACCCCACGGTCGAGCACTTCTCGCCGCTGTTCGTCACCCTCGGTGCCGCTCAGGAGCCCGACGCCCCGGTGGGGGCTGCGGTCGAAGGCTTCTGGATGGGTCTGTCCAAGCGCTCGTTCCAGGTGGCTTGACCGTGATGTCCGACGGAGCTGTGCGAGCCGAGCCGAAGTGGCTGACGGACGCCGAGCAGCAGGTCTGGCGGGCCTTCGTCCCTCTGCTGCACCAGCTGCCGGCTGCGCTCGACCGGCAGCTGCAGGCCG
Organism: Actinomycetes bacterium; assembly: GCA_038210415.1. Taxonomy (GTDB): domain Bacteria; phylum Actinomycetota; class Actinomycetes; order Prado026; family Prado026; genus JBBQWS01. The sequence goes on from JBBQWS010000007.1 coordinate 14,324, forward strand.
ACGCGGGGATCCCGCACGCTTACTACATGATCCTGGCGATGCTGTCCGAGGCGCCGGGCCGCTCCCTACGCATGAGCGAGCTTGCTGACATCACCGCGACCTCCCAGAGCCGGCTCTCGCATGCCGTGGCTCGGCTGGAGGAGCAGGGCTGGGTCGAGCGCCAGCCGTGCCCGACCGACAAGCGCGGACAGCTCGCGCACCTGACTGCTCCTGGTCTGCGAAAGCTGGCCGAGCTCGCTCCTGGGCACGTCGCCGAGGTGCGGCGGCTGGTCTTCGACGGGCTGACTCCGGCGCAGCAGTCGCAGCTTCGTCAGATCGCTGTCGCCGTCACGGGGCAGATCGAGGGCTGCCCCGGCTGACCCGACCGTGGCCGCTGGCGTCACTCCGTGGTGGCATCGTCCCCCGCTGGGTCGTCGCCCGGGAGGAGCAAGGTGAAGGTCGTGCCGGGCCGGGTGCGAGCCAGCAGCAGCCGCCCGCCCTGAGACTGAGCGAGGTCCTGGGCGAGCGCCAGGCCGATCCCGTGCCCGTCACCGCCGGACCAGCCCCGCTCGAAGACCCGTTCGTCGTCGATCACCGGCCCGCCCTGGTCGTGTACGTCGATGGCCAGGACGTCCGTGCTGTTCCTCGCGACGACCTCGACCACGCCGGCGCCGTGCTGCAGGGCGTTGTCGAGCAGGACGTCGAGGATGTGCCGCACCGCGGCCAGCGAGCAGCTCGATGCGGGAGCGCCCGGCTCGACGACGAGTCTGAGCCCGCGTCCTGCGCCGGCGAGCGGCTCGCGCCAGCGCCGGCCGACGTCGTCCAGCAGCCCGCCCGGGTCGAGCGGACCCGATTCGTTTGGTGCGGTGCGCGGAGAACGGGCCAGCCGCAACAGGTCGGTGATGGTCTGCTCGAGCTCGTCGGTCGAGGCGATCGCTTCGCGCGCGGACGCCCTGAGCTCGCCCGCTGTCCCGTCGAGCGTGCTCTCCAGTCCCAGCCGGATGGCGGTCAGCGGCGTGCGCAGCTGGTGGGAAGCGTTGCTCGCGAACGCGCGTTCGCGATAGACCAGCTCACCAAGGCGCACTGCGGTCTGGTCCAGCGCCGTCCCTGTCCGGTCGATTTCCGTCAGCCCACTCGGTGAGGTGCGCACCGAGAAGTCGCCGTCGCCGAGCGTGTGGGCGGTCTCGGCGAGCCGTTCCAACGGCTGGTTGAGCAGCCGGGCCTGCCGTCGGGCCACGAGGACAGAGACGAGCACTGCGAAGCAGGCAAGAACGAGCATCGCCACCCAGGCCAGGAGGGTGCGGTGCCACACGTTGGACGACGGTGTGGTCGCGGTGACCACTCCGATGACGGGTCCGCCCGCCGTGACCGGAACCGCGACCACGAGCTGACCGCCCTGCTCTGACTGGACGACGTGACCCGACAGTGCACCGATGATCGCCCCCGCCCCGGCTGCCGACCCGGTGCCCGCCGCGACGGTCCGGTCGGAGCGGTACAAGGCGAGGGTGATGTCAGGCCCCGATGCGGGGAGTCGGACGTCGTCCCGGGTGGCGAATCCTGGGTCGACACCGGCGACGGCCCGCAGCGCAGCCCGCTCCAGCTCGCTCTGCTCCTCCGCCACGAAGAGCAGCCGCACTGCGAACGCGAGCGGCAGCGCGAACAGGACGATCGCCACGACTGTGGCGCTCACGGCCACGCCCAGGATCCGTCGCCTCACTGGCGCTCCAGCCGGTACCCGTGGCCGCGCAGGGTTGTGATCGTGGGGACGGGCCGCGCCGACGCCGCAGAGGCTGCCTCAAGCTTGCGCCGCACCGCCGCGACGTGGACGTCCAGTGTCTTCGTGGAGCCGAACCAGTTCTCGTCCCACACGTCGCCCATGAGGGTCTCGCGGCGAAGCGCCGTACCCGCGTCCGACGCGAGCCGGAACAACAACTCGAACTCCTTGGAGCGCAACGGCACCTCCACGTCGCCGACGTAGACCCTGCGGGCAGCCGGCTCGATCCGCAGGTCGCCGACGCTGATCGGGTCGTCGCCCTCGCCCGTGGCCGGCGTCGTGTTGCGGCGCAGGTGCGCGCGGATCCGGGCCTGCAGCTCGACCAGCCGGAACGGTTTGGTGAGGTAGTCGTCGGCCCCGCTCTCCAGCCCGGCGACGACGTCCATCGCGTTGCGGCGGGCGGTCAGCATCACGATGACGGTCGACGGTTGCAGCAGCCGGAGCTCGCGGCACACCGCGACGCCGTCGAGGTCTGGCAGGCCGAGGTCGAGCAGGATCAGGTCGATCGGCTGTCCCGCCGCCTCGGCGATCGCACCTCGTCCGGTGCGCTGTCGAAGGATGTCGTAGCCACCCGTGCGGAGTCCCGACTCGAGCAGCCGCCCGATCCTGTCGTCGTCCTCCACGACCATGAGCAGAGCCACACCTCGACAATAGTTCGGTCACCGCAGGAGAGCTCCCCAGGTGGCCGTCGTCGTCGCGCCCGGCTCGAGGCGGATCAGCCCGGTGCCGCTACGAAAGGCGTCGGCGGGGCAGGTCATCGGTTCGGCGGCCAACCCGTGGCGCCGGCGGTGCTCGCCCAGCGTGTCCCCGGTGAAGACCTGGAGCACCGAGTACGTGGCGTCGACCCACAGCGCTGCCGTGCGGCCGTCGCTGCCGGTGAGTCGGGCCCAGGCCCGGCCGTCCTCGTCGCGGACCAGGTCGGTGAAGGCGTCGTCCAGACGGGTCGCGCCGATCTGGCGGGCCACACGGAAGTCGAAGGCGGTTCCCGATACCGGTTCGGAGCCGGTGGGCAGCTGACGTGCCAGGTCCGTCGTGATGCGGGTCTCGGCGTCGAGGCGAAGGGTGCAGGCGTCGACGATGCCGGCCCCGGGTGAGAGGTACGGGTGTTGACCGCTGCCGTAGGGCAGCGTCCGGTCGCCCGCGTTGGTGGCCGTCGTGCGTACCGTCAACCCGTCGGCGCCGAGCTCGTAGCTGATCTCGGCGTCGAGGTCGAACGGGTACCCCGACATCGGGTGCAGCCGGGCCCCGACGACGATCCGGGCGGGCGAGCGGTCGCGGAGCTGCCAGGGACGCCACCGGAGCAGACCGTGGATCGCGTTGTGCAGTGACGGTTCCGACAGGGGGACCTGGTGCTCGACCCCGTCGAAGGCGTAGCGGCCGTCGCCGAGGCGGTTGGGCCAAGGGATCAGTGGAGCGCCGCGTCCGCCGTCGCACACGGCGTCGATGGCGTACGGGTCCAGCACCGGGCGGCCGCCGTCGGCGTACTCGCGGATGCCGCCACCTACCTCGACGACCGTGGCGCGCTGGGCCTCGAAGGTGATCTCGAACTGCTTACCCGACGGGGGCTGGGTCATGCGCTCATCCTCCTGCAGTCGGGCGTCGGCGGGGACGAGCCTTGAGCGTCGTCGTCGGCAGGGCTGGGGCGGCGAGCCGTTCCCCGTTGTGGCCGATCACCGAACCGAACCGCGCATTCGGCCCGGCCGCCCACTCCGCGCGAGCCTGGGTGATCTCGTCGTGGCTGCGGCCCACGAAGTTCCACCACATCAACAGGTCCTCCTCGAACGGTGCGCCGCCGAGAAGCAGCACCGTGGCCGCGGAGTCGGCCGTCAGCGCGAGCTCGGTTCGGCTACCGCCGAGGTAGAGCAGCGAACCGGCGTCGAGCGGGACGCCGTCGGCCGTCGCGGATCCTGCCAACAGCAGCACCGCGTGCTCGAAGCCGGCGTCGAGCGGCACTCTGCCCCGCGACGACGCAGACAGCCGCAGCTCCGCGCCGACGACGGGCGAGTAGGTCCGGGCAGGGGATGACGCCCCGTCGATGGTGCCGAGCAGGACGGTGGCGCGCATCGGGCCGTCGGACCACGTCGGCAGGTCGGCGTGGTGCTCGAAGTGCGGGGCCTGGTGCCGGTCGCTGTCAGGCAGCGCGACCCACAGCTGGACGCCGTGCAGCGGTACGACCGCTCCGGCCGACTCCTCGGAGTGCGCGATCCCGTGGCCGCTGGTCATGAGGTTGAGCTCGCCGGGCCGGATCGTGGCCCGGCTCCCGAGACTGTCGAGGTGCTCGACGGTGCCCTGCAGCAACCAGCTCACGGTCTGCAACCCGGTGTGCGGGTGCGGCGGAACGTCCATGACGGACGCCCCGGGCGGCCGGGTCGGGCCGTAGTGGTCGACGAAGCACCACGGACCTACGCTGCGCACGTCACGGCCCGGCAGGGTGCGTCGGACCAGCATCGATCGCGGGCCGCCGAGGGGTACCTCGCGAGCCACCAGCCACTCGTGCGACGCGGAGACGTTCACGACGACAACGCTAGCCTGGTCGGCATGAACGACCTCACACCGAACGTGGACGTCCGCCGCTCCGGGGAGCGTCCCGCCACGCGGATCGACTGGCTCGACTCCAAGCACTCGTTCTCCTTCGGGCAGCACTACGACCAGGCGAACACCCACCACGGGCTGCTGCTGGTCAACAACGACGACATCGTCAGGGCCGGCTCCGGTTTCGAGACGCACCCGCACCGCGACATGGAGATCGTCACCTGGGTGCTGCAAGGGTCCCTCGTCCACCAGGACTCCACCGGTCACTCCGGTCTGATCTACCCCGGCCTGGCCCAGCGGATGAGCGCGGGCCGCGGCATCCTGCACTCGGAGAAGAACGACTCGTGGCGGTTGCAGGGCGACCCGCACTCCGAGCCGGTGCACTTCGTCCAGATGTGGGTCGTGCCCGACGAGACCGGCATCACCCCCGGGTACGAGCAGCTCGAGATCGACGGCGAGCTGCTGGCCGGCGGTCTCGTCCCGGTCGCCTCGGGCATGGCCCGGCACGAGGGGCAGTCGGCGATCCGGATCCGCAACCGGTACGCGGCCCTGCACGCGGCACGCCTGCAGCCGGGTCAGTCGGTCGAGCTGCCGGACGCGCCGTTCCTGCACCTGTTCGTCGCCCGCGGTGCGGTCGCCCTAGAAGGCGCCGTCCCGCTGGCGAGTGGGGACGCAGTGCGGTTCACGGACATCGGCGGGCAGCGGGTCATCGCGAGCGAGCCGGCCGAGATCCTCGTCTGGGAGATGCACGCGACGCTGGCGGCCTGACCGACTTCAGGCCGACCACTACGCGCCGGTCTCGTGGGGGTAGACCAGCCGGATCTGGCGCCGCACCTCGTCCATGGTTGCCATGATCGCGAGCGTCTCGTCGAGCGGCATGCCTGGGCTCTCGGTGAGTCCTCGACTCAGGCAGCCGGCCACCTCAGCGGCCTGGTAACCCATGCCGCGTCCGGTGTGCGGCTCGTTGAACTCCTCGACGCGACCGTCGCGGTGGATCAGCCGGAAAGTCGTCGGCGCGTACCAGGTCGAGTCGATCTCGATCCGGGCTTCGGTCCCGGCGACGAAAGCACAGGTCGCCGTCGCGGCCTCCAGGGTGGTCGTCAGCACCGCGTGCTGGCCCTCGGCGTACTGCAGCAGGACCGAGGTCTGCGCATCGACGCCTGTCGCGGTGCGGTTGCTGACGGCGGTGACCTGCTCGGGGGAGCCGAAGATCCACGACGCGAAAGACATCGGGTAGATGCCGAGGTCGAGCAGCGCTCCACCGCCGAGCTCGGGCGCGAAGAGCCGGTGCGTCGGGTCGTACGCGAACCACTGGCCATGGTCGGCGAAGACGGTGCGTAGCTCACCAAGGATGCCCGACTCGATGAGCGACCGGATCCGGACCATGTGGGGCAGGAACCGGGTCCACATCGCCTCCATCAGGAAGACGCCCCGGGCGCGCGCCGCGTCGACCAGCTCGGCCGCCTCGGCGGCGTTCATGGTGAAGGGCTTCTCGACCAGGACCGCCTTGCCGGCCTCGATCGCCCGCAGGGCCGACGCGTGGTGGTCCGGGTGCGGCGTCGCTATGTACACGACGTCGACCTCGGGATCCTCGACGAGGTCGCCGTAGCTCGCGTGCCGGTTCGGGACGGCGAACGCGTCGGCGAAGCTGTCAGCCGAGTCCCGGCTCCTCGACCCGACCGCCTGGACGACATGGCCGGGCAGCTCCGCCAGGTCGGTCGCAAAGAGCCTGGCGATGAGGCCGGTCCCGACCAGGCCCCATCGAAGGGGCGGCGCACTGGTTGTCATGCGTGCAGTCTGGTGGTGGCGGGAGCAGAGTGCCAGGAGCGAGCACGGCCCCCGAGTAGCATCGCCACTCGTGCTGCCCCACGTCACGGCCACCCGGTACGTCACCCCGCTGCGCGAGGGCGGGTCGTTGCCCGGGCTGATGGAGGCCGACGACCTGGGCACGTACGTCGTGAAGTTCCACGGGGCCGGGCAGGGGCGCAAGGCTCTCGTCGCCGAGGTGGTGTGTGGAGAGCTGGCGCGGCTGCTCGGCCTCGCCGCTCCGGACCTGGTCACCGTCGACCTGGACCCCGCGCTGGCAGCGGGTGAACCGGACCAGGAGGTGCAGGACCTGTTGCGCGCGAGCGCCGGGCTGAACCTCGGCGTCGACTACCTCCCTGGCTCGCTCGACTTCGACGCCGCGGCGTTCGACGTCACACCCGAGCTGGCCGGGCAGGTGCTCTGGTTCGACGCGTTGACCGGCAATGTCGACCGCTCGTGGCGCAACCCCAACCTGCTGTACTGGCACCGCAGGACCTGGCTCATCGACCACGGGGCGGCGCTGACTTTTCATCACCGGTGGAGCTCGGCCGACTCGTTCGCCACCAAGGCGTACGACGCCACCGCGCACGCGCTGATCGGCTTCGCACCGGACGTCGTCGCTGCCGACGCACACCTCGGCCCGCTCGTCTCGGCGGAGGTCCTGCGAACGGCGGCCGCCGCGGTTCCGCAGGAGTGGCTCGCGGGCGAGGACGGGTTCGACTCCGTAGCGGCTGTGCGCGACACCTACGTGGGCATCTTGGCCGGACGGCTCCGCGAGCGGTCGACCTGGTTGCCGGGAATCGTCGCCGAGGCCGCGGCCGGCCACCCTCGGGTACGCGTGGAGTCCCCGGACCGGGCGTCCCGCCGGCCGGCCTGGGTACGACCGTGACCGCCGCTGCACCGCGGCATGCTTTCGAGTACTCCGTGCTCCGTGTCGTGCCGAGGGTCGAGCGCGGCGAGAGCGTCAACGCTGGGGTGCTTCTCTACTGCCGGCCGCTGGACTACCTCGGCTGCCGGGTGAGTCTGGACCGGGACCGGGTGCGCGCGCTCGACCCGTCGGCCGACTGGGACGCGGTGGAGCAGCTGCTGTTCGCCTTCGTCGACACCTGCTCTGCTGGTCCCGAGGCCGGGCCAGCCGGTCTGGAGGACATCGGCCGCCGGTTCCGCTGGCTCACCGCCCCGCGCAGCACCGTGGTGCAACCGGGTCCGATCCATACCGGCCTGACCAGCGCCCCCGCGGCCGAGCTCGACCGGCTGCTGGCCCGCCTCGTCCACCCCCTCCCCACCTGACCGGCGCTCCCCCTCCTTCGTGTTGATCTTGAGCATTGCGTGGACGACACGCCGATGCGGGCCCTGCAATGCTCAAGATCAACAGGAAAGTGGGGGTGTCGCTCAGAGGGACTGTTCGGCGTCGCGGACGTGGTGGAGCACGTCGTGGAGCATGTACCGGCCCATGCTGCCCACCGAGAACGAGGCGCCGTCACTGCGCCGGCCGGGGCGGGCGAGGGCTGTCGCGCCGAGGCCGTCGTAGACCGCGGCCAGGGCATCGGCGGCAGCGACGAGCTCGGCCCCGACGGTTCGCGCGTCCGTGCGGCCGTACCTCACGGCGGACGTGTCGGGGTCCCAGTCGGCGAACAGCGGGTCGTCCTCGGACAGCATCAGCAGCGTGCGGTCGCGGTATCGGCGCAGTACGTCGCGCACGTGCTCGGCGTACTCGACCGGGGACCAGGTGTCGGGTGCCGGACGCGTGCTGATCGCGGCGTCGTCGGCGTGCTCGTCGAGCAGGAGCTGCCAGGTGCGTCCGGCGCTACGCACCAGCCCCGCCAGCTCGCGGTCGTCGAGGTCGCGGACGTCGACCCCGCACTCGTCGCACGAGGTCTGCAGGACGAAGGTCCAGTCGCGTCCGTCTCCCATGCGGCGCAGCCTACGTGCGGAGCCAGGCGGCGGACTGACCGGGCAGCATGCCCGCCGGCCCCTGGACCCTCCCCGACTGCGCAACCGTCGTGCCCCACTCCGGCGGGAGCTCGAACGGCTGCTCGTCGAAGACCACGACGCAGGTGAGCCGGCCGCGCCGGAACGCCAGGACGTCGTCGCGGCCTGCGACCTGGAGCCACTCCAGCGGTTGTGTGCGGTCGCCGGCCAGCTCGCGGCGAAGCCGCAACGTCGCCCGGTAGAGCGTGAGCACCGACTCCGGGTCCTGCTCCTGGACGTCGACCGCATACGGCGCGAACCAGGCCGGCTGGGGAAGCCACGGCGGCGCCGGGTTCGGCCCGGCGGCGAAGCCGAACGACGGCGCCGACGAACACCACGGCAGCGGGACCCGGCACCCGTCCCGGCCGAACTCGGTGTGGCCGGACCGCTTCCAGATGGGGTCCTGGCGGGCGCCGTCGGGCAGCTCCATGACCTCGGGGAGCCCGAGCTCCTCGCCCTGGTATAGGTACACCGACCCGGGTAGGGCGAGCAGCAGGAGCAGGGCGGCTCTCGCCCGCCGCGTGCCCAGCGCCACGTCGACGGGACCTCGGGCGCGCGTGCTGGCCGCTGGGTCCGCGTCGACCTCCACCTCCAGCGGCTGCTCCTGGCCGTACCTCGTGACCACCCGGTGCACGTCGTGGTTCGAGAGCGTCCAGGTCATCACGGCGCCCGTCGACGCGATCTGGCTCAGCCCCCGCTCGATCGCGGCCCGAACGGACGAAGCCCGCCACGGCTGGACGAGCAGATCGAAGAAGAAGGCCTGCGGGAGCTCGTCGGGCCGCAGGTAGTGGGCGAGGTCTGCGACGTCGGCGACCCAGATCTCGCCGACGAGGACCAGGTCGCCGTCGTACGAGTCGGAGATCGCCCGCCAGCGCCGGTAGACCTCGTGCACCTCGGGCTGGTTCCACATCGCTGGGTTCGGCAACGGGTGCCCGTCGGCGTCCATGCGACCGTCCGGCAGGGCCGCGTCCTTGACCAGCCCGTGCGCGACGTCGATCCGGAACCCGTCGACGCCGCGTTCGAACCAGAACCGCAGGATGCTCTCGAAGAGGTCGCCGACCGCGGGGTTGCGCCAGTCGAAGTCGGGCTGAGCCGGGTCGAAGAGGTGGAGGTACCACTGGCCGGGCATCCCGTCGGCCTCGGTGACCCGCGTCCAGGCCGACCCGCCGAACACGCCCCGCCAGTTGTTGGGCGGCTCGGAACCGTCGGGACCACGCCCTTCGCGGAACAGAAACCGTGCGCGTTCGGAACCGCCCGGCGCGCCGGCGAGGGCGGCGACGAACCACGGATGGGCGCTCGAGCAGTGGTTGGGCACGAGGTCGAGCAGCAGCTTGAGCCCGCGAGCGTGGCAGTCGGCCAGCAGGGCGTCGAACTCGCCCAGGTCGCCGTAGTCGGGCTCGATGTCGGTGTAGTCCGCGACGTCGTAGCCATGGTCGGCCTGCGGCGACGGGTAGCAGGGGTTGAGCCAGAGCCCGTCGACGCCGAGCGCGTGGACGTAGTCGAGCCGTGACCGCAGGCCGGCCAGGTCGCCGATGCCGTCGCCGCGGGAGTCGGCGAACGAGCGGACGTAGACCTGGTAGATCACGGCGTCGCGCCACCACGCGTCGGACATGGACATGGATCTCCTCGCAGGGCCGGGCTGAACCGCTTGCAGACTCTCGCGCACGCGCCTGCCCGAGTCCAGTCCCCATCCCGGACCGGTCGGATCGATGGCAGACTCGTCAACGCTCAGGTGACCGCCGCCTGACCGGGGCCGCCGATCGGACGCATCGTGGATCTCGACCGCTGGCTGCGTGAGGCCCGCCAGAGTCACGACGCGTGGATGGGCACGTTCTCCGAGTTCGTCCCCCACCCGGTGCTCGACGTCAGCGACGAAGCCCTGGCCGGGCCGTTCGCCGAGCTGACCGAGCGGCTGCGCGACAACTATCCCTTTGGTCACCCCTCGTACGCCGGCCAGATGCTCACGCCGCCGCACCCGGTGGCGATGGTCGGCTACCTCGCTGCCATGCAGGTCAACCCGAACAACCATGCCCTCGACGGCGGGCCGGCCACGGCGCAGATGGAGAAGGAGGTTGTGGCAGGGCTCGCCGACATGTTCGGCCTTCCCGAGCACCTCGGTCACCTGACCTCCAGCGGCACCATCGCCAACCTCGAGGCGCTCTATGTCGCCCGCGAGACGCACCCCGGGCGCGGCATCGCGTACAGCGCCGACGCGCACTACACCCATGCCCGGATGTGCCGGGTGCTCGGCGTTCCCGGGTTCGCGGTCGACGTCGACGCGGCGGGTCGCATCGACGTCGCCGCCCTCGAGACGGCGCTGCGGACGCTGGACATCGGCACCGTCGTGGTCACCCTCGGTACGACCGGGCTGGGCGCCGTCGATCCTCTCGACCGGGTGCTCGACGTGGCGGCCGCTCACGGCGCCCGGGTGCACGTCGATGCTGCCTACGGCGGCTTCTTCCGGCTGATCGCCGACGACTCGGCCGACGGGGTGCGGCCCGCGCCCTGGCTCGCGACCGGACGTGCCGACTCGATCGTGGTCGACCCGCACAAGCACGGCCTCCAGCCGTACGGCTGCGGCGCGGTGTTGTTCCGCGACCCGGCCGTCGGGCGCTTCTACGCTCACGACTCGCCGTACACCTACTTCACGTCGGACGAGCTCCACCTCGGTGAGATCTCGCTCGAGTGCAGTCGCGCGGGTGCCGCCGCGGCAGCGCTGTGGCTGACCCTGCAGGTCTTCCCGTTGACCGCGGACGGGCTGGGAGCAGTGCTTCGGCCCGGCCGCCGCGCGGCTCTGCGCTGGGCCGACCTGCTGCGGGAATCGAGCTCGCTGGCGCTGTACCAGGATCCCGAGCTCGACATCGTGACGTACCTGCCGCAGGTCGGCTCGGGACTGCTCTCCGCCCTTGATGCGACCTCGGCCGCCGTGCTGGCCCGCGGGATGTCCGACCCGGTCGACCCGGTGTTCCTCGCGACGTACTCCGTCCCGGCCGCCGCGCTGAGGGCCCGGGGGCACGCTGTCGTGGCCGACGTCGAGCAGGGCAGAATCCTGCGCAGCGTGCTGATGAAGCCCGAGGCCGACCTGGCGGTCGAAGCGCTGCATGCCCGGGTGACCGCCCTAGTAGCGCAGGAGAGCTGATGCCCAGAGACAAGGCCACCGCCACCACGGTGATCGAGGCCCCCGTCGACGAGGTCGTGGCCATCATCCGCGACGTGAGCAGCCAGGCCCTGTGGGTCAAGGAGGTCACGGCGGTCGAGCTGCTGGAGGAGTACGAGGACGGCACGCCCGCCACTGCGCGGTTCGAGGTGACCACGGGGATCGGGGCCGACCACTACACCCTTGAGTACGAGCACGCGGACGACGGCATGACCTGGACGATGCTTCAGGGCCACCAGCAGAAGGCGCAGGACGGTTCGTACGAGCTGCGCGAGATGGGGGCCGATCGCACCGAGGTGACACTCACGCTGGGCATCGACCACTCGATCCACGCGCCGGGGTTCATCCGGAGGCGGATCTTCGCCGGAGTCGTACAGGGAACCCTTGCCGGCCTCAAGTCGTATGTCGAGTCCCCCTGACCCTGCGCCCGCCACGACTCAGGCGAGCCACTGGTGCAGGGCAGCGACCACCGCCACCACGATGATCGCCAGCCGCAGCGCCCCCTCCGGCAGGTTCCGGCCGTAGCGGGAGCCCACCAGCGCGCCGCTCGCGCTGCTGACCGCGAGCAGCCCGGAGACCAGCCAGTTCGGGCTGGCCACCGCGACGAAGACGACCGCGGCCGTCAGGTTCGTCGCTGCGGCCACGAGGTTCTTGGCGCCGTTGGCGGCCTGCAAGCCGGAGCCGAGTACGACACCGAAGAGCGCGAGCATCAGCACCGAGAAGCCGGCCCCGAAGTAGCCGCCGTAGATCCCGCCGACGAAGACGATCCCCATCACGAGCGAGTGCTCGCGCGCCCCACCGCCGGTCACCACGTCCCGAGCCGCCTTCCGGGTCGCGAGCCGGCGAGCGAGCCGAGGCTGCAGGGCCACCAACCCGGCCGCGAGCAGCAGCAGCACGGGCACGATCGCCTCGAACACCCTCGCCGGCAGGACCAGCAGCAGTCCGGCGCCGACAAGTCCGCCCGCGGCGGCCGGCAGGACGAGTCGTCGCACCAGGGCCCGTTGCTCGACCAGCTCACGCCGGTAGCCGTACGCACCTGCCAGCGACCCTGGGACCAGGCCGAGGGTGTTGGTGACGTTGGCCGTGACCGGCGGTAGGCCGATGGCGAGCAGCGTGGGGAACGTGAGCAGGGTTCCCGCGCCCACCACCGCGTTCATGGCCCCGGCCGTAAACCCCACCGCCAGCACCAGGACCGTCTGGAGAGGCGTCACGCTCGCGATTGTGCCAGGGCCGTCGAGGGCGGGTGAGCCCAGTGTGACCAAGACGACGCGGCAATCAGAGGGTCCGGCCCCGGGGTGCCGGAACGGCCCGCTAGTGTCCGCTAGATGAGAGTCGTGGTCCCTGCAGAACAGCGGGAGGGTGAGCGCCGCGTCGCTGCCATGCCCGACAGCGTGAGGATGTTGGTCAAGGCGGGCCTCGAGGTCGTGGTCGAGTCTGGCGCCGGACGGTACGCGTTCGTCGACGACGCAGGCTACGAGGCCGCCGGGGCCCGGGTCGTCACCGGGGACGTCCTCGCCGACGCTGACGCCGTGCTGCACGTCTCCCCCTTGTCCCCGGATCAGTGCGGGCGGCTGCGCCGGGGCGCGGTGACGGTGGGCTTCGTCGCCCCGTCCACAAACGCCGACGGCATCAGGGCCCTGCGCGACCAAGGGGTTTCGTCGTTCTCCCTCGAGCTGCTGCCACGGATCTCCCGAGCGCAGTCGATGGATGCCCTGACATCGCAGGCTCTGGTCGCCGGCTATCGCGCGGCTCTGGTCGCCGCCGAGCGGATGCCGACCTTTCTGCCGCTGCTGATGACGGCCGCCGGGACGATCCCGCCCGCGAAGGTGCTCGTGCTCGGTGCCGGGGTCGCAGGGCTGCAGGCGATCGCGACCGCGAAGCGCCTTGGTGCCGTTGTCGAGGCTTACGACGTCCGGCCCGCTTCGGCGGACGAGGTGCGGTCGATGGGCGCGAAGTTCGTTGAGCTCGACCTCGAGGCGCTCGAGGGCGGCGGCGGCTACGCGCGTGAGATGACCGAGGATCGGGGCGCCCGGCAGCGCGAGCTGCTCACCCCGTACGTCGCGAAGTCGAACGCCGTCATCACCACGGCCTCGGTGCCCGGGCGGGCGGCCCCGCTGCTGGTCACCCGGGCCATGGTCGAGCAGATGCGGCCCGGTGCCGTGGTCGTCGACCTCGCGGCCGAGTCCGGCGGCAATGTCGAGGGGTCCGTCGCCGGCGCCGAGGTCGTGATCGGCGGAGCGACCGTCTGGGGCGCGCGCGACGTGCCTTCCCAGCTGCCGGTGGACGCGAGCCGGCTCTACTCGCGCAATGTCGCGGACCTGTTGCTGCTCATGACGCGAGAGGGTGTCGTGGCACCCGACTGGGAGGACGAGATCGTGGCCGGCTGCTGGGTGACTCGCGACGGCGACGTCCGCGAGGGGGTGACGGTATGAGCGGCAACATGGCTCTGCTGACCGTGTTCGTGCTGGCTGTGTTCGTCGGGTTCGAGGTCGTGTCCAAGGTGTCGACGACCCTGCACACCCCGCTGATGTCTGGCGCCAACGCGATCCACGGTGTCATCCTCGTCGGCGCGATCCTGGTGACCGGCAACGCCGAGGGCGCGGTCCAGATCACGCTGGGACTGCTGGCGATCGTGCTCGCCACGGTCAACATGGTCGGCGGCTTCGTCGTGACCGACCGGATGCTCGAGATGTTCAAGGGCAAGAAGCCATGACCAAGCAGACCGTGATCGACCTTGCGTACCTCGTCGCAGCCATCTGCTTCATCCTCGCCCTCAAGGGGTTGTCGTCGCCCAAGTCGGCCCGCAACGGCAACCTGATCGGCGCGTTCGGAGCCGGGCTTGCCGTCGTGACCGTGCTGCTCAGCGGCGGTCTGGCTCACATGCCGCTGATCCTCGGCGCGATCGTCGTCGGGTCCGCCGCCGCCGTACCCACATCGCGACGGGTACCCATGACGGCGATGCCGCAGTTGGTTGCGCTGTTCAACGGCGTGGGCGGCGGTGCCGCGGCGATCGTGGCGTACCTCGAGGTGCCGAAGACCGGTGGCGGGTTCGCGCTGGTGGCGTCGTTGTTCACGGTGATCGTCGGCTCGGTGTCGTTCAGCGGTTCGGTGGTCACCTTCCTCAAGCTGCAGGAGGTCATGACCACACGTCCGGTGGTGCTGCCCGGGCACGCGGTGTTCTTCGGCGGGTCGTTGTTCGGTTCGGTCGCGCTGGCTGCTGTCACGTTCGCTCAGGGCGGTTCGAACCACGCATCCACGCTGGCTGCGATCGGCGTCGTGGTGCTCGCTCTCGCGGCGGGTGCGCTGTTCGTGCTGCCGGTCGGCGGTGCGGACGTTCCTATTGTCATCTCGCTGCTCAACGCGTTCACCGGTCTCACCGTTGCGGCCTCCGGCTACGTCCTCGACAACGTGCTGCTCCTCATCGCCGGGACCCTGGTCGGCGCGTCCGGCACGATCCTCACGCGGCTGATGGCTACTGCCATGGGGCGACCGATCACCGCGACGCTCTTCGGCGCGATCCGCGGCGGTTCGTCCGCCGGGTCCACCGCCGTCGGTGGTGATCGCCCGGTGCGCTCGGCGACCGCCGACGACGTGGCGATCTTGCTCAACTACGCGACCAAGGTCATCGTCGTGCCCGGCTACGGACTGGCTGTGGCGCAGGCCCAGCACACCGTGCGTGAGCTGGCCGACCTCCTTGCCGCGCGCGACGTCGAGGTGCTGTACGGCATCCATCCGGTCGCCGGCCGGATGCCCGGGCACATGAACGTCCTGCTCGCCGAGGCCAACATCCCGTACGAGCAGCTCAAGGAGATGGACGAGGTCAACCCGCAGTTCGCCACCACCGACGTGGTGCTGGTGATCGGCGCCAACGACGTCGTGAACCCGGCCGCCCGACAGCCCGGTACCCCGATCTCCGGCATGCCGATCCTCGACGTCGACCAGGCGCAGAACGTCATCTTCCTGAAGCGGTCGATGCGCCCCGGGTTCGCCGGCATCGACAACGAGCTCCTCTACCAGCCGAACACCACCTTGCTCTTCGGCGACGCGAAGGACTCCCTCACCAAGGTCGTCGCGGCCCTCAAGGCCCTCTAGCCACCCCCCTTCCGCCACAAGGGCCCCCTCATGCCACTAGATCGAGCTTCGGGGCCACTCATCCGCGACGGGTCTTGTCCCTGCGGGCTCGGGTCCGGCTACGAGCAGTGCTGCGGGCGGTTCCATCGCGGCGCAGAGGCGCCTACTGCCGTGCTGCTGATGCGCTCCCGCTATGCAGCGTTCGTCGTCGGCGACGGTGCGTACCTGCTGCTCACCTGGCACCCGTCGACGCGCCCGGCCCGGCTGGAGCTCGACGCGAACGTCGCGTGGCAGGGCTTGGACGTGACCGGATCGACAGGCGGCAGCGCCTTCGAGACGGAGGGGGTCGTCGAGTTCGTGGCGCGCTTCCGGGTCGGACGCCGCGACGGTTCGCAGCACGAGCGGAGCAGGTTCGTCCGCGAGGACGGACACTGGCGGTACGCCGGGGAGGTCGACCCGACGACCGCGGGCCCACCCGGTCAGGGGCGCGGCAGTTCGGTCTAGTGGCATCAGGGGACCCTTGTGGCGATAGGGGGTCAGACGACGCCGTAGAGGCGGTCGCCGGCATCCCCGAGGCCTGGCACGATGTAGCCCTTCTCGTTGAGCCGCTCGTCCAGCCCTGCCGTGACCACGGTGACGGCTGAGCCCTGCGCCCCCAGCTCGGTCTCAAGGTTCGCGAGGCCTTCCGGCGCCGCGAGCAGGCAGATGGCGGTGACGTCGGAGGCCCCCCGGGCCAGCAGGAGCTCGATCGTGGTGACCAGGGTGCCGCCCGTGGCCAGCATCGGGTCCAGGACGTAGACCTGCCGTCCCGTGAGGTCGTCCGGCAGCCGGTCGGCGTACGTCGTGGCCCGCAGCGTCGTCTCGTCGCGCACCATGCCGAGGAAGCCCACCTCGGCGGTCGGCAGCAGTCGCACCATGCCTTCGAGCATGCCGAGGCCCGCCCGCAGCACGGGGACGACGAGGGGTCGCGGTAGGGACAGCCGTACCCCGATCGCGGTTGCGACCGGCGTCTCGACCTCGACGGGTTCGGTACGGACGTCCCGGGTGGCCTCGTACGCGAGCAGGGTCACCAGCTCGTCGGCCAGCCGCCGGAACGTCGGTGAGTCGGTGCGCCGGTCGCGCAGCGTGGTGAGCTTGTGGGCAACCAGCGGGTGCTCCGCCACGTGTACGCGCATGCGCCGAAGGCTAGCGTGCGCGTACGGGACGTCCGGCGCGGGACCACCGGCCCTGTCGGTACCCGGCCAGCCGTGCCACCATGCCCCCATGGCAGATGGACGTTCGGACACCTCGGCGGACGACTTCGCGATCACGGCTTACCGCGAGGACGGTGCCTGGGTCGTGGCGCCGCTGCCCCCGAGCGCGGCCGAGGGCCTGGAGTCGTTGATGCACGCGCTGCGCCAGCAGCCCGGCGAGGGCGGCTCGCTCGGGCTGGTCTCGGTCGGCGACGACTTCTTCGTGGCCGTCCGCGTGTTCGGCAACGACGAGTGGCTGCTGCTCAGCGATGTCACCGCGGCGGAGGACTGGCCGCTCGCCCGCGAGGTGCTCGACCGGCTGGAGCTGCCGATGCCGGTGGGCGACGAGCTCGACACCGTGCAGCCGGCCGGTGACCTCAGCGCGTTCGCCGACCTGGGCATGCCGCCCATGGAGGTCGCGATGCTGTGCGAGGACCCCGACCTCTACCCCGACGAGATGCTGAGCTCGATCGCTGTGCGACTCGGGTTCGGCGAGGAATTCGAAGCCGCCGTCGACCAGATTCTCGACTGACCGCAGGTGCTCACCTTCCCGTACGACTCGGCGATGCGTCTTGCCCTCGCCGAGGCCTCGGGCGCGGAGGCCGACGGCGACGTCCCGGTCGGCTGCGTCGTCCTCGGCCCGGATGGCGATGTGGTCGCCACCGGTCGCAATGCGCGCGAGGCCGACGCCGACCCGACCGGCCACGCCGAGATCGTCGCGATCCGGGCCGCCGGAAGAGCCCTCGACGAGTGGCGACTCACCGGCTGCACCCTGGTGGTCACGTTGGAGCCCTGCACGATGTGCGCGGGCGCAATCGTGCTGGCCCGGTTCGACCGCGTCATCTTCGGTGCGTACGACCCCAAAGCCGGTGCGGTGGGGTCGCTCTGGGACGTCGTACGGGACCGGAGGCTCAACCACCGGCCCGAGGTGGTCGGCGGCGTCCTCGAGGCGGAGTGCTCGGAACAGCTCGCCAGGTGGTTCCGTACCCGCCGCTGACCTCCGGTAGCCTGTCCGGCGGTGGCGTGTCCGAGCGGCCGAAGGAGCACGCCTCGAAAGCGTGTGAGGGGGCAACCTCTCCGTGGGTTCAAATCCCACCGCCACCGCCAACCTGAGATGGTGTTCCTGCAGGTCAGAGGCTTGCAGGGGCACCACCCGGGTCCTGAGAATCGCTCCCTGGTCACAGGAATGGTCACAGAACCCGGCTGCCTACTCTGGGTCGCCGGTAACAAGCGCCGAAACGCGCGCGGCGGCGACGGCCTGCATCCCCACGTCCACGTGGGAGTAGATGTCCAACGTGATGGAAACGTTCGCGTGTCCGAGTCGCTCCTGAACCACCCGGGGGTGAACGCCGGCGCGCAGAGCAAGGGTTTCGTGGGTGTGACGTAAGTCGAGGAGGCGGATCTTCGGCAAACCGAGCCGCTTGACCCACCGGCCGAAGTAGTAGGAAAGCGTCTTCGGATGGAGTCGGCCACCGTCGGCGACGCAGACGACCAGGTCGCCATCGTCGTAGGCCGCGCCGAGGGCCAGACGTTCTTGGAGCTGCCCGCTTCGGTGCCATCGAAGAGCCGCGACTGTGGCGGCATCAAGTGCCACCTGGCGGCGCCCCTTCTGCGTCTTGGGGGTTCCCCACGCCATGCCCGGCTCGCCCTTGCGTTGTACGTCCGTGGTTATGAGAGTTCGTGAGATGAAGAGACGGGCGCCCTCGAAGTCCACGTCGGACCACCGGAGCCCCAAGACCTCGCCGCGTCGTATTCTGGTGGTCGCGAGCAACCACCACCCACCAGCGAGACGATCCTCAGCTGCCCCGTTGAGGAAAGCCCGCAGCTCGCCTGTCCGTGGCCATGTTAGAGTCCCCGGTGGTGGACAGCAAAAGTCCCCACGTCGCGTCCCGTCGTGTCTGCCGGGCGAGCGGATCTGGGGTGGCTTCGACGAGACTCACGACTACGTCGACTGCTTGTGCCGGGCCCTACCTGCTGGACCAAGGGATGCGCCGCAGTCTCGGTGTTGACCGGCGCCCTCGCGGTGGCCGACTGCAAGCTGAAGGCGCACGAGACTCACTGCGAGCACCTGCGGACCAACACCGTCGACGAGATCCTCGCCATGTACGACAAGCTCTGTGGCCATCAGCGTGCGACCACAAGGACGACGACGCCGATGGTTGCGTCGAGTGCCGCAAGCAGCACTAGCGGCATCACCACGATCACCACCACCGCCACGGCCGTGGCCGCGATGAGGACTCCGATGACTCCGACGACTCGAAGGACTCTGGCTCTTCGCCTAGCTGATGTCCTGACTGGTTGATCTGTCAGCTGGCACCAGCAGGTTGGTCTGCTCGCCGAAGCGTGCGATGTCAACAGCCCACCACAGCATCGCCAGCGTGACGACGGCCATCAGGAGTCCGGCCAGCACCGGTGCTGTGGCTGCCTGCGCGGTGCCGTAGTGGACGAGTAGCGCCAGGATGAGTCCACGGCCGCAGATCGCGATTGCTGCGATCAGAGCCTCGTCCGTGCGCGGGCTCGTTGACCGTTCGAGCGCGCCGAGCAGCAGGAGGGCAGCGACGAGGAAGGCCGCGTACGCAAGCACGATCGACATGTTCACCTCGGCTACAGCCATGAGCACGGCCGAGCCGGCCACCCACAGCGCTGCGCTGAGCCGGCAGGTCCAGACGCGGCCTCGACGCACCAGGAAGGTGCGCTTTCCGAGCAGTGCGTCACCGCGTACATCGCGGAAGTCCTTGAGCAGGATGCGCCCGATGAACCCGAGGTAGAGGCCGCCCAGCAGGCCAAGGTCGGACATCTTGATGCTGGGTCGCGCGGCAAGGATGCCCGCGAGGAAAGGAACCGCGACGAATCCGAACGGGAGCAGGAGCGGAGCAACGAAGCCGCGCCTGGACAGCTGAAGCGGGGGGATGGAGTACGCGCACGCTAGCAGGAGACCGGCTAGCGTGATCGCGGCGCAAGCCCAACCGATCGTGGCTGCAACCACGAGTGCAACCAGCGCCCCCACGACCGCGACGATGCGAACCTCGATCGTGGTCGCAGTACCGACAACCAGCGGTCGGCTCAGGTCGCCGGCCAAGTTGATGCGATCGACCGCGATGTCCGAGAGGTCGTTGACCGCCACGGCGAACGTAACGAATCCGACGACGACCAGCAGCGCTCGCAGAAGGGCGCCGTGGTCCTCGGCGTGGCCCGCGTGAGCAACGCCGAGGGCAGCAAACATGCCCAGGAGGATGACCAGCGCGGGTCGCGCGAGCACAAGGATCAGGCGGACCCGGACGAGGGCGCCGTGGGCCGCATTCACTTGTTTCCCATCCTCGCGTTGCTGATGGCGATAACGAAGAGCACGACTGCGACAACCAACAACCCGGCGAACGCCGCCAGCCCTGCGGCGACCCACAGCAAGATCTTGGCGTTTCGCGATCTTGGTACTTTCGGCGGCGGGTTCGACGGCGCGCAGACGTCCTCGTCCATCGCGCCCCCTTCCTTCCGGCGAGTCCCTGCGATGACCCTACGACAGGACCTCGGCAAGGAAGGCGGCCGATGGTTGTTCGTGCTAGACAGGACCAGTTGTGAGCAGAGGCTCGGTGAGCCGCCAGCCAACGGTGAGGAGTCCCGGTATGAGCGTGGTGCGCGCCGGATTGGTGCAGGCGAGCTGGACCGGGGACAAAGAGTCCATGATCGTGGCGCACGAGGGGTTCGCGCGGTCGGCCGCGGCCCAGGGGGCGCAGGTGATCTGCTTCCAGGAGCTGTTCTACGGGCCGTACTTCTGCCAGGTTCAGGACGCGAAATTCTACGAGTACGCGGAGTCGGTACCCGGTCCGACGGTCGAGCGGTTCTCCGCTCTCGCGGCCGAGCTCGGGGTGGTCCTGGTCCTTCCCGTGTACGAGCAGGAGCAGCCCGGGTACCTCTACAACACGGCTGCCGTCTTGGACGCGGACGGTTCGTACCTCGGGAAGTACCGCAAGCACCACATCCCGCACGTCGGTGGCTTCTGGGAGAAGTTCTACTTCCGGCCGGGCAACCTCGGCTTTCCCGTCTTCGACACAGCCGTGGGCAAGGTCGGGGTCTACATCTGTTACGACCGCCACTTCCCCGAAGGCTGGCGCGCCCTTGGCATCAACGGTGCGGAGATCGTCTTCAACCCGTCCGCCACGAGCCGAGGTCTCTCGTCGTACCTGTGGAAGCTCGAGCAGCCCGCCGCCGCGGTCGCGAACGAGTTCTATATCGGGGCGATCAACCGGGTCGGCATCGAAGACCTCGGCGATGACGACTTCTACGGAACCTCGTACTTCGTTGACCCACAGGGCCAGTTCGTCGGCGAGGTCGCCGATGCGCACTCGCCCGAGATCGTGGTGCGTGACCTGGAGATGGACCTGCTTACCGAAGTTCGAAACCGCTGGGCGTTCTACCGCGACCGGCGCCCTGAGGCGTACGGCGACCTGGTCCAGCCCTAGCCCCGCGGAGACTCTCGTGACGATCCTGATAACAGGTGGGACGGTCGTAGGTCCAACCGGTGCTGTGGCGGTCGACGTCCTCGTCGACGGTGAGACGATCGCCGCACTGCTCGAGCCCGGGTCGACCGCCCTCGGCGCCGACCTGGCGGGCTCGGCTGATCTGGTCATCGACGCAACTGGCAAGTACGTCATCCCCGGCGGCGTGGACTGCCACACCCACATGGAGCTGCCCTTCGGCGGAACCTTCGCGTCCGACACGTTCGAGACCGGCACGCGGGCCGCAGCCTGGGGCGGCACCACCACCATCGTCGACTTCGCGGTCCAGCGGTTCGGCGAGCGGGTCCAGGACGGGCTGGCGGCCTGGCACGGCAAGGCCGACGGCCAGTGCGCGATCGACTATGCGTTCCACCAGATCATCGGCGGCGTCAACGACGAGTCGTTGGCGGCGATGGACGAGCTCATGGCCGAAGGGGTCACGAGCTTCAAGCTCTTCATGGCCTATCCCGGAGTCTTCCTCAGTGATGACGGCCAGATCATGCGCGCGATGCAGAAAGCCGCGAGCAGCGGCGCGATGATCATGATGCACGCCGAAAATGGGACGGCGATCGACGTTCTGGTTCAGCAGGCACTGGCTCGAGGTGACACCGCGCCCATCAACCATGGGCTGACCCGACCATGGCAGACCGAGGCGGAGGCGACCCACCGAGCGATCAGGTTGGCTGAGCTCACCGGGGCCCCGTTGTATGTCGTGCACATGTCCGCGAAGCAGGCAGTGGCCACGCTTGCCGAGGCCAGGGACGCCGGGCTCAACGTCTTCGGAGAGACCTGTCCGCAATACCTGTACCTGTCGCTGGAGGAGCAGCTGGGGGCCCCGGGCTTCGAGGGAGCGAAGTGGGTCTGCTCGACCCCGTTGCGGGCCCGGGCCGAGGGGCACCAGGACGAGCTGTGGAAGTACCTTCGCACCAACGACCTCTCGGTCGTCAGCACCGACCACTGCCCGTTCTGCTTCAAGGAGCAGAAGGAGCTCGGGCTGGGCGACTTCTCCAAGATCCCGAACGGAATTGGCTCGGTCGAGCATCGGATGGACCTGATCTACCAAGGGGTTGTCGACGGGCGAATCAGTCTCGCCCGATGGGTCGAGCTCTGCGCCACCACACCTGCACGCATGTTCGGGCTCTACCCGCGCAAGGGGGTTGTCGCCCCTGGGTCCGACGCCGACCTTGTCGTCTACGACCCAGCAGGGCACACGAGCATCGGACTCGGGAAGACGCACCACATGAACATGGACCACTCGGCGTGGGAGGGGTACGAGATCGACGGTCACGTCGACACCGTGCTCTCGCGTGGATCGGTCGTCATTGACGGCGGGAAGTACCTCGGTCGCAAGGGCCACGGGCGCTTCCTTCAGCGAGGCCTGTCGCAGTACTTGATCTGAGACGAGGGAACCGCATGGATGTCGGCGTCGTTCTGCAGTGCAACCCTCCCGCATCTCGGGTGGTCGAGCTGGCGCGCACGGCCGAGACCATGGGCTTCTCGCACGTGTGGACGTTCGACTCGCACCTGCTGTGGCAGGAACCGTTCGTCATCTACAGCCAGATCCTCGCGGCAACGCGCAAGATCACCGTCGGCCCGATGGTGACGAACCCGGCGACGCGCGACTGGACGGTCACGGCCTCGCTGTTCGCCACGTTGAACGAGATGTTCGGCAACCGCACCGTCTGCGGCATCGGGCGCGGCGACTCGGCCGTCCGGGTCCTGAACGGGAAGCCCACGACGCTGGCAACGCTCCGCGAGTCGATTCACGTCATCCGGGAGTTGGCCAACGGGCGCGCTGTCGAGCACCAGGGCTCGACCTTGCGCTTTCCGTGGAGCACCGGCTCGACGTTGGAGTGTTGGGTCGCCGCGTACGGCCCCAAGGCCTTGGCCCTCGCGGGCGAGGTGGGCGACGGCTTCATCCTGCAGCTCGCGGACCCGGACATCGCGGCCTGGACGATCGCGGCCGTACGGGCAGCGGCTGAGGCGGCGGGACGTGACCCCGACTCGGTCAAGATCTGCTTGGCCGCCCCGGCGTATGTCGGCGACGACCTGGCGCACATGCGGGACCAGTGCCGGTGGTTCGGTGGCATGGTCGGCAACCACGTGGCCGACATCGTGGCGCGTTACGGCGCTGACTCCGGGGTGCCGCAGGCGCTCACCGACTACATCGCCGGGCGCACCGACTACGACTACAACGAGCACGGCCGGGCCGGCAACACGCACACGTCGTTCGTCCCCGATGAGATCATTGACCGGTTCTGCATTCTCGGACCCCCCGAGCGACACATCGAACGCCTGCAGGAGCTGGCGGCGCTCGGGGTGGACCAGTTCGCGGTCTACCTGCAGCACGACGGCAAGGCCCAGACGCTCGAGGCCTACGGGGAGACGATCATCCCGGCTATCGCTGAGCACGTGCGGGCTAAGTCCTGAGCGGCCGGGCGACCAGCTGCCGGACTCATGCTCGACACCCGACCCATCGTTCATCCTGCGCCGGAGCCGCCAGCGCGCCCCCTAACGCCGTTCAGTTTGCGTCGTTCCCTGGAACTCTCCCCACCGCCCCATTCCGGCGACCGCCTTCAGTCTCCAGGTGACCCGATTGGCCAGCGCTGGGACACTGGCGCGATGAGTTGGGTTGCTGTACTGATCGGGATTGTCGGCGGCGTGCTGCTGTTGTGGCTCGCCCTGGTGGCAACTCCGTGGATCGCCCAGCGTGGCAGCACCGATCCGACCAGTCTGCGGGAGGCGCTGCGACTGCTACCCGACGTGATCGGGCTGCTTCGAGGGCTTGTTGCCGACCCAACCGTCCCTTCTGGGGTCAGGATCCGACTCGGCCTCCTGATGTTCTACCTGGTGTTGCCGATCGATCTGATCCCGGATTTCGTCCCGGTCCTCGGCTACGCCGACGATGCGATCATCGTGGCCGTCGTTGTGCGTTCGGTCGCCCGGCGCGCTGGTCCGGACGCTCTGAACCGGCACTGGCCGGGCACCGCGTCAGGCCTGGACACTCTCAAACGCTTCGCCGGAATACCCGCTGGCTGAGCCAAGGGCATCCCTGCGCGGACCTCGCTCCGCCGGGTCAGCGTCGACGCCTACGCCAGCAGACCTCGGGGACGGCGACCTCGGCGGTTGACGACAACGGCACCTGTCCAACTGATCACCCGAGTGCCCGACACGTGACCCAAGGGCGCGGTTCCCTGACCCTGCGGGCGAAATGCGTCCGCACTGCCCAGCCCATCGGATCCCACTTTTCCCGAGTCGTTCACGCATAGGGTCGGAGGGTGCTTGAGGCATTGGACGTCCGTCACCGCTTCGGTGAGCGAGTGGTGCTCGACGGGGTCGATCTGCGGGTCGCGCCGGGGGTGCTCACCGGACTGCTCGGTCCCAACGGTGCGGGCAAGACGACGTTGATGCGGCTGGTCCTGGGAGTCATCGATCCCGACTACGGACGGATCCTCTTCGACGGTGCGCCGGTCACCGGGGCAGAGCGTCAGCGCTGGGGTTACATGCCCCAGGAGCGCGGCCTGTACCCGGCGATGAAGGCTGGCGACCAGGTGATCCATTTTGGTCGGCTGCACGGCCTCTCGAAGGCCGAGGCGACCCGGCGGGCCCGCGAGCTGCTCGACGAGGTCGGGCTCGGCGACCGATGGGACGACCGTTCGGACCGGTTGTCCGGAGGCATGCAGCAGCGGCTCCAGCTGGCTGCCTCGCTCGTCCACGATCCCAGGGTGATCATCTTGGACGAGCCCTTCGCCGGGCTCGACCCGGTCGCTGTGGCCGAGCTCGCTTCCACGCTCAAGGACCGCGTCGCCGGCGGGAGCACGATCGTGTTCTCCAGCCACCAGCTCGACCTGGTGCAGGACCTCTGCGAGACGATCGTGATGCTGGACCTCGGCCGCACCGTGCTGTCCGGGACGGTCGCCGAGCTGCGCGCCTCGTCAGGCACCAGACAGCTGCGGCTTACCGTTCACGGTGACCGGGGCTGGCTCGGGGCCTTCCCCGACGTGACAATCGCGAGCGACCACTCGGACGAGCTGAGGCTCGCCCTTCCGACCGGAGTCGACCCGTTGGCGGTCCTGGACGCCGCGCGCGCGGCCGGACCTGTCAGCGACTTCGGCCTCGACCTCCCGACCCTGTCCGAGCTCTTCCTGGTCGCCGCGGGTCGCGCCAGCGAGGCGGCGGCGTCATGACGCTGTCGTGGTGGGCTGGTACCCGGCTGGTTGCCGCCCGGGCGATGGCCGAGGGGTTTGCTGGCAAGGGCTGGCGGATCGTCACCGGTCTGATGCTGCTCGGCGGGATCGCCGCGGTCGTGATCCCGAGGCTGCTCGGTTCAGGCGACACGACCTACACCCTCGCCGTCGTCGGCCCGGCCAAGCCTGCGCTGGTCGCGCAGCTGGCTGCCTCGGCACGCGCGGGTGACTTCACCGTCGAGTACAAGGCGCTGGCCGACGAGGGCGCCGTCGCCCGGGCGGTGCGAGACGGCAAGGCCGACGCCGGTCTCGTGGGCGAAGGCGCGTCGGCCCGGCTGTACGTCCCGACGTTGGGCGTTGGCGTGTTCCCGGCCCTGGTGTCCGGCGCGGTCCAGGCCAACGTGACCGTGGACGCACTCATCGCATCCGGTCTGACGCCGACGCAGATCTCGGCACTACAGGACCTGCCGGCCCCGAAGCAGGTGGTCCTCGGACCGGCCGACGACCCCCGTCGGGCGGGTGTGGGCTTCGGCGTCGGGCTGGTGCTCTACCTCGCGCTGATCCTCGCGGGGTCCGGCATCGCCACGACCGTCGCGACCGAGAAGTCGACCCGGATCTCCGAGGTACTGCTGGCCGTCCTCAGGCCTACCCAGTTGCTCGTCGGGACCGTGCTCGGAGTCGGGTTGCTCGCACTGATCCAGATCAGCGCGGCCGCGATCCCGGTGGCCGTCTCCTTGTTCGCCTCTCACAGCTCGGCGCTGCCGTCCGACGCAGCTCCGGACGTAGCCCTCGGGGTCGTGTGGTTCGTGCTCGGCCTTTCTGTCTACGCGTTCGTGTTCGCCGGCCTCGCCGCTCTCGTCGACAAGATCACCGAGGTCAGCTCGGCCATCCTGCCCGCCAACGCCCTCCTGATCGGCAGCTACCTGATCGCGGTCACTGTCGTGGTGTCCTCGCCGAACGGCTGGTTCTCAGTCGCCGCGTCGATGTTCCCGATGTCGGCGCCGATGGTGATGCCCATGCGCTGGGCGTCCGGGGGAGTCCCGGGCTGGCAGCTCGTCGTGAGCATGCTCCTGACCGCCGGCGCGGCCGTGCTGCTCGCGCGACTGGCATCGGTGATCTACAAGCGCGGGGTCGTCCGCACCGGTCAGCGGGTCTCGCTGCGGGACGTCCTTCGGCCGACCTGATCAGCGAACTCTCAGCCAGGCTCAGCGAAAACCAAGGCCGGGCGAAGGTATCGGTCAGGCGCCGAACGCAGTCTCTTCTCAACGGCGATGCCGCTCCCGGTTCGCCGACAACGAGGAGGACTCATGAACAGCAACGAGAGCAACACCCTCGCGGCGCCGGCTGGGTGGTTCGCGGGCAAAACCAAGGCGGTCGGGCTGCTGACCGCGGGCGTCCTAGCCGGCGGGCTGCTGGCCGGGGCGGGCATCGCGTCCGCGGCAACGACCGGCGCCACCCCGACCCCCAGCGCCTCGACCAGTACGGCCGTACCTGGCACCAAGCCCGACGGTGGCCGGATGGGCGGCGGTGCGGGCGGCGGTCCCGGTGGGGCAGCCTCGGTCCGCTCCGACGAGACGGTCGTCACCGGCTCCGACCTCAGCACCCTGTCGGCCGCGGCTCTCAAGGCAGTGCCCGGCGGGACCATCATCCGGGTCGAGAGCGATGCCGGTGACGGCGCCTTCGAGGCGCACCTGAATAAGGCCGACGGGTCGGTGGTCACGGTGAAGTTCGACAAGAGCCTCGCCGTTACCGCGCTCGAGGACGGCATGGGCAAGGGTGACCCGGCGCCGACCGGCGCCCCGGCAGCCCCGGCTACCGGGGCGACTCCGGCGGCCTAGCCCCGGCGCACCACCCGCGTCCGACCGATGCTTCACGAGGCCGACCTCCACACCGCCGATGAACGACCGAGCAGTTGTCGTCGACGGTGTGGAGTCCTCAGGATGCGTTGGTCGGTCGTGGGCGTGTTGGTGGCCACCACGTCGGTGGTGCTCGGTCTGGGCCCGGGGCCGGCGACGGCCGGGCCTCGAGCCGCCGCGTACCGAGCCGATCCGAGAAGCACCGCCGGCGCGGTCGGAGTCACCGTCGGAGTTGTTTCGTTCACCGAGATGGACGGTCTCGCCCCGGAGCTGCACGCGGGTCACCACTACCCGATGCGACTCATGGTCCTGGTGTCACGCGGGCACGAAGGGTCGACCGCGACGGTGTCCGTCCAGGACGGCACGGTCGATGGTTGCGCCGCGGTGCCGCTGGCGTCGGGCGTCGCTACCTTGCTGCGCTGTCGCGTCGTCCTGGCCCCGCACCCGTCCGGGCGGCCACCCGCCGCTGCAGCGATGGTGACCATCACCGTCCGCCTGCCCGACGGGACCGAACAGGTCAAGTGGTACCCGCACACGCTGAGGCGGACCAGCAGAGGTCAGGGCTGAAAGTAGGAGTCGGTGAAGGCCGTCTTGGCCGCTGCGAGGACGGCCGGATCGCTGTCGAGCGCGTAGTCGTTGGTCCCTGTGACGGAGTCGGGCCCGTGGTTGAAGTACACGAACGCCTTGAGCTGCGGCATCGTTTTCGCCAAGGTCGCGAACGAGGAGAACACCGACACGCGGTCGGCCACCGACGTCGCCGCGATACCGAACTCCGCGAGCATGAGCGGCTTTCCCGGGTGGGCCGAGGTGGCCCAGGTGTAGAAGCCGGGGAACGTCGCGCCCTTGCTGTTCGCGAACAGGTCCAGGGCCCGGCCGCCTCGCGAGTAAGGGTCGTAGGCGATCCAGTCCACGACGTCGTCGCCCGGGTAGAGTTGAGGATACAGACCCTGGTCGCCCCAGCCCGAGAAGCCCATGACGTCCCACACGAAGACCGCGTGCGTGACGCCGGCGGATCGCAGTCGCTGCACGACGTGACGAACCATGGCGACGTAGCCCGTGGGCGTGTAACCCGAACCGGAGCCCTGCAGCTCGTTCTCCGGTTCGTGGTGGATCGTCAGGAAGAACGGCGTGCCGCCGAGGCGGTCGACGACACGGGCTGCGGTCGCGTCGATCAGGGCGTCCGAGGAACCCGCGGCCACCTCGGCCCAGGTGGCGCCGTCGTCCGGCTTCCAGTTGACCATCAGGGTTCGCGGGTGCGCCGGATCGGTGGTCAGCGCGACCTCGGTCGGGGTCGGCCAGCTCTGCCCACCGACGTGGTAGACGTGCACGATGCCCAGGTCGCGGCCGAGCTCGCTCTCCTGGCGAGCCACCGCGTCGGCGTGGCCGGTCTCGTTGCCGAACGGGTTCGCGGTCGAACCGAACCAGGTACCGCAGCTCGGGACCAGCAGGGCCGACACCTGGCAACTGCCGCCGGCGAGGGTGTAGTCGACGACCAGCTGCGGGCGCAGCGACGCGTCCGGGTAGTCGGCGGATGCGAAGGCCAACGCCGTCTGGTCGCCAATCGTGGCGGTCAAGGCGAGGTCGACAGTGCCCGAGCGGGCCCCGACGAGCCATGACGATGGCAGGGCCACGGTGGTCGCAAGACCGGTCGGTTGGGTTGTCTCGCGGCCGAGCAGCGCGTCGTGGTTCGGCCGGTCGAGGCTGGTGACCGAGGTGGCTGCCCACGGCTCGGTCATCGAATAGACCTTCGCCGAGCCGAACCGAGGGGTGCCGATCTGGTTGAGCACCAGGGACACCGAAAGGTTCGTCGCTCCCGTGGGCACGGTGGGCACCGGGAAACGGAGGAACGCCTCGCGGCCGTCGAGCCCCTCGTCGCCCGCCATGAGCAGGGCGAGGTTGTCCGGCGCCAGCGTTGGGTTTCCGGGGGCGACGTAGGTGTCGTCGATCGGGGTCGTGACCACCCGGCCGGTGCTTTCGGCCCGGGGAGTCGCCGCCACCGCCAACCCGGTCAGGCAGGTCGGGATCGCGGACCCGACCAGCATGGCGGCCACGGTCAGCGGCAGGAGCAGGCGCACCCGGAGTCGGATCGGGCGGCGCAGGGATCGGTTCACATCCGGAGTTGTAGGCCCGGCGGGTGAACAGGCCGGGTGGGCTCGGTGAACACTGGCCGCCCGGGCGACGCACGGCGCATGAGCGGGCGCCGAACGTCATCCCCCGTACGGACTTCGTTCACCTTCTGTGCGCGGTGCGTGGTTACGTTCGGCCACGCCTGACCGTCGCCCGAAGGAGCCCCGAGTTGTCCGCCCTCAACACGCTCGACGAGCTGCTGACTGTTCCCGACCCTGCACGCCGTACGAGTGCGTCGCTCGAAGCGATCGCGGTGTCGGCCTGGTTCGGCTCCAACAAGGTGCTCGACCGCGTGTCGCTGTCGATGCCCGCCAAGACAGTGACCGCGCTGATCGGCCCGTCCGGCTGCGGAAAGTCCACGTTCCTGCGGATTCTCAACCGGATGCACGAGTCGGTCGCGTCGGCCAAGCTCGCCGGGTCGGTCATGCTGAACGGACAGGACATCTACGACGCGGGTACGCGCATCACCGAGACCCGTAAGCGGATCGGCATGGTCTTCCAGAAGCCGAACCCGTTCCCGTCCATGTCGATCGCGGACAACGTGACCGCTGGGCTGAAGCTCACCGGGATGAAGGTCGGCCGGGCCGAGCGGATCGAGCTCGTCGAGAGCTGCCTGATCCGAGGTGGTCTGTGGAACGAGGTGAAGGACCGGCTGGACCAGCCCGGGGGTGCACTCTCGGGCGGTCAGCAGCAGCGGCTGTGCATCGCCCGATCGCTCGCCGTCGACCCGGACATCCTGCTGATGGACGAGCCGTGTTCCGCCCTCGACCCGACCTCGACACGGCGGATCGAGGAGACGATCGCCGCACTGCGCGACGAGGTCACCATCGTGATCGTGACGCACAACATGCAGCAGGCCGCGCGGGTGTCTCAGCAGTGCGCGTTCTTCCTGGCCGAGGCCGGAACGCCTGGCGTGATCGTCGAGGCGGGGAGCACCGAGCAGATCTTCGAGCAACCGGTGGACCCGCGCACGTCGGACTACGTCAACGGTCGATTCGGCTGAGTGGGCGTGTCCCTTCCCGACACCTCAGCTGCGCGCTCCACCGGACCGTACTTCCAGACGTACGCCGAAGGTCGTGGAGCCCCAGTCCGCTGGCGGCTGCTGAGTGGCAACCATCGCGACCTGGGCCGTAGCGTCGTCGACCACGTCGACGTCGACGATTGCCGCCTCGGCATCGCCCGTCTTCTCACCGACCTCGCGTTGGCCGAGTTCGGCCTGGTCCGGGCCGAGAGCCACCGCTGGGGCTGGCGACTCACTGCGCAGGGAATCGTCATGGCGTCGTCGGGCCACTCGTTCGACCGCCGCACCCGCTGCGAGCAGGGCTTCGCGTTGTTCGTCCAGCTGGCACCGCTGGCCGCCGTCCGCGACGAGCTGTCGGTGTGGCCGGCCAGGGGGCGGCCAGCACCCTCGCCGGACCGCAAGCCGCTGCCCGGGAGAGTCGGCCCGAGTTGGCCCGTCGTTCACCCTCGATCTGCTGACCGGTCGCCTCGACCGGGTTACCTGGACGCAAGAACGGGGTCGTCCGAGCCCGCGAGCGGACCGAGGGAGGCGAGCAGGTGACCACCGCGACACAGGCCGCGCAGCCGTCCGCACCAGTATCCGAGGACGAGCCCCGCGTCCTCGATCCGGGGCTCGCACCCTCGGACCGGGTGTTCCACAGCGTGGCCCGCTCGATCGGGGTCTTCGTCCTCGTACTCACCGGCTCGATCGGGCTCTTCCTCGGCTACCAGGCGATTCCGACGCTGCACCGCTACGGCCTGAGCTTCTTCACGCAGAGCCAGTGGGAGCCCGAGCGCGACGTCATCGGCATCTCGGCCGTCCTGCTCGGCACCTTCGAGGTCGCGCTCGTCGCGCTGGTCGTGGCGTTCCCGCTGGCTGTCGCGCTCGCCCTGTACATCAGCGAGTACGCGCCTCCGCGGCTGAAGTCGACCTGCGTCTCGCTCGTCGACCTGATGGCGGCAGTGCCGAGCATCGTCTACGGGCTGTGGGGCTTCTTCCTCCTGCAGCCCAACGCGATCTTCCTGTCGCGCTGGCTCAGTCAGTACCTCGGGTTCCTCCCGATCTTCAAGGTCGACACGGACCCGAACGCCGCCGTCTGGGCGCAGTCGCGATACACCGCGTCGGCCTTCATCGCCGGGCTGGCCGTGGCGATGATGGTGCTGCCGTTGGCCTGCGCTGTCATGCGGGGCGTCTTCGCACAGGCTCCGATCGGCGAACGCGAGGCGGCCTACGCCCTCGGGGCGACGCGCTGGGGCATGATCCGGGCGGTCGTGCTGCCGTTCGGCCGGGGCGGCATCATCGGCGGGACGATGCTCGGCCTCGGCCGCGCGCTCGGCGAGACCGTCGCCGTCCTGTTGATCATCTCGCCTGCGTTCGACATCAAGTTCCGGATCCTCGAGGTCGGCACGCAGACGACGTCGGCCCTCATCGCCGGCAGGTTCGGCGAGGCGACCTCTTCGCAGCTCTCTGCCCTGCTTACCGCCGGCTTCGTGCTGTTCGTCATCACTCTCGGCGTCAACACGGTGGCGGCGATCTTCGTCGGGCGCAGCCGCAGCGGCGCGACGACAGAGATCTGAGGAAGACCAGTCATGGCCACCATCACCAAGCCGCCGGTCACTGCGCCACCCGGTGCGCCGACCGCGACGCCGCCCAACCAGGTCGCCGACCGACCGCGGCCGATGCGCACGCGAACCCTCGACGAGTGGACCTCTCTCGGGGGAGCGCTGCTCGGCTCGGTCGCGCTGGTCTGGCTGGTCTTCGAGAAGATCCTCGCCTGGAGCGGCACCCTTGGTTTCCTGGTCTGCTGGTATATCGCCTTCCTGGCGCTGTTCGCCGCGGTCACGTCGATGGGCAACCCACGGCCTGTCGTGGTCGACCGATTGGCCGCGGCCGCGATCCACGCTTCGGCGCTCCTGGTCCTCTTCGCGCTCGGGTCGACGATCATCTACACCATCCTCAAGGGCTTCCCGGCGTTGCTGCACCTGAACTTCTTCACCCAGGACATGGCCGGTGTGGGACCCGACGCCCCGCTCACCAAGGGCGGTGTCCTGCATGCGATCGCTGGCACCCTCGTCGAGGTCGCCATTGCGGTGGTGATCTCGCTGCCGCTCGGCATCGGCACCGCTGTCTACATGACCGAGGTCGGCGGCAGGCTGTCGAAGACCGTGCGAACCGTCGTCGAGGCGATGACCGCACTGCCCGACATCCTGGCCGGCCTGTTCATCTACACCACGCTGATCGTGGCGTTCGGCTTCCCGCGCACCGGGCTCGCCGCCGCTCTCGCTCTCGCCGTCACGATGATCCCGATCATCGCGCGATCGGCTGAGGTCGTGCTCAGAGTGGTACCCGGTGGCCTTCGCGAGGCCGGGCTGGCCCTGGGTGCCTCGCAGTGGCAGACGGTGCGCCGCGTGGTCCTGCCGACGGCAAAGTCCGGGCTGGCCACGGCATTGATCCTCGGGATCGCCCGTGCAGTCGGCGAGACCGCCCCCGTGCTGATCACTTCCGGCGCCTCGACCTTCCTCAACGTCAACCCGCTCAACGACCCGATGAACTCGTTGCCGCTGTTCATCTACACGTCGGTGCGCAGCGGTCAGCCGCAGGCCATCGTCCGGGGGTTCGGTGCGGCGACGCTGCTCCTCGGACTGGTCTTCGTGCTGTTCATCGCCACCCGCTTCCTGGCCCGGCAGAGAGTCGGTCGGCGATGAGCGGCCGCACGTCCTTCCGTCACCACACCAAGGGAACCTTCATGCGACGCCGAGCAGCCCGAGCCGCCCTCTTCCTGGCGACCATCCTCTGCCTGGAGCTCACGGCGCAGGCCCCCGCAGGTGCGGCCGCCAGCCACGCGCTCATCCAGGGGTCCGGCTCCAGCTGGAGCTCGAACGCCGTCAACCAGTGGATCGCCGACGTGCAGTCGAACGGCCTGCAGGTGGTGTTCACGCCGAGCGGCTCCGCTATCGGCCGCAAGGACTTCGCGAACCGGACGAGCGACTTCGGCGTGAGTGACATCGGCTACCTCGGTGAGGACCCGATCACCCACGACCCCGACACGTCGCAGGGCCGCGACTTCGCCTATCTCCCGATCGTGGCCGGCGGAACGTCGTTTCCGTACCAGATCAGGGTGGCGGGCCAGCTTGTCCGCAACCTCCGCCTCTCCGGGGCCACGATCGCCAAGATCTTCACCAACCAGATCACCAACTGGAACGACCCGGCGATCACCGCCGACAACAACGGCCGCAAGCTCCCCTCGATCACGATCATCCCGGTGGTCCACTCCGAGGGCTCGGGCGCGACGGCGCAGTTCACCCGCTACCTCGACCACATGTACCCGAGCATCTGGCGGCCGTTCCAGGGCCAGGCCGGTGCAACGGAGTACTTCCCACGCAAGAACCCTGCGATCGGGCAGAGCGGCGCAGACGGTGTCATGAACTTCATCGCGCAGAGCTCGGCCAACGGCGCGATCGGCTACGACGAGTACTCGTACGCACTGAACAAGAACTACCCGGTGGCCAAGGTCCTCAACTCGTCCGGCTACTACACCCTGCCGAACCAGTACAACGTCGCGGTGGCGCTGACCAAGGCGCAGATCAACACGGACAGGACGTCGCCCGACTACCTGCTGCAGAACCTCGACGGCGTCTACACCTACAACGCCGTGCAGACCTACCCGCTCTCGTCGTACTCGTACATGATCATCCCGACCTCTCCGACCGACCCGCGGATGACGACTGCGAAGCGGCAGACCCTGGCCGACTACCTGTACTACTCGGTCTGCGAGGGGCAAAAGGAGATGGGCCCCATCGGGTACTCGCCGCTGCCGATCAACCTCGTGCAGGCCTCGTTCGATCAGACGGCGAAGCTGAAGGTCGCCGATCCCAACGTCGACCTCACCAAGCGCGACGTGACCACCTGCAAGAACCCCACGTTCGACGCCAAGAACCCCTCCCGCAACTACCTGGCCGAGATCGCCCCGAAGCCACCGGCGTGCGACAAGGCCGGGGCCGGACCGTGCACCGGCAGTGGGTCGACCGGGCAGACCAACCCGGGTTCCAACAGCGGTGGGCCGAAGCCAACGACTGGCGGGAGCAAGGGGCCGAGCACGAGCGCCTCTGCGGCCCCCGGCGCGTCCGCCGGCCCGTCCGGCGGTGCGGTCGACCCAGAGACGGGCGCGCCGCTCGGTGACGACAGCTCCGGTGCCGGTGACGCAGTCGCGCTGCCCACCGAGCTGGCCGCGTACCGCACGGACACCCCGACCGGCGCCCTCGCCGGTGTAGCGGTCGTCCTCCTCCTCCTCGCGCTGGCCGCCCCGCCGTTGCTGGCCCGTCGCTTCATGGGGCGCGGAGGGGATGGCTCATGAGCCGGCGTCCGCACAGGCACGTAGCCCTCGCGGCAGTGCTCGGAGGGCTGCTCGGCGTCCTGCTCGTCCCCGGTGCCACGGCCTCGGCGGCAACGAGCCCGGTGAGCAAGACTGTCACCGCGACGCGCAACCACCTGGTCGGCGGGGTGGACCAGGTGGTCGACACCCGAACCGTCAAGCTGACCGTCGGGAAGACGACCAACCTCCGGGACCGCCAGGAGATCGACGTGTCGTGGTCGGGGGCGCACCCCACTGGCGGCATCGTCGCGGACCAGAACTCCGGAAACGCCAACCAGGAGGAGTACCCGGTCGTCCTGCTGCAGTGTCGCGGGGTCGACTCGGCCACTGTGGCCGCGGCAGACCGGCTCGACCCCAGCACCTGCTGGACCCAGACGTCCGGCGAGCGCTACCTGTACGACTTCAACTCCGAGTTCCCACCCTGGCGCCTCGACCGGTTCGCCGCCGTCGAGAACCGCAGAGCCTCCATCGGCGCCCCGTCGCCGCGCCCGCTGACCTGCTCGGTCCCGACCGCCGAGTACTGGGTCCCGTTCGTCGCGGCCAAAGGTGCGCGCTACTACGGCGGGTCGAACGGGTGTGCGGGGCTCGCTCCTGAGGCGGCCAACTCAGGCGGCCAGGCGCTGCCGAGCAACACGACGTACGGCGTGACGACACCGAACGGTACGGGCAGTACGAAGTTCGTCGTGTGGACCGCCGAGAACAACGCCTCTCTCGGTTGCTCCGACACGGTTTCGTGCTCGCTGGTCGCGGTGCCCGTCATGGGGATGAGCTGCGACACGGCTTCCGTGGGCCTGCCCGCGTCGGAGCGTCCGGTACCGGGTCCCGATACCGACGCCGCTGACGCGAAGTGCCGCGCAACGGGGAAGTTCCGGCCGGGCCAGCTGGTGCTGCCGGTCGGTGGGGAGGACATCGCGGTCAGCGGGAGCCTGTGGTGGACCGCGTCGAACTGGCGCAACCGGATCACGGTGCCGCTGAACTTCGCCCCGCTGTCCAACGTGTGCGACGTCGTCGGCGGTGGCTCGAGCGTCGACATCTACGGTTCCGAGCTGATGATCCAGGCCACGACCCAGTGGGCGCCGACGTTCTGTCTCGACAGCCGGCGCACACGGTTCAAGCACGTGCAGACCGGAGAGCCGCAGGCCCGCAGCCTGATCGAGGCCAAGACGATCCAGGCCGGTTTCGTGAGCGGAGCCCCGGATCGCGGCTACTCCCTCCCGGTGGTGAACGCGCCGACCGCGGTGACCGCGTTCGCGATCGGCTACACGATCGACACCCCGTCCGGCACCGAGTACTCCTCGCTGAAGCTGGACGCGCGGCTGCTGGCCAAGCTCCTGACCGCGTCGTACCCGGCCCTCCCCACGGTGAAGCAGAGCTACGCGGCCCTGGCGGACAACCCGCTGGACATGTCGCTCGACCCGGAGTTCCAGGCGCTCAACCCAGGGCTCACCCGTGGCGTGAACGCCTCGCAGTCCGCGTCCACCCTGCTCTCGCTGTCGAGCGACTCCGACGTCGTGAAGGCCCTGTCGGCCTACCTCAACGCCGACCCTGAGGCGCGGGCCTGGCTGAACGGCACGCCGGACCCGTGGGGCATGGTGGTGAACCCCAAGTACAAGTCGATCGTGCTCCCGGTCACCTCGTGGCCCCAGCTCGACACGTTCAAGGTGGAGTTCGGCCCCGGGATCAACGACTGCCTCCGCGGCGCAGGCAACGTGCCGTTCCTCCCGCTCGTCGCGGCGCCGATGTCGCGGATGAGCCTGATCACCCCCGCGATGCAGTACTCGCTCGCCAACTCGCAGACCCAGTGCTACCAGCCGGTGCCTGACAGCACTGACGGGCAGAAGCTGGTGTCGTTGGGACGACAGACGGTCGGCTTCCGATTCATGCTCGGAGTGGTCCCGCTGGCCGACGCCTACCGCTACCAGATCAATACTGCGGCGCTGCAGACGCAGAAATCGGCGGCCGCCCCGGCGACGTTCACGTCGGCGACGGGGCGCACCTTCGTCGGCCCGACTGACGCCGCGCTGAAGGCAGCCGCCGTCCTGGCCAAGGCGGACGCGACCACGGGCACCTGGCCGGTCCCGTACTCGACCTTGCGGACGAGCGCTGCAGCCACGGCGGCCTACCCGGGCACGATGATCGTCTACACGAGCGTGCCTACCCAGGGCGTTCCGACCGCGGAAGCGAAGGCTCTCGCGGCCTTCATCCAGTACGCGGCCACCACGGGTCAGGCGCCCGGTGACAACAACGGCCAGCTGCCTGCCGGCTACCTGCCGATGACCGGCGCGAACGGGCTGTCCGCACTTTCTACGTACGCCCTCAAGGCGGCGGCTGCGATCTCCGCCCAGTCAGGTGTCGTTCCGTCGAACGTCCCGAACGCACTGCCCGGCAACAACAGCGGTGGCAGCGGGGGTAACGGTGGGAGCGCCGGGGGCAATGGCGGCGGTGGTGGTACGCCGACACCGAGCGCTGCGCCCTCGGGGTCGCCGGGCGGGAATCCGGTCGCGGCAGCTGGCACCACCCCGGTATCGCTCGGGATCACTGCCGGCCAAGACTCCGGCCCAGCCCGGTTCGTCCTCCCGGCCGTTCTGCTGCTGGCGCTGTTGAGTGGCCTGCTCGCGCCTGTGGTCTCAGTCCTCGGCCGGCGGGGTGCGAGCCGGTGAGCACCGAGACGCCCGTCACTGACCGGCCTGTCGTCATCAACTCGGCTCCTCCGCCCTACGACGACCGACCCTGGTCGGACCGGCTGCGTCGCGGCTCGCGGGGACCGCGTAAGCCCCGGGCCCCGCGGCAGCCGATGCCCGTGGGCACGGGTTTCACCGTCTGGATCCTCTTGACGTGCAGTCTGGGCGCGCTGTGGGTGCTCCTCTACAGCTTCGCCCTCAGCGGACTGCAGGAGGGTCGCGACCAGCACGAGCTGTATAGCCAGCTGCGCGAGCAGCTCGGTCTCGCCACAGCTCCGCTCGGCGGTGTCGTCGAGCCCGGGGCTCCGGTGGCCGTAGTCCAGATCCCGGCGCTCAAGGTCGCCGATATGGTCGTCGTCGAGGGAACCGCAGCGGGTGACCTGCAGTCCGGGCCGGGGCATCGCCGCGACACGGTGCTTCCCGGCCAGCACGGCACGTCGGTGCTCTTCGGCCGGAGTGTCACCTTCGGCGCTCCTTTCGCCCGCATCACCTCCCTGCGCCCGGGAGACACGATCACCGTGACGACCGGGCAGGGCGAGTTCACGTACCTCGTCGACGGGGTGCGCCGCATCGGTGAACCGCTTCCGGCAGCCCTCGGCGCCGATGACGGACGGCTCACTCTTGTCACGTCCGAGGGTTACGGCTGGCAGGCCGGCTGGGCCCCCAACCGGTCCGTCTACGTCGACGCGGCGCTCAAGGGCAAGCCGGTGCCGATCCCGGCAGGACGTCCCCACGCAGTCCCCGCGGCGGAGAAAGCCATGCAGGGCAACGCGGGTGCGCTGGTCGGGCTGGTGCTGTGGTTGGCCGCGCTGCTGCTCGTGGTGGGTAGCGTCGTCTGGGCCGGGGTCCGTTGGGGCGGTTGGCAGACCTGGCTCGTCGGCGTCCCCGCGGTGCTGGCCTGCGTCTGGGGGAGCACCCAGCTCGCCCTGCAGCTCCTGCCTAACCTGGTGTAGTCGACCCGTCGCGGACAGCGCCGAAGCCTTGCCGCAATCAGTGGCTGCGCATTCATCCCTCGTTCATTCCGGGCGGGTCTGCGTGTGGCCCACGGCCGAAAGTGTTCCTTCCGGTAGGTACTCAGCAACTGTCCGGAAGGGGACAGCACATGCGCAGCAAGAACAGTCTCAAGGTTGGCGTTGCCGGGTTGGGGCTCGTAGCCCTCTCGCTCGGTCTGGTCAGCCCCGCGTCCGCAGACGCGGGCGCCCAGCCCTCCGACGTCGTCGGGGTCGGCTCCGACACCGTGCAGTACGGCGCGGACTTCCTGCTCGACGGCGACGCGTCATCGAACGCCGGCTACAACAGCTCGGGCAACATCAACCGGGCGATCAGCCTGGACGCGACCGCTGACAGCAACGGCCGCACGGCATACGCACAGGGCAGCACGGTTGCCGCTCCGATCGCGCTGAACCCCACGTTCGTCCTGCGTGCCGGCCAGAAGCCGATCACGCGCATCAACGGCTCGGGCGCTGGCATCACTGCGATCCTCGCGGACACCGGCGCGACGTCGAACATCCAGTTTGTCCGCTCGTCGCGTCTGCCCAAGGCCTCGGAGCAGACCGCTGCAGGTACCGCCGGCTTCGGCAGCCTGCACGTCTTCCAGTTCGCCACCGACCCGCTGGAGATCGCGGTCAACGCAGCGTCGACCAACTCCCCGGCCGGTCTGTCGATCGCAGAGCTTGTGAACATCTACAAGGGCACGTACACCACGTGGGGCGACATCCCCGGCTACGCCGGTCCGGCTCCCACGGCCATCATCCGCCCGCTCATCCCGCAGACAGGCTCCGGCACCCGCGGCTCTTTCGAGGCTGACCTCAAGGCTGCCAACGGCAACGTCACCGTCGTCTACGGCCCCAACGTCGCGACGGTCGAAGAGAACGACTTCACCGCCATCACGACGAACCCGAACGCCGTCAACGTGATCTCCCCCTTCTCCATCGGCCGGATCAACCTCAACAACGGCGGCTACTTCGGTGCCACCGCTGTGAACAAGATCAACGCACTGACCGGTGTCGCTCCTGACGCCGCTGCGGCTTACGTGAACGTGCGCGGCTTGTACTTCATCGTTCGCGACACAGACGTCAACTCCACCTCGATCTGGCAGCCCGGTGGCGCCAAGAACTGGGCCAAGACCCTTTTCTCCGGCACGACCAGCTGGATCGCCCGCTCGTCGAACGCGGCCCTGATCACCTCCGCAGGCCTCACCCCGGCGTACTCGGACCTCGGCGCCGCTTCGTCCGGCTGAGGACTCCGCCTTCGACAGCAAGTCGCTCCACTCTCGACAGTCTTGCCCTCACTTTCATGCCTTCACTGACTGAAAAGGAACTGTCATGAAGCTTCGTCTCAAGTCGGCGGTGTCCGGGGTCGCGGCCCTGGCCCTCGCCTCAGGCATCGTTGCGGTGGGGGGTGGGATCGCTCAGGCGGTCACCCCGCCGTACGAGCCCGACCCCGGTTCGACTGGCGCCGTCTCGCTGTACGACGCCGCTGGCAACCAGATCGTGTCCGGCAGCATCAACACCCCCTTCTCCTTCGCCCTGAGCTCGTCTCCCGGTCGGGCCGGCGACATCAAAGCGACGATCTTCGGGTACACCCCGAAGCTCGGCGTTCCGTCCGGCGCGTGGAGTGGTGAGTCGCTCTCCGGGTCGACGAAC
This sequence comes from Actinomycetes bacterium, assembly GCA_038210415.1. Taxonomy (GTDB): domain Bacteria; phylum Actinomycetota; class Actinomycetes; order Prado026; family Prado026; genus JBBQWS01. The sequence goes on from JBBQWS010000007.1 coordinate 54,207, forward strand.
TACCCGAACGCTGCAGCTCCGGCGCCTCTGGGCACCTCGACGCTGCCGCTCGTCACCGGTGTTGCCGGCGACCAGCCGCTGGCCACGCTGATCGCTGACTTCCCGAACACGGCGACCGACGCGTACGCGAACCTTTACCAGCTGCGGGTCAAGACCTCCGGCCCGACCGGCTTCAACACCGCGTACGGCTCGGTCAGCTTGCTGGTGTCCGGTACCACGTGGACCCAGGTCTTCCCGGCCCCACCGTCGGCTGTCGCCACCACCAGCACCCTCAGCGTCTCGCCTGCCAGCCCCCAGCTGGTCGGCACCAACGTGACGCTGTCCGCCACGGTCGCCGCAGCCTCGGGCCCGGCACCGACCGACGGCACGGTCAAGTTCTTCGATGGCGCCACGCAGGTCGGCACGACCCAGAACTGGACCGGTGCTGCCGTCTCGGTGAGCACCACGGCGCTCACCGCCGGATCGCACTCCCTGACGGCGCAGTACTTCGCGTCCGGGCTCGCGTTCTCGAGTTCGACCTCTGCGGTGAAGACCTACGTGCTCAACGGTCCCGCCGTCGCCACGACCACCGCGCTGTCGGTCAACCCGATCAGCGGTCCGGCGTTCGCTCCCGTCACCCTGGCCGCCACGGTCACCGGTGCCGGTGCTGCCGGAACGGTGAACTTCTTCGACAACGGCGCTGCTGTGCCGGTCGCCTCGGCTCCCGTTGCGGCGGGCGCGGCCTCGGCCGTCGTCAGCAGCTTCGCGGTCGGCTCGCACTCGATCGTCGCGACCTTCGTGCCGACCGACACCGCGGCGTTCATCGGCTCGTCGTCCGCGGCGGTCACCGCCACGTACACCGCGCCGGCCACCATCCCTGACCCCCAGACCATCACGGTCTCGGTCGCGGCTGGAACGCTCACCATCACCACCCCGTACAACCCGTCCAACCCGTTCGACCTCGGCACCATGGTGCTCGCGGCCGACGGTACCCAGCTCTCGGTGGCCAAGGCCTTCCCGAACGCTGGAGACCACCTCACCATCACGGACACCCGTGCCGGTGACCTGCCGTGGACGGCCTCGGCCGCGTCCACTGACTTCGTCAGCGGCGCGAACGTGATCAACGGGCAGAACTTCGGCTTCACCAGCGTCGCGCCCAGCTACCTCGCGGGCAACGCGCTGAACGCCACCACCAAGCCGGTCGTCGTCAACGACGTCCCGGCGATCGTCGGTCTGCCCGTCGCTGCCGGTGCTGCCGGAACGGCTGGCCTCAAGGGCGGCCTGCCGCACACCTTCGCCACCGCGGCGCAGGGCGTCGGATCGGTCTACATCAACGGAGCACTCAGCCTCAAGGCTCCGACGTCGGCCCAGGCCGGCACGTACACCGCGACGCTGACCTTCACGGTCGGCTAAGCACGCACCACAGCACACGCAACACAGCAAAGGCGGGACGGGCGCAGGCAGCCCGTCCCGCCTTTCGCCTTCCGGAACGGGGGGGAGAGGAGGTGTCCTTCTGGTTGGGGTGGCCGCACGTTCACCTTCACTTCATGAACCGGACGTGTCCCCCAGGTTTGCTCGCTCCATGCTCATCCCGCGCGTCCCCGTCGCCCGTGTCCTTGCCGTCGCCGCGGCCGCCCTCGCTCTGCCGCCGCTGCTGGCGCCGGGCGCGCAGGCCGCCCCGGCGACCCAAGCCCCCAAGGCGGTGACGTTCGGTGTGCAGCCCGCGACCGCCATGGCACCGGACGGCCGACCGTTCTTCACCTTCGGAGCTACACCGGGCGCCCGCCTCACCGACCACGTGGCGATCCTCAACTACTCGCTGGTCCCCCTGCGGCTGACGGTCTACGCAACCGATGCGCTGAACACCGCCGAGGGTGGCTACACCCTGCTCGAGGCGAAGAAGAAGCCGATCGACGCGGGCGCCTGGCTCGCCGGCGCCATGGGCAGGCGTGTGGTGGTGGTGCCGGCTCGCCGCAACGCCAACTCCCCGCCCGGCCAGGTGATCCTGCCGGTCACGATGGTCGTCCCGGCGAGCGCCTCGCCCGGTGACCACGGCGCCGGCATCATCGCGTCGCTGTCGACCGTGAGCAAGAACGCGCAAGGCGCCAACATCATCCTCGATCAGCGTGTGGCGTCCAGGGTGTACGTCCGGGTGGCAGGCCAGGTGCACCCGCGGATGGCGATCGAGAATCTCAGCGCGACCTACCACGGCACCCTGAACCCCTTCGGCCGCGGCTACGTGACCGTGACTTACACGGTCCACAACACGGGCAACGTGAAGCTGGGCGGCCAGCAGGCGGTCGAGGTCAGCGGGCTGTTCGGTGGTACGGAGCGCGCCGCGAAGATGGTGGATATCCCTTTGCTGTTCCCAGGCTCGGCAGTCCAGGTGGGCGTCGACGTGCCTGGAGTGCCACCCGCTCTCCGGGGCACCGCGACGGCCACCGTGGTCCCGCTCATGCTCAGTGGTGACGTCGATCCGGGCCTCGCCGTACGGATCACAGAGTCGGTCGGCTTCTGGGCGATCCCTTGGCCGCTCCTCGCACTGATCCTGGTCGTCCTGCTGACGGTCGGCGGCTGGTGGTACCGCCGTCGCCGATCCGGTAGGGCAGCCGAGGCCGATCCGGATGAACCCGTCACCGCTAAGACCCCGGAAGCGGTCGCGTCATGATCCGCCGAGTCGCGAGGACCCCGTGGAGCGGCCCGCTCGCCGCTGCTGTGGTCCTCAGTGGACTCGTCGGCTGGACAGTCGCCACGATGCCGACCGCCCGCGCCGATGGGGTCCCCTATACGGACTCGAACGTCGTGGGCACGATCGGCTTGTGCGGCAAGGACGGCCAGCTCGTCCGGTCCGGGAACATTAACGACCACCCGTTCGTGTTCACCGCGGTCAGCTCGGAGGCGGCGCCGTCGCCGTACGACGCGAAGGGCCGCAAGGCGACCCTGTTCGCCTACCAGCCACGCAAGGACGTCGTGCCCGGTCGCTGGAGCGGCGACTCGATGACTGCCTCGTCGGAGTACACGAACGCTGCTCACCCGATGACGTCCGGTACGCTGCGCGACTTCTCGCTGGCCGACTTCCTCGGCGGATTTCCGGTGCGCTGGGACGGCCTGGTCCAGCTGCGGGTCTACCTGGGCGCGCCGGACACCCCGATCATGAAACTTCCCTACCCCGCAACGGATATCCGGGTCAGCGGTGACACCTGGACAGTCGTGCACGGGGGCACCGGCGACTGCTCGGTCGGCAAGGCGACTTCGTCCGAGGTTGCCATCTTCGGCACCGCCCCTCCGTCGCCCAGTGCGGGCAACAGCACCGGCACCGGTGGCAAGACCTCTCCGGCGCCCGACGCCAGCAGCTCGGCGGGCGCCTCTACCCGGCCGGCCGACGGCACGACCGCTGCCGGCGCGGTAGACCCGATGACCGGCGAGCCCGCGGTCGACCGGCACGGGCCGATCATCCTGGGCGGCGCTCTGGTCGTGCTGCTCGTGCTCGGCTGGTTCGCGTTCTCGTGGTGGCGCGAGAGAGCCGCCGATCTCTGAGCCGAGTTGATTCACCGGTCGTTCATCTGCCGTATCTCCACCTGCCAGCAGTCCACGCCGTTCTGTATTTCTGCTCCCGACATGGTCAACGCGATCTTGTCGACACGTCTGCGCTTGAAAGGGTTCGACCACATGAGGCTTCGCCTTCGCTGGGCCGCTGCCGGCCTGAGCGCGTTGATCGTCACTACGACCGGTCTGGTCGCGGTGGGTTCCAGCGCCTTCGCCGTGACGCCGCCGTACGAGCCGGACCCGACGTCGTCTGGGTCGATCAGCTTCTACGACGCGAGCGGAGGCGTCGTGACGAGCGGGAGCATCACTGCGCACCCGTTCGTCAGCTTCGCGGCGAGCTCGAAGGCCGCGCGGACGGGTGACTTCAAGGCGACCCTGTTCGCCTACACCCCCAAGCTCGGCACTCCGACCGGCGCGTTCCCGGGCGAGACGATGACGGCGTCGACCGCCTTCCCGAACGCCACGGCGCCGGCGCCGGTTAAGAACTTCACCGTGCCGGTCGCCTCGGCCACGGCGGCCGACTTCTCACTGAGCGACTACATCGCTGACTTCCCGAACACCGCGACTGACGCCTACCAGGGCCTCTACCAGCTGCGGCTCAAGACCTCGGGCCCAGTCGGCTTCGACACCGCGTACGTTTCGACCTCGATCATGGTGACCGGTACGACGTGGACCCAGGTCTACCCGGTGCCGGCAACCCCGACGACGACCGCGACAGCTCTCGCCGTCACGCCGGCCGGTCCGGTGGCAGCAGGCACCTCGGTGCAGCTGAAGGCCACGGTGACTCCGACCGCTGCGGGCACGGTGCAGTTCCTCGACGGCGTGACGAACCTCGGTCCGGCGGTAGCCGTCGCCGCAGGGCAGGCCACTTTCACGACCACTGGCCTCGCGTCCGGGACGCACTCATTGACGGCGAAGTTCACCCCGACCGACGCGACCGCCTTCACCGGCTCGACGTCGGCGGCTATGTCCTTCGTGGTCAACGCGAGCGCCACGACCACCACGGCGGCCATCGCGGTCACTCCGGTGAGCCCCGTGGTCGTCGGCACCTCGACGACCCTCACCGCGACGATCACGCCGGGCACCGCCATCGGTTCCGTGCAGTTCCTCGACGGAGCGACCAACCTCGGCTCGCCGGTCGCGGTCGCGGGTGGCTCAGCAGTCTTCACCACGGCGGCGCTGACGGTCGCGACTCACTCGCTGACCGCCAAGTTCATCCCGACCAACGCGGCCAACTTCGCGACCTCGACGTCGACGGCCAGCTCCTACACCGTGACCAGCGTCCCGGCCACGGTTACCACGACGGCCCTGGTGGCTGCTCCGTCCGGTGCGGCGGTGTTCGGCTCGACGGTCACCCTGACGTCGACCACCACCCCGTCCACCGCACCCGGAACCGTGCAGTTCTTCGACGGCGTGACGGCCATCGGTGGGCCTGTCGCGGTCGCGAGCGGGACCGCGATCCGGACGACCACCACGCTGGCTACCGGTGCGCACACCCTGAAGGCGACGTTCACCGCGACGAGCGCGGCTCTCTTCACGCCGTCGACATCGACCACGGTCGCTTACTCGATCACGGCGGCGCCGGCCACCCCGACGACCACGACGGTCTCGGCGACCCCACTGAGCCCCGTGACGTTCGGAACGTCGGTCGCCATCAAGGCGACTGTCGCGCCGACCACAGCGGTCGGCACCGTGCAGTTCCTCGACGGCGCGACCGCACTGGGCGCTCCTGTCGCTGTGGCGTCCGGTTCGGCGACCTTCACGACCGCCGGACTCACGGTCGCGACGCACTCGCTCACTGCGACCTTCACCCCGACGGTGCCCGCCAATTTCGTCGGCTCGACCTCGGCGGCCGTGAGCTACGTGGTGAACCCGGCCCCCCCGGGTGCCACGACCACGACCCTCGTCGTCACCCCGGCCGGCCCGGTCGTCCTGGGTTCGTCGGTCTCCATGAAGGCGGCGATCGCGCCGACCGCCGCCGCCGGCACCGTGCAGTTCTTCGACGGCGCCACGGCTATCGGCGGCCCGGTGACCGTCGCGGCCGGTTCCGCGACCTACAGCACGACGACGCTGGCGGTGGGTTCGCACGCGTTGTCGGCGACGTTCACCCCGGGGACGGCTACGTACCTCGGGTCGACGTCGGCTGCCAAGACGCTCGTCGTCAACCCGCCACCGGTGGCCACCACGACCACGCTGGCGGTCTCGCCGGTCGGTCCGGTCATCCAGGGTGCATCCGTGCTCCTGACGGCCACCGTCGCCCCCGGTACGGCAGCCGGTTCGGTACAGTTCCTCGACGGGACCAAGCTGTTGGGTACCGCGGTCGTCTCGGTTGGTACGGCCACCCTCACGACCACCGCACTCAGCGCCGGGACGCATTCGCTAACTGCGAAGTTCGTCCCGACGAACGTAGCCAGCTTCGCGACCTCGATCTCCGCGGCGACGTCGTTCGTCGTCCAGCCGAAACCGGCCACGGTCACCACGACCGTGCTCGCCGTCAGCCCCACCAGCCCGGTGGGCGCGGGCAAGCCGGTCACCTTGAAGGCAACGGTGTCGCCGGTGACTGCCGCGGGTTCCGTGCGGTTCTACGACGGCACGAAGCTCCTGGGTACCGTCGCGGTCGTCTCCGGCAAGGCGTCGCTCACGCTGAGTACGCTCGCAGTCGGCCAGCACTCGCTGGCGGCGGTGTTCGTCCCGTCCAGCGCGGCGCTGTTCACGACGTCGACCTCGGCGGCGGTGGGCTACACGATCAAGAAGGCCGCGGTCCTAGTGGTCCGAAACGCCAAGGGCCAGGTCGTGACCTCCGGCTCGACGCTCACGCCAGGGGCCAAGCTGACCCTGACGGGCAACGGCTTCGCGCCCGACGAGGTCGTCTCGATCACGGTGCACTCGACCACGTTCGACCTCGGCAGCGCCACCGCCGACTCGACCGGCGCGGTCACCGCGAGCGTCACACTGCCGACCAGCCTGCTCGCCAGCACGCACGTGGTCACGCTGAGCAGCGCCAGCAACCAGGTGACGTTCTCGTTCACCGTGGCGGCCGCACCCGTCGGCTCCGGGACCGGGTCCGGGACCGGGTCCGGCTCCGGCAACGGGCTGCCGCACACCGGCGGCGACTCGATGCCGGTCGGTCTGGGGGCGCTCGCGCTCATCGGAGCCGGCGCCCTGATCGTGACCGTCGCTCGTCGTCGGAAGGGCCTCGAGGCGGCGTAGTCCGCAGGGCGGATCGACCGAGCGGGGGGACGGCGAGAGTTGCCGGTCCCCCCGCTCGGCGTTCACCCGGCGTTGGTCCACTGCTCGGTTCGTGGGGTCACGCTCGGGCCATGACCATCACGAGCAGGAATGCGCGCAAGGCCTGCGCCCAGCTCACGCAAGCACATCAGCTCCTCGTCCAGGCAGCCGAGCTGCTGGGCTCCGGCCCGGAGCAGGACGGCCTCTGGGACGCGGTTCTGATCGTCCTCGACAGCCGGGAGATCGCCGGCCTGCTCGTAGACCCGGACCCGCTGGTCGTCTCGAGCGACTCCCCGATGTTCTGGGCCTGACGGGTCCTCCGGGTCGGCTCAGCAGCCTGAGGGTGCGGGGCTGGCTGACGGCGAGAGCGCGACCTTGACCTGGTCGGGCGTTGCGAGGGCTGCGTAGCCGTCACCGATGACGAAGTCGACGACCTTCGAGGTGCGCTTGTCGGCGACGATCACCGCGCCCACCACCTGAGCCGCAGCCACCTTCGCCGCCAGTGCTCCGGCCGCTCCCGCGCGGATCTCGGCCGCACCCGGGATCGACTTCTTGAGCGGGTCGTTGGCGACCGCGGCGGTCTTGAAGCCGCGGGCTGCCAGCTCGGCTGCCGTCGTGCGCGCCAGACCCTTGCGGGTGGTGGCGTTGTACACGTTCAAGGTGATGGTGCTGGGGGCAGGGAGCACGACGGGCTTCCCGGTGCCCGCACCACCCGAGACGCTGCCGGAGGCCTTGGGCGTGCAGGACGTCGACCCGGACGGGGTCGCGGTCGTGGTGCCCTTGTCGCGCCCGGCGAACCACCAGCCGCCGCCGACGCCCAGGACCAGCGCCGCGATCACCGCGGCGATCACGGGCAACGGACTGCGCCGGCCGGAACCGGTCGGGGTGAGTGTCGTCATCAGTCCTCCAGATCGAGCACTCGGGCATGAAGCACCTGGCGTTGTTGCAGCGCGGCCCTAACGGCCCGGTGCAGGCCGTCCTCCAGGTAGAGCTCTCCGTGCCAGCGAACCACATGGCAGAACAGGTCACCGAACATGGTGGAGTCCTCAGCCAACAGGGTGTCGAGGTCTAGCGCGGTCTTGGTCGTGACCAGGTCGGCGAGGCGCACCTGGCGCGGGGCGATCGCGGCCCAGTCGCGCCCCGATGAGCCGTGCGGCGGGTATGGGCGCTCGCTGCCCACCCGTTTGAAGATCACAGCGCGAGTCTAAGCGGCCTACTACCCTCCACCTCATGACCAGTGCCGACGACATCGTCCAGACCGTGAAGACCGGCTACGCGTTCACCGGGCCGGCGCTCGACCTGGGCGCCTTGGTGACCGACAACACGGCTCACGCGGACGTCCCCGTACGCATCCCGCTCGGGATGATCAACCGGCACGGGCTGGTCGCCGGGGCCACGGGCACCGGCAAGACCAAGACCCTGCAGCTCATGGCCGAGCAGCTCTCCGCCCAGGGTGTGCCCGTCTTCATGGCGGACATCAAGGGCGACCTGTCCGGCATGGCCTCGCCCGGCGTGCTGAACGACAGGGTGTCCGCCCGGGCCACCGACGTCGGCGAGGACTGGACGCCGGCGTCGTACCCGACCGAGTTCTTCAGCCTGGGTGGCCAGGGCGTGGGCATCCCGATCCGGGTGACGATCACGTCGTTCGGCCCCACCCTGCTGTCCAAGGTGCTTGGCCTCAACGAGACGCAGGAGTCGTCGTTGGGGCTGGTATTCCACTACGCGGACAAGGCCGGCCTGGCCCTGCTCGACATCAAGGACCTGCGCTCGGTGATCGCGTACCTCGTCAGCGACGAGGGCAAGTCCGAGCTGGACGGTCTCGGCGGGCTCTCGAAGGCCACCGCCGGCGTGATCCTGCGCGAGCTGATCTCGTTCCAGGACCAGGGCGCCGAGGTGTTCTTCGGCGAACCGGAGTTCGACACCCAGCAGCTCGTCCGGCTCGCCGCGGACGGCCGCGGGATGGTCTCGGTGCTCGAGCTCCCTGCGGTCCAGGACCGACCCGCGCTGTTCTCGACGTTCCTGATGTGGATGCTGGCCGACCTCTTCCACGACCTGCCCGAGGTCGGTGACCTCGACAAGCCAAAGCTCGTCTTCTTCTTCGACGAGGCGCACCTGCTCTTCGCCGACGCGTCCAAGAACTTCCTGCAGGCGATCACCCAGACCGTGCGGTTGATCCGCTCCAAGGGGGTCGGAGTCTTCTTCGTCACGCAGACGCCCAAGGACGTGCCGTCGGACGTGCTGGGCCAGCTGGGCAACCGGGTGCAGCACGCTCTGCGTGCCTTCACGCCCGACGACGCGAAGGCACTGAAGGCCACCGTCTCGACGTTCCCCAACTCCGGTTACGACCTGAACGAGCTACTGACCCAGCTCGGCATCGGCGAGGCCGTGATCACGGTGCTCTCCGAGCGCGGTGCGCCCACCCCGGTCGCGTGGACCCGGCTGCGGGCCCCGCGTTCGGTGATGGGGCCGTCCGACCCCGCTCTGATCGCGTCGACTGTGGCTGCGTCGCCACTTCAGGCGGAGTACGGCACGGCCATCGACCGCGACTCGGCGTACGAGCGGTTGGCGGCCAAGCTGGCGCCGGTCCCGCCGCCTCCGGTCGAACCGGGTCCCGCTGCTCCGGCGCCCGCTCCGCGGCAGCGCGCGGAGCCGTCCGCTGCCAGCGAGGTGGGTGCGGCAGTCGCCCCGGTGGCCAAGGCCTTCGCCGTGGCGGCGGCAGCGACCCTGGGCCGCGAGATCTTCCGCGGCCTGTTCGGCACGGCGAGCAAGCGCAGGCGCTGACGGGCCAGCTCGCACCGGCCCGTCAGCGGCCTTCGAGGTCGTGGCGGAGGATGGGGGATTCGAACCCCCGAGAGGTTTCCCCCTACACGCTTTCCAAGCGTGCGCACTCGGCCACTATGCGAATCCTCCGCCGCAGAGGTTACCGGGGGCGGAGTGGCGGGGGAAATCCGGTGTACCGGGCACCCGACACCTCCCCGTACGATGGGTGCCGACCCCCCGTGTGGCGTCATCTGGTGAACTCCCCCAGGGCCGAAAGGCAGCAAGGGTAAGCCGGCTCTGACGGGTACGCGGGGGGTCGCTGAATGTCCGGCTGCGGTCTCGTCTGCCCCGTTGCGTGAGCAAACGCCACCAGGGTGCGGCTGCCCGCCGAGCACGGTCCCGTCGGTCAGCCGGGGCGGTTAGGGTCGGTGCGTGTCCCTCGCCCTGTACCGCCGCTACCGCCCGGAGTCCTTCGCCGAGGTCATCGGCCAGGAGCACGTCACCGGACCACTGCAGCAGGCGCTGCGCACCGACCGGGTGAACCACGCGTACCTCTTCAGCGGCCCCCGCGGGTGCGGCAAGACGACGTCCGCACGGATCCTCGCCCGGGCGTTGAACTGCGAGCAGGGCCCGGCTCCCGAGCCGTGCGGGCAGTGCCAGTCGTGCGAGGACCTCTCCCGCACCGGCGGTGGCTCGCTCGACGTCGTCGAGATCGATGCCGCCTCGCACGGCGGGGTCGACGACGCCCGAGACCTGCGCGAGCGAGCCTTCTACGCACCCGCCTCGTCGCGATTCAAGATCTACATCATCGACGAGGCGCACATGGTGTCGCCGCAGGGCTTCAACGCCCTGCTCAAAGTCGTCGAGGAGCCCCCGCCGCACCTGAAGTTCATCTTCGCCACGACCGAGCCCGAGCGCGTGCTGGGGACGATCCGGTCGCGTACGCACCACTACCCGTTCCGGCTGGTCCCGCCCAAGGTGCTCCAGGACTACCTCGCCCACCTGTGCGAGGTCGAGGGAGTCACCGTCGGCCCCGGGGTACTGCCGATGGTCGTGCGCGCCGGGGCCGGCTCGGTGCGCGACGCGCTCTCCGTGCTCGACCAGCTGATCGGTGGGGCCGGCGCCGAGGGGGTCACCCACACGTACGCCGCCTCGCTGCTCGGGTACACCGACGCGGCGCTGCTCGACTCCGTGGTCGACGCCTTCGCCGCGGGTGACGCGTCCTCGGTGTTCCTGCTGATCGACCGCATCGTCGAGAGCGGGATCGACCCCAGGCGGTTCGTGGCCGACCTGCTCGAACGCCTCCGCGACCTGGTGATCCTGCAGGCGGTGCCGGACGCCGGGGTCAACGGGCTGCTGCACGCCCCAGAGGAACAGGTGGCGCTGATGCTGGGGCAGGCCAGCCGGTTCGGGTCCGCCGAGCTGGCCCGCGCGGCTGACGTCGTGAACGCCGGTCTCACCGAGATGCGCGGGGCGACCGCTCCTCGGCTCCAGCTCGAGCTCATCTGCGCGCGGGTGCTGCTGCCCGCCGCCGATGCCAACGTCGAGCGCGGCACCCGAGCGCGGCTCGACCGGCTCGAACGTCGCTTCGCGATCGGGGCCGCCGCAGCGGAGCACGCCCCAGCGCCGGCCCCAGCCCCAGCCCCTGCCCTAGCCCCAGCCCCTGCCCCAGCGCCGGCCCCAGCGCCCGCTCCCGCGGTTGCGGCGGAAGCACAGCCGCCGCCAGCGCCGGCTGATCGGCCGGCTGTGCCGGAACCGGCAACCGACGGCCTCGACCTCCAGGCCGTTCGCCGGCTCTGGCCCGACGTCCTCGATCAGGTGAAGGTCCGCCGGCGGGTCTCCTGGATGCTGCTGTTCGACAAGGTGCAGGTGCTGGGCCTCGACGGCAGCACGCTGACTCTGGGCTTCCCTGATGCGGGCTCGGTCAAGGCGTTCACGGCGAGCGGCCACGACGAGGTGCTCCGGCTGACCCTCATGGACGTCGTCGGCACCGACTGGAAGATCGAGGCTGTGCACCAGCCCGGTGCCCCAGCGACGTCCGCGACCCCCGCGCAGGGCCCAGGCACCTCAGCTCCGGGCCCCGCCCAGGCGCCCGGGGCTCGCGGACCGGTGCCCTGGACGCCTGTGCCGACTGCCGACCAGCCCCCGGCCGACTCGTCGGCTGCCGCCCACCCCGAGCCGGGGGAGGACACCCCGGCGGTCGACGACGACGATGCCGACAGCGGTCTGGCGGGCGCGGAGCTGATTGCGCGTGAGCTGGGCGGGCGGGTCATCAAGGAGTTCGGCCAGCCCTGACCTAGGCTGCGACGAGCCGAACGGGCAGAATCCGCGGGAACTGGAAGGAGTGCCGAGTCCGATGTACGAAGGCGTCGTCCAGGACCTCATCGACGAGCTCGGTCGGTTGCCCGGCGTCGGCCCCAAGAGCGCCCAGCGCATCGCGTTCCACTTGCTGCAGGCCGACCAGACCGACGTACGCCGCCTCGCCCAGGTGCTGCTCGAGGTCAAGGACAAGGTGCGGTTCTGCCGGATCTGCTTCAACGTCGCCGAGGCGGACGAGTGCCGCATCTGTCTCGACCCGAGGCGTGACCAGACGGTCCTGTGCGTCGTCGAGGAGCCCAAGGACGTGCTCGCGGTGGAGAAGACCCGCGAGTTCCGTGGGCGCTACCACGTGCTCGGCGGGGCGATCAGTCCGATCGAGGGCGTCGGCCCCGACGACCTGCGGGTTCGCGAGCTGATGGTGCGCCTCGCTGACGACGTCGTCGCCGAGATCATCATCGCGACCGACCCAAACCTCGAGGGTGAGGCCACGGCCACATACCTCGCCCGACTGATCAAGCCCATGGGTCTGCGGGTCACCCGGTTGGCCAGCGGCCTGCCGGTGGGCGGCGACCTCGAGTACGCCGACGAGGTCACGCTCGGCCGTGCGTTCGAAGGAAGGCGGTTGCTCGATGTCTGACCTGGACGAGTTCTCCGACGACATTGCTGCGCACGTCGCTGCGTACCTCGCCGGAGTGCAGGAGATCGCGAGCGGCGAGTCGCCCGAGACGGCTGTCTCAGGGCTGATCGTCCAGCTGGCCCAGATCTCGATGGCCGGGGCGATGCTCGGGGCGGTCAGCGACGTCGTGCCGGCTGACCGGTTCGAGGAGGACGCCGGGCCGGATCCCGACGCCGACCCCTTGAGAGAAGCGCTGGGCCGCCTGCTCGAAGGGCTCGACGAGTACGCGTCGATCTTCGACCCGATGATCCCGGAGCGTCCGGTACACGGTCGGATCTCCGACGACGTCGCCGACGTCGCGATCGAGCTCGTGCACGGTCAGCGGCACTACGAGGCCGGCCGCACCGACGAGGCACTGTGGTGGTGGCAGTTCTCGTACCTCTCGCACTGGGGGGCGCAAGCGCTCAACGCCCAGCGGGCACTGCTGTCGATCGTCGCCCACCAGCGACTCGACGCCGGTGACGAGGAAGCCGCCGCGGCCCAGCTCGACGCGCTGCTGCGCGACTGACGCTTGGTTGCCGGCTGAGACGGTTGTCCCGAGATGCGGACGTCCCGGGGCCGCTGCTGATCGCCCGGTATCCTGGCCGTTCCGCATCAGTCCCGCCCAGGAGGCCCTCCGGTGGCGCTCGTCGTCCAGAAGTACGGCGGTTCGTCCGTTGCCGACGCCGAGTGCGTCAAGCGGGTGGCCCGACGCATCGTCGCCACGAAGGCCGCGGGCAACGACGTGGTCGTCGTCGTGTCGGCCATGGGCGACAGCACCGACGAGCTGATCGACCTGGCCCAACAGGTCTCCCCGAACCCACCTGCGCGCGAGCTCGACATGCTGCTCACCGCCGGGGAGCGGATCTCGATGGCGGTGCTCGCCATGGCCATCGCCGACCTCGGGGTCGAGGCGCGTTCGTTCACCGGGTCTCAGGCCGGTGTCATCACCGACGGCGCGCACGGCCGCGCCCGCATCATCGACATCACCCCCGGCCGCATCCGTGGCGCGATCGACAAGGGCTACGTCGCGATCGTGGCCGGGTTTCAGGGCGTCAGCCAGGACACCAAGGACATCACCACGCTGGGCCGCGGCGGCTCCGACACCACCGCCGTCGCGCTGGCCGCCGCGCTCGACGCCTCGGTCTGCGAGATCTACACGGACGTGGACGGTGTCTTCACCGCCGACCCGCGGATTGTCCCGTCGGCGCAGCGGCTCGAGACCGTCACGTACGAAGAGATGCTCGAGCTCGCGGCCAACGGCGCCAAGATCCTGCACCTGCGCTGCGTCGAGTACGCCCGCCGTTTCAACCTGCCGATCCACGTGCGGTCCTCGTTCAGCGACCGCGAGGGCACGTGGGTCATCTCCGACCGATCCGACGAAGGGGACGACGTGGAGCACGCGATCATCTCGGGGGTGGCCCACGACCGCAGCGAGGCCAAGGTCACCGTCGTCGGGGTGCCCGACCGGCCCGGTGAGGCCGCCGCGATCTTCGAGACGATCGCCGAGGCCGAGGTCAACATCGACATGATCGTGCAGAACGTCTCGGCGGCGACGACCGGCCGCACGGACATCACGTTCACCGTCCCGACGTCCGAGGGCGCCCGGGCCATGGTGGCGCTCGAGCGGCGGCAGGCCGAGATCGGGTTCGAGTCGCTGCAGTACGACCCCGAGATCGGCAAGGTGTCGCTCGTCGGCGCGGGCATGCGGTCGCATCCTGGAGTGTCCGCCACGTTCTTCCGCGCGCTCGCCGACGCCGACGTCAACGTCGAGCTGATCTCGACATCGGAGATCCGGATCTCGGTGGTCTGTCGGGAGAACCAGGTGAACACCGCGGTGGCCGCCGTGCACTCGGCTTTCGGTCTCGACGCCGAGAGCAACGAAGCCGTGATCTACGGAGGAACCGGACGATGAACGCACCCGCAGGGGGCCGTCGACCCACCCTCGCCGTCGTCGGCGCCACCGGGGCGGTGGGCACCGTCATGCTCGACCTCCTGTCGACCCGGGCCGACGTCTGGGGTGAGATCAAGTTGGTCGCGTCGGCTCGCTCGGCGGGGAAGAAGCTTCGCGTGCGTGGCGTCGAAGTCGAGGTCGTCGCGCTCGCGCCCGAGGTCTTCGACGGGGTCGACGTCGCGATGTTCGACGTCCCCGATGAGGTCTCGGCCGAGTGGGCGCCCATCGCTGCGTCGCGCGGTGCGGTGGCCGTGGACAACTCCGGTGCTTTCCGGATGGAACCCGACGTCCCTCTCGTGGTGCCGGAGGTCAACCCCGAAGCCGTGCGGGTCAGGCCGCGAGGCATCATCGCCAACCCCAACTGCACGACCCTGTCGATGATCGTCGTCCTCGGGGCGTTGCACCGGCGCTACGGCCTGCGCGAGCTCGTCGTCGCCTCCTACCAGGCAGCGTCGGGCGCGGGGAAGCCCGGCATCGACACCTTGCGGGCCCAGCTGCTCAAGGCGTCCGGGGATCCGGGCGTAGGCAGCCGGGCGGGCGACCTGCGCGAGGTCGTCGGCGACCTGGGCCCGTTCCCGGCGCCGCTGGCCATGAACGTCATTCCGTGGGCGGGTTCGCTGAAGGACGCCGGCTGGTCCAGCGAAGAGCTGAAGGTGCGCAACGAGTCCCGCAAGATCCTGGGCCTGCCCGACCTCAAGGTGTCTGCGACGTGCGTGCGGGTCCCGGTGGTCACCACGCACTCGCTGGCTGTGCACGCGGTGTTCGAGCGGCAGCCGTCCCGGGCCGACGCGCAGTCGCTGCTGCGCGACGCCGCAGGCGTGCTCCTGGTCGACAACCCCGAGGAGTTCGAGTTCCCGACGCCGGCCGACGCGGTGGGCACCGACCCCACGTGGGTGGGTCGGGTGCGCGAGTCGCTCGACGACCCGTACGCGCTGGAACTCTTCGTCTGCGGCGACAACCTGCGCAAAGGCGCGGCCCTGAACACCGCCCAGATCGCCGAGCTCGTCGCCGCCGAGCTCGTCGGCGCAGAGCGCTAGCCCGGCGCCCCTTCCCCGCGCCCCTTCCCCCGCGCCCCTTCCCCCGCCAGAGGGGACCCCCCATGCCAATAGGTCGAGGTATGCGCCCCCTCTCATCCGCGGCTGGGCGGTTCGCCTAGGACGTCGCAGGCGGTCCGGGGGCGCGTACCCGGATCACGATCCGGTTCTCATGGAGCAGGCGGTCGCCCGGCGACGGCGTCGGCAGGACGCGTTCGTTCTCGTGCTTGAGCAGCGCGCGGGCGCGCTCGGCACCCGGGTTCACGAAGGCGTCCAGCGCCCCCAACGTCGTCGCCATTCCCGGGGCGGCCTCGCCCATGCCCTCCCGGAGCCAACGCATCACGGGACCCACCTCCATGCTGCTCGCCATTGCTTCGAAGCGTACGACACCGCTGAACGGCGCCTGATGAGTGCGGCGCAAGCGCGGTCTAGTGGCATGGGGGGACCCTTGTGGCGAACGGGGGGGGTGGTGGGGGTTGAAGTGACGGAGAATTTCCTGCACACTCGCTACTTTGCAGGAGAATCTTCGGTATAGGGGTTGCAGATATGACATATTCGCACCTTCGGCAGCGTGCGCAGGTGAATGTCCTGTTCGACGAGGCGCACCAGCAGGCGTGGAGCATCCGCCCCACGATGGCCGCGCGGATGCGTCCCGAGCGGCCCAGCGACGCCTCTTACCAGCAGGCCGCCCGACTGCTCAGCGAACGCGACTTCGCGGTCCGGGTCAACGAGACCGCGGCGCTCACCGAGGCATTGCTGGCCGGTACCGACGTGCTCGTGGTCGCCCACCCGTCGGACCCGCAGTGGGAGCGCACGACCGGGTCCGGCAGCCCGTTGTTCAGCCGGGATGAGACCGACGCCGTCCGGGCGTTCGTGGAAGCCGGGGGTGCCCTGGTGGTCCTGGCGGAGTACGAGCAGGCGAAGTACGGCACCAACCTCGACGAGCTGCTCGCCCCCTTCGGTATCGCTGTGACGAGCACCACCGTGTACGACTACGCGGACGATCTCGCCAACCCCACCTGGGTACTCGGGAGCCCCGTGGCCGGACGCCCCGCCGGCTTGTTCGACAGGGTCGGTTCGGCTCGCTTCTACCGGGCCGGCGCACTGACGACGACGTCGCCGCACGCGACAGTCGCCGTCCGGGCCCGGGCTTCCGCGGCACCTGCCGAGGCCGCTCTCGTCGCGACGGCGGAGCTCGGCCGGGGAAGGGTCGTGGTCTTCGCCGACTCTGACCTGTTCGGTGACGACTGCCTGGCGGAGTTCGACAATGCCGCGGTGTGGCTCGACGCGTTCTACTGGGCGGCCTTGCCCCGGTTCGACGCGGCCACGCCAGGGATGCTTTCGGCGGCGGGGGCGAGCCCGTTCTGGGCCCGGCTGAAGGCTGCGACGTCCCAGCTGCGGGCACGGCAGGCCACGGACGGCAGTGTCGACCTGACCCGGCACGACGCCGGCACGGTTGCCGCCCTGGTCGACGAGATGGTCACTGCGGTCACCGGGCTCGCGCCACTGTTCGCGCACCAGAGCGAGCAGTTGGCCCTGGTCGCCGCCGACCTCGAGGCCTGGGCGGCTGCGGGGTACGGCCGCCCCGACTTCGGTCGGTCGCTGGCGGCGTTCGGGCCCGAGCTGACCCGAGTCGACGGCATCGAGCACCTGATCGTCTTCCCGATGTACACCCCGAACGGCTCGCTCGACACCCGCTTCGAGGCGCTGATCGTCCGGGTCCCGTGGCCGCAGTGGCTGGCCGAGATCGAGGCGTCGGGGTACGACAACCCGAAGTTCGTACCGGTGCACCTCGTCGACAACACGGCGGGGTACGACAGCGAGTGCGCCGTGTTGTTCCCCGAGACGGTGAGCGTCGCCGGCCCCGCGACGAACACTTTTGGGGGCATCTTCTGCGACCGCGAGGCCGAGCGCTTCCAGCGAGTGGTCGGCAGGTCTGCGGACCTGCTGGGCCTCACGCTGCCCCCGGAGCTCCGGGCGTTGCTCGGCTCGCAGCCGTTGCTGCGTGACACGTTCGAGCTCTGGGACCTCGTGCACGACCGGGCGCACAGCCACGGAGACCTGCCGTTCGACCCATTCATGATCCGGCAGCGCTTGCCGTACTGGATGTACGCGCTCGAAGAGCTCCGGTGCGACCTCACGGCTTTCGCGCACGCAGGCGACCTCGTGCAGCAGGGTTTCCCGTTCGCGCGCTACGTCCGGTACTGCGTCCTGTTCGACCGGACCCTTCGGTTCCCGGTGACGGGAACGCGAGTGCGCAACTACGACGGGCTCGGCGGTCAGCTGCTGTTCGCGTTCCTGCACCAGCGTGGTGTGATGCAGTGGCGTGACAACACGCTGCGGGTCGACTGGGCCCGGCTCGACGAGGGGGTGGCCGCGTTGCGGCAGCGCATCGAGGAGCTGTACCGCAAGGGCATCGACCTGAGCCGCGTCTCGTACTGGATCGCTGCGCACGATCTGATCTCCGAGTTCGTGCAGCCCAACGTCGCCTCGCAGTGGCTGCCGCAGCGGCGTGACGGTCTGGCCGAGAGCGACCCCAAGGTGTGGATCGCTCGGGTCGACGACGACGAGTTCCCGCTCAGCCTGTTCTATCGCGGGTTGCAGCAGAAGCTCGCTGCGGTCGGCGACCCAGCCGTGGTCCGGAGCGCCGCGTGACCGCCCCGGCGCTGGTCGGGCGGGTCGTCGTCCTGACTGGGGCGACGGGTGGGCTAGGACCGGTGGTGGCAGAGCAAGGCGCCGCCGCAGGCGCGACGCTCGTGCTGTGCGACCGCGACGAGACTCGACTCACCGGGCTGGTCACCCGGCTGGCGCTTCCGTCGGAACGGGTGCGCACTGCGGCCGTCGACCTCACCGACGCCGATGCCGTCCGTCGGTTCGCCGACGACACCGAGGGTTGGCACGGACACGTCGACGCCGTGCTGCACATGGTCGGTGGCTGGCGTGGGGGCACACCGTTGCCCGAGGCGCCGGCGGATGACTGGCCATGGCTGGTCGAGCGGGTGGTGACGACCACCGTCAACGTCGTACGTGCGTTCGCAGCGCCGCTCAAGGCTGCCGCCAACGGCCGGTTCGTCACGGTGTCGTCGCCTCAGGCCTGCGCACCGACGAGCAGCAATGCGGCGTACGCGGCGGCCAAGGCGGCGTCGGATGCCTGGACGCTCGCTCTGGCCGACGAGTTCGCCGGATCGTCCGCGACGGCCAACGTGGTCGTCGTGCCGGCGATCCTGACTCCGCAGATGCGCGAGGCGAAGCCGCAGGCCGCCTTCAGCAACTTCGTCGAAGCCGAGGCGATCGCCGAGACCATGGTGGCGCTGTGCGCCGAGAACGCTCCCGGCTCGAACGGCCTTCGTATCGTCCTTCCGACCCGGGGTACATCATGACCGACGGCCGTGCTGGCTTCGCCAGTGACAACTACGCCGGCATCCATCCGGACGTGCTCGCCGCGATGACCGCGGTCAACTCGGGCCACACCCCGGCCTACGGCGCGGATCCGGTGACCGAGCAGGCGACCGACCTGTTTCGCCAGCACTTCGGTCCCCGGGCCGAGGTGTTCTTCGCGTTCAACGGCACCGGCGCGAACGTCGTCGGGTTGCAGTCGGTGCTGCACCCGTTCGAGAACGTCATCTGTGCCGAGACCGCCCACATCAACGTCGACGAGTGCGGCGCACCCGAACGGTTCCTCGGCAGCAAGCTCGTTCTGGTGCCGACCGAACACGGCAAGCTGACGCCGGAAGCTGTCGAACGGGTCGCCGTCGGTACCGGTGACCAGCACCACGTGCAGCCACGGGTCGTCTCGATTGCCCAGTCGACCGAGCTCGGCACGGTGTACTCCGTCGAGGAGATCGGCGCCCTGGCCGACTGGGCGCACGAGCGGTCGATGCTCCTGCACCTGGACGGCGCCCGGCTGTCCAACGCCGCAGCCTCGCTCGGGGTCGGGCTCGGCGACCTGACCACCGCCGCAGGAGTCGACTTGCTCTCCTACGGCGGTACCAAGAACGGCGCGATGGGGGCCGAGGCGGTGGTTGTTCTGCGGCCCGACTCCGCGGCTCACCTGCCGTACATCCGCAAGCAGAGCATGCAGCTCGCGTCGAAGATGCGCTTCGTCTCGGCGCAGTTCGTGGCGCTGCTCGCCGACGACCTCTGGCGGCGCAACGCGGAGCACTCGAACGCGATGGCTCAGCGGCTGCTCTCAGGCGTACTCGAGGTGCCGGGCGTGAGCGTCGTTCACCCGGTTCAGTCGAATGCCGTGTTCGCCAGCCTGCCGCCCGAGGTGACGGCCAAGCTGCAGCTCGACTACCCGTTCTACGTCTGGGACGAGGCGACGGACCAGGTCCGCTGGATGGCCTCGTTCGACACCACGGTCGCGGACGTCGACGCATTCGTCGGGCGCCTGCGCGTGCTGATGACCGAGCGGTAGCGAGGTCATCGATCCGGCAGTGCAGCTACGGCCCGCTTCCAGCTTCTGGCCCGCCGAACCCTCTAAGGTCGGCCCATGAGCGAGACGACTGTCGCCGAGTCGGCACCTGAGCCAGCCGACCTCCCTGTGGACGCAGTGGCGGCGCCGCCGCGCATGCAGATCGTCCTCGACCGGCGCAACGTGGTGCGCGCGTCGTGGGGGATTGTCTTCGTCGTCGCCTGCGCCGCCATCGGCCGCTGGATCCTGGCCGATGCCGGAGCCCTCATCTTCACCCTGACCATGGCCTGGATCGCCAGCATCGCGCTGGACCCGGCCGTCTCGAAACTCGCCCGCCACATGAAACGCGGCTTCGCCACGATCTTGGTGATGTTGGCGGTGATCATCGGCACGTTCCTGTTCCTGCTCATGTTCGGCCAGCTGCTCGCCGGGCAGCTGGCCGAGTTCGTCAAGGGCGTGCCCGCGCTTGTCGACTCCCTGATCAACTGGCTCAACAACACCTTCGACATGAAGCTCGACCCGAGGACCGTTCTGGACTCGGTCAACCTCTCGCCGGACCAGATCCGGCAGATTTCCACCGAGCTTGCGGGTGGGCTGCTCGGAGTCGTCGTCTCTGTGCTGAGCGCGTTCTTCTCGACATTCACTCTCGGTCTCTTCACGTTCTACTTCTCGGCTGACGCCCCTCGGCTCAGGCGCTGGATCGCGCGGCTGTTCCCGCCCCGGCAGCAGGCGGTCGTCGTCACGGTGTGGGACCTCGCCGTGCAGAAGACAGGCGGCTATGTGGCCGCTCGGGTGGTGCTCGCCGGCATCTGTGGCAGCATCACCGCGATCTTCTTCCTGATCATCGCGATGCCGTACTGGCTGCTGCTCGGGATCTGGACGGGCGTCGTCGCGCAGTTCGTCCCCACGATCGGCACCTACATCGCGATCGCCTTGCCGGTGTTCATCGGGCTTACTTCGCCGGACCCGTACAAAGGCCTGCTCGCGCTGGCCTTCGCCTTGGTCTACCAGCAGATCGAGAACCTCACGATCGAGCCGCAGATCAGCGCGAAGGCGGTCGATCTTCACCCCGCCGTCTCGTTCGCCGCAGTGATGCTGGGCGCTTCGCTCTTCGGCGTGGCCGGCGCCCTCGTTGGCGTCCCGATGGCCGCGCTGATCCTGTCCCTGTTCGAGATCTACAGCCACAAGTACGAAGTGGCCGAGGCCGCCGCGGGGGTCGCTCCGGCCGTGTCGCGGGAGTGACCGACCCGCTGGTCGACGGCTACCTCGGAGCGCACGAGGCTGAGCTGGTGGCACTGCGCCGGCAGCTGCACACCCGGCCCGAGCTGGGCGGGCACGAGGTCGCTACGACGCAGGCGATCGAGGACCGGCTGCGCGCGGTAGGGCTCAGGCCGACCCGGCTGGCCGCAGGCACCGGACTGGTCTGTGACATCGTCACGGGGGACCTGGGCGGTCCGCTCGTGGCACTGAGAGCCGACATCGACGCGCTGGCCCTTGTCGACGACAAGCTCGTGCCGTACCGCTCCCAGATCGGCGGTGTGGCTCACGCGTGCGGGCACGACGTGCACACGTCCGTCGTGGTCGGCGCGGGGCAGGCGCTCGCGGGGATCCTTGCCACGGGAGGGACGCCGGGTCGGGTGCGGCTGATCTTCGAGCCGCGTGAGGAGAGCGCCAAGCCCGGTGCACTGGACGTGGTAGCCGAGGGCTGGCTGGAAGGGGTGCAGGCGATCTTCGGGCTGCACTGCGACCCCAAGCTGGACGTCGGGCAGATCGGGTGCCGGGTCGGTGCCATCACCTCGGCCGCCGACATGGTCGAGATCCACGTGTCCGGACCGGGCGGCCACACCGCGCGGCCGCACCTGACGGTCGACCTGGTCGGCGCCCTGGGCCGCGTCGTCACCGAGCTGCAGGACGCCCTGGACGTACGCACCGCATCGGCCCGCGTGCTCAGCCTGGTGTTCGGCGCGGTACACAGTGGCGACGCGGCGAACGTGGTGCCCACCCGGGGGACCCTGCGCGGAACGGTGCGGACGCCGGACCGGGCAGCCTGGGCCGCAGCCCCCGAGCTGCTCCGCGAGACGCTCGCCGAGCTGCTCGGTGGCACCGGTGCCAGCTGGGAGGTCGACTACCAGCGGGGAGTACCCCCCGTCGTGAACGACGACGCGGCCACCAGACTGCTGGCGGAGTGCACCCGGGCGGCGCTGGGCGCCGACGCGGTCAGCGCCACAGAGCACTCCATGGGTGGCGACTCGTTCGCGTGGTACCTCGAGCACGTGCCCGGCTCGTACGGACGCCTCGGTGTGCACGACCCGAAGTCGACGGCGCCCAGGCTCGACCTGCACGCGGGCAGCTTCGACGTCGACGAACGCGCGATCGGCTACGGTGTTCGCGTGCTTACGGCAACAGCAGTCGCGGCCCTCTCGCGGCTCGCCGAGGCCGGGTCGCTGTAGGCCGGGTCGTTGTAGGCGGGCCGTAGGGCTCAGACCTGCGACCAGGTGTGCACGGGTTCATTGGTG
Organism: Actinomycetes bacterium; assembly: GCA_038210415.1. Lineage (GTDB taxonomy): Bacteria > Actinomycetota > Actinomycetes > Prado026 > Prado026 > JBBQWS01. The sequence goes on from JBBQWS010000007.1 coordinate 76,612, forward strand.
TGCATCCGCTCGATGTAGGCCTGGGTCATCAGGCGCAGCGCCTCCCAACGATCGGCGCCCCGCGACTCGAACCGGCCGACCGACTCGACCTGCCAGACCGCCCCGTTGCGCCCTGTCGTGCACCGGCCCTCGATCACGCCGAGCAGGCGTTCCCGGACCGAGTCGTCCACCCCGCGCTCGCGCAGGCCCTCGTCGGCCAGCGGAAGCAGCCACCGAAGCACCAGCTCGGTGACCGGGACCTCCCCGTGGCCGGGCCAGAAGACGGAGGCGTCGATGCCCTCGACTGCGGCCTTCGTGAAGTTCTCCTCGGCCGTCGCGAACGACATCTGCGACCAGAGCGGCCGGTCCTGCCGGGCGAGCATGTGCACAGCCCCGTAGTAGAGGGCGCCGTTCGCGAGCAGGTCGACCACGGTCGGACCCGCAGGCAGCACCCGGTTCTCGACGCGCAGGTGCGGCAGGCCGTCGACGATGTCGTAGACCGGCCGGTTCCAGCGCCAGACTGTGCCGTTGTGCAGCCGCAGCTCCTGCAGTGCCGGCGTCCCACCGGCGTCGAGAACCGCGACGGGGTCCTCGTCGCTGAGCACCGGGAGCAGGGCGGGGAAGTAGCGCGTGTTCTCCTCGAACAGGTCGAAGACGCTGGTGATCCATCGTTCGCCGAACCACACTCGCGGGCGTACACCTTGGGCCTTGAGCTCGGCGGGCCTGGTGTCGGTCGCCTGGGTGAACAACGCGATCCGGGTCTCGCGCCACAGTTCGCGGCCGAGGAAGTAGGGGCTGTTCGCGCCCAGCGCCACCTGCACCGAGGCGAGGCACTGCGCCGAGTTCCAGTGCTGAGCGAACTCGTCGGGACTGACCTGGAGGTGGAACTGCGCGCTGGTGCAGGCCGCCTCCGGGACGATCGAGTCGGCGAACGTCTCGAGCGACTCGGGCCCTCGGATGTCGATGTGCAGGTCTTCCCCGCGGGCCAGCAGCATCTGCTGGTCGAGCAGGGCGTATCGAGCGCTGTGGCTGATCGAGTCGTGGGTGAGATGCTCGGGGCGCAGGGTCGGCAGAATGCCGATCATCACCATCCCGGCGCCGACCTCGTGGGCCCGCGCGTTGGCCTCGTTGAGCTGGTGCCGGACGTCGGCCTCATATTGGGTCGCTGCGTCGCCGGCGAGGGTGCGTGGCGGAACGTTGATCTCGAGGTTGAACTGACCCAGCTCGGTCTGGAACGAGGGATCGTTGATCCGTCGCAGCACCTGCTCGTTGAGCATCGCCGGCCAGCCGTCGGCGTCGACAAGGTTGAGCTCGACCTCCATGCCGGTCATCGGCTTCTCGAAGTCGAATCGGGATCCGGAGAGCATCCGCGCGAGCACATCGAGGCACCGGTGCACCTTGTCGCGGTAACGCTGGCGATCCTCGCGCCCGAACGTACGGTCGGCGACCTCGTCTCCCATGAGGTCAGCCTGCCGTCAGGGCGGGCGCCGCGTCAGCCGTTTACGACTTGTCGGCGCCACCGACTGCGACGAAGACCCAAAGCATGAGCAGAGCGGCGGTCGCCGCTATCGCAGTCCACATGGGGACCCCCAATAGGTTGACAGCGGAAACGCTACGCCTCGCGAGGTGTGCGGCCGCTCAACGCAACGTTCGCGGGAGGTAAACGTTCGGACCAGCCGCTCGGGAAAGGAAGGGTGACCATCGCCCCTGTTGCGTCGAGCCTGTCGTGGTCAGGCTCGAGGCATCCTGTTCCGGGCAAGCTACGTCCCCGGTAAGGGCTGGCTCATTGATCTCAACGCCTGCTGAGGTGGCGAACATGTCCGTTCTGATCACCGGCTTCCCCGGATTCCTCGCCGGAGCTCTGCTTCCGCGCATCCTCGAAGACCGCGACCGCACCGCCGTGTGCCTGGTCCAGAGCAAGTTCAGGTCGTTGGCGCAGCGCCGGGTCGACGCACTCGTGGCGGTCGAACCCGACCTTGCGGACCGGATCACGCTGGTCGAGGGCGACATCACGCGACGCGACGTGGGGCTGGCGGATCCCGTTGCCGTGACAGCCGACGTGACCGAGATCTGGCACCTCGCCGCGGTCTACGACGCCGAGGTCCCGCGGGAGGTCGGCATGCGGGTGAACGTCGACGGCACGAGGAACGTGCTGGATCTGGCCGACGGTGTTGCCGGCCTGGAGCGGTTCCACTACTTCAGCACGTGCTACGTGAGCGGCCGCTACTGCGGCCCGTTCGGCGAGGACGACCTGGAGGTGGGCGCGCCGTTCAACAACTTCTACGAGGAGACGAAGCACCTGGCCGAGGTGGACGTTCGGGCCCGAACGAAGCGCGGACTGCCCAGCATCATCTACCGCCCGGCCATCGTCCTCGGCGACAGTCGAACCGGCGAGACGCAGAAGTTCGACGGGCTCTACTTCGTGCTCCAGTGGTTGCTGAGGCAGCCGCAGCTGGCGGTACTCCCGATGGTAGGCGACCCCTCCGTGAGCAGGGTCAACCTGGTGCCGAGCAACTACGTCACTGACGCCGCCACGTTCCTGTCGAGGCTTCCGGAGTCGGTCGGTCGGACCTACCAGCTGGCCGACCCGAACCCCTTGACGGTGACCGAGCTGATCGAGGTGCTGGGGACGGCGACGGGTCGGCGGGTGCAGCCGATCAGGTTGCCCAAGGGCCTGGCGAAGGCGGCGATCCGGTTCGCGCCCGGCGTCGAGAGTCTGCTGCGGATCCCCGCTACAGCCGTCGACTACTTCGACCACCCGACGCACTACCTGACGACGAACACGGTCGCGGCGCTGGCCGGCTCAGGGATCGAGTGCCCGCCGTTCTCGTCCTACGCGAGCGCCTTGGTCGACTTCATGCGCGAGCACCCGGAGGTCTCGAGCCAGGCCCTCGTCTGAGGGCAGGCTAGGGTGACCTGCGTGTCGACCTCCCAGCTTGCTGCTGCCACGTATGTCCCGGGACTGCTCATCACCGGGATCGTGGTGATCGTGGCGGTCATCGCCGTCGGTCTCAAGGCCATGCGTCGCCGCTAGCGTGGCCGGCATGGCGATCCCGACCCGCTGGGTGACCGACACCGGCGACGACCACTCCCGCTCCTACATCGAGCGGTTTCGGACGCTGGCCGCAGACGGGGCGGATCTCGGCGGTGAGGCCAGGCTTCTCGACGCGATGGCGCCGCCGCGGGCACGGATCCTCGACGCAGGTTGCGGTCCGGGTCGCGTGGGTTCGGTCCTGTACCAGCGCGGCCACGACGTCGTCGGGGTGGACGCCGACCCCGAGCTGATCGCAGCAGCCGAGGAGGACCACCCGGGTCCGGCCTGGGTGGTCGCCGACCTCGCACACCTCGACCTGCCGTCCGTGGGAATCGACCTCCCCTTCGATGCGGCGGTGCTGGCGGGCAACGTCATGGCGTTCGTCGCGCCGGGAACCGAGCGTTCGGTCCTGCGCCGGGTCGGCGCCCACCTCGTTCCCGACGGGTTCGCCGTGGTCGGCTTCGGCGCCGGCCGGGGGTACGAGCTCTCCGCGTTCGACAGCGACCTGGCTGCCGCCGGCTTCGTGCTGGAGCAACGGTTTGCCACCTGGGACCTCAGACCGTGGCGTCTCGACTCGGACTTCGCCGTCAGCGTGCTCAGGTGCCCGTCAGCGGATGAGCGGACGTCGTAGCCAGCGGGGCGCGATTCGCCTGACCCAGGGCGGTCGCCCCAAGGCTGCCGCCCAACCACGCCGAGCCGAGGGCGACGAGGATGCTCACGATCCGCCTCGTCTTCACACGCTGGCCTCCTTCCGGTCGCTGATGTCTCCAGAACGATCCCGCGCGTCCCTGTCACGAGGCTGGGAGCGCGCTGCGAATCGGCTGTGAGGCCGACCCTTTACGCCATGCCGGGGAAGTGCCAGGGTGGCGGCATCCGGGGAGGAGAAGCGAATGCGCGCATCGGTCCGAACAGTCGTAGCAGCCACGGTCTTCGCAACCATCGGTGCCGCGGGGCTGCCCGCCGGAGCGGCGGGAGCGACCGCAACCGGTCATCCGGCGCCGGGGGTGCGGATCGTCCGGGACGAGTACGGCGTCCCGCACATCTACGCCGACAGCGTCCGTGGACTCTTCTTCGGCCAGGGCTGGGCCACAGGCGAGGAACGGCTGTGGCAGGCCGACCTGATCCGCCGTACGGCTACCGGTCGCCTCGCGGCGCTGATCGGGCCTGGTGCCGGCAACAGCAACATCGGCTCGGACGAGTTCTTCCGCAGCTACTCCGGTGGTGCGGCCTACCTCGGCAAGCTGCTGAGCCAGCTCGACCAGCCCAGCCGGGCGGCGGTCACCGGGTTCGTCGACGGGCTGAACGGCGAGATCGCCAAGGCGGAGCACGACGGCACGTTGCCGCTGGAGTACGGCGCGGTCCAGGCGCTGCCCCAACCGTGGACCCTGCAGGACGTGATCGCGAGCGGGATGCTCTCGATGCTGCAAGTCGGCGCCACCGGTTCGGACGAGCTCTTCAACCTGTCCGTGCTTCAGGACATGGTGGGCCGGCTGGGACCGGTCGATGGCAGCAAAGCATTCGCCGACTCGCACTGGTTGGACGACCCGACTGCGCCGACGACCATCCCCGGCGCCAGTCCCGCCGCCGCCGCTACGAGCGCGCACGTGCTCGCACTTCGGTCCGCACTCAAGATCGACCCGACGGCAGCGGCGAGGGCGCGCGGCCTGCTCGCCGCGGCTGCTGCCAGGGCAGGCGCGCTGGGCTACGGGGGCCCGGGCCACTCCAATGCGATCGCGCTCTCCGGTCGGCTCACCGCCACCGGCCAGCCCCTGCTCCTCGGCGGACCGCAGATCGGCCACAGCCTGCCGCAGGGCTTCATGGAGCTGAGCCTGCACGGGGCCGGGTTCGACGCCACGGGCGTGACCTTGGCCGGTGTCCCCGGCGTGCTGATCGGCAGCGGCTTCGACCATGCCTGGACCGTGACGACCGGGGGCGACGACAACGAGGACCTGTACGCCGAGACCCTCGACCCGACCGGTCACCCCGGCGCGTACTTCTACAAGGGTCGCTGGAAGTCGCTGAGCTGCCGGCTCGAGTCGATCGACGTCGCAGGGGGGTCAGCCGTGCCGTACCAGGCCTGCGACACGGTGCACGGGCCCGTGATCGGCCTTTCCGGCAACACGGCGATCGCGATGCGCGACGCGACACGCAACCTCGTGAACGACACCCTGCGCGGGTTCTTCGGCATGGATCGGGCGACGTCGGTCGGCCAGTTCGTCGCGGCGGCCGAGACGGTTGGCGGCAGCCTCAACCTGACGTACGCGGACAGCAAGGGGCACATCGCGTATACGCACGTCGGACCCGTCCCGATCCGGCCGGCGACGGACAACCGGTTCCTGCCTCACCCTGGTGACGGCAGCGACGAGTGGTCGGGCTTCCTCCCCAAGTCGCAGCTGCCGCTCGTGATCGACCCGGCGCAGGGTTGGCTCGCCAACTGGAACAACAAGCCCGAAGCCGGCTGGACCAACTCAAGCGACGGCTTCTGGCAGTGGGGCCCGGTGCAGCGAGTGCAGGCGATCCGGCGCCAGCTCGAAGGGCTGAAGCCCGGGACGGCGACGGTCGCCACCCTCGAGCGGATCAACCGCGTCGCGGGTACGACGGCGCAGACCCCGACCGGTGACGATGGCTCGGTGCCGATCCCGACGCTGCTGCGCCCGCTGCTCACCAAGGTCGTCCCGTCGGCCGACCCACGGCTGCCGGCGGTGCTCGCCCTGATGCGTACCTGGGACCAGAAGCAGGTCGACGCGAACAACGACGGCTCGTACGACAGCGCCGCACTCACCGTCTTCAACACGTGGTACGCGACCCTGCTGGATTCGGTCGTCGTGCCCGCCCTCGGGTCCCCGTTCGCGGCCGGCGCCAGCGACGAGAACACGTCAGCGAACATCGTGAGCCGGTTGGTCAGTGGCAAGAAGGCCGGCTTGCCGTTGCAGTACGACTACCTGCACGGCGCCCCGCTGCCGACCGCGGTCACCGGTAGTCTCGTCGCGTCGCTCGACGCGTTGACGACAAAGTTCGGCACCAGCATGGTCGCCGACTGGCTCACCCCGGACGCGACCATCACCTGGTCGTCGCTGGGGGCGGGCAGCGTCCCGAACACGCCCCAGATGAACCGCGGCACGTACAACCAGATCCTGAGCCTCACCTCAGCCGGCCCGGTCGGCGAGAACGTCGTCGCGCCGGGTGAGAGCGGTGACGTGCGCAGCTCGCACTTCACCGATCAGCTGGCGCTCTACGCGACCTGGAAGTACAAGCCGATGCGGATCACCACGACGGACGTGGAGGCCCACGCGACGTCGGTGGAGTGGCTCACCCCGTAGCCCGACGACGCGCCCTCGGGGCACCTCTTCAGCCTCGTGCGGCCCTCTTGGCCCGCCAGTCCCCTTGGTCCCACAGTGACTTGAGCCACGTCACCCAGGGAAACGTCTTCTTAGGGTTCGCCGTGCCACGGCTTAGCCATCCTGCAAGAAGCGCTGACCTACCGTTGATGCACCGCCGGTAGCGCGGGCCTGGTCTTACCCCGACTTCGATCGCGGGCCAGGTCGTCAGCGCAGTGATCGGGCGGCGTCCATGCCCGGCACGGTTTCGGGCCCCATCCAGAGCACGGCGAACGCTCGCCGCTCGCGTCTGGCCAGCCCCACAGGAGTATCCCTATGGCTTGGAAGCACAAGCGTGTCACCGCGTCCGTCGCCGTCCTTGGCGCGATAGCGGCCATTGCAGTCGCCAGCACGACGCTCCCCTCGGGCGCCGCGACCAGGTCGGCCGGTAAGGTCGCACTCCCGACCGGTGTCGCTCTCGGTTCGTCCTTCGGTGGCGGAGGGGCCGCCAGCATGGCGGCAACGGCAGCGCGGTTCCCGAATTCCTCAGTCGGCAGGTACTACTTCCCCGGGAACCCGTCGGCCTACTCGTCGAGCGGGCTGAGCCGGATCCCGGCCCGCGAGGTGATCATGGTGTCGTTCAAGACGCCGGTCGCCACCGTGAAGTCCGGTGCCTACGACGCTCAGTTCGCGACGATCCTTCGGTCGTGGAACGCCTCCGGCCGGACCATCTACTGGACCTGGCAGCACGAGGCGGACAACCCGTCCAAGAACATCGCACCGGCGGACTTCGTGGCCGGCTGGAAGAAGCTGCTCGCCGTCGCCGCAGCCAACCCGTCGGCGCACGTCCACTCGATGAGCATCCTGATGGCCTACGCGCTGACGCCGAACCACCCGCACGGCAACCCCGACGCCTGGTACGTCAACACCGACGTGCTCGGCTTCGACTGCTACAGCCTCACCAACGAGAAGTTCGCCTTGGCCTATGCGGCAGCGAAGGGCAAGCGGCTTGCGTTCCCCGAGTTCGGTGCCGGTATCGCAGGCGCCTCGGACGCGGCCAGCCTGGCGTTCGCGGAGTCGTTCATCGGGGCGTTCACCCCGAATGTGTTCGCCGCCGCCTGGTTCAACGCACTGGGAACCGCCCTGAGTCGGATTCCGCAGACCGCTCACTACCTGAACTCCATCGCGTAGCTCTCGGTTGCTCGGGTTGCAGGACGCCGATGACTTTCCGTCGGCGTCCTGCAACCAGTGGTGGGTCGGTCTCGCTCAGGGGGAGACGACTCCCTTGACGGCGTCGAGCACGCCGCCCGCAGGTCCGCCGACAGCATCGGCGAGCCCCGTCAGGGCCTCGGCTGCCCCGCCCTGAATTCCAGCGGCGGCTTCAGCCGCGTTGCTCGCGGTCTCGGTGAGCTGACTGGCGTCAGGCAGCAACTCCGGCAACTCGATGCCGGTCTGTTCTGCAAGTCCGGCGAGCGTCTCTCGCGGTCTGCTCCACATGTCGGGCCCGGCAAGCCTCTGCGCAGTTCCCGCCCGCCGGTCTACGGGTCCGTCCGCAGTGGGTGCTCAGATCCCTGTACCCAGTCCCGTGCCGAGAGCGGGCTTCGGCCCCGTGAACGACACAACCGGTGCCTCTGACCTGCGGAGACACCGGCTGAAATGCGTCGGGGTGGCGGGATTTGAACTCCTGCTGAGCGCGTCCAGGCCGTGTTGATCAGATCCGTTCTATCCGGATCGTCGCAGGTCAGGGGCTTGCGATGTCCATGGCCGTCCAGGGGGTGTCTCCTGAGTCCAAGGTTTCCGTGACCAGTTCTGTGACCACTTGGTGGCCGGCGGCGGCTTTCCTGTCCGTTCCGGGGGCGCTCGGCAGCGGCACCTAGCCGCGGGTGTAATGGACCGTCATGTTCGTCCAATCGCGTCCTTCGTCGCCCAGGTCGCCATGGAACACGACGTCGCGAATGACGATTGCGCCCAGGCCGCTGATCGACCGAGCACTCGTCGAACAGGCTCGGGATGCTTTCCTGGCCTTCGCCCTCTGGGTTGGCCTGTGAGAAGTGCTGGACCGCCCAACTATTCGCGTCGTGGCTCACGGAGCGATCATGCCTCGCTCGGCCGCGCACACGAACAGGTTGGCACGTTGGTGCGGTTTTGGGTCAGACTTGCCCAGGTGCAACGGTGTGCTCCGGAGCTGGCCACGACGGCGTCCTCACGTAGGCCTTCTGGCAGCTCGGCCACCCGACCGTACCACTGCGTAGCGACCATCACCCACGAACTCGCACGCGCTGTCCCAGACGGCCACGTCCGGTGGCGGGCGGCAACTACGGCATCCTGTGCGTTCTCCGAGCGGTACGGTGCACACAGCCAGACTCCCGAGCAGCGAGGTGCCCTCCGTGTTTGACAACGGCTTCGTGCCAGACCGTGCCAACGCGGCGAACCACATGAGCAACCTGCCGCCGGGGCTGCCGATTCAGTCCCAAGGAGAGAAAGAGGCACTTGAGGCTCTGCGCGCAGAGCGCAAAG
>JBBQWS010000008.1:0-82535 GCA_038210415.1 Actinomycetes bacterium
ACCAACCAGGACCAGGTCGTGACGCCACCGGACTCGGCCCGCCTCGGCGGCGCGCTCGACATCGTGGTCCAGGACGTCTGCGCGGGAGCGCAGGTCGACCACGGGCGGCTACCCATCGACCGGGCGATGCAGGGGCTGGTGCTGCGCGCGCTCGCCGCGCCGTTGATGACAGCCCCCTCGGCGGCGGACTGCGCCGCTGTCCGATCGTGACGACTAGCTCGTCACGTCCTTGGTCATGAAGTTGGCCCAGGCCACACCGAGCAGCACCACCACGTAGACCCCCTGCACCAGCACCCCGCGCTCGATGTCGCTCCACAGGATCGGGTCGCGGAACAGGTCGACCCACGACAGCCAGTACCGCGTCGGCAGGTACGGCTTCACCGCCCCGGCCGCGTCCAAGGTGACCAGCACCTGGCTGAGCACGAGCACCGCGAGCGCGCCCAGGGCCGCGCTCAGCGAGGAGTCGGTGATCGTCGACAGCAGCAGGGCCACCGAGGCGACACCGATCATCGACCAGGCGATGTAGAGCACGACGAGCACCGTCCGCTTGATCACCTCGTTGGTGCTCAGCGGCTCTCCGGACAGCGACGTCGCGACCGGCTGTGAGCCGAACAGGCTCGTGCCCACGAAGTACGCCGTGATCGCGACCGCGCTGACCGACACGAGCAGGAACACCAGCACCGAGGCCAGCTTCGCGACCAGCAGCCGGGTCCGCCCAACCGGCCGGGCGAGCAGATAGCGCAGGGTCCCCGCGGACGCCTCGCCGGCGACCGCGTCCCCGGCAGTCACAGCGACGGCGACGGGGAGGAAGAGCGGCAGCACGATCCCGAGCGCCGCCGCAGGGAACAGCGCGCCGTTCGCCAGCACCGCCGACAGGAACGCAGGGCCCTCGCCCGGGCGCGGCCCGAGCTGTGTGACCCGGAGCAGGATCGCGACGATCGCCGGCAGCAAGCAGAGCAGGAAGATCGAGATCCAGGTACGCGGCCGCCGCATCAGCTTGCGGATCTCGACGCGGATCACGGCGGTCCTCCGACGAGCGTGTCGGGCTCGCTGCGGCCCGAGTCGACCCGGTCGCTGCCCGCACCAGTCACGGACAGAACGACCTCCTCGAGCGTCGGCCGCTCGACCACGATCTCGTGCACCTTCAGGCCTGCCCCGACGAGCCGGTCGACGAGGTCTTCAGGAGCGAGACCCGCGACGACGAGCCGGTCGCCGTCGCGGTGCTGCACGCGACCGTCGAGCAGGGTCACTGCCGCGGCCACGTCGGGCGTGCGGAGTACGACACGTCCGGTCGGTGCGCGAAGGGTCTCGAGCTCGTCCTGCAGCACGAGCCGGCCGCTGTCGAGGATCCCGACCCGGGTGCACAGCTGCTCGACCTCCGCGAGCAGATGGCTGGAGACGAACAGCGTGGTGCCCGCCGCATTCATCGTGACGAGGAGGTCGCGCACCTCACGGATCCCTTGTGGGTCAAGGCCGTTGGTGGGCTCATCGAGGACGAGCAGCTGCGGCTCACGGAGCAGGGCGGCGGCCAGGCCGAGCCTCTGGCGCATGCCGAGCGAGTACGCCTTGGTGGGCTTGCGCCCCGCCGAGGCCAGCCCGACCTGCTCGAGCGCAGCCTCGATCCGCGTACGCCGCGTACGTCTCGACCCGCCGGGTCCCGAGGAGTCGATCATCTCTAGGTTGGCCCGGCCGGACAGGTGCGGGTAGGCGGCCGGCCCCTCGATGAGGGCTCCGATCTGCGGCAGCGCAGTCCCTAGGCCGCGCGGGACCGGCTGCCCCATCACCTCCGCGGCGCCGCTCGTGGCGAAGATCAGGCCGAGCAGCATGCGTACCGTCGTCGTCTTGCCCGAGCCGTTGGGCCCGAGGAAGCCATAGCGGTCGCCCGCACGTACGTCGAGGTCGATGCCGTCGACGGCGAGCACCGAGCCGAACTTCTTGGTGAGTCCCTGCGTGACGATCATCGGGCCACCAGCAGGGCGGCGATGGCGGCCTCGAGCGCAGCTGGTTTCAATGTGCCTGCGACCAGGAACCCCTGCCCGTCCGCGCTGGTCCTCGCGACGATGACCGTGACCAGCGGGCTGGGCAACAGGCTCGCCTCGCCCCCGGCGACGGTCAGCTTGGTCCCGGTCTTACTGACGCTGTCGAAGATCTCGTCCATGAACCGCCCCGGGATCGGCACCACCATCACCCGCGTGAAGCCGACGCCGTACGTGCCGATGCCGACAGGGACGACCTCGGTGGTCATGCGATCGAGGTCACCGATCCGGTCGGGGAGCGGCACGTTGCCGTTGGCGCTGATCCGCGACAACAGGTCGGGGGTGCTCGTCGTCCGGTGCCGTGCGGTCGAGACGAAGGTCGGCGCGAGCACGTCGGCGGCCGGCCGGCCCAGCTGGACGTCCAGGAAGCGCGTGGCCAGGACCGGCCGGGTGCCACCGACGGCGAACACCTCCACCTCGAGCGGGAGCCCGTTCGCCGGGTCGACCCAGAGGTCGATGTGGCCGACCGAGCTCCGTGCGTCGCCGGGCACGATGCGGGCTCCGGCGGCAGCGATGCCTGCGACGCGCCGGGCGGCGAGGGGTTCGACCCTGTCGGTCGGTCCCATCCAGCCGAGGATGTGCCGAGCCGCTTGCGGGGGGACGAGGTCGTCGGTCCGCGCGAACCGCAGGGCCGGGTCGACGACCACGTCGGTGACCGTGGCGTTCTCGAAGCTCCACTGCCGGACGCCCCCGCGACCGTTTGCCGTCGCGTACGTGATGTCCTGGCCGGTCCCGGTCAGGGTGTCCACGCGCCACGAGGTCGAGGACGCCCACCAGGTCCGGGCGCGCGTCGTACGGTCCAGGATTGCCACGTTGCCGGTGGCGATCGGCAGCTTGGGGAGGCCCAGTGTCGCCTCGATCTCGACGAGACCGTCATGTGGGATGGCCGCCGAGTGCTTCGCGTCGGCCACGACTTCCTCGGCCGAGAGTCCTGCGGCACCAACCGGTCTGGCATTGATCAGCAGGGGCGTGACACCGACCAGCCCGATGGCTACGAGCACCGTGACCCAGCGTCGCGTCGTGTCCCGGCGTACGACGCTCATGCCTCACCGTACGTCGGTATCGGCTCGGCGGCCACGCCTTGGGCCGACCCTTGCGCAGGCGTAGCACGGTGCTGTCGGACGTCTGCACGACGCGGACGACCCCGTTGTCGTAGCCGAAGTACTCGGTGCAATCTGACGCGCCCGGGGGGTACGAGCGCGTGAACGTGCCGAGGTCGACCTTCCCACGCGGGTCCTCGGCCAGGCCGATGCCGGAATCGGCGCCGTCGTTGGTGCCGAAGACGGTCGTCCCGCCACTTCCGGGGCTGTAGCTCTGCCCGGCGTCAACCCCGCCCGGGGGTGCATGGGAGATAGGTGGCTGGCACGAGGCGCGAGCGCGGCTCGAAGGCGCGAGCGCGGCTCAGCAAGCTTCGGCGGCCGAGACACCAGCGGTCGACCGTACGCAGACCGATCTCGATGGCCACACCCTCCTGCCCGCGAAGCGGCGGGAACATCGAGCGCTGCAGCACCGTCGCGCCGGCCGAGCAGGTGCATGTCGACGGCGTCGACGGGTCCGCGATAGCGAGCGAGGTCGATCTCCTTACGATCCCGTGACTTGACTCTTGCCGGCGCGACCTGGCGACGGTGACCGTTAGCGTAGACGCATGCGGATTCTTGTGACCGGCGGTGCTGGCTTCATCGGTTCGCACGTGGTCGAGGCGTGTCTCGAGGCCGGCCACGACGTACGCGTCCTGGACCGTGTCGTCGACGGCGGCGACGTACGCGACGCAGCAGCCTGCGACGCAGCCCTGGCCGATGTCGACGCGGTTGCGCACCAGGCGGCCAAGGTCGGCCTCGGTGTCGATGTCGACGACCTGCCCGACTACGTCTCCCACAACGACCTCGGTACCGCCGTCCTGCTTGCCTCGATGGCCCGGGTCGGGGTGCGTCGGCTCGTGCTCGCCTCGTCGATGGTCGTGTACGGCGAAGGTGCGTACTCCTGTGCCAGGCACGGTTCCGTAGCCCCCGGATCCCGCCTGGTCGAAGACCTCGAGTCCGGCCGTTTCGAGCCCCCCTGCCCGCGCTGCGATGCCCCGTTGGCACCTGAGCTCGTCGGCGAGGAGGCCCGGCTCGACCCGCGGAACACGTACGCCGCGACCAAGGTGGCACAGGAGCACCTGGCCTCGGCGTGGGCCCGGGGGACCGGTGGGACTGTCTGCGCCCTTCGCTACCACAACGTCTACGGTCCGCGGATGCCTCGCGACACCCCGTACGCCGGAGTCGCTTCACTGTTCCGCTCGGCGCTCGCCCGCGGCGAGGCGCCCAGGGTGTTCGAGGACGGTGGGCAACGTCGTGACTTCGTCCACGTCACCGACGTCGCGGCGGCGAACCTGGTGGCGCTGGCCGTGCAGCCCGAGCCGGGGACCTTGCGCGCCTACAACGTCGGGAGCGGCACCCCGCACACCGTAGGCGAGATGGCGTCGGCACTGGCGGCGGCGTCCGGCGGTCCCGAACCTGTCGTCACGGGCGAGTTCCGGCTCGGCGACGTACGGCACGTGACCGCGTCGTCCCAGCGGCTGGTCGACGAGCTGGGTTGGAAGCCGTCGGTAGGGTTCGACGACGGGATGACGACGTTCGCCACCGACCCGCTCAGGGGCGACCAGCCGTGACCGTCCGCGGACCTCTCGTCGACGTGATCCTGCCCTGCCTCGACGAGGCCGGCGCGCTGCCCTGGGTCCTGGGCCAGCTGCCTGACGGCTACCGCGCGATCGTCGTCGACAACGGCTCCCTCGACGGTTCCGCCCAGCTGGCGGCCTCGCTGGGCGCATTCGTCGTGACCGAGCAACGCCCGGGGTACGGCGCCGCCTGCCACGCGGGGCTCGTCGCTGCGACGGCGCCCATCGTGGCGTTTGCCGACTGCGACGCCTCGCTCGACCTCGCGCAGCTGCCGCGCGTGGTCGACCCGGTCGCCAGCGGGAGTGCCGACCTGATGCTGTGCCGCCGCTGCCCCACGGAGCGCGGGGCGTGGCCGGTCCACGCGCGGTGGGCGAACAAGGAGCTCGCCCGTCGGGTCCGTCGGCGGACCGGGCTGCCGCTGCGCGACGTCGGCCCGATGAGGGCAGCCAGGCGGGAGGAGCTGCTGGCCCTCGGCGTCGTCGACCGGCGCAGCGGCTACCCGCTGGAGACCTTGGTGCGCGCGGCGGACGCGGGTTGGCGGATCCGCGGGGTCGACGTCGACTACCTCCCTCGTGCCGGCCGGTCCAAGGTGACGGGTACGTGGCGCGGCACCGCCCAGGCAGTCTCCGACATGAGCAAGGTCCTGGCGCGATGACGAGGGCCAGCCCTCTGAGCCCACTGACCACACTGATTGTGCTGGCCAAGGCTCCTCGCCCCGGGTTCGTCAAGACGCGACTGTCGCCGGACTACTCACCTGAGGAGGCGGCGTCCCTCGCGGCGGCCTCGCTGGCGGACACCCTCGACGTCGTCGAGTCGACTCGGGCCGCCCGTCGGATGCTGCTCCTGGAAGGCCCGGCGCAGGCGTGGCAGCGCCGGAGTCTCGAGGTGGTGGCGCAGCAAGGACGCGGGCTCGACGAGCGGCTCGCGTTCGCCTTCTCGCTGGTCCACGGTCCGGCGCTGCTCGTCGGGATGGACACCCCCCAGGTGACGCGCGAGCTGCTGGACGTCAGCTGGGACGGAATCGACGCGTGGTTCGGCCCGGCCGGCGACGGCGGGTTCTGGGCGCTCGGCTTCGCGGTCCCGCCGGACCCGGGCCTGCTCCTCGGCGTACCCATGTCGCGTGCCGACACCGGAGCTCGCCAGCGCGCGCGCCTCGTCGCGGCCGGACTGAGGGTCGGCGACCTGCCCGAGCTCACGGACTTCGACTCCGCGGCGGACGTGGCGACGGTGGCCGCGTTGGCCCCACACGGTCGCTTCGCCCGGCGGGCGGACGAGCTGGCGATGAATCGGTGGGCACCCAGATGAGCTCTCGAGCAGCGACCGCTCTCTCGGCCGGCGCCGGTCTGCTGCTCATCGGGCTCACGGCCGGCTCGCTTGCCGCTGGCACGCGAGACCACAACCCCGCCACCGTTTTCTGGGCGGTCGCGGCGAGCTGGGCAGTGTTCGGCTGCGCGATGCCGCTGCTGCGCGAGGTTCCTGCGCGGCTCGCCCTACGTCTTGTGGTCGGCGTGGGGGTCGCGCTCCAGGTGGTGGCCGCGCTCTGGCTGCCGCGGACCTCCTCGGACGTCTATCGGTACGCGTGGGACGGGCACGTTAGCAACAGCGGCATCGATCCGTACGCCCACCCCCCGTCGGCCCCGCAGCTGGACGGGATCCGACTGTCGTGGCTGTTCCCTCCTGGGCAGCCGCCGCTGATCAACCGGCCGGACGCCACGACGATCTATCCTCCCGTGAGCCAGCTGTGGTTCCGGTTGATCGACGCGCTGACGCCTGACTCGTGGGGCATCCGTCCCTTCCAGGTCGCGGCCGCACTCGTGGCTGTCCTCGGAACGTTGCTGCTGGTGCGCATCCTGCGCCTGGCCGGCCGGGACCCGCGCTGGGTTGCGTTGTGGGCCTGGTGCCCCCTGATCGTCCTCGAGTCAGGGAACAACGCTCACGTCGACGGGCTCGCCGCGGTGCTCACCGTGGCGGCAATCGCGCTGGTCGTCCGTCGTCGGCACCTGCTGGGCGGGCTGGTGCTCGGTGCCGCGATCGGGGTCAAGCTCATCCCCGGGATCGTCGTGCCGTCGTTGCTGCGCCGTCGCCCCTGGGTCGTGCTCCCGGCGGCGGCCGGGCTGGTCGCACTGGCGTACGTGCCGCACGTGGTGAGCGTGGGGCGGTCGGTCATCGGCTACCTGCCCGCCTACCTCGGCGAGGAGGGGTACGACAACGGTGACCGGTTCGCCCTCCTGCACCGGGTGATGCCGCAGAGCTGGACGCCGTTCGTCGCTGTCGCCATCGCCCTGGTCACTGCGGTGCTCGTCCATCTTCGCGGCGACCGTGAGCTGCCGTGGGTGGGGGCAGTCACCTTGGTGGGCGTTGCGCTGCTCATCTCGACGCCGACGTACCCCTGGTACGCCTTGCTCCTCGTCGGGCTGGCGGTGGCGGCGGCGCGGCCGGAGTGGCTGGTCGTCTGCGCGGCCGGGTACCTGCCGTACCTCGGCGGGTGGACCGGTTGGTCCGGTGGCGTGCTTCAGCAGCTGGGATATGGCACTGCGCTGGTGGTGGTGCTGGTCGTCACGGTGCGACGGCGACGATCGGGGGCTGAGCAGCCGGCTGCGGAACCGGGCGCGCACGAAGGCGCTGGCCACGGCCTTCGTCGCGTCGCGCCGGGCCGGTAGCCACCCGGCTGACCCGCGAGGAGCGCTGGCCCCCACCAGGCGCCTGATTTCGTCACGCAGGGCGAAACCGCCGAACGTGACGGGCCTTGACCGGCATTGGGTGGCACCGCCCGTTCGCTCTGCGCGCCCTGATCTCCCCGGTTAGGGACTTCCGGCCGTGGCCTGACCGGGTCGTCCCGCCGGAGACTGGGTGTGAAAGGGAGGTTCCCCATGTCCACGATCTCTCCGGTACGGGTGCAGGGCGGGCTCGACGAGCCGCTGTCGCGGTGGCTGTGGCTGGTGAAGTGGCTCCTCGCCATCCCGCACTACGTCGTGCTCGCCTTCTTGTGGATAGCCTTCGCCGTCCTCAGCTTCGTGGCCTTCATCGCCATCCTTCTCACCGGCCGCTACCCGAGATCGGTCTTCGAGTTCAACGTCGGTGTGCTGCGGTGGTCCTGGCGCGTGGCCTACTACACCTACGGGGCGTTGGGCACCGACCGGTACCCGCCGTTCACGCTCGCGGAAGTTCCCGAGTACCCCGCCCACCTGGAGATCGCCTACCCCGAGCAGCTGTCTCGAGGGCTCGTCCTGGTGAAGTGGTGGTTGCTCGCGATCCCGCACTACGTCGTCATCGGGATCTTCCTCGGGGGGACCTGGTTCAGCGCCACGGGCGACCGCGGCGTCTCGTCACGTCCCGGTCTGATCAGCGCCCTCGTGCTGATCGCCGCGGTGATCCTGCTCTTCTCCGGTCAGTACCCTCGCTCCCTCCACGACCTGGTCGTCGGCTTGGATCGCTGGGTGCTCCGCGTCGCCGCGTACGCCGGACTGATGACCGACCAGTACCCACCCTTCCGACTCGACCTCGGGGGAGACGAGCCCGCGGGTGCCGAAAGCCCCCGGCCGGCACAGGTCTGGACAGGTGGCCGGATCGTCTCGGTCGTGATCGGTGCGGTCTGCGTCTTCACCTCGATAGGCCTGCTCGGAGTGGGGCTCGCTGGGCTCGTCGCGAACTCGGCCGGGCGCGACGCGGCCGGCTACGTCCGACTCGGGACCCAGACCTATGCGACCCAGGGCTACGCCCTTGCCAGCGACGAGATCAGCTTCCGCGGGGTGGACGCCGGCACCGGGGCGCTGAACTCGCTCGTCGGCAAGGTTCGGGTGCGCGTGACATCGTCGGATCCGAGCCGTCCGGTCTTCGTCGGGCTCGGACCGTCGGCCTCGGTCGACGGCTACCTGCAGGGCGTCGCCTTCAGCACGGTCCGGGGAGTCGGCCGGACCACCGACAACGTCGACCAGGCGGGCGGTCCACCGACCACGGTGCCGTTCCGTGCGGGTGTCTGGACCTTACAGGCGGCTGGTCCCGGAACGCAGGCGGTCGTCTGGACGCCGACCGACGGGGACTGGACGATCGTTGCGATGAACGCGAACGGCTCTCGCGGCGTGACGGTGACCGTCAGCCTCGCCGCGAAGCTGCCGGCGCTGCCGTGGATCGCCGGCGGGCTGCTCGCCCTCGGCGCCCTGCTTCTGGTGATCGGCATCGTGCTGGTCGCGATCCCGGTAGCGCGTGAGTCCCGCTCGGCGGTGACGGGTACGTGATCGAGTCCGCGGAGGTGCCCGTGCCGCCTGGCTATCCGTCCGAGCTGGAGCACGAGACCGTCCTGGCCGACGGCCGTGCGGTGTTCGTTCGACCGATCCAGGCGGGTGACGCGGACGAGATGCGGCGGGCTCTGGAGACGGCGGACCCGGACACGTTGCGAGCGCGCTTCATGGGTTCGGCGCCGCACACCGATGCGGCTGTCCGAAGGCTCGTCGAGGTCGACTACGTCCACCGGCTGGCGCTCGTCGCATTCACTCGCGACGGTACCGGGGTGGGCATCGCTCGTTACGAAGGCCGGGAAGGGAGCGACGCGGCCGAGGTCGCCGTCGCGGTCGACCACGACTGGCGTCGGGTGGGACTTGGTGGCTTGCTGCTCCGAGAGCTCGGCGAGGCGGCTCTGCTCCGAGGGATCCGGCAGTTCACCGCGTTGGTGCACGTGGACAACACACCCGCACTCGCGCTGCTTCGCGCCACCGGGCTCCCGCACTCGATGCGAAGCCAGGACGGCAGCTCAGAGATCGAGATCGAGCTCTCGACCCAGAGCTGAGGGAGCTCTTCAGCCCCGGCTGGGTCGTGTCGCACCAGGCGGCGAGATCCGCCTACTCACCACCTGGCGCCCGGCGGTCGAGCGGGGACACTGCCGGCCTTCTCGATCCTGCTGCCGGAGGGCGCCACCGCCGGCACCTCGCAGCACAACGGGACGTCGATGATCAGCGGTGACAACTGGATCGGGCAGGTCGTCAACTCCATCATGAGCGGTCCGAACTGGAATTCCACCGCGGTGTTCATCACGTACGACGACTGCGGCTGTTTCTACGACCACGTCGCGCCGCCGGCTGGGCTCGGCATCCACAACCCCATGGTCATCGTGAGTCCGTACGCCCGCGCCGGGTTCACCGACTCGACGGTGGCGACGACCGCGAGCATGCTGGCGTTCACCGAGCACACCTTCAGCCTGTCACCGCTGGGTACCCCGGACGCGAACGCGTACGACTATGCGAATGCGTTCGACTTCAGCACCTACGTGCCGCCGGTAGCGACGCCGAGGATGGTGAAGACCAAGGTTCCGACGGTGTCGACGACCTTCCTTGCCAGTCACCCTGCGGACCCCGACGACCCGACGTAGTCGGGCCGGGTAGGTGCCTGCCGCCTCAGTGGCTAGGCGACCGCCGCGGCAGTCTCAGCCGGTACGTCCTCCCGCTTGGCGTTGATGAGGAACACGGCACAGAGCAGCGCACCAGTGAGCAGCATCGCGCCCCAGAAGAAGGCCACGTGGTAGCCCTGGATCAGTGCAAGCGGCGTCACCGGCGCGGCGTCCGCGGGGTCGCGCAGGTTCTCGGCGAGGTAGGCGGTGACCGCCGACGCGAAGACGGTGTTGAGCAGGGCCGTCCCGAGGGAGCCACCGATCTGCTGCGAGCTGTTGAGCACCGCACTCGCAACCCCGGCGTCGTGCGAACCCACGTTGACCAGGGCGACGCTGGACGCCGGGATGAACACACCGGCCAGGCCGACGCTCATCAGAAGCATGGCGGGAAGGACGTGCGTGACGTACGAGGTGTCCTGCCCGATGCGGGTCAGCAGCAGCATGCCGGAGATGGCCATGACGAGCCCTGGGATCATGATCGGCCGTGGCCCGACGCGGGGCAGGAGCTGCGAGACGACCCCGGCAGACACGATGATGCCGCCGCTGAACGGTAGGAAGGCGAACCCGGACTTGAGCGGGCTGTAGCCCAGGTTGATCTGGAAGTAGAAGGTGAGGAACAGGAACATCGCGAACAGGCCGGCGCCCACGAGCAAGAACATGAGGTAGGCCCCGCCGCGGTTGCGGTTGACCAGGATCCGCATCGGCAGCAGCGGGTTCTTGGTCCACTGTTCCCAGAGGATGAAGGCCGTGAGCAGTACGACGGCCAGGGCCAGGAAGGAGATGGTCGTCGGCGCCGTCCAGCCCTGAACGGAGGTGTCGCCTCGGTTTGACGGGTTCTTCGGTTTCGCTGCCTCGCTGAAGCCGTACACGAGCGAGACGAGCCCGAGGGTCGACAGGACCGCTCCGGGGATGTCGTAGCGGGTGTCGCCGGGCGCCTTGCTCTCGTGCACCACGTAGTAGGCGGCCACTGCCGTGACCAGCGCGATCGGCACGTTGACGCCGAGGCACCACCGCCACGAGAAGTACTCCGTCAGCACCCCGCCGAGAATCAGCCCGATCGCTGCCCCGCCACCGGAGATCGCCCCGAAGACGCCGAACGCCTTCGCGCGCTCCTTCGGCGCGATGAACGTGACCGTGATCAACGACAGCGCCGCGGGAGCGAGCAGCGCGGCGAACGCCCCCTGGAGCCCTCGGGCCGCGAAGAGCAAGCCGGCCGTGGGTGCGATGCCACCGAGAGCGGATGCTGCTGCGAAGCCGATCAGACCGACCACGAACATCCGCTTGCGCCCGGCGTAGTCGGCGATGCGCCCGCCGAGAAGGAGCAGGCCCCCGAAGGCGAGCGTGTACGCCGTGATCACCCATTGCCGGTCAGCAGTGCTGATCCCGAGGTCCTTCTGGGCGCTGGGTAGGGCGATGTTCACGATGGACGCGTCGAGCACGATCATCAGCTGGGCGACGGCGATCACCGCGAGCGCCAGCCAGCGGCGCGGGTCCTCGGAGTCCATGCCCTGGGGATGTGCGGGCGTTGCGGACGTCTCGCTCACAGTCGCTCCATGGGGTGAGGGGCCCGGTCCTCGCACGTGCGCCGACGGGCAGTGGCCGGTAGCTGCTTCTCAGTCGTTCCCCAGGTTAGTGGAGGCGACGCTCCCTGTGGAGAGCGTCGGGGAGCCGAGTCTTGCGCCGAGAACGGTATGTCCGCTGAGGTCGGCGTGGCCGCTGGCAGACTGACACCGTGCAGACCACCGAGCCGGGGCCCGAACCCGTCGTCGATGGCTCCTACTCCGAGCAGTTCTTCCCGGCCCGCCCGAGGCCGCTGCGGCCGGTCGCTCGGCACCGCACCAAAGGCCCGGCTGGCGTGCCCCAGTCCGCGACCGCCCAGCCGGCGAACGCGGACAACGCCGCCTACGTCGAGTGGCTCGTCGACGAGTCGATGCTGCAGTACGCCAAGACCATCTCGCGACAGCTGTCGGGCTCCGGGATCATGTGGCAGAACCCGTTCGCCCGACCCGAGCCGCGGTCGGCCGTCGACACCGCCTCGGTCTGGTTCACCGCGTACCCGATCTCGCTGATCAACGCGCCGGGTACGTCCTACCTCGCGACGCTGGGCGACGAGGCGCTCTGGCGGGCCTTCCAGTGGATCGGCATCGAGGCGGTCCACACCGGGCCGGTGAAGACCGCGGGTGGCCTCCGCGGGTGGCGGGCCACGCCCACGGTCGACGGCCACTTCGACCGGATCACCAACCAGATCGACCCGGTGTTCGGGACGGCCGAGGAGTACCGCGACGTGTGCAGCGTCGCCGCGGGCATGGGCGGCACCGTCATCGACGACATCGTCCCCGGGCACACCGGCAAAGGTGCCGACTTCCGGCTCGCCGAGATGGGGTTCGGGGACTACCCCGGCATTTACCACATGGTCGAGATCGACCCGGCCGACTGGGCCCTGCTCCCAGACGTCTCACCGGGCCAGGACTCGGCCAACATCGGGCCGGACACGGAGCGGCGGCTGGCCGAGGCGGGCTACATCGTCGGTGCCCTGCAACGGGTGATCTTCTTCGCCGAGGGGGTCAAGGAGACGAACTGGAGCGCGACCGCCGTGGTACGCGGCGTCGACGGTACCGACCGGCGCTGGGTCTACCTGCACTACTTCAAGGAGGGGCAACCGTCGATCAACTGGCTCGACCCTTCGTTCGCGGGCATGCGGCTCGTGATCGGCGACGCCCTGCACTCCCTCACCGACCTGGGCTCGGGCGCGCTGCGCCTGGACGCCAACGGGTTCCTCGGGGTCGAGAAGAGCGCGGAGGGCACTCCGGCCTGGTCCGAAGGGCACCCGCTGTCGGATGCGGCGAACCAGCTCATCGCGAGCATGGTGCGCAAAGTCGGCGGCTTCACCTTCCAGGAGCTCAACCTGTCGATGGACGACATCAAGATCACGTCGGAGGCCGGCGCCGACCTGTCGTACGACTTCGTGACCCGCCCGGCGTACCAGCATGCCCTGGTCACCGGGGACACCGAGTTCCTCCGGCTCGCGCTGCGCGAGGGCCGGCGCGTAGGGCTCGACCCGGCTTCGCTCGTGCATGCCCTGCAGAACCACGACGAGCTGACGTACGAGCTGGTCCACTTCACCACGACCCACGCCGACGACGTGTACGTGTTCCGGGGCAGGGACGTCACGGGCGCAGAGCTCGCAGACGCGGTGCGCGCCGACCTCACCGAACGGATGACCGGCGAGGCCGCGCCCTACAACCTGGTGTTCACCACCAACGGGATTGCGTGCACGATGGCGAGCGTCGCGACCGCCGCGCTGGGCATCCGCGACCTCGGTGCCATGACGCCCGACGATGTCGAGCAGGTGCGCCGGGCGCACCTGCTGCTCGCGATGTACAACGCCCTGCAGCCAGGTGTCTTCGCGCTCTCCGGCTGGGACCTCTGCGGCATGCTGCCGATCGACCCGACCCGCATCACGCACCTGCTCGTCGACGGCGACACCCGCTGGATCCATCGGGGAGCGCACGACCTGATGCGGCTCGACCCGCTCGCTGTGGAGTCGACCGCCGGAATGCCGGTGGGCCGCAGTCTCTACGGCACGATCCCGGACCAGATCGCCGACCTCGGCTCGTTCCTGAACGGGCTTCGCGAGATCCTGGCGCTGCGCAAGCGCTTCGGGATCGCGACTGCGCGCCAGGTCGATATCCCCGAGGTCTCGCACCCGGGTCTTCTCGTGCTCGTGCACGAGCTCGGCGACGACGCCGACTGGGCCGGTGCCCTGCAGGTCACCGTGCTCAACTTCGGCCGGGACCCGGTGGCCGGTACCGTGCGGTCGAAGGCGTTGCCGCCCGGAGCGCTCGTCATCGACATGGGTACCGGCGAGCAGGTCGGCGACGTCGACAATCTGCACGCCTTCGGAATCGCGCTCAACGGTCTGCAGGGCATGAGCCTGCTCGTCCGATGAGGGGAGCGGGTCGATGAACATCCTGGCGATCGACCAGGGCACCTCAGGCACGAAAGCGATCGTCTACAGTCCCGACGGCGGTGTGCTGACCGTGGCCGAGGCGTCGGTGTACCCGGTCTATCTCGACGGCGGCGGGGTCGAGATAGACCCACTTGACTTGCTCGAGTCGGTGCTGCTCGCGGGGCGCAAGGCGGTTGCCGCAGCCGGGCGACCGATCGACGCGGTGGCGTTGGCGAACCAGGGTGAGACGGTGCTGGTGTGGGACCCCTCGACCGGCGAGCCGCTGTCGGCGGCCGTCCTGTGGCAGGACCGTCGCTCGGAGCCGATCTGCGCTGAGCTGTCGTCCCACGCGCAGGAGCTTGCGGCGCGTACCGGCCTGGTGCTCGACCCGTACTTCTCCGCCCCGAAGATGACCTGGCTCCGCCGCAACGTGACCACTGCGGGTGTGGTGACCACGACAGACACGTGGTTGGTGCACCGGCTGACGGGCGCCTTCGTCACCGACGCGTCGACCGCGTCGCGTTCGCTGCTGCTCGACCTCGACGCGGTGGCCTGGAGCCCAGACCTCACGAGGATCTTCGGACTGGGCGCGGAGCTGTTGCCTCGGGTCGTGGGGTCGGACGAGGTGGTGGGCACGACGACCGCGTTCGGCGGCGAGGTGCCGGTCGCCGGCCTCGTGGTCGACCAGCAGGCGGCGCTGCTGGCTCAGGGTTGTCTTGCGCCGGGGACCTCGAAGTGCACGTACGGCACGGGAGCCTTCCTTTTGGCCAATACCGGTGACCTAGCGGTGCGGTCATCGGCCGGCCTGACATCGTCCGTGGCCTGGCGCGCGCGGGAGCGCACGACCTACTGCGTGGACGGGCAGGTCTACACGGCGGCCTCCGCGGTGAGCTGGATCCAGGAACTCGGGCTGATCCGTGGTGCTCCGGACCTAGACCTGGTGGCGGCCGACGACGCCGGCTCGGTGCTCTGTGTGCCGGCGTTAGCCGGGTTGGCCGCCCCGTGGTGGCGGCCGGACGCACGTGCGTCGTTCACCGGGATGACCATGACGACGGGCCGGGGCCATCTGGTGGCGGCGGTGCTGCAGGGGATCGCGGCCCAGGTCGCTGAGCTGGGTCGGCTGGTGGAGGACGTGCTGGGGCGACCGCTCGCGGTGCTCCGGGTCGACGGGGGGCTGACCCGGAGCCGGCGGTTGATGCAGGCGCAGGCCGACCTGTCGCAGGTCGCGGTGGAGGTCTACCCGGGTGAGCACGCGACTCCGATGGGGGCGGCTGCGTTGGCGATGCTGGCCCTCGACCCCTCACTCACGTTGCCCGCGGTGCTGCCTGCTTGGACGGCGGACGTGACGTATGAGCCGCTGTGGTCCGCGGACCAGGCGCAGTCGTTCCGGGCCAGGTGGGCGTCGGCGGTCGACGTCGCGCTGGCGTCGGGAGGCGCCGCATGACGCTGGGGTCGTTCGACGTCGTGGTCGTCGGGGCCGGGATCGTCGGCTGTGCGATCGCCCGCGAGCTGGCCGGCTTCGACCTTTCGGTGGCGGTGGTCGAGGCACGCGACGACGTGGGGGACGGAACGAGCAAGGCCAACACTGCCTTGCTGCACACCGGTTTCGACGCGAAGCCCGGCACCTTGGAGTCGCGGCTGGTCGCCCGGGGGTATGCGCTCCTCTCGGCGTACGCGGGTGTGACCGGGATCCCGGTGGAGCGCACCGGGGCGTTGCTGGTGGCTTGGAACGCTGACGAGCAGGCGGCCTTGCCCGGGCTCAAGGACAAGGCCGCAGCGAACGGCTACCTCCGGTGCGAGCTGGTGGACGCCGTGGAGGTCTACCGCAGGGTTCCCGCGCTGGGGCCGGGTGCCCTCGCCGGGCTGACGGTGCCGGACGAGTCGGTCATCTGCACCTGGACCACCAACCTCGCCCTGGCCACGGAGGCGAAGATCCGGGGCGCGCAGTTCCTGCTCGGTGCACGGGTCGGCGCGGTGCTGGTCGGGCCGGACGACACCTCTGTCGAGACCTCGCGTGGGACGGTGACCGCGACGTGGGTGGTCAATGCTGCCGGGCTCGGCGCGGACACGGTCGACTCGCTGTTCGGGTTCGAGCGGTTCACGGTGACCCCGCGCAAGGGCGAGCTGTTCGTCTTCGACAAGCTGGCCCGGCGCCTCGTCGACACGATCGTGCTGCCGGTACCGACGGCCCTGGGCAAGGGCGTGCTGATCAGCCCCACGATCTACGGCAACGTGATGCTCGGGCCGACCGCCGAGGACCTCGTCGACCGGGCCGACACGTCCACGAGCGAGCATGGGTTCGAGTTCTTGCTGGGCAAGGGCGAACGGCTGATGCCTGCACTCATGGCGGAGGAGGTCACGGCTTCGTACGCAGGGCTGCGCGCCGCGACCGAGCGCAGCGACTATGTCGTCGAGATCGACCGCGCGCAGCGCTACCTGCTCCTCGGCGGTATCCGCTCCACCGGACTGACCGCGGGGATGGCGATCGCCGAGCACGGCACAGGGCTGCTCGCCGAGGCAGGCCTCGACCTGCGACCACGGCCGGCGCTGCCGGACCCGCCGCGGATGCCGAACCTCGGCGAGGCCTTCCTCCGCCCCTACGCCGACGCCGCACGGATCGCCGCCGACCCTGCGTACGGGCGGGTGGTCTGCTTCTGCGAACGTGTCACCGAGGGCGAGATCCGCGACGCGTACGCCTCGCAGTTGCCACCTCCGACGTTGGACGGGCTTGGCCGGCGCACGCGGGCGATGAACGGCCGGTGCCAAGGGTTCTTCTGCGGTGCACGTCTCGCCGATCTCGCGGCGGCCCACGGGGCCGGCGCGTGACCGCCGAGGTCGACGACGTGCTCTCGCCGGACGTCGTGGTGGTCGGCGGCGGGCCGTCCGGGCTCACTGCGGCCACAGCCCTCGCGGCTCGCGGCGTCGACGTCCTGGTGCTCGACCGTGAGCCGGAAGCCGGCGGGATCCCCAGGCACAGCGACCACCCCGGGTACGGCGTGCGTGACCTGCGGCGCAACCTGACCGGCCCGGCGTACGCCCGCCGGCTGGTCGAGCTCGCCGAGGCCGCTGGTGCCGAGCTACGCACCGAGGCTGTGGTGACGGGCTGGGCCGGCGAACGCTCGCTCGAGGTCACCTCGCCGCAGGGTCGGATCCGGATCGACGCGCGGGCCGTCGTCCTGGCGACAGGCGCCCGCGAGCGACCGCGGGCGGCCCGTCGGATCCCCGGTGACCGACCCGCCGGGATCTACACGACCGGACAGCTGCAGGGTCTCGTGCACCAGTACCACCACGCGGTCGGCGAGCGGGCCGTCGTCGTCGGCTCGGAGCTCGTCAGCTGGTCCGCCGTGCTGACGCTGCGCGAGGCGGGTTGCAAGACGGTGCTGATGACGACGGAGCACGCGAAACCCGAGGCTTACCTTGCGTTCAGCCTGCCAGGGCGGGCAGTCCTGCGGGTCCCGGTCGCGACGACCACCCGGGTCACCCGGATCATCGGACGCGACCGGGTGCAGGCTGTCGAGGTCGAAGACCTGCGCACCCGCGTCCGTCGTACCGTGGCCTGCGACACCGTGATCTGCACCGGCGACTGGATCGCCGACAACGAGCTGGTCCGCCTCGCCGACCTCGCCTACGACCCCGGCACGACGGGGCCGGTCGTCGACACCGCACTGCGCACCAGCCGGCACGGGATCTTCGCCGTCGGCAACCTGCTGCATCCGGTCGACAGCGCTGACGTGGCCGCGCTGGACGGACGGCACGCGGCCCAGCACGTGCTGGCCCACCTCAACGGCGCCCGCTGGCCCGAAGGCGGTATCCGGCTCACGGCCGACGCACCGTTCCGATGGGTCTCACCCGGTCTGTTCCGTCCGGGTGACCCGGTGCCACCGCGAGGCAGATTGCTGTTGTGGTGCAACGAGTTCCATCGCCGGCCCAGCGTGGCCGCCGTCCAAGGAGGCCGCATCATAGGCGAGCGCACCACGCCCTGGCCGGCCGCGCCGGGCCGCATGTTCCGGCTCCCCGCATCGGTGCTCGACGAGGTCGACGCCGCGGGTGGACCGGTCAAGCTGGTGCTGCGATGACCACGCCCGTGCTCGTGCTGATCCCGGACGAGCCCGGGGCCTCGGTGGTGGAGTCGATCCCCGGGCTGCGCACCGTCCGCTACGGGCCCGACGACGAGCTGCCCGTGGGCGGAGCGGACGCCGAGGTGCTGGTTGCTGCCGACCGCGACGTGAGCGGCTTGATCCGGCTGGTGCCGCGGTTGCCGCGACTGCGCATGGTGCAGACCAGCAGCGCGGGCTTCGAGCAGTGGCTCCCGCACCTCGCAGCCGACGTCTGGTTGTCCAACGCCCGCGGGGCTCACGGCGGAGCGACCGCGGAGTGGGCTGCCGCGGTGCTGCTCTCCCTCGTCCGTGAGCTGCCGACCTACTCGGCGCAGCAAGCCGAACGCCGGTGGGCGGCGGGAGCCGGCGGCACGCTGATGGGCGCCGACGTTCTCGTCCTTGGCGCGGGCGACCTGGCCGAGGAGCTCCGCCGTCGGTTGACACCGTTCGGGGCCAACCTCACCCTCGTCGGGCGCAGCGCTCGCCCGGGTGTTCGGGTTGCCGCGGACCTGCCGGTCCTGCTGCCTGAGCAGGACGCCGTCGTCGTGATGCTCCCGCTCGACGACCGCACCCGCGGACTCGTCGACGGGCCGTTCCTGGCGCAGCTGCGGGACGGCTGCATTCTGGTCAACGCGGCCCGTGGTGCCATCGTCGACACGGCTGCCCTGCTGGCCGAGCTGCGGGCCGGCCGGCTGCGCGCAGCGCTCGACGTGACCGACCCCGAGCCGCTGCCTGAGGACCACCCGCTCTGGCAGGCCCCCGGCCTGCTGATCACCCCCCACGTCGGTGGCTTCGCGCCAGCCCGCGCCGACCGGGTCTGGCGGGTGGTCGAGCAGCAGCTGCGTGCCTACGTGGAGGGCCAGCGTCCCGACAACGTCGTGGACCGGTGAAGCGGCCGCAGGTTCCCCCCTTCGGCCTATCCGCGCGCGTCATCGGAACTGCCGATGTTCTCCGTGAGCGCGGGGGGTCGCGTGACCGGTACCGATCCGGATCGTCCCCTGCAGTAGCACCATGGGAGGGGATCGCATGACCAAGATGACAAAGAACCTCGTGGTCCGCGGCAGTGTCGCGGCCTCGAGCCTGATCGCACTGGTCGCCGTCGTCGGCGCCGGTGCCAAGTGGTGGTGACGACATGGACGCTCTGAAGAACCGGATCGTCGCGCGCGCCATCATCAGCGCCGGCTCGATCGCCACACTGGCGGCCGTCGTAGGTGCCGGCCGGAAGTGGCACTGACCGCAGCCTGACGGAGGGGTCGTGGACGCCACGGCCCCTCCGCACGCGCTCGGGAGTGTGAGACTGGGGCTATGACCGCGGAGCTCAGCCAACCGGTGCTGAAGCGTCTATCCGCGCTCGACCGGTTCCTGCCGCTGTGGATCCTCGCCGCGATGGTGGCGGGGCTTCTGGCCGGGCGGCTGGTCCCGTCTGTGCAGAACGGCCTGGATGCGGTGCGGCTCGGCCAGACGTCGCTGCCGATCGCTCTGGGCCTGCTGATGATGATGTACCCGGTGCTGGCCAAGGTCCGCTACGAGGACATGGGGCACGTCACCCGCGATCGCCGACTGCTGTGGCTCTCGCTGCTGCTGAACTGGGTGATCGGGCCGCTGCTCATGTTCACGCTGGCTTGGGTGTTCCTCGCCGGCTATCCGGAGTTCCGAACGGGACTCATCGTGATCGGACTGGCGCGCTGTATCGCGATGGTGCTGATCTGGAACGACCTGGCCGGCGGCGACCGCGAGGCCGGCGCCCTGCTCGTCGCAGTCAACTCGGTGTTCCAGGTCCTGGCCTACGCCCTGCTGGGCACCTTCTACCTGAAGATCCTTCCAGGTTGGCTGGGGCTCGACACTCAGGCGGTGCGCTTCTCCACCGTCGACATCACCAGGGCGGTGCTGGTCTTCCTCGGCATCCCCCTCACCGCGGGGTACCTCACCCGACGGATCGGTCTTCGTACCAAGGGTCGTGAGTGGTACGACAACATCTTCATCCCACGGATCAGCCCGTTCGCCCTCTACGGTCTGCTGTTCACCATCGTGGTGATGTTCGCCCTGCAGGGAGACGCGATCATCCGCGACCCGGCCACGGTCGCCCGCATAGCCCTGCCGCTGCTGACGTACTTCGCGATCATGTGGTTCGTCTCGTTCGGGCTCGGCACCAGGGTCGGGCTCGGCTACGAGAAGACGGCGACCATGGCCTTCACCGCTGCCGGCAACAACTTCGAGCTCGCGATCGCGGTGTCCATCGGGGTCTGGGGAGTCACGTCAGGGCAGGCACTCGCGGGGGTCGTCGGACCGCTGATCGAGGTCCCCGCCCTGGTCGTCCTCGTCTATGTGTCGCTCTGGCTGCGTGGGCGCCTGGCTTCGCAGGAAGGCTTGGCTCAGCGCTGAGCAACGGGCCAGGCCCCGACGTACGTGACGTTGTCCTCGTCGTCGACGAGCCGGGCGTGCATTCCGTTCGCTGCGAGCCAGCCCGGCGCCGCGGTGCCCGCGATGATCGCTGCCGTCGACGCGGCGTTGGCCAGCGCGCAGCTCGAGGCGGTGACAGTGGCCGTGCGCCACGGGCCGGCAGCCGGGATGCCGGATCGCGGGTCGATGAGGTGGTGCACGGTGGAGCCGCCCCGACGCCACCGGCGGGCTCCGGTGCTCGATGTGGCCAACCCGCCAGCATCCAGCGTGACCACCTGCGAAAGGCCGTCGTCGGATACCAGATCGAGACTGCTCCGGTCCGTGACCGTCACCGGCCAGCCGCTGACGGGTGCCACCCCCTCGACCCTGATGTCGCCGCCGAGGCTGACCAGCACGCCACAGCCGGTCGCGTCGGCCGCAGCGGCGGCGCAGAGGTCGGCCGCGAGCCCCTTCGCGGTGGCCCCGAGATCGACGAGCGTCCCAGCCGGGACCCGCACGCGGCCGGCCGCCTCGTCGAGCTCGATCTGCTCCCAGCCGGGCACCTGACCCACCCGGACCCGGAGCGCCGGCCCATCGGCGTCGACGGCCGCGAAGGTGCGGTCGTAGCCGTGGCGGACCAGCGCGGTTCCGATCGTGGGATCGACCAGCCCCGTCGTCCACGCGGCGGCGTCGAGCGCTGTGCGTAGAGCCAGGGCGAACAGGTCCGACACCGGGACCCAGGCGCCCTCTGCGGCGTTCAGCCCGGCCAGCTCGGAGTTGGGTCGGAATCGGCTCGCCGCCCGGTCGATCTGGGAGAGCACGTCGACCACCGCGGAGCGGGCATCGTCGAGGCGGGCCGGGTCGGTGACCACGAGCTGGGCGGTGGTGCCGAGGGCCGGCCAGTCGCAGGTGCCAAGGCCTGCGGCAGCCGCGAACCGCTCGTGCTCGCTGCGTCTCGACGGCGCGGAAGCCACAGTGCCAGCCGAAGCCACAGTGCCCATGGTCAGCTGCCGCCACTGGTCGCGACACTGCCACCGGCGGTGCTGACCGATGGCGCAGTGCTGAGGCCGGACGTCGTCGTGCTGGTGGTCGACGCCTGGTCGTCGGCCGCCGTCTCGGTTGTGGTTGCTGTGGCGGTCGTGGTGGCTGCGGCGCTCATCAGCCCGACCGCCAGCGCCGCGGTGCCGACGAGAGCACCGACGCCGGCGACGGCGGTCAGCGTGCGTACCTGGCCGATCCCGCGGTTGCGGCGTTCGATCGCGTCACTTCGGGTGTGTTCGTCCATGGCTCGATGGTCGTCCGCCTTGCTGAGGGCGGCCTGAACGAGTCCCGAGAGCCGGCTGGGACATCAAGGTCGACCCCCAGGCAGCCGATGCTCCCGGGAGTCGGACGAGAGGGTCGTCAGCCGTGTCAGCGCACGCGCCGGTCCCCGCCGAGGGGGCCCCGGATCGACGACGGCCACCGATCGCGTGGTCGGCCGTGGTCCTACCAGGCCTGGCGCTGGTCGGTATCGCCGTCGCGCAGACCCTGACTCACCTCTCCGGGCTGCCCGTGGCGTTCTGGGTCATCGCGGCGCAGGCGGTGTTCTTCGAGTACCGCCCGATCCTCGCGACCCGCCAGCAGCCTGAGGGTGTGCTCCTCTCGACGGCGTTCCTGTTCGCGGTGCTGTTCCTGTGGGGATCTGGCCAGCCCTGTTGGTGATGGCGCTGGCGAACCTGTTGGCCGCCGTGCATGCGCGACACAGCACCCGCGACGCGCTGTTCACCGTCAGCATGCTTGCGTTGGGCTTCAGCAGTGCGTACGGCGTGATGGCTCTCGTCGGCGTCCGGCCCGGCATCGGGCGTCCGTTGCCCGCGATCGTGCTTCTCGACCTGAGCTGGATGCTCGCGGCCTGGGCGACCCACTTCCTTGTCGTCCACCTGCTGGTGAACGACGGTGCATTGCTGCTCTTCGGCCGCAGGTACTGGGCCCACGTGCGCAAGGGCTTCGGCGACTCGTTCTGGTTCTACGTGATCTCCGACCTCGTCGTCGTGTGCCTCGCCCCGCTGGTGGTGGTGATCGCGCAGACGTCGGCGCCGCCCTTGCTCCTCCTTCTCATCTCGGGACCGTTCGCCGCCGTCTGGAAGGGGGCGGCCTTCTCGCGCAGCCAGGAGGCAGAGGCGTTGCACGACCAGCTCACCGGTCTGCCGAACCGGCGACTCTTCCTCGAGCGGTGCGCAACGATCCTCGACGAGTCGTGGACCGGCCGACGCTGCGCGCTGCTGCTCATCGACCTCGACGGCTTCAAGGAGGTCAACGACTCGCTGGGGCACCTTGCCGGCGACCGACTGCTGCGCGAGGTCGGTCACCGGGTCCGACAGGTCGTCGGCCCGACACAGGTGGCTGGCCGGCTCGGCGGCGACGAGTTCGCGATCTTCCTGCCCGAGGTGACCGACTCCGCAGACGGGGTCCGGCTCGACCAGCTTCTCCGGGAGGCGCTCGTCGTGCTGCTCGACCTCGACGGCGAGCGGCTGTGCGTCGACGGAAGCGTCGGCGTGGCCATGCATCCCGAGCACGGGGGAGACGTGGCGGAGCTGTTGCGCTGCGCAGACATCGCGATGTACGTCGCAAAGCGGGCCGGCTCTGGGGTCAGCGTCTACTCGCCGGGGGCCGGGCCTTACGCGCACGGACACGGTCGGCCTAGAGCGGCTCTTTGACCCAACGACCCCGCCGGAGCACGGCGCGAACCGCGAGCCGCTCGTCGAGCACCACGAGGTCGGCCGAGTAGCCCGCAGCGATCCGGCCGACCCGGTCCAGCCCGAGCGCCGTGGCCGGGTTGGCCGAGGTCGTCCGGACCGCGCGCACGAGGTCGTCCGGGCCGAACCTGCCCGACTGCGACGCAGCCCCGCGGAACAGCGCGTCCATCGTGGCGGTGCCGCCGGCCAGCACGTCGGTCCCCGTCACCCGAGCGGTGCCGTCCATGACGTCGACCGACACCGGGCCGAGCGGGTAGCGCCCGTCCGGCATCCCGCTGGCTGACATGGCGTCGGTGACCAGTGCGACGCGGTCGGGGCCGACGGTCTGCTCGACGAGCGCGACCACGGCCGGGTGAAGGTGCCTTCCGTCGGCGACGAGCTCGATCGTCACCCGAGGATCGGCGAGCAGTGCCGCGACGGGGCCGGGCCGTCGATGGTGCAGGGCCGGCATCGCGTTGAACAAGTGGGTGGCCACGGTGGCACCGGCCTCGATCGCCGCCACCGTCGTGGCGTGGTCGGCGCCTGTGTGCCCGATCGCCGCGACCGCGCCCGCCCGCACCACCGCGGCCACGGCGTCCAGCCCGCCAGGCAGCTCCGGCGCCAGGGTGACCATGCGGACGGCACCGCGTCCGGCGTCGAGCAGCGCGGACAGCTCAGCGCCGACCGGCGGCCGGAGCAGTCGCGGGTCGTGGGCGCCGCAGTGGTTCCGGCTCAACCACGGCCCCTCGAGGTGGATTCCGGCGAGCTCGCCCGATTCGACGAGGCGAGCCAACCGTCCGACCGACGCGGCAAGCTCGTCGAGGGCCGCGGTGACCAGGCTTGCCATGGTGGTCGTCGTGCCGTGCTCGCGGTGGTGTCCTACGGCACGCATCACCTCGTCGTCGGACCCGTCGAACGAACCACCACCACCGCCGTGGACGTGCAGGTCCACGAAACCGGGGACGACGATCGAGTCGGGCAGGTCGACGGGAGGGTCCCCGGACCCGCGGCCGCCGCCGACTGCGACAACTCGGGTCCCCTCGGTCTCGACCCAGCCGGGACTCAGGACCTCCGTGTCCGTGACGACGGTGCCGGCGCTGAGCAGCATCAGACCTGGCCGGGGTAGAAGCACAGTCGGGCCAACGGTTCCAGCAGCTCGGTCTCCTTGTACGACAGGTGCGACAGGCGTGACATCAGGACCTCGCTGAGCAGGTGGGTGGCCCGGTGCTCCTCCTCGAACGGGTCGCTCACCGGCGCGAGCCGCGAGTGGGTCCAGGTGTCGACGAACGCGGCGAGGGACGGAAGCTGCGCCAGCGTGACGACACCCTGCGGGTTGTCGGCGGACAACGTCAGGAACGACCCGTAGAGCAGGTCGTGCGGCGGGGCTGGCATCGGCGGGATCCTGTCGGCTGGGTCGGCGGGTCGGCGGGTCGGTGGCGACTGGCCCCAGCCTAGGGACGAGCGGTCGGCCGTCACCGTGCTACGCGCACGGCGAACGAGGTGGTGCTCCGGTGCCGCCGGCTGGTCGACTACAGCCATGGACCTTCTCGTGCTGGGTGGTACCGCCTGGTTGGGCCGAGAGATCGCGCAGCAGGCGGTCGAGCTCGGCCACTCCGTCACGTGTCTCGCCCGTGGCGAGAGTGGCAACGTCGCCCTCGGCTCCACCCTGGTGGCGGCCGACCGGGCGGCGGCCGGTGCGTACGACTCCGTGGGTGGCCGCGACTGGGACGCCGTGATCGAGGTGTCCTGGCAGCCTGATTTCGTGCGGGGCGCACTGGCCGCGCTCTCGCGCAACGCCGCGCACTGGACGTACGTCTCGTCGGCCAGCGCGTACGCGTCGCACGGGACGTCGGGGGCGGACGAGTCGGCCGAGCTGCTCCCGGCGACGCACCGCGAGGTGGTGGACCGGGAGGTCTACGGCGAGGCAAAGGTGGCTTGCGAGCAGGCGTCGGCGAACGCTCTCGGCGACCGGTTGCTGGTCGCGCGGGCCGGGTTGATCGGTGGACCCGGTGACCACTCCGGGCGTTCGGGGGCCTGGGTCGCGCGGGCCGCGCGCGAACCCGATGCCCCGCTGCTCGTCCCGCGGACGCCCGACGTACCGACCCAGGCGATCGACGTACGCGACCTCGCCGGCTGGATCCTGCGCTGCGCGACGTCGGGGGTCGCAGGGACCTTCAACGCCGTCGGTCCACTGGTGCCGTTCGGGGAGTGGGTGGCGTCGTCCCGCGAGGTCGGCGGGCACACCGGGCCCGTGGTCGAGGCCGACGCCGACTGGCTGCTGGCGCACGGCGTCGAGGAGTACATGGGCCACGAGTCGCTCGCGATGTGGCTGGTCTCGCCGGGGTGGGAAGGGTGGTCGGCGCGCTCCGGCGCGGCGGCTGTTGCCGCCGGACTCACCCACCGGCCGCGGGTCGAGCTGCTCACCGACGTGCTGCGGTGGGAGCGGGGCGAAGGTCTGGAGCGGCCCCGCGCGGCGGGGCTGAGCGCCGACCGGGAGCGCGAGCTGCTCGCCGCGCTGGCGGCGGAGGCGGGCGGGTAGGTTCGTCCCGCTCCCACTCCCACCGGGCACCATCGAGAACGCGAAAGGCTTACGTCTCTTGTCCTTGGCCGGGATCGGACTCGTGGGCTGGTTGCTGCTGGCTCTCGGTGCCCTGCTGATCGGCTTCTCGAAGACGGCGATCAACGGGGTCGCCATGATCAGCGTGGCCATCTTCGCCACGGTGCTCCCGGCCCGTCCGTCCGGCGGCGCGGTGCTCCTGCTCCTCCTGGTCGGCGACGCGGTCGCGGTGGTGGTGTACAGCAACCACGCGCACTGGCCGACCCTCGTGCGGCTGTGGCCGTCCGTGCTCGCCGGAGTCGTCGTCGGAGCCGTGTTCATCCACTTCACGGGCGACACCGCGGTTCGCCGGACGATGGGCGTGATCCTGGTCGGCCTCGTCGCGCTGCAGCTGGTGAACCGGCGCGCGGCTGCGGGCGGCCCGCCGCCGGAGCCACCCGAGCCGGCCGGCCGGCTGCTCACGGCCGGCACCGGCACCCTGGCGGGATTCACCAGCATGGTGGCCAACGCCGGCGGAGCGGTGATGAACCTGTACCTGCTGCGGGCCCGGACCGGTGTGCTCACGTTCCTCGGCACCGGGGCGTGGTTCTTCGTGACGGTCAACCTCGCCAAGCTCCCGTTCACGATCGCGTTGGGTCTGGTGACCCGACCTACGCTGGTGCTGCTAGTGGTCCTCGCGCCTGCCGTCCTGCTCGGCACCTGGGCCGGCCGCATCGTCATCCCGCACGTGAGCGCAGAACGGTTCGAGCGCATCGTGCTCGCCTTCACCGCCCTTTCCGCCCTGAACCTCCTGCGCTAGCCCTGCACGAGCCTGCCCTAGCCCTGCACTAGCCCCGCCCCCCTTTCGCCACAAGGGTCCCCTCATGCCAATAGGCCGCAGTTTCGTTGCACCCATCACGGCCAGCCGATCCCCCGTGGCCGCGCCACTGGGCACACGAGTGCGGCCGAGTACTGGGACGAGCAGGCAAACGGGTTCGACGTGCAGCCGGATCACGGACTGACGGACCTTGGGGTTCGCGCAGCCTGGGCGGCCCTGCTGATGCCGTTGCTGCCGCCCGCTGCTGCTGGCCCAGGCGGGACATCAGGTGTCGGGGCTGGACGTCGCGCATCGCACGATCGACCTCGCCCGGGCAACGTGCGCGAGCGCGGGGGTTGCCGGCCGACTTCGCCCTCGGCGACGCTGCGAGTCCGCCCTCGGTCGCTGGCACGGACTACTCGCCCCGGACGGTCGGCTCGTCCTCGGGCAAGCCCGCTGGTGGACCGGGGCCGGCATGACTGCCGCCGACGTCGTGCAACTGGTGCTGCGGCACCCGGCCTCGGCCGAGGTCGCGCTCCTGGACGACGAGTCGCGCTGGGCAGGTGCTGTTCAGGACGAGCGTTTCGTCGTGCCCAGTCGCCACTGAGGTATCCGCTCCGCAGCGAGCCGCCCCGTGGGTGCTGCGAAACCTCGGCCTATTGGCATGAGGGGACCCATGTGGCGGGAAGGGGGGTGGGTGCGGGTGGGTCAACCGCTAGGGGTGCGGAAGGGGGACCAGCGGACCTTGCCGCCGCCCGAGCCGAACAGGACGTCGACGTCGACGTCGACCTCGGCCGTGCCGTCCGTCGTCAGGGCGGCGGCGAAGCCCGGTTCGAGCATGACGATGCCGCAGTCGGCGCCGAGGGTGTGCCCGGGTGCCGCGCTCGTGACCTCACCCACCACGCGACCGCCGGCGCGGACGCTGTCGCCGCCGTGCAGCACAGCGTCTGGGTCGTCGAGCAGCAGGAACGCCTGGCGCCGTTGCCGGACCGCCGGATTCGCCTCGACGGCTTCCTGACCCACGAACGACTTGCCCGCTGCCACGAATCGGTCGAGCCCGGCCGCCCACGGATTCTCGGCCGGCGTGATGTCGTGGCCGAGGTGCCGGTAACCCACTTCGAGCCGCAACGAGTCGAGCGCGTGCAGCCCGGCCAGCCGTAGCCCGAGGTCGGCCCCCGCTTCGAGCACGGCGTCGAAGACCCCAACCGCGTAGTCGGTCGGGACGTACAGCTCGTAGCCGAGCTCTCCGGTGAACGAGACCCGGGCGACCAGCCCGTCGGCGTCGGCGATCTCGGCCGGCCGGACGCCGAACCGGGGCAGCCCGGACAGGTCGGCGTCGTACGGCAGGAGCCTGCTGACGAGCTCGCGGCTGGCCGGTCCGGCCAGGTGGAGCACCGCGGTGCCGCTGGTGGCGTCGAAGACCTCACAGGCGGCACCCGACGCCGCTCGTCGCAGCAGGTGCATGGTGGCCCGGTGCGCGGTCGTCGGTGTCACGACGAGGAAACGCTGGGCCCCGAGGCGTAACACCGTGCCGTCGAGCACGATGCCACCGCGCAGGTTCAGGGCGAGGGTGTACACGACCCGGCCGATCGCGATGTCGACGTCGGCGGTGAGTACGCGCTGCAGGACGGCGCACGCATTCGGTCCCGTGACCTCGAACTTGCTGAACGACGACAGGTCGAAGAACGCGACGGCCTCGCGGGCGGCCCGGTGCTCGGAGGCTGTTGCGTCGAACCACTCCTGCCGCCCGTACGAGTACCGGGGCTCGGCGAGATCGCCTGGCCGGCCGAACCACAGCGGACGTTCCCATCCGTTGGTCTCGCCGAGGCGTCCGCCGGCGGCGTGCAGCCGTTCGGTGAGCGGAGTGCGGCGGACCCCACGCGCCGCCGTGGACTGGAGCTGCGGCCAGTGCATGGCGTACAGCCGGCCGAGGCTCTCGGTCGTCCGCCGGTGCAGGTAGCGGCGGTTGGCCTGCGCCGCCGCGAACCGGCCGACGTCGACGGCCGAGGAGTCGAAGCCGGGTGCCCCGCCCAGGACCCAGTCGGCGAGGACCTGTCCCGCACCGGGTGCGTAGATCACGCCCTGCGAGTTGAAACCGGCCCCGACAAAGAGTCCGGCGACCTCGGGAGTCTCGCCGAGGCAGAAGTTCACATCGGGCGTGAACGACTCGGGGGCGCAGAGGAACCGTTGGTACGTAACGGTTCTCAGGGCGGGCACGGCGCGTTCGGCGTTCGCGCGGATCGGCCGGAAATGCTCCCAGTCGGGCTCGAATTCCGAGAAAGCGAAGTCCGACCCGATGCCCGACATCGAACGCGGCTTCCCGTCCGGCTCGAACGCGCCGACGACGAGCGCGCCGCGGTGGTGCCGGATGTAGAGCGAGGAGTCGAGGTCGCGGACTAGCGGCATCGACGCGACGGCGCCCGCGACCGGGGTCGTGGTGACGTGTACGTGCTCGGCTGCGTAGAGGGCGACGGCGGCGCCGACCGAAGCGGCGAGGTCGCGGGTCCACACTCCGCAGCACAGGACCACGCGCTCTGCCTCGATCACGCCGGCCTCGGTGACGACGCCGGTCACGCGCCGGTCGTCGGCCGGCCCCTCGACGCGCAGCCCGGTGACCGCCACGTCCTCGCGTACGGTCACGCCGAGGTCGTGCGCCCGCCGCGCCAGCGCTGCGGCGCCCCACCCCGGGTTGATCATCGCGTCGCCCGGCTGGTGCAGGGCGGTGAGCACGCCGTCGGCCGACAGCAGTGGGTGCAGGTCGGACAGCGCCCTCGGGTCGACCAGCTCGGCATCGACCCCGTGGTGCCGGGCCATCGCGGCGGTCGACCTGAGCTCGTCGACCCGTCCGGGCTGCCGGGCGAGGGTCAGCGAGCCGTTCTGGTTGAACGCGACCGGCAGCCCCGTCTTGGCCTCGAGCCCTGCGTACAGGTCGACGCCATAGCTCGCCAGCTCAGTGAGGGCGTGGCTGCCGCGCACGCGGGCCAGCAGGCCGGCCGCGTGCCACGAGGTGCCGGAGGCGATGCGGTTGCGCTCCAGCAGCAGCACGTCGCGCTCGCCGGCGAGGGCGAGGTGCAGGGCGGTGGACGCGCCGAGCAGGCCCCCGCCGACGACCACGACCCGGGCGCGGATCGGCGGGGCGGACGCGACCTCGGGGCCGATGAACTCGGTGGCTGCGATCGAGGTGTCGAGCATCCGCTCGTCGGGAACGGCACCGGGTTCGGGGCGCATGGTCGCGTTCTCCTCGTCCGGTTCGGATCGGTCGTGGCCACCGTACCAACTGATGCTGAACGGTCAATCAATCTGGAGGGGAGTCGTCCCCTGAGTGGTTCGAGAGCTCGATCTAGTGGCATCAGGGGGCCCTTGTGGCGAAAGTGGATGACGGCTGTGGCGCCAGTCCTTGCAGCGGAGTTCTACGATCCGTCGATGACAGTGGAGCGCGACTACGGCGTCCTTCTCGCCCGCGCCAGTGCCCTGGTCGTCCCCGGCTCACGGGCGGTCCTCGGCATCGCGGGCGCACCGGGGTCCGGCAAGTCGACGCTGGCCGCGCGGCTCCTGGGCGACCTCGGGCGCAGCGCGCGCCTCGTCCCGATGGACGGGTTCCACCTGTCGAACGTCACCCTCGACCGGCTCGGCCTGCGCGGCGAGAAGGGCTCTCCCCGGACGTTCGATGTCGCCGGCTACATCGAGCTGCTCCGCCGGCTCCGCGACTCGGCCGCGGTGCCGGTGCCGGTGCCGGGTTTCGACCGCGTGACCGACGAGCCGATCGCGGGCGCGGCGACCGTCGAAGCCGGCGTGCCCCTCGTGGTCACCGAGGGCAACTACCTGCTGTGGGACGAGGGGCCGTGGGCGCAGGTGCGCGGACTGTTGGACGAGGCGTGGTTCTGCGCCCCGCCGGAGGACGACCGGATCGACCGCCTCGTCGCGCGACACGTGCGGTTCGGGCGGACCCCGGCCGCTGCGGTCGCGTGGGCCGGTGGGCCGGATGCCGCAAACGCGGCGTTGGTGGCTGCCTCGCGGGTTCAGGCGGACCTCGTCGTGGACGTCAGCGACGGAGCGCGACCCAGTTTGTCTCGGAAGGCGCGCGCTGTTGCGCCTAGCGCTACGCTGCACCATGCCCGGGCGAAGGCACACGAACCGGCGACGGTCGAGGGCGAGGACACATGACGCAGGCTGAGCTCGACTACATCATCGTGGGCGGCGGCTCGGCGGGCAGCGCGCTCGCGAACCGGCTGAGCGCGGACCCGGGAATCCAGGTGCTGGTGCTGGAGGCCGGTCGCAACGACAGCCTCTGGGACGTCTTCATCCACATGCCGGCGGCGCTCCCGTTCCCCATCGGCAGCAAGTTCTACGACTGGAAGTACGAGTCCGAGCCCGAGCCGCACATGAACGGCCGCAAGATCTACCACGCGCGCGGCAAGGTCCTCGGCGGCTCGTCCAGCATCAACGGCATGATCTTCCAGCGCGGCAACCCGATGGACTACGAGCGCTGGGGCGCCGACCCGGGAATGCAGAGCTGGGACTACGCGCACTGCCTGCCGTACTTCAAGAAGATGGAGACCTGCACCGCGGGAGCCGACGAGTTCAGGGGCGGCGACGGCCCGCTGGTGCTCGAACGCGGACCGGCCACGAACCCGCTGTTCGGCACCTTCCTCAAGGCGGCCGCGGAGGCCGGGTACCCGCTGACCAAGGATGTCAACGGCTACCAGCAGGAGGGGTTCGCGAAGTTCGACCGCAACATCAAGGACGGTCGCCGCCTCTCGGCAGCCCGCGCGTACCTGCACCCGGTTATGGACCGGCCGAACCTGACGGTCCAGACCCGGGCCTTCGTCAACAAGGTGGTCTTCGAGGGCAGGACAGCCGTCGGCGTCGAGTACACCCACCGAAGCGGAGCAGCACAGACCGTGCGGGCCCGCGAGGTGATCCTGTGCGGGGGGGCAATCAACTCGCCCCAGCTGCTGCAGCTCTCGGGCGTCGGCAACGCAGACGAGCTGCGGGCCCTCGGCATCGACGTCGTGCACGACCTGCCCGGCGTCGGCGAGAACCTGCAGGACCACCTCGAGGTCTACATCCAGTACGCCTGCAAGGAGCCGGTCTCCATCGCGCCCGGGCTGAAGATGTGGAAGCGCCCGTTCATCGGAGCGCAGTGGCTGTTCTTCAAGAGCGGGCCCGGTGCCACCAACCACTTCGAGGCAGGCGGGTTCTGCCGCAGCAACGACGAGGTGGCCTACCCGAACCTGATGTTCCACTTCCTGCCGATCGCGATCCGGTACGACGGCTCGGCACCCACGGCCGGGCACGGGTACCAGGTGCACGTCGGTCCGATGTACTCCGACGCCCGTGGTTCCGTGAAGATCACGAGCATCGACCCGCACGTGCACCCGGCTCTGCGGTTCAACTACTTGTCTACCGAGCAGGACCGGCGCGAGTGGATCGAGGCGATCCACGTCGCACGCGACATCCTGACCCAGCCCGCCTTCGACCCGTTCAACGACGGCGAGCTGTCACCTGGCGCCTCGGTGAAGACCGACGACGAGGTCCTCGAGTGGGTCGCCAAGGATGCCGAGACGGCGCTGCACCCGTCCTGCACCTGCAAGATGGGCACCGATGCGATGTCCGTCGTCGACCCGCTGACCATGCGCGTGCACGGGGTGGAGGGTCTGCGCGTGGTCGACGCCTCGGTCATGCCGTACGTGACGAACGGCAACATCTACGCGCCGGTGATGATGCTCGCCGAGAAGGCGGCGGACCTGATCCTCGGCACCGAGCCGCTTCTGCCGAGCGCCGCGCCCTTCTACCGGCACCAGCCGACGACACCGCCCGGTGGCGCGGGAGCCTGACCCGTGTGCCGGCCGGACCGGCCGGGCTCGTGTCCTTCGTCGGTCAGGGTTTCCGCACCGCCGCCGCGTGGTCGAAGGAACCGTAGCTGGTGGTCTGCTGGAACGCCAGGGCTCGCCCGGAGGTGCTGAGCGTGGTCTGCATCCGGAAGCCGGTGACGTGACCGGCTGGGTCGAGCGTGAACGCCACCGTGATCGGTGCCGCCCCGACACCCGTCTTCAGCAGCCCGCTGCCAGCTGCGTCGGTCGCCGAGATCGTCCCGACCAGCCTTCCCGTGGCGTCGACAGTCAGCGAGCCGCTCGCCTGCAGCGCGCCGATCAGACCGGCCAACGGAGATCCGTCGGGGGCCGCCTGGAGCGTGCCGGGACGCCAGGTCCCAGCGTTGATACGGACGTAGCGGGCAGCGCCGACCCGCACCACCGACTCGTGCTTGATCCCACTGACCACGTCGAACGCGAGCCGGTCGGGCAGCACGGCGCGGCCGCGCAAGGTCACCTCATGGCCACCGAGCACGCTGGCGGAAGCGAAGGTGTACGAGCGGAGGGCGCGAGTCGCAGCCACGGCACGTTGGCGTAGCGCCACGGCGGCCGGTGTGGCCGTCGAGCCGGTCTGGGCCACGGCCGCTGCTGGCGCGGCGGCGGTCCCGCTCCGGGGGGCGCTGCAGCCGGTCAGGGCGATGAGGCTGAGGGCGGTACCTGCGAGCAGGGCGCCGGCGGTCGAACGCCGGCACCCCGCCTGCTGGCCGCGCTCAGCCCTGGTGGTTGTCGCCACCGGACTGGTTGTCGCTCGAACCGGACGGGTCCGCGGTCGGCTGGACATCGCTGCCCTGGCCGCTGCCCTGGCCGCTCCCCTGGTCGTCCCCGGACTTGCCGTCGCCCGACTTCTGGTTCCCGGACTGGCTGCCCGTGCCGCTGTCGTCCCCCTGGGTGTCTCCGGACTGGTCGTCGGCGCTGGCGCTCGTGCTGGGTTCGGGCGTCGGCGTCTCGGTCGCCGTCGGGTCCGCACTCGGTGCGGAGCTCGATGTGGCGTCTGCGGTCTCGGCGGTCTCGGCGTCGGCCGGGTCCACCGTGGTGTCGGTGACGTCACCGGTCTGGTCATCGAGGTTGAAGTCGACGGAGACTCCGATGCCGGGGATCTCGCTCGAAACGGTGGTCGACGGGCTGGACGCCTGCGCAGGGGTGGCCAAGGCCGCACCGGCCAGGGCCAGGCTCAGCACCGCTGCGGCGGCCAGAGGCTTGTTGCGAATCATGTCGATCTCCTGATGGTGGTGGGCGTTCGCCGGGGTGAACCGGCGCTCGAACGGTTCGTTGCCGCCCGCGGCCGGACCGTTACACCCTTGCGGCGTTCTCACCTTCTCGGCTCAATGGCCCGCCAGGGTGTAGACGCGGATTCTGCGCGCCGATACATCGAGGGCTGCGGCGGTGTAACGCGCCGGGCCCCGGCGGCAACGAATCGAGGAGATGGGGAGGCCAGTGGATCCCGAGGTGACGCGAAAAGCGATGGCTGGCGACCCGGCCGCGCTCGACTCGCTGATCCGCCACTTCCGCCCCGCTGTCTACCGCTACTGCCGGGCCCGGCTGCCTGACCCGGGCACAGCCGACGACGTGACCCAGGAGGTGATGTTGGCCATGATCCAAGCGCTCCCGACCCACCAGTCGGAGACCCACAGCATCGAAGCCTTCGTGTTCGGCATCGCCAACAACAAGGTCGCGATGACGCACCGCTCCGCGTACCGGCGGCGCGAGGACCTGTTCGACGCGCCCACCGACCGCCCGGACCCGACGCCCGGGCCGGAAGAGCTCACCG
This sequence comes from Actinomycetes bacterium, assembly GCA_038210415.1. GTDB lineage: Bacteria > Actinomycetota > Actinomycetes > Prado026 > Prado026 > JBBQWS01. The sequence goes on from JBBQWS010000008.1 coordinate 34,207, forward strand.
AAGGCAGGGACACGTTGGACCGGCTGGTCCGGCTGCTCGACGACCTGCCGCCGCGGCTGGCGGAGATCCTGATGCTCCGCGTCGCGGCCGGGCTGAGCGCGGCGGAGACGGCGGAGGTTCTCGGAATGACAGAAGGAGCCGTCCGAGTGGCCCAGCACCGTGCGTTGAGCCGACTTCGGCTCAGCCCTGCCACGGGAGCGTTCCGGTGACCCCCGACCCCCGCCCGGCGAGCTTGGCCGACCTGGACGCCACCGACGCCTGGCTCGACGCTGTGGCGCGCCGGACACCGCCGCTTGACGACGAGCTCGCAGGCGCTCTGGTGTCGTGGCTGGACCGGATCGACGAGGGTCTGGTCAGTCTCCCCGTCGTGGTGCTGACCCCCCTCGCCGACCGGGCCGGGGCGCCGGCGGACGCTTGCGCTGAGCCGCTCCGACTCGACCGGCTCACTCGTCGCCGTCGCCGGATCGCGGTCTTCGCTGCCGTCTCGGTGTTGGCGGTCGCCGGCACCGGCGTGGCTGCCGCAAGCCCCGGGTCGCTGCTCTACCCGGTCCACCAGAAGCTGTTCGGGACGGTGGCCGTCGTACCGGACCCCCTCGACCAAGCCGGCGCGCTCCTGGGCCAGGCACAGGGGTTCATCGACGCCGCCAAGCCTTCCCACCATCTGGGTGTAGACAGGGCCGCCAACGTCCGCAGCCTCTTGGCGCAGGCCCTCGGGATCCTGAAGACCGTGCGGCCTTCGGAACGACGTACGACGCTGCTAGCACTTCAAAGCTCTTTGGCGGACGAGCTGATTCAGCTGACTGCGATCGCACCTGAAGGGCCGAGGGGCTCGACGCCGCCCGGCAACAAGGCACCCGTAGCCACCGAGCCTGCCCAGGAGCAGGGGGGCAGCAGCCGGAACGGCTCCGCGGACCAGCAGGGCCAGGCCAAGGGATCCGACGACACCCACCACTCCGAGGAACCGAGCGCTGGCCCCACGGAAAGCCAGACCGACTCCGGCGGGACCAGCAGCGACCAGAGCTCGAAGAGCGGCGACGGCGGCTCGGACGGCGGGAGCAGCGGCAAAGGCGGACCGAGCCCCGAGCCGAGCGCGAGCAGTTAGCTGCCGCCAACCGAGATGGCTGGCTCGTCGAATCCGCCGAGGCCGCTACGTCGCTCGGAAGACAGCCACCAGGGCGTTCGCGTGGCCGTGTCCCAGGCCGTGCTCGGTCTTCAGCCAGTCCACCTGCTGCAGGTGGGTGCGGTCGGAGACGGTCGCGAGCTGGCCCATCCAGTAGTCGACGGGGTGGCCGTACTTCTTCACGATCGACGGGAAGTACGACGCCGGCCCGGTGACCTTGTCTGCCATGGCACCAACCTAACGCGAGCGGTTCCCCAGCACGCCGACCGCGACGCCCGTCAGAATCAGCAGGGACGACAGCGCGACCCGGAGGCCGACGGCTTCGCCCAGGAGCAGCAGGCCGCCGATCGCTGCCAGGGGCGGCGGAGCCATCTGGACGATGCCGGACTGGACCCTGGTCAGCTGTGGCAGGACCGAGTACCACAACGCGTAGCCCATGCCGGAGGCGACCGCTCCCGACAGGATCGCCAGGGTGATCCCCTTCGTTCCGGCGTGGATGGTTCCGGGCCGGATCAGCTCGACGGCGACCTCGAGACCGAGCGCCAGCGGCAGGCTCCATACGAAGTTGCGGGCGGACGTGGCGATCGGGTTGCCGCGGGTACGGCCGGCCAAGGTGTAGCTGGCCCAGGCGACTCCGGCTAGGCCCATCAGGCCGACGCCACCAGGATCGGGAGCCGAGACGCCCGGTGCGACAAGAGTGACGAGTCCGACTGCGGCGAGGGTCAGCCCGGCCCAACCACTGAGCCCCGGCTTCTCCCCGCGGCCGATGGCCGCGGCGTACATCACGGTCTGGACGGTCCCGAACAGGACCAACGACCCCGTCGCCGCCCCGATGCGCAAGTAGGCGAGCGAGAAGGCCGCCGCGTAGAGGAAGAGGAAGAACGACGAGCGCCACGGCACCGGTCGCAGGACCACGTCGGCGCGGCCCTTCGCGCGCACCGCGAGCAGGGCCGTCAGCGCGAGGGCGCCCGAGCCGAGCCGGATCGCGGTGAACGATGCCGCGTCGATGCTGGCCGAGTCGAGCGCCGAGCGGGTGAGGATCGAGTTGGCGGCGAAGGCCACCATCGCCAGCAGCACACCGGCGTAGACGATCACGTCCGGGTGGTGGCCCGGGTCGTCCGGCTCCTGCGGCATGCCGGTCCTCCCCCACCGCACCTCCTGCGGTGCCGGAAGGCTAGCGGTCAGTCGAGGTGCGCGGCCGGGTTGTCGAGGACGCCACGCAGCACCGCGCCGGCTGCTCCCATGATCGCGGCGTCGCCGCCGAGGCTGCTGACGCGGACGGACACCGGGTGCCACGCATGGGGGATCACCCGGTAGGCGACCTCGCGCTCGACCGCCGGGACGAGCCAGCGGCCCAGTGCGGCGTACAACCCGCCGAGGACCACCGTGTCGACGTCGACGACGTTGAGGACCCCCGAGACCGCCAGCCCGAGCGCCGTACCGGCTTCCTCAAGAGCCTGCAGCAGCTCGGGGTCACCCGCTTCTGCGAGCTCGAGGAGCCGGCCCTGGTCGGGTTGGCCCACCATGGACGTCGTGGCCGGCGCGATGAGTCCGGCGCGGCGCAAGATCGCCTCCTGCCCCGCCACCTGCTCGAGGCAGCCGCGAGCGCCGCAGCTGCACGGCGGACCCGCGTGGTCGACGGGGAAGTGGCCGATCTCGCCGCCCCAGCCGTGCGTCCCGCGGAACAGCTCGCCGTCGATGACGATCCCGGCGCCGACGCCGATCTCGCCGGAGAGGTAGACAAAGCTGGACGGGCCGTCGGGGCGGGCGGCGGCGAGCTCGCCGAGCGCCGCGAGGTTCGCCTCGTTGTCGATGGTGAGCGGCAACGAACCGAGTCCTGGCTGGCCCCAGAGCAGGGCGCGCACGTCGAGGTCGTGCCAGCCGAGGTTGGGGGCAACCCGCAGGATGCCGGTGCGCGACTCGACCAGCCCGGGTACGGCCAGGGTCGCTCCTGCCACGGGCAGGCTCACGAGGTTCGCGGTGGCGAGCGCGGCCCGGACCAGCTCGGCGGCCCCGGCGACGGCCTGGGCGGGGGTGAGGCGGCGCTGGTCCTCGATGACGACGCTCCGGTACCGCACCGTACCGGTGAGATCGACCAGGCACACGGCCACGTAGTCGATGTTGATCTCCACTCCGAGCGCACCCGCACCGGCCCCCGCGACGACCAGTCCGGTCGCGGGTCGGCCGGCGCCGGTACGTGGCTCGGGCGCGAGCTCGGCGACCAGCCCGCCGGCGACCAGGGAGTCGACCAGGGACGAGACGGTGGCCCGGGTGAGCCCGGTCGTCGCTGCGATGTCCGCGCGCGAGACCGGCTGCGGGGCTTCGGCGATCCGGCGCAGGACGACGGCGAGGTTGTGGTCGCGGACGCCCTGCTGCCGGGCTGGGCGGTCAGCCCGACGCTCGACCGGGAGCAGAACGGTCACAAGGCTTGACACTGTCACATCCGGCCAATAAGTTCAAGTAACAAACTATTTGCCGAGGAGCCTGCCATGTCACTCGAACCGACCCCAGCGGACAAGTTCACCTTCGGCCTGTGGACGGTGGGCTGGCAGGCCCGGGACCCGTTCGGCGACCCGACCCGGGCGCCGATCGACCCGGTCGAGTCGGTGCACCGGCTGGCCGAGCTCGGCGCGTACGGCGTCACCTTCCACGACGACGACCTGATCCCGTTCGGCTCCGACGACGACACCCGTACCGGGCTGATCGAGCGGTTCAGCAAGGCCCTCGCGGAGACCGGCATGACGGTGCCGATGATGACCACGAACCTTTTCTCGCACCCGGTGTTCAAGGACGGTGCGTTCACGTCCAACGACCGGTCGGTGCGCCGGTTCGCGCTGCGCAAGACGATGCGCAACCTCGACCTCGCAGCCGAGCTGGGGGCGTCAACGTACGTGTTCTGGGGTGGTCGCGAAGGCACCGAGACCGACGCGGCGAAGGACGTCCGGGTCGCGCTCGACCGCTACCGCGAAGGCATCGACACGTTGGCGCAGTACGTCACCGACAAGGGCTACGGGATCCGGTTCGCTCTGGAGCCCAAGCCGAACGAGCCCCGGGGCGACATCCTGCTGCCGACGATCGGGCACGCGCTCGCGTTCATCAGCACACTCGACCACCACGACATGGTCGGGGTGAACCCCGAGGTGGGCCACGAGCAGATGGCCGGGCTCAACTTCGTGCACGGCATCGCACAGGCTCTCTGGCAGGGCAAGCTCTTCCACATCGACCTGAACGGTCAGCACGGACCGAAGTTCGACCAGGACCTCATGTTCGGGCACGGCGACGTGCTCAGTGCCTTCTTCCTGGTCGACCTGTTGGAGAACAGCGACTACACCGGGCCGCGGCACTTCGACTACAAGCCGCTGCGTACCGAGGACCTCGCCGGAGTCTGGGCCTCGGCAGCGGCGAACATGCGCACCTACCTGATGCTCAAAGAGCGGGCGGCCGCGTTCCGGGCCGATCCGGCGGTGCAGGCGGCGATGCTGGTCAGCAAGCAGGACCAGCTGGCGCAGCCGACACTGGCCGCCGGAGAGTCGTACGCCGACCTGCTGACCGACCGGTCGGCCTACGAGGACTTCGACGCCGAGGCGGTCGCGGCAGCCGGGTACGACTACACGACCCTGGACCAGCTCGCCGTGGAGCACCTGCTCGGCGCCCGCTGACGGGCCACCCCGGGCGGCACCCCTTCCGCCACCAGGGTCCCTTCATGCCGCTAGACCGCGGTCTGATTCCCCGGTCGAGCCGGGGCCCGGTGCCGCGGTGGGTGCAGCCGACGGGCGAGCCGGGCCACGTCCTGGTCGAGGTCGCTCCGGGCTAGGCGCTGGTGCCGCTCGCGGTCGGTGCTCCGGGTGCGACCGGCACACCCGGTCCGCCACGGCTCTCGCCGGGTCCGCCGGGTCCGCGCTGGCCGGGGATCCGGTTGGCCTGCTCGGTGGCGCGAGCCACGAGGTCCTTGCTCATCTGGTCGGCCTGGGCCTGGGTGAGTCGTCCGGCCTTCACCGCGGCGGCGAGCTCGGTCTTCTCCTGGGCGACGATGGCGTCGATGACGGTCTGCAGGGCGACGCCCTTGGCCTTGGCGATGGTCGCCAGAGACTTGCCGGTCATGAGCTGGGTACGCAGGTCGGTCTCGGTCAAGCCCAGCGCCTTGGCCACGGCGGCCAGCTCGGCGCCGCGGCCCGGCCCGCCTGGCCCGTGCCCGTCCGGCCCGTGCCCGTCCGGCCCGTGCCCGTCCGGCCCGGGTGCACCGATGCTGCTGGCCGACGGCTTCACGGCGGAGTCCGCAGCGGCGATGCCGACCTGCGACAGCGCGGCGGCACCGATGGCCACAGTGCCGAGGACTCCGGCGGCGGCCCAAGCGGCCGTCCGCTTCGTGCGGGGGGTCAGGCTCATGACAGCTCCTGGAGATCGAAGGGTCGGCCGGTCGACCGTGCTCACCAGAGTGCCGTCGCGACCTTAGCCGTCTCTCAGGCCAGGCTGTGATTGGGCTGAGAATCCGCGGCTTCTTGCGGCCGAACGGGTGACGTCGGAGCCAGCGGCAGCTCGATCGAGAAACGCGCTCCTCCGTCGCTGCGGTTCTCGGCCCACGCCCGGCCGTCGTGAGCGCTCATGGTCGCGGCGACGATGGCCAGTCCGAGACCGGTGCCGCCGGAGGCTCGTGAGCGTGACTCCTCGGCGCGGTAGAACCGATCGAAGACGCGTACGAGATCGGCTTCGGGCAGCCCCTGCCCCCTGTCCTCGACGAACATGGTCGCCCGGTCGCGGGAGTGGCTGACGACGACGTGGATGGGAGTACCGGACGGTGTGTGCCGCGCGGCGTTGCCGATGAGGTTTCCGACGACCTGGCGCAGCTGGTGCTCGTCGCCGAGCACTACGGCCGAGTCTGCGTCGAGGGTGATCGGGCGGTCGTGGTCGATCGCCCGTACGTCGGAGCAGGCGTCCGCTGCAAGCACGGACAGGTCGACGGGCGCCCGCTCCTCGCTCCGGCCTTCGTCGAGCCGGGCCAACGAGAGCAGGTCGTCGACCAGGCGGCTCATGCGGGCCGACTCGTCCTCGATCCGGCGCATGGCGGTGGCGGTGTCCTCGGGTCGGCGATCCGCGCCGCGACGGAACAGCTCGGCGTAGCCGCGGATGGAGGTGAGCGGTGTACGCAACTCGTGCGAGGCGTCGGCGAGGAACCGGCGCATCTTCTGCTCGGACGCTGCCCGGGCTCGCGCCGACTCCTCGATCCGGCCCAGCATGACGTTGAGCGCGACCCCCAGCCGACCCACCTCGGTGCGCGGGTCCGGCTCGTCGACCCGCTTGGACAGGTCGCCGGCGGCGATCTGGGCGGCGGTGAACTCCATCCGACGCAGCGGCCGCAGGCCGACGCCGACGACGTACCAGACGAGCAGGCCCAGCCCCAGCAGCACCGACACGGAGACCATGAACTCGACGAGCAGCATCTGCCGCAGCGTGCTGGCCACCCCGTCGAGCGGGAACGCGAGCAACAACGTGCCGTGGGGCGATCCCGTCGTCGTGACCATGCGGAAGGCTGGCCCGGACGGCTGCGGGACGGTGACCGGGACGTTCGTGACGAACTTGCTCGGGATCACCGCCGGCGCGGGCGTTGTCTTCGTCTCGGTGACGACACCCTCGGGTGACGTCAGCTGGGCGTACGCACCGTTCGCATTGACGGGCGGGCGCCCGCCGTCGCCGCGTTCGCCGGAGAGCCCGTCGGCGTACGCGGGTGCGGCGGAGAACAGCTGCTCGTCGACCCGCTCGATCAGCGACCGGTCGAGCAGGGTGTACGTCACGAAGCCGGTGACGAGCAGCCCGAGGGCTGCCAGCACCATGAGGCCGAGGGCCAGCCTGGCGCGCAGGGTCATGCCTCGGCCCAGACGCACGGTCACTCCCTTGGCAGGCGGAGCGAGTACCCGACGCCCCGAACCGTCTGGATGAGCTGCGGCCCACCCGTGTCGATCTTCTTGCGCAGGTAGCTGATGTAGGTCTCGAGCACGCGGGCGTCACCACCGAAGTCGTAGTCCCAGACGTGGTCGAGCAGCTGTCCGCGCGTGAGCACCTTACGGGCGTTGATCAACAGGTAGTGCAGCAGGCGGTACTCGGTGGCCGTGAGGTCGATCGGGGTCTGGTCGCGCCAGACCTCCCTGGTCTCCTCGTCGAGGGTGAGGTCGGCGTACGTGACCCGGCTGGCCGAGCCGTCGTCGCCATACGTGCGGCGCAGGATGACGTTGATCCGCGCGACGAGCTCGGCGAGGCTGAACGGTTTGGTGACGTAGTCGTCGCCGCCGATGGTCAGGCCGCGCACCTTGTCCTCGGTCGTGTCGCGGGCGGTGAGGAAGAGCACGGGGACGTCCTGCCCGTCGCGGCGGAGCCGACGTGCGACCTCGAAGCCGTCGAAGTCGGGCAGCATGACGTCGAGGACGATGAGGTTGGGCCGCTGCTCCGCCACGGCGGCGAGCGCGCTGATCCCGCTGTCGGCGATGGCGACGTCGAAGCCTTCGTAGCGCAGCGCCGTGGCGAGGAGCTCGTTGATGCTGGTCTCGTCGTCGACAACGAGCACGCGGTACTGGTCGGCGCGGGCGGCGGTCTGCATACGAGAACTGTCGCATGCGCGCCCGAGCAGAGTCTGAGTGAAGGCTGAGAGTTTCCTGAGTCGCGAAGTCGAGTCCCCCACCGCCCCTGATGGGGCACCATCACCCCCATGGACCCTCGCCCGCCCGTGCCCCCGTTCACGCTGGAGACGGCCCGCGCCAAGGTGCAGGCGGCCGAGGACGCGTGGAACAGCCGCGACCCCGGGCGGGTCTCGTTGGCGTACACGCCGGACTCGGTCTGGCGCAACCGCAGCGAGTTCCTCTCCGGCCGGCCGGCCATCGTCGAGTTCCTCACCCGCAAGTGGGAACGCGAGCACGACTACGTCCTGCGCAAGGAGCTCTGGGCCAGCACCGACAATCGGATCGCCGTCCGGTTCCAGTACGAGTGGCACGACGACGAGGGCCAGTGGTGGCGGTCGTACGGCAACGAGAACTGGCAGTTCGACGCACTCGGCTACATGAGTCGCCGCGAGGCCAGCATCAACGACGTGTTGATCGACGAGCGCGACCGCACGATGTTCGCTCCGCGTGCACCGGGTGAGGCGCCGCGCTTCTAGCGCCTGACGGAGAGCGAGCGCGCTGCCGTCAGCGGCACCGGGTCGAGGCCGTCGCCGCCCTCGTCGACGTAGCGCACGAGCTGGTCGCGCATGCTCGGCGCCCAGAACGAATGCAGGTGCGCTGCGACCTCGTTCGACGCGACGTCGGACCGGTGGTGGCTGAAGTTCTTGGCGATCTGGTTGGCCATGCGCACCAGGGCGCCGATGTCGGTCTCGTGATCGCTCATCGCGTCCCTGCTCACTGCGTCCCTACTGGCTGTGCACCGACTGGAAGCTTGGACGTTGGCGCGACCTGGACGGCGGTCACCTTGTACTCCGGGCAGTTCGTGGCCCAGTCGGAGTACTCGGTGGTGACGACGTTGGCGCCGCTGCCGGGGTAGTGGAACGTCGTGTAGACGACACCTTGAGGCATGCGGTCGGCGATCCGCGCGCGCAGCACGGTCTCGCCTACCCGGCTCACGATCGAGACCGGGCTGCCGTCGACGATTCCGCGCTCCTCCGCGTCGTGCGGGTGGATCTCGAGGATGTCCTCGCCGTGCCACTGGACGTTCTCGGTACGCCGGGTCTGGGCGCCCACGTTGTACTGGCTCAGGATCCGGCCGGTCGTGAGGATCAGTGGAAACTTCCGGCTGGTGCGCTCGTCGGTGGGCACGAACGGTGTGTCGACGAAGTGGCCCTTGCCGCGGACGAACCCGTCGACGTGCATGATCGGCGTGCCGTCGGGGGCCGCCTCGGTGCACGGCCACTGCAGGCTGCCGGCTTCGTCGAGGCGCGCGAACGAGACCCGGGCGAACGTCGGCGTCGTAGCGGCGATCTCGTCCATGATCTGGCTGCCGTTGGCGTAGTCCATCGAGTAGCCCATGGCGGTCGCCAGCTCACAGGTGATCTGCCACTCCTGCTTACCGGTCTTGGGTGCCATCACCGGGCGCACCCGGTTGATCCGGCGCTCGGCATTGGTGAACGTGCCGTCCTTCTCGAGGAACGACGTGCCCGGCAGGAAGACGTGCGCGAACGCCGCCGTCTCGTTGAGGAAGAGGTCCTGGACGATCAACAGGTCGAGCGACGCCAGCGCCGCCTTGACATGCTTGACGTTTGGGTCGGACTGGGCGATGTCCTCGCCTTGGACGTACATGCCGCGGTAGGTGCCGGCGATCGCGGCGTCGAACATGTTCGGGATCCGCAGACCGGGCTCGGGGTCCAGCGACTTGCCCCAGAGGTCTTCGAACACGTGGCGGGCGGTGTCGTCGCCGACGTGCCGGTAGCCGGGCAGCTCGTGCGGGAACGACCCCATGTCACAGGAGCCCTGCACGTTGTTCTGACCGCGCAACGGGTTCACGCCGACGCCGTCGCGCCCGATGTTGCCGGTGGCCATCGCGAGGTTGGCCATGCCCATCACCATCGTGGAGCCCTGGCTGTGCTCGGTGACGCCGAGCCCGTAGTAGATGGCGCCGTTCCTGGCTCCGGCGTAGAGCCGGGCCGCTGCCCGGAGCTCGGCCGCCGGCACGCCGGTGATCGGCTCCATGGCCTCGGGGCTGTTCTCGGGCAGTGCGACGAACGACTCCCACTGCGCGAAGCTGTCGGCCTCGCAGCGCTCCGCGACGAAAGCGCGGTCGACCAGGTCCTCGGTGACCACGACGTGCGCCATCGCGTTGACGACGGCGACGTTGGTGCCGGGGCTGAGCTGGAGGAAGTGCTTCGCCTCGACGTGTGGGCTTCGGACGAGGTCGATCCGCCGCGGGTCGATGACCACAAGCTCGGCGCCCTCGCGCAGCCGTCGCTTCATGCGCGACGCGAACACCGGGTGGCCGTCGGTGGGGTTGGCGCCGATGACCACGATGACATCGGCCTCGGCGACCGACTTGAAGTCCTGCGTGCCTGCGGACGTGCCAAAGGTCTGCTTCAAGCCGTAGCCGGTGGGGGAGTGGCAGACCCGCGCGCAGGTGTCGACGTTGTTGTTGCCGAACGCGGCCCGGATCATCTTCTGCACGACGAAGACCTCTTCGTTGGTGCAGCGCGACGACGTGATGCCGCCGATGGCGCCACGGCCGTACTCGGCCTGGATGGCCTGGAGCCTGGACGCGGCGTAGCCGATCGCCTCGTCCCACGGGACCTTGCGCCACTCGTCGCCGATGCTCTCGCGGATCATCGGCGACAGCTGGCGGTCCTTGTGCGTGGCGTAGCCCCAGGCGAACCGGCCTTTGACGCACGAGTGGCCCTCGTTGGCTCCGCCGTCCTTGTACGGCACCATCCGCACCACCTCGTCGCCACGCAGCTCGGCCTTGAACGAGCAGCCGACCCCGCAGTACGCGCAGGTGGTGAGCACGGTGCGCTGGGGCACGCCGAGCTGGATGACGGTCTTTTCCTGCAGCGTCGACGTCGGGCAGGCCTGCACGCACGCTCCACACGAGACGCACTCGGACTGCATGAACGACTCGCCGGCGCCCGCGGTGACCTTCGAGTCGAAGCCGCGCCCGGCGATGGTCAGGGCGAAGGTGCCCTGGACCTCGTCGCAGGCACGCACGCAACGTGAGCAGGCGATGCACTTGCTGGCGTCGAACGAGAAGTACGGGTTGCTGTCGTCGGTCGGTGCGTCGAGGTGGTTCTCGCCGTCGAAGCCGTACCGCACCTCGCGCAGGCCGACGGCGCCGGCCATGTCCTGCAGCTCGCAGTCGCCGTTCGCCGGGCAGGTCAGGCAGTCGAGCGGATGGTCCGAGATGTACAGCTCCATGACCCCGCGACGCAGCTTCTCGAGTCGGGGTGTCTGCGTGGACACCTGCATCCCGGGAGTGCAGGGGGTCGTGCACGACGCCGGGGTGCCCGGCCGGCCGTCGACCTCGACCAGGCACAACCGGCAGGACCCGAACGCGTCCAGGCTGTCCGTCGCGCAGAGCTTTGGGATGTTGATGCCTGCTGTTGCGGCCGCACGCAGCACGGACGTGCCCGGAGCGACGGTGACGGGCAGGCCGTCGATGCACACGTCGACCGTGGCCGCTCCGGCGACGGCGGGGGTGCCGAGGTCGGGCTCCTTCAACAGGCTCATGGTCGACTCCCTGCGTTGCTGGTGCGATCGAGGTCCTCGGCAAAGTGCTTCAGCACGCTGCGTACGGGCATGGGCGTCAGCCCCCCCATCGCGCACAGCGAGCCGTCGGTCATGAGGTCGCACAGGTCGTCCAGCAGCACGAGGTTCGCGGCGACGTCCTGGCCGACCAGGATCTTGTCGATGACCTCGACGCCCCGGACGGCGCCGACGCGGCAGGGGGTGCACTTGCCGCACGACTCCTCTGCGCAGAACTCCAACGCGAAGCGCGCCTGCTGGCCCATGTCGACCGTGTCGTCGAACACCACGATGCCACCATGCCCGACCATCGCGCCGGCTGCCACGAACTCCTCGTAGTCCATGGGCAACCCGAACGACTCGGGCGGGACGTAGGCGCCCAGCGGGCCACCGACCTGCACCGCCCGGATCGGTCGGGCGGTCGCCGTGCCGCCACCGAAGTCGTTCAGCAGCTGGTCGAGCGTGATCCCGAAGGCTGTCTCGACGATGCCGCCCCTGGCGATGTTTCCGGCCAGCTGGAACACCTGGGTTCCCCTTGAGCGGCCCATGCCGAAGTCGCGGTAGAACGCCGCACCCTCGGCGAGCACGGTCGGGACGCTGGCCAGCGACAACGGGTTGTTGACCAGCGTGGGCAGGCCGAAGAGCCCTTCCAGCGCAGGGATCGGTGGCTTGGGTCGCACCATGCCGCGTTTGCCCTCGATGCTCTCGAGCATCGCGGTCTCCTCGCCGCAGATGTAGGCCCCTGCGCCCACCCGGATCTCCAGGTCGAAGCTGTGGTTGCTGCCGAGCACCTGCTGGCCCAGCCAGCCCTGCTCGTACGCGACCTCGACCGCCCGGCGCATCGTGGCCACCGCCGCGGGGTACTCGGAGCGGATGTAGACGAAGCCCTCGGTGGCGCCGACGGCGACGGCGGCGATGAGGATGCCCTCGATCAGGGTGAAGGGGTCGCCCTCCATGAGCATCCGGTCGGCGAACGTTCCGCTGTCGCCCTCGTCCGCGTTGCAGCAGACGAACTTGGGTCTGGCGGGGGCGGCGAGCACGGTGCGCCACTTGATGCCGGTGGGGAAGCCGGCGCCGCCGCGACCGCGCAGCCCTGACTCGACGACCTCCTCGACGACCTCCGCCGCCGTCATGGTCAACGCCCGGCGCAGCCCGGCCAGGCCGCCGTGGTTCTCGAAGTCGTCGGGCGACAGCGGGTCGATGACCCCGACCCGGGCGAACGTCAGCCGGTTCTGCCGGGCGAGGTAGTCGATTGACTCGGTAGGGCCGAGCGAGAGCGGGTGCGACGTCCCGTCGAGCAGGCCGGAGTCCAGCAGGCCCGGCACGTCGTCGGGCTGGACCGGGCCGTACGCCACCCGGCCCTGAGCCGTGACGACCTCGACGAGCGGCTCGAGCCAGAACATCCCGCGCGACCCGTTGCGCACGATCTCGACCTCGCGGCCGCGGGTGCGCGCGCCCTCCGCCAACGCGGCGGCCACGAGGTCGGCGCCCACCGAGCACGCTGCCGAGTCGCCAGGCACGTACACCCGGACCGGCGACGTCACGAGCTGCTCCGCTCGGGGGCGAGCTGGCCGAGCAGGCCGTCGAAGCGAGCGGGTGTCACGCGGCCGACCAGGCGCCCGTCGATCGTGACGGCCGGCGCGAGCGCGCAGTTGCCGAGACAGAAGACCTGGTCGAGGCTGAAGCCGCCGGCGTGCGACGTCTCCCCGAAGCCGATGCCGAGCCGCCGCCTGACGTGGTCGGCGAGGTCGCGCCCGCCCATCGCCTGACAGGCTTCGGCGCGGCACACCTGCACCTGGGTGCGACCGGGCGGTGTGGTGCGGAAGTCGCTGTAGAAGGTGAGCACCCCGTGGACGTCGGCACGGGAGAGGTTGAGTGCCTTGGCGATCAGCGAGACAGTTTGCGGGTCGATGTAGCCGAAGGTCTCCTGCAGGGCGTGCAGCACCGGCAGCAGCGGACCGCGTCCGGCCGCGCGGGACTGGATCACCGCCTGACCGGCGTCGGCAGACCACTCGACGGGCTCGGCCCGGCCTTGGGTCGTCACCGGCATCCTTTCCAGGTCGCGGATCTCTCGTCATGCTGGGCGGCTTCGTGGCGCGGTGAGCGGTGGAGCGCAAGGCCCCGCGTCCCGTAACGAATGGGGAATCGATCTACCGAATCTGCTTGACGCGAGGGGTCGCACCCATCAGTCTGCGTTGCGAGGAAGGAACTGTGTTGCATCCTACGCAACAACTCAGCGCATGAGAAGAGGTTCCGTGCCAACGCTGTTCATCGCGGGACGCTGGGTCACCGCCGCATCGGGCGGGCAGCGCGAGGTGCGCTGCCCGGCGGACGGCACGCTCGTGCGGCAGGTCGACGAGGCGACATCCGACGACACGCGCGCAGCCATCTCGGCCGCCCGCAGCGCCTTCGACGACGGGCCCTGGCCCTCGACTCCTGCGCTCGAGCGCGGCGCCCTGCTCCTTCGGACGGCGGACCTGCTGTTGCGGGACAAGGCGTCGATCGCGCGGGCCGAGTCGCTCGACACCGGCAAGCGGATCGTCGAGGCGGAGTACGACGTCGACGACGTGATCCGGGTGTTTCGCTACTACGGCGGGATCGCGGGGACGAACGCAGGCCGCCTGGTCGACACCGGCAACCCGAACGCCGTCAGCCGGATCGTCTACGAGCCGGTGGGGGTCTGCGGCCTGATCACGCCGTGGAACTACCCGCTGCTGCAGACCTCCTGGAAGGTCGCACCCGCCCTGGCCGCCGGAAACACGTTCGTCCTCAAGCCCAGCGAGCTCACCCCGAGCACCGCGATCCTGCTGCTGGACCTGCTCACCGAGGCAGGGCTGCCAGCCGGCGTCGCGAACCTCGTCACGGGGTCCGGGCCGGTTGCTGGCGCCCCGCTGAGCGAGAGCCCGCTCGTCGACCTGGTCTCGTTCACCGGGGGACTCGAGACCGGCAAGCGGGTGATGGCGTCCGCAGCCGCGACCGTCAAGAAGGTGGCGCTCGAGCTGGGCGGCAAGAACCCGAACATCGTCTTCGCGGACGCCGACCTGGAGACCGCGCTCGACTACGCGTTGACGGCCGCCTTCGTGCACTCCGGCCAGGTCTGTTCGGCCGGGGCGCGGCTGATCGTCGAGGAGTCCGTCGCCGAGGACTTCGTGGCCGAGCTGGCCCGGCGAGCTGACCGGATCCGGTTGGGTGGACCGTTCGATCCGGATGCCGAGACCGGCGCACTGATCTCCGCGGCGCACCTCGCGAAGATCGAGAAGTATGTCGCCGGGGCCATCGCCGAAGGAGCAGTCGTCGCCTGCGGCGGCCGCGTTGCCGACGAGGGTGACCTCAAAGCCGGTTTCTTCTACCGCCCGACGATCCTCACCGGCTGCTGGACCGACATGCAGTGTGTCCAGGACGAGTCGTTCGGACCGGTGCTCACGGTTGAGACCTTCACGACCGAGGACGAGGCGGTCCGACTCGGCAACGACACGAACTACGGCCTGGCCGGAGCCGTGTGGACCCAGGACGCGGGCAAGGCCCAGCGCGTCGCCGGGCAGCTGCGGCACGGCACGGTGTGGATCAACGACTACCACCCCTACCTCCCGCAGGCTGAGTGGGGCGGTTTCAAGCAGTCCGGGGTGGGACGCGAGCTCGGACCCACCGGGCTCGACGAGTACCGCGAGGCGAAGCACATCTACCAGAACATTGCCCCGCAGCCGCAGCACTGGTTCGGTGGCTGACACATGCGTGCAGAGCTCCTCCGGAAGGGCGGCGATCGTCGTGGGTGCTGAGCCCGTCATCTCTGTCAGTGAGCTATGGAAGGTGTTCGGGCCGAACGCCGAGAAGATCGTCGGTTCGCCGGACGCGTCGTTGCCGCGGGCCGAGCTGCGCCGCAAGACCGGCTGCACCGCTGCTGTCCGGGACGTCGCTTTCGACGTCGCACCGGGCGAGGTCTTCGTCGTGATGGGGTTGTCCGGCTCTGGTAAGTCGACGCTGGTGCGTTGTCTCACGCGGCTGATCGAGCCCACCTCGGGCCGCATCGTGTTCGAGGGTGAGGACATCCGCACCGTCGACGAGAAGCGGTTGCGCGACCTGCGTCGGCGCAAGTTCTCCATGGTCTTCCAGCACTTCGGGTTGCTGCCGCACCGCCGGGTCATCGACAACGTGGCCTACGGCTTGGAGATCCGCGGCGAGGGCAAGACCGAGCGTTACGCCAAGGCCCAGGAGATCATCGAGCTGGTCGGCCTCGGAGGTTACGAGCACGCGTACCCCGACCAGCTGTCCGGCGGTATGCAGCAGCGGGTAGGGCTGTCCCGGGCGCTCGCTGTCGACCCCGACATCATGTTCTTCGACGAACCGTTCTCCGCACTGGACCCGTTGATCCGACGCGAGATGCAGGACGAGGTCATCCGGCTGCACCACGAGGTCGGCAAGACGATGGTGTTCATCACCCACGACCTTGCCGAGGCGCTGAAGCTCGGCGACCGGATCCTGATCATGCGCGACGGCGCGATCGTGCAGATGGGTCGCCCGGACGAGCTCGTCGGCGCCCCGGTCGACGACTACGTCCGCGACTTCGTGCAGGACGTTCCCAAGTCGCACGTGCTCACGCTGCGCTGGATCATGCGGGCGCCCACGGCCGACGACTCCCTCGAGGGGCTCGAGCTGGGCCCGGACGTCGTGATCCGCGACGCGATCCGCACCGTGCTCGGTTCGGCGCACCCGGTGAAGGTGGTGTCGGACGGCCAGTTGCAAGGGGTGGTCGACAGCACCCAGATCCTCGCGGTGATCGCCGGTCAGCCGGTTGATCCGGTCGAGGCGTCGCGCCTGGTCTCGCCCGCATGACCGCGGTCACCTCCGACGCGCTCGCCGGCGGCTTCAGCTTCCGGCGACCCAGCCGGTCCGTCGTCGTCCTTGGCATCGTCGTCGGCTGGGTGCTGCTCTACCTGCTGCTCAAGGACAAGGGCACCCTGGTCAACGGGCAGCCGACCGACGTCGTCCAGGTCAAGCTTCTCGCGTTCAAGGAGAACGTCGACGCCGGTCGCAACACGAACCCGCTGTTCGTCTACGGGTTCAACAACCTGCGGCAGTTCCTCGACACGTTGTTCGTCCAGGTCCAGACCCAGGTGACCAGCTACGGCTGGACCGGGCCGACGGCCGTCGCCGGCGCCCTGGCGCTGATGTTCGCCAACTGGCGGGTCGCGATCCTCGCCGTACTCGGCTTCCTGTCGTTCGGCGTCCTCGGCCTCTGGGCCGAGAGCATGGACACGCTGGCCCTTACTCTGACCGCCGTCGTGCTGTCGCTGGTCGTCGGGATCCCGCTCGGCGTCTGGGCCGGGGTCTCGCGCCGGTTCAACTCGGCCATCACCCCGCTCCTCGACTTCATGCAGATCCTGCCGACCTTCGCGTACCTGCCGCTGATCACCCTGTTCTTCCTGATCGGCCCGGCATCGGCGGTCGTCGCCACGATTATCTACGCGCTGCCGCCCGTGATCCGTCTCACCGCCGTGGGGATCCGCGAGGTGTCCGCGTCCACGGTGGAGGCCGCCACGTCGCTCGGCTCGACGCCGTGGCAGCGGCTGCGCCAGGTGCAGCTGCCGATGGCGAAGAAGACCATCGTGCTCGGCGTCAACCAGACCACGATGGCTGCGCTCTCGATGGTGACCATCGCCGCCCTCATCGACGCGCCCGGCCTGGGCAAGGTGGTGCTCCAGGCGCTGGAGACCCTGAACATCGGCGTGGCGTTCACCGCAGGCCTGGCCATCGTCATCATGGCCATCGTCTTCGACCGGACGACGACGGCGGCGAGCCAGCGCACCGAGGGGTCTCTTCGTGCGGGCCGGGTCGAGAACGTTCGCGTGCGTAGGATCACGGGCGGCATGGCCGTGGTCGTCGCGGTCGTCATGTGTTACATCGGTCAGACGTACGTCGCCGCCAACACCTTCCCCGACAACTGGGTGTTCCGTCCGGTCAAGGTGGTCAACGACGCGGCCGCCTGGGTAGAGCTGAATCTCTTCACGTATACCGACGCCATCAAGAACTTCTGCACGACCTACTTCATCGACCCGCTGCAGGCCCTGCTCACCCAGTCCCCCTGGTGGCTTGTCATCGTCGCGCTTGCCGCACTGGCCCTGCTGCTGGCCGGCTGGCGGGTGGCGGTCGTCGTGGTGCTCTGCCTCGGCGGGATCATCGGCATGGGCCTGTGGTACTCGTCGATGTTCACGTTGGCGTCGGTCCTCGTCGGGGCCGTCATCGTGATGGTGCTCGGCACGGCCGTCGGGGTCTGGGCCGGGCGCAGCCGCCGGGTCGAGCAGCTGCTTCGACCGATTCTCGACGCCGGTCAGACGATGCCGGCTTTCGTCTACCTGCCGCCCTGCCTCGCACTCTTCGGCAGCACCCGGTTCACGGGCATCATCGCCGCGGTCGTCTACGCGGCGCCAGCCGTCGTCAAGGTGGTGATCGAGGGCATCCGGGGAGTCTCCGAGACCTCGATGGAAGCTGCGACGTCCTCGGGATCCAACCGTTGGCAGATCATCGGCAAGGTGCAGCTGCCGATGGCCCGACCGCACCTGCTGCTGGCGTTCAACCAGGGTGTCATCTACGTGCTCGCTATGGTCGTGGTCGGCGGTCTGGTCGGGTCCGAGGGCCTTGGGCTCGACGTGATCCGCGGCTTCTCGCAGACTGCGCTCGCAGGTGTCGGCCTCGCTGCTGGGCTTTGCATCGTCCTGCTCGGGGTGATGCTCGACCGGGTCACCCAGGGCGCGGGCCGCGTCCGAATCTCTTCCGACGGGCACTAGCCCGTGCGGACCCAACAGCTGCCAGCCCGTCGTGGGCGAAACGGCGACCAAGGAGGAATCAGCGTGACAAAGCCAAGGAACCGTCGGGTCAGGGTCATCGCCCTGCTCGCAGCGTCCGGTCTCGCGGTCGCCGCGTGCGGCGGAGCCAAGGTCGGCAGCACCGGGGGCAGCGCCGGCCCGACCACCGCGGCGAAAGCCTGCCCCGAGCTTCGGCTCGCGGTGAACCCGTGGGTCGGCTACACCGCCGACGCGGCCGTCGTCGGCTACGTCGCGGAGACCAAGCTGGGGTGCAAGGTCACCAAGAAGGACCTCAAGGAAGAGGTCTCGTGGCAGGGTTTCGAGACCAACCAGGTCGACGCCGTGCTCGAGAACTGGGGTCACGAGGACCTGGTGAAGAAATACATCACCGACAAGAAGGTCGCGGTCGACTTCGGGCCGAGCGGCAACAAGGGGATCATCGGCTGGTACGTGCCGCAGTGGATGGCCGACCAGTACCCCGACATCACCGACTACAAGAACCTCAACAAGTACTCGGACCTGTTCAAGACGTCCGAGTCCGGTGGCATCGGCCAGCTGCTCGACGGCGACCCGACCTACGTCACCAACGACGTCGCCCTGGTCAAGAACCTCAAGCTGAACTACAAGGTCGTCGTCGGTGGTAGCGAGGCCGCCCTGATCAAGTCGCTCGAGACGGCGACGAACCAGAAGAAGCCGCTGCTGTTCTACTTCTACGAGCCACAGTGGGCACTGGCCAACTTCAAGGTCGCGCGGGTCGCGCTTCCGGCCTACACGACCGGTTGCGACTCCGTCCCGGCGGCTATCGCCTGCGACTACCCGCCGTACATCCTCAACAAGGTGGTCAGCAAGACGTTCGCCGACTCGGGCAGCCCTGCAGTCACGCTGATCAAGAACTTCACCTGGACGAACGACGACCAGAACCTGGTCGCGAAGTACATCTCCGAGGACGGGTTGACTCCGGAGGCGGCCGGCAAGAAGTGGGCCGATGCGAACCCGGACAAGGTCAAGGCCTGGCTCGCCGGGACCTGATCCGCGAAGCCCCTTGTTACCCGGTCCGTCCCCGTCGGACCGGGTAACAAGGTCGTCGTGAGAGGCTCAGATTCTCAACGGTTCGCGTGAGCACCAGAGTGCAGTCGCCTGCTTGAAGGGACCCCGATCGTCATGACCGCCCAGCTCCTCGACGGGAAGGCCACCGCCGCCGCCATCAGGTCCGAGCTCGCTGTCCGGGTGGCGGCCCTTGCGGCGCTCGGGGTACGGCCGGGGCTCGGCACCGTGCTGGTCGGCGACGACCCCGGTAGCCACGCGTACGTCGCCGGCAAGCACCGCGACTGCGCCGAGGTCGGCGTGGCGAGCGTGCGGGTCGACCTACCCGAGACGGCGACCCAGGCCGACGTCGAGAAAGCCGTCGCCCAGCTGAACGACGACGCCAGCTGCACCGGCTACATCGTGCAGCTGCCGCTGCCCAAGGGGCTCGACTCGGGCCGGGTGCTCGAGCTGATGGACCCCGACAAGGACGCCGACGGTCTGCACCCCATGAACCTCGGCCGACTGGTGCTCGGCGAGTTCGGTCCGCTGCCGTGCACCCCGCGGGGGATCGTCGAGCTGCTCCGGCGCCATGGCGTCGCCATCGCCGGCGCCGAGGTCGTCGTCGTCGGCCGCGGTGTCACGGTGGGTCGGCCGCTGGGACTGCTGCTCACCCGCAAGTCCGAGAACGCGACGGTGACGTTGTGCCACACCGGCACGCGCGACCTCTCCGACCACGTCCGGCGTGCGGACATCGTCGTGGCGGCGGCCGGTGTCGCCGGGCTGATCACCGCAGACATGGTGCGCCCCGGCGCGGCAGTGCTCGATGTCGGGATCACCCGGACGGAGGCCGGGCTCGCCGGCGACGTCGACCCCGCTGTGCGCGAGGTCGCCGGGTTCCTCGCTCCGATGCCGGGCGGGGTAGGGCCGATGACCCGCGCCATGTTGTTGGCCAACGTCGTCGAGGCGGCCGAGCGCGCCGCCGGTCTGGCCGGCTGACCCGATGCCCGAGCGAGTGGAGCTCGTCGAGCGGCTCCAGCAGTCCGCCGAGCGGGCCCGGCTGCTGCGAGCCACTACCGGCCCGGTGGCACCCAAGGGCTGGCCGCCACACATCATCATCGGCCACCTCGTCCACGTGGAGCAGCACGTCTGGCAGCCGCGGCTGCGCGAGATGTCGTCGACCGACCTGCCCGTGTGGGAGTGGTGGGAACCCTCCGGCGTCGACTGGGTCGGGTTGTACGGCGAGCGCACCTGGGACGAGATGGTCGACGAGCTCGTCGACGTTCGCAGCGAGACGACTGCCTACCTGCGCGGGCTGGACGACGCGGGCTGGGCGCGCCGCGGGCGGCACGAGGTGTTCGGCGAGATCACCGTCGCCGCGGTATGCGAGGAGATCCTCACGCACGACCACGAGCACCTGCGGCAGGTCGCGGGCGGCTGACGCCGAGTCGGATCAGGTTCAGCTGGGGTCTTGTCAGGTTCGGACGGGCGCGGGCAGCAGGCTGCCCTCGAGTCCGTCGTGGAGCCACGCCTGGTACTGCTGCGGGGTCCACTGACAGTCCTGGCGGAGCAACCGGTGCACGTCGGGGCTGGTCAAGGTCCAGATGATGTCGGCGGCCATGTCGATGGAGATGTCGTTCTTGAGCTCGCCGTTGGCGCTGATCCAGGTGGCGATCTGCCTCATGGCGCGGCGGCGTTGGTCGAGCTGGAGGTCCTCGCGCAGGGCGCGGGCATCGGGGTCCACTGCGGCTGCCGAGCGAAGGATGTCGTCGAGCGGACGGATGCGTTCGAGCTGCTCGGTCATGCCTGCGGCGAACATGGCGATCTGGAGTCGCTGGTCGGTTTCGCGGCGCATGGCTTGGGGTGCCTCGCGGTCCAGCACGGGGATGGGCGCGTCGTCGCCGCCGATCGCCACGTCGAGGACGGCGCTGAGCAGTCCTTTCTTGCTCCCGAAGATGTGCAGGACTGTGTCGGCCGCGACGCCTGCCTCGTGGCCGACCTGCCCCAGCGTGGTCGCGGGGTAGCCCCGATCGGTGAACAGGGCACGCGCCGCATCGAGGATGCGCAACCGAGTCGAAGCTGCCTGTTCGGCACGCAGCAGCGAGGTGTACGGCCGTCTCTTGACAGGTTCGGACATCAGGTCCAGTCTAGCATTATTCGCTCCAGTGTCACTGGAACCAAAGTAGGCGAGGGAGTCCCATGGACCTGCCCGAACGCAACAAGGCCAACGTGCACCGGGTCTTCGACGAAGGCTTCAGCCAGGGCCGGCTCGAGGTCGTCGACGAGGCTCTCGCGCCCGACGCGGTGGACCGGCACCCTTTCGAGCCCGGCGAGGATGACTTCCGAACCCACCTCAAGGCAGCCATCACCATGTTTCGCGACGCCATGCCCGACCTGAACGCTCGCGTGGAGGACATCGTCGCCGAGGGCAACACGGTGGCCGCCCGGGTGCGGATGACCGGAACCCACACCGGGGCCCCGCTGTTCGGCATCCCCGCCGCCGGCCGACCGGTGGACATCGAGCAGTTCCACTTCATCCGTTCAGACGACCACGGCCAGGGTCGTCAGCACTGGGCCAACGTCGGAGTGGCCGAGCTCCGCCAGCAGATCAGCACCTAGTCCTGCCCGGCACACGGCACAGCGGCGCGGCGAGGCAGCCGGTCGGTGGCCCGAGGCCGCCCGACAGTGCGGTTCGCCATGCCAGGACCGCCGGAGACTGGGTCGTAGGAGAGAGAGGTTGGGTGCCCGCATCAGCAGTCAACTCTGAGTCGATGTCCTCGATCATGCCCTGCGGTCAGTCGTTGCGTCTGCGTGGTTGAGCACGCGAAGCCCGTACCTCAGTCGAGCGCGAAGGTGATCCGGAGCGCGGCGTCGATCGCGTCCAGTTCGGCCCGGCTCACGCGGCCCACTAATGGCCCGAGGCGTTCGGGATCCATCGCCGCAGTCTGCTCGACAAGCACTTGTGTCTTTTCGTCACCGATCCTGATGGCCGGCCTGAATACCCGGGGCGCCGCCGAGCAGGACGTGGGTGAAACCAAGAGCGTCGAGAGCGACAAGTCGTCCGACTGGACGATCACGGCATACCTGGGGCCCGGCTGCTAGCTGCCTCGAGTTCCGCGAGGGGAGCGGAGGCTATGGACGTCACCGCGCAGGAAGCTCGTCCATGTCCTTGAGGATCTGTCGGCTCTCGGCACGATCCGTGGGGTTGACCGAGAGCTCGGCGGACTCCGTCCGCATCTGCTCGCGCCGACGGAGGCGGAGGCGTCCATCAGCGCCTGGCGAACAGCTTCTGAGACGGTTGAGCCGTCGGCGGTCAGTTCCGCGAGTGCCCGCTCGGAGCGTTCGTCGGTGCGGAAGTTCACTACAGACATGCGGTGCCGTAGGACAAACAGCAAGACAGTGCCACTACGGTAATTCGACGGTGGCGCCTCTCGCACGTGGCCGCTAGGCCCCGGTGTTGCGGAGGACGTCGACATGGACGTGGTCGAGGTGCTGCAGGCTCGGGTCGTCGACCTGGCCGTGGGTGACCGTGTACATGCGCCAGGCCTGGGTGCCCGCTGGCTGGGGAGTCCAGATCTTGCGGTCGAAGATGATCGTTCGGACGAGCAACGTCTCCGCGTGCGCCACCAACCACTGGGCGAGCACCCAGCCGTGCCGGATGCTCTTGGCGGTGACCGGACGGTACATGTAGTCGATCGCGCGGCCCTCGTAGTGGGCAGAGCCGGGGATGTGCCCGGTGGTCACGCCGCCTGGCTTGAACCCGCCCGCGGGCAGCGTGCCGAAGACCCTGGCGACGTTGTTCCAGACCGCCTCGGCGCGCGGGGTGAGCCCGTCCGGGCCCATCGTCTGCACCTCGGCGCTGCCCAGCGTTGCCGAGCAGCCGAGGGCTGGGCCGTTGAGCCCGCGGAGCGACGCGGCGACGGCGTCCGCGTCGGAGGACTCGCTCGGCCACAGGGTGCGGACCTGGGCCGCGGTCACGCTGAGCGAGGCGGCGCCGTTCTGGTCCAGAGCGGCCGCGTCGGTGAGCACCCGGGCCTGCGCGAGCGTGAGCCCAACCGTGCCGGTGCCGATCCGCAGGGTGCACTCGGGCGGGTCGGTGGCGCCCGCACCGCGCTCCGCTGCGCCGGCCTCCTGCAGCCCGGGCAGTGGCAGCTGGCCCCCAGCGAGGAAGTTGCGGACCCCGACCACCAGCCCCGTCGCCGCCACGACCAGCACGAGCAGCGACGCAGTGAGGAAGATGGCACGCCGCCGGGCCACCTCGGGGCTGACCTTGGGCAGGCGGAAGCTCATGCGCAGGTCGCAGCCAGCCGGGTCCAAGGCCCCGAACAAGTCAGGTGGCCGCCGCTGTGCACGGCGGCGACCAGCTCGCGGGCGGCCTCGACGACGGCCGGGGGGTTGTCCTGCTGGAGCACGTGCCCCGAGTGGGCGACGACCTGGATCGCGTCGGTCGACAAGGTCAGGTCGGCCTTCTGCAGGCGTACCCACAACGTCGTCATCCACTGGGGCTGGCCGTACGTCGGCCCGGTCAGGTGGTCGGCGTCAGGACGGGATGCGCTCATCACCACCAAGGGGGACGAGCCGAGGAGTGGGCCGCCGTGGGTGGCGTAGCCGCTGACGAGCAGGTCGACCCGGTGGCCCGCCTCAGTCCAGTACCGGCCCGTGCTCGAGTCGCCCGGCGAGACGCTCTCGGCGAGGAACACCCCGCGCACGCTGGAGCGGTGCGCCGCGACGAAGGCCCGGCCGACCAGACCGCCGTAGGAGTGCCCGAGCACGACGTACGGTCCCCGCTCGCCAGCCGCCCGCAACAACGACCAGAGCTCACCGGACTGCAGCCCGGCGTCGAGCACCTGGCTGGTGCTCGCCCGATTCGGGCTTCGGCCCAGGCCAGGGCGGTCGTAGACGCAGGTGCGGACGAACGTCCGGAAGCCGGGGAGCACCGCTGACCAGGCAGCCGACGACGACCCCAGGCCGGGCACGACCACGAGGGTCAAGGGCCCGGGACCGGCGCAGGACAGCCACTGCCGGACGCCGCCCGCGCTGACGAGGCCGGCGAACGCACCACGCGAGGCCGGAGCCCCACTCGTCGACGGCTCGGCCGAAGCAGCGCTGGCCGAAGGACGGGCCGCTGTCGGGCTGGGGGTAAGAGCCGGGCTGGGGACGGGGGTCGCCGAGACCGGCTCGTCGGACACCGCGACAGACGCCGTGGGCGCCGTCGACGGCCTGACCGCCGAGCAGGCGCTCAGCAGGACCGACCCGGCGATCAACAGGGCGGTCGCCGGGGACGCGACGCGTCCCCGGGAGCGGTTCATCATCGGCGAAGCACAGCGACGAAGTCCTTCGTGAAGCGGGCGTAATACATCGAGGCCGAGCGGTACATCAGCGGATGCACCTTGAGACCGACGATAGCCCCGGGCGACGACCCGCTGCCGTGCCGGTAGACGAACCCGCTCGGCCAGGACTTGTTCATGTCCAGGGCGATCGCCCGCTGGACCCCGACCCGTACGAGCGCTGCCGCCATCGCGCTCGGACGCACCTCGTGGCCGTACGCGAACACCAGCGAGCGGTCGGCCCGCTGCCCCAGGGCGGACCGGTTGGCAGTCCACAGCCCACCGTTGGCGATGCCCCACGTGCGGGCGGTGTCAGCGGCGGACGTCTGCGCTACGCCCTGGTCGACGAGCAGGCGGAGGTTCTGCCGGACGGCGACCGTCTGCGGGGTGAGGTGGAAGTCGCGTCCCCATGCCCCGACCGAGAGCTTGCCGTCGGAAGTGATCTGCATCGCGGCCAGCCGCGGGACGAGCGCTCGGACCATCGTGTGGTCGACGTAGTAGCCGCCGTCGGCGTCCTTGAGCATGAAGCCGCCGTTGAACGCCGCGACCATGCGGGGCACCCAGGTGGACGGCTGGTTGTCGGCCTTGGTGGACGGGCTCCCCTCGGGGACCTTGTAGCCCGGGATGAATCGGAACGACACGACCGACGGGTCGATCCACATCAGCCCGACAGAGCCCCCAGCCACGGTGGCCAGATAGGTCGCCGCGACTCCGTTGACGACCGAACCCGCTGCGCGCCAGGTGACGCCGGGCACGTTCGGAGGTGACAGGTGCGGGACGGGCGAACTGGGGAAGCTCGAGGCTGCGGCCTTCTTGGGGGTGGCGCTGGCGGGGACGGAGGAAGGCGGAGATCCGGATACCGCGGCGGGCGCGCCGGCTCCTGACGACCCGGCGGAGCAGCCGGCCAGGACCAGCGCCACGGCGGACAGCGCCACGGCGGACCTTGCGAGGGGTAGGCGGCCGGAGGCAGCCGTCATCGGCCGAGCAGTCATGCTTCGAACGTACGTAGCCCGGTTGAGCCCGCTGCGTGAGATTCCTGAGTTTTTGCCGAGAGATGGCTCACGTCCGCCGGCGTCCGGGTCGGCCGTTAGTCTCTGAATGCCGCTCGAGGCTCTCTGAATGCCGCTCGAGGCGGTGACTTGAGATGGCGCTGACCTGGAAGGCGGTGACGACGTGGCCCGGCGCTCGATGCCGCTCCTGCGCGCCGTGCGCCCCAAACAGTGGATCAAGAACGTGCTGGTCGCCGCGGCCCCGCTCGCCGCCGGCTCGTTGTTCGACGGCCAGACCCCGCGCAAGGTCCTCGTGGCCTTCGTCGCCTTCTGTCTGGCCTCGGGCGCCGGATACCTCGTCAACGACCTGGTCGACGTCGAGGCCGATCGGCACCACCCCACGAAGAAGTACCGCCCGATGGCCAGCGGCGAGATCAGCCCGCGTTCGGCAGTCGCTGCCGCGGTGGTGCTCGCCGCGGCAGCGATGGCGCTGGGCTTGACCCTGGGCGCTCCGCGCCTGGCCCTCGTGCTCGGCGTCTACCTCGCGGTGACGATCTCGTACTCGCTGGGGATCAAGACCCAACCGGTGTTCGAGCTGGCCGCGGTCGCGTCCGGGTTCGTCCTGCGCGCCATCGCCGGAGCGGCGGTCACCGGGCTCCCGCTTACCCAGTGGTTCCTGCTCGTCGCTTCGTTCGGCTCGCTGTTCATGGTGGCCGGCAAGCGGTCCGCCGAGCTGAAGGCCGCGCAGGACGACGGCGCGGAGGCGCGACCATCGGTCACCCTCTACTCCGCGAGCTACCTGAACTTCGTCTGGAGCGTCTCGGCGGCCGGTGCGATCTTCGCGTACGCGCTGTGGTCGTTCGAGGTCGGCGCGACCAGCGGCCAGGTCTCCTGGGCGCAGGTGTCCGTCGCGCCGTTCGTCCTCGCCATCCTGCGCTACGCCGTCGACATCGACCGGGGTCGGGCCAGCTCGCCCGAGGACGTCGTGCTTCGGGACCGTGGCCTTCAGGTCCTCGGAGTCGTCTGGCTGGCCACCTTCGTCCTGGCGGCCAACGGTGTCTGAGCTGGTCGCAGGCTGGGGCCGCACCGCCGCGACGGCGGCAACCGTGGCGCGGCCGACCGATCAGGCGCAGGTTCTCGAACTCATCGGCTCGGCCGGCAGCCGGGGTCTCGTCGCCCGGGGGCTCGGCCGGTCGTACGGCGACCCGGCGCAGAACGCCGGGGGGCTGGTGCTCGACCTCGCAGCGTTCGACCAGGTGCTCTCCGCCGACCTCGAGCGCGGGTCGGTGCGTGCGCAGGCCGGAGCCAGCCTCGACACCCTGCTGCGGCTCGTCGTGCCGTGCGGGTGGTTCGTACCGGTCACGCCGGGCACCCGCATGGTCACCGTCGGCGGGGCGATCGCGGCGGACGTGCACGGCAAGAACCACCACCGCGACGGCTCGTTCGGCCGGCACGTCGAGAGCTTCGAGCTCGCGCTGCCCGACGGCACGGTCCGCACCGTCACGCCCGAGGGCGACCCCGAGCTGTTCTGGGGTACCTGCGGTGGCATGGGGCTCACCGGCGTGATCCTCACAGCGACCCTCCGACTGATCAGGGCGCCGACCTCGTTGATGCGGGTCGACACCGAACGCGCGGCCGATCTCGACGAGCTGCTTGCCCACTTGGTCGACGCCGAGGACCGGCACCGTTACAGCGTGGCCTGGATCGACAGCCTCGCCACCGGACGGCACGCGGGCCGGGGCATCGTGACCTCGGGCGAGCACGCCACCCTCGCCGACGTGGGCGACCGGGCGCCCGACTACGCGCCCAAGGTGCTGGCTGCGGCGCCGGGCTGGGTGCCGCCCGGGCTGCTGAACCGCGCCAGCATCACGGCGTTCAACGAAGCATGGTTCCGCAAGGCCCCCCGGCACCAGGAGGGCGCTCTGCACCCCATCGAGGCGTTCTTCCACCCGCTCGACGGTGTGCGCGGCTGGAACCGGTTGTACGGCCCGCGCGGCTTCCTGCAGTACCAGTGCGTGGTGCCGGACGAGGCGACGCTGCGAACGATCCTGGGCCGGCTCTCGGCGGGCAGAGTGCCCTCGTTCCTGGCCGTGCTCAAGCGGTTCGGGGCCGCCTCGCCCGGCCCGCTGTCGTTCCCGCGTCCCGGCTGGACGCTCGCGATCGACGTCCCGGCGGCCACGCCTGGGCTCGGCCCGGTGCTCGACGGGCTCGACGAGCTCGTTGCCGGAGCCGGCGGCTCGCTCTACCTCGCGAAGGACTCCCGCGTGCGGCCTGAGCTGGTGCCGGCCCTCTTCCCCGAGCTGGCGGCGTGGCGGCGGCTGCGCGACCGGGTCGACCCCGACCGACGGCTCGTCTCGGACCAGTCCAGGAGGCTCTCGCTGTGATCGACGCACTCGGTGAACCGCAGACGGTGGCAGTGCTCGGTGGCACCTCCGAGATCGCTCTGGCCATCACGACCCGGCTGGCCGCCGGACGTACCCGCCGCGTGCTGCTGGCCGGACGCGACGAAGCGGCGCTGGCCGACGCTCGGGTCGGAGTGCTCGCGGCGGGTGCGTCCGACGTCGAGACATTCCCGCTCGACGCCGCGGACACCACCGGCCACGACGCACTCGTCGAGCAGCTGTTCGCGGGCGGTGACGTCGATGTCGTACTGCTGGCTTTCGGGCTGCTCGGTGACCAGAGCGAGGCCGAGGCCGACCCCGACCGGGCCGTAGAGGTGGCTTCGGTCAACTACGTCGGCGCGCTGTCGCTCGGGCTGCGGGTCGCGAACCGGCTCAAGCGGCAGGGGCACGGTGCGTTGGTGGTGCTGTCGTCGGTCGCCGGCGAGCGGGCCCGGAAGTCCAACTTCGTGTATGGGTCGAGCAAGGCCGGGCTGGACGCGTTCGCGCAGGGGCTCGGCGACTCGTTGCAGGGCAGCGGGGTCAGGGTCGTGATCGTCCGGCCGGGGTTCGTCCGCGGCAAGATGACGGCCGGCCTTCCGGAGGCCCCGATGGCCACGACACCTGAGGCGGTCGCCGAAGCGGTGGTCAAGGCGTTGCGTACCGGGCGCGAGATCGTCTGGGTGCCGGGCCAGCTGCGCCTGGTGATGTCCGGGCTGCGGCACCTGCCCCGCCCGGTGTTCCGCCGCCTCAAGATCTGAGCCGGCGGAACGTCCGGGTCAGGGTGCGGCCAGAACCTGGAACGAGTCGCGCTTGTATTTGTTCAGGAACCGGTTGCAGCTCTCGGCGATGTTCGGGTCGAGCTTGGCGCACACCGGTGCCCCAGTGCTCGTGTGGGTGAAGTAGAAGCCAGCCACCCACCAGTTGTTCATGTCGAGCACCATCGCCCGGACGACGCCGGCGCGAACCAGGGTGTCGGCCATCGACTGGGCGGACAGCCCCGGCGAGCCGAGGTAGATCAGGCTTCCGTCCGCGCGTACGCCCACGGCCGATCGCCAGGCCAGCGTCTCCCCGTGCGTCGTCGCCCCCCAGACGAATCCGGCGCCCGGCTGCACCATCGACTTGCCGTTGTCGACGATCAGGTCGAGGTTCTGCAGCACGACCGAGGTGCTCGGCGTCATGGACACGTCGCGGCCCCACGCCCCCACGGTGAGGCTGCCGTCCTTGCCGAACACCGCAGACGCCTTGCCCGCGACCAACGGCGCGACCGTCGTGCCCTGGTAGTAGTAGCCGCCTCGGGCGTCGGCGAGCCGGAAGCCGCCGTTGAAGTTGGCCAGCACCGACGGCCAGAACTGCTTGGGCAGGGCGCCGTTCGACGGGTTGGGACCACCGGGCTCGATGTAGCCGGGCACCAGCATCTGATGGGTGAGCTTGGTGTCGATCCACATCAAGGACGCCAGCACGCTCGTGTGCACCGAGTCGGGGCGGACCCGGGCGACGTAGATCGCGCTGAGGCCGTGGACTGGCGAGCCGACCGGCTGCCACACGCCTTCACCAGGGACGGCGGATGACGCCGGGGACACCAGCGTCGACGGCGGGTTGAGGTGCGCGTGGGTGGTCAGCGGGGGAGTGGTCGACGCACTGGCCGACGGCGGGTTGATGAGGGCGTTCTCGGTGGGCTGTCCGCCGACCGGCACGGTGGCGAAGTGTGCGTAGTAGAAGTCCTCGGCCTTCGCCACGACGGGGCCGAGGTGGTTGTCGCGTCCCCACTCAGCGAGCAGGACGGAGACCGGCTCGCCGTTGGAGTCGCGGACGTACGGGACAAAAGTGACCCCGAACCAGATCGCCCCGAGTGCGAAGAGCGCACCAACGCCGACCATGATGCGCCGGCGGACGTAACGGCCACGCGTCATCGGGCGGTTCTTGCGGCGCTGGCGCCGGCTCAACGGCTTCCTGTCGCCCGCGCCGACCTCGGTGTCCGCGTCGGTCTGGTCTGTCGTCTCGCTCTCGATGCTCACTGCTTGATGCTAGGCGGGCCAACGCTAGCGCCCGGTTAAGCCCAACCACGCCTCCCCCCAAACGCCTCCCCCCAACCGCCGCCCCCCTTTCCGCCACAAAGGTCCCTCCATGCCAGTAGGCCGAGGTTTCGCAGCACCCACCGAGCGGCGGACCTGAGCCGGTTCAGCGCTTCGACTCGGCCAACCCCGATCCCGGGAAGGTGAACCACGGTTCGATCGGCGTGGACGACTCGGACCGAGTTCTCGCGCTTGCGCGGGGGCAGCACTCGGTGACCTCGGCCCAGCGGACTTGCGGGCGGAACGGGCGCCCGCGGCGGACGATGGCGTCGTCGGTCACAACGACGGCCGGACTCAGGACCTGCGGGGCAAGCCAGACGAGGCCCGCCCGCCAAGAGGGCTGTGCAGAACGGGTTGTGCCGCGCAGCGACGTAGCTGATCGACCATGTGCATCGCGCGATCGGCGCGATGAGATCCCCCGAAGTGTGGCCGCAATCGCCGAGCGCCGTGCCGGGGAGGGGCCGCCTCCAGACGTACGACTGCATGCCGCCACCTTCGACGAGCCTCATGCTACGCAATCGTGAGTGGTCAGCTGCTGCGATCTATTGGCATGGAGGGACCCGTATGGCGAAAGGGGTTGCGGGGTGGGGGTTGGTTGTGGGGCAAGGGTTCGGGAGGAATGGGGAGGGTCTGGGCGAGTGCGCGTTCGAGGCCGGCGTCGAAGGTGCGCACCACCTCGAGGGGCAGCCCGAGGGTCGCGGCGGCGGCTTCGGCTGCGGCCTGCAGCTCCGGGGTCGCCCGCTGGGCCAGCCACACCACCCGGGTGTAGTGCCGGAAGTAGTCGTCGCGCAGCTCGGGGTGCCGGTCGAGGCCGAGCTCGGCCACCACCGAACGGTGGAACCCGCGCACCAGGAAGTCGGTCAGTACATACGTCCCCGGCTGCTCCTCGAACAGCGCCGCCATCTCGCGGGCGCCGGCGAACACGTCGTAGCAGTGGTCGCCGCCCAACCGGCGCAGCCCCTCACGCTCGCAGACCGCGTCCAGGGCGCCGTACGTTCCGCAGTCCGCGTACGCCACGGCCAGTCGCTCGCCGTACGCCGGCCGGAGCTCGGCCACCTTGACGGCGACCTCGGCGGCGATCCGTTCGGGGTGGTTGTGCAGCAGCGGCGGCAGCGGGAACACGTCGACCGGCCAGCCTCGCCGCGCCGCGATCTCGGCGACGTGGACGGCGAGGGCCCCGCAGGCGACGACGCCGAGGCGGGCCTCAGCCGGGGAAGGCGAGCTCATCGACGAACCGGTCGTTGAAGTCGCTGCGGTCCGAAAGCTCGACGTACTCGACCTCCTTGAGCAGGGCGAGGGCGCCGGCCCGTTCCGGTTTCGACAACAGGACCATCTTCGCGCCCTCGCCGGCGACGTTGCCGGCGCTCACGATCCGCAGCACCGAGAGCTTTGGGACCAGTCCGATCCTGATTGCCGACGCAGGCGAGAGGTAGGTGCCGAACGACCCGGCGAGCAGCACCTGGGCGACGTCCTGCTCCTGCACCCCGAGCTCCTCGAGCAGCAGTCGCCACCCGGTCGAGATGGCCGCCTTGGCGAACTGCAGCTCGCGGACGTCGCGCTGTGACAGGCACACGACGTCGCTGATCTCGTCGGCGGTGCCTGGCGACCCGTTCCAGTGCAGGACGAAGAGCCGCTCTTTGCCGAGCGTGATCAGGTGGTCGGACAGGCCTGGCAGGAGCTCCGCTGCGACGTCGTCGGTGACGAACCGGCCGGACCGGTCGAGCAGCCCCACGCGGACCAGCTCGGCCACAGCGTCGACGAGCCCGGAACCGCAGAGCCCCACGGGTGTGACGTCGCCGATGACGCCCAGCGTCAGCGCACCGTCGGCGATCTTGACCACCTCGATCGCACCCTCCGCCGCGCGCATGCCGCACTTGATCGAGGCGGCCTCGAACGCCGGGCCGGCGGGCGCGGCCGTGGCGACGAGCCGCTCGGCACTGCCGAGGACGATCTCGCAGTTGGTGCCGACGTCGATGAACAACCGCAACCGTTTGTCGCGCTCCATTCCGGAGGCGAGTACCCCTGCCACGATGTCGCCCCCGACGTACGCGCCCAGCGCAGGGAACACCGCCGCCCGGGCCCGCGGGTGCACCTGGACCCCGAGGTCGGACGCCAGCAGCCCGGGGTAGTCGCGTGCGGCCATGATGAACGGGGCCACCCCGACGGGCTCGGGGTCGACGCCGAGGGCGAGCTGGGTCATGGTGGCGTTGCCGGCCATGGCGATCTCGTACACGTGCGACGGGTGGACCCCACCGGCGACGCAGACCTCCTGCGCGAGCTCGTCCAGCGTGTCGTGGGCCAGCCCGCGCAGCCGCTCGAGCGCCTCCGGTTCGAGCATCGTCGCGCTGATCCGCGTGATCACGTCGGCGCCGAAGGGCTGTTGCTTGTTGAGCATCGACCGGACGGCGACCGGGGTTCCCGTCGCCAGGTCGAGGAGCGTCGCGACGACGGTCGTGGTCCCGAGGTCGAACGCGATGCCGTGCCGGGACCCGCTGGTGTCGCCCGCCTCGACCTCGATCAGGGCGTCGTCGACGATGACAGCGGTGACCGAGAAGTTGTTGGCCCGCAACGTCCGACCGAGGGTACGGATCACCGACAGGTCGACGGTGAGCTCGAGGTCGTCCATGGCTGCCAGCAGGCGTTCGACGTCGGTCGCCTGGTCGTGCAGGGTCGGCTCGAGCAGCTCGACGTGCCGCTTCTGGACGGCCGGGCGCAGGATCACCTGACGTCCGACCCCGACCGTCGCCGCCTTCGGCCTGGTCGTCAGCGGAGGCACGTCGATCTCGAGGTCGCCGCTGGCCTGCGCGATGCACGCCAGCCGCCAGCCCTGTCGCAGCTCGTCGCCGGTGAAGGCCCGGATGTCGAGCCGTGAGATCGGGACGGAGCCAGAGGTGACGCGCACTTTGCACTTCTTGCAGGTGCCGTGACCGCCGCAGGTCGAGTCGACGGCGATGCCGTTCCAGCTCGCCGCGTCGAAGACCGTGACGCCGGGCGGGACCCGGAACTCCTTGTCGCTCGGCAGGAACTTCAATCGGACCCGACCAGCCCCGTCGTGCGTCGCCACAGGCTCGACCGGCTCGACGGCGCCGATGAGCGCCTCGCGGCGGTAGCTCACCGGGTCGCCCCGCGGCGGTGTCTCCTGGGTCACGCGCTGCCCGCGGTCCCGGCGTCGGCGGCCTGCTGCTTGCGATACTGTCCAATCCAGTTGCCACCCCACGGATCCTTGCCCAGCAACAAGTCTCCGGCCCACACGGCTTCGACGATCGACGCTGTGCGGGCGTCCATCACCGCGCTGGTCAGGCCGTGCGACGCCGCGACGGGCAGGAACGCCGCGTTCAGTGTGTGCCGGTTGGGCAGCCCGAACGAGATGTTCGACGCACCGAGCGTCATGTTCAGCCCGTAGGTCGTGCGGATCTTCGCGATGGCTTCGAGGGTGACGTTGACGGCGTCCACGTCGGCCCCGACGGTCATGGCCAGCGGGTCGATGACGATGTCCTCGATGGGGATGCCGTACGTCTCGGTGGCGACGCGCACGATCTTGCCGGTGAGCTCGACGCGCTCGTCGGCGGTCATCGGGATGCCGGTCTCGTCGTTCGGCAGAGCGATGATCGCTGCGCCGAACTTCTTGACCAGCGGGAAGATCATCTCCATCCGGTCGTCCTCGGCGGTGACGGAGTTGACGAGCGCCTTGCCTTCGTAGGCCGCCAGGCCCGCCTCGAGCGCCTCGAACACCGAGGAGTCGATGCACAACGGCAGGTCGGTGATGCTCTGGATGAGCTTGACCGCACGGCTCAGCAGGTCCGCTTCGTCGGTCAGCGGCACGCCCATGTTGACGTCCAGCACGTGGGCCCCGCCCGCGACCTGGGCGGCGACGTCGACCTCGATCTGCGACAGGTTGCCGGCCCGCAGCTGCTCCTGGAACTTCTTGCGCCCGGTCGGGTTGATCCGCTCGCCGATGATGCAGAACGGCTGATCGTGCCCGATGGTGACCGTCTTAGACGGCGACCGTAGAACCGTGTGCATGCTGCTCCTTCGCTGGTGGGCTGTGCGTGGCTCGGTCGGCGAGGCCGAGGTCGGTGACGAGTCGTCCGACGCTGTCGTCGTGGCGGAAGTCGGCGATGTGCAGCCCGCGGACACCGGGCAACGACAGCGCGTGCTGCGCCTGCTCCAGGACGAGCTGGTATGCCTCCTCCTTGGGATCGGCGGCGCTCTCCACCCGGCGGATGGTGTCGTCGGGAACCGAGATGCCCGGCACCTGGTCGTTCATGAAGCGGAGCGCTCGGGCGCCGCGGGTCAGGCAGACGGTGGGCAGGAACGCGGCGGCCGACGTGACGTTCAGCCGCACGACCTCGGCCATGAACTGCTCGAGCCGGTCGGGGTGATAGCAGATCTGCAGCTGGAAGAACCGGGCCCCAGCCTGCAGCTTCTTGATGGTGCGTTCGGCGCGGTACGCGTACGGCGGGGCGCCCGGGTTCTCGACGGCGCCGACGAACAGGTGCGGCGCGGGGTCGAGCCTGCGGCCGGAGAGGTAATGTCCCGAGGCGAGCGTGGTGGCGAGCTGGACGAGCTGCGGGCCGTCGAGGTCGAAGACCCGCCGCGCTTCGGGCTCGTCGCCGGCAGTGACGTCGTCGCCGGTGAGGCAGCAGATGTTCTCGACGCCGAACATCGATGCCCCGACGATGTCCGCCTGCAGGGCCAGCCGGTTCTTGTCGCGGCAGACGACCTGCATGATCGGTTCCGCGCCGAGCTTGGCCATGGCCACGGCCATGGCGACGTTTGACGCGTGCGCGTGCGCGGCGGTGTTGTCGGTGGCGTTGACCGCGTCGACCCACGGAGTCAGCTGGTCGAGGTGCCGCTGCACCGCAGGGAAGCCACCGGTGTCGATCATCGGCAGCTCGGCCGTCACGATGGTCGCGTCGGGCAGCCCGACCAGCTCTTCGAGGCGGCTCATGTCAGCGCCCGGCCGCCTGCGCGGCGACCCAGCCGGTCGGCTGCACCTGGTCGCGCTTGGTGGCGAAGTTGACCCAGGACGAGCCGCCCTGGAGCCGGTTGTCGAGCGGCGGGCGCAGGTGGTTGAACTCGTCGCGCCAGGTCTGCGGCAGACCGTGCATGTGCTGCGACCGCTCGTACCCCTTGAGCCACACGCATTTCATGTCTGGCTTCACCTCGCAGTGCCCGTCCTCGCGGACCCCGCCGCAGGGTCCGTTGCGCAGGGTCTTGGGGCAGTTCATCGGGCAGGTCATGCCGGTGGAGTGCAGGACGCAGGCCCCGCACATCTGGC
This sequence comes from Actinomycetes bacterium, assembly GCA_038210415.1. Classification (GTDB taxonomy): domain Bacteria; phylum Actinomycetota; class Actinomycetes; order Prado026; family Prado026; genus JBBQWS01. The sequence goes on from JBBQWS010000008.1 coordinate 69,399, forward strand.
AGCCCCAGACGGGTCCCTTGACCGCATGCTCGATGAGCGGGAGAAGGCGCACGACGGTCGCGGTAACCCGGTCAGGCGCGCGCGAGTGCGCGACGCTGCTCGATGAGGACCTTCGCGAGCTTGACGGCCTGCGAGGCGTCGGCGGCGTACCCGTCGGCGCCGACCGCGTCGGCATACTCCTGGGTCACCGGGGCGCCGCCGACGAGCACGATGACCTTGTTGCGCAGGCCCGCCTTCTCGAAGGCGTTGATGTTGGCCTTGAACATCGGCATCGTCGTGGTGAGAAAGGCGGACATCCCGACGATGTCGGGCTGGTGCTCCTCGATAGCCGCGACGAACTTCTCCGGCGCGACCTGCACACCGAGGTCGATGACCTCGAAGCCGGCCCCCTCGAGCATGATGTTGACGAGGTTCTTGCCGATGTCGTGCACGTCGCCCTTGACCGTGCCCATCAGGAACTTGCCGATCGTCTCGGCGCCGGTGAGCGCGAGCAGCGGCCGCAGCACCTCGAGAGCGCCCGCCATCGCCTTGCCGGCGATCAGCATCTCTGGGACGAAGAAGTCGCCGCGCTCGAACCGGGCGCCGACCTCCTCGAGCGAGGGGATGAGCGCGTCGAAGAGGATCGTCTCCGGCCCCATGTCGGCGGCGAGCCCGGCGTTCGTGAGCTCCAGGACGCGTGGGGCGTTGCCCATGAGCGTCTCGTCGTACAGGGCCTTGAGGATCTCCTCGTGGGTCATGCTGCGCCTTCCTTGGGTGACTGGAACGAGCGGGGCGAGTACCCGAGTGCGGATGACACGGCGCGGGCCTGGGCCTGGACGAGCGCCCCTACCGCGGCGATCCGGTCGGGAGTCAGCCTGATGGTCGGGCCTGAGACCGAGAGAGCGGCGATCACGACTCCGTCGGCGGAGTGGACAGGTGCGGCGATGGCCACCAGACCGGGCTCGAGCTCTTCGTCCGCGACTGCGTAGCCGCGGTCGCGGACGAGGTCGAGATCGTCGGCCAGCGCGTCACGCGTCGTCAGGGTCCGCGGCGTGCGCTGCTCGAGCCGGCCCTTGGGCAGTGCAGCGACGTCGTGGGCGAGGAAGACCTTGCCGAGGGCCGAGCAGTGGAACGGGACGCCGAGACCGACCCAGTTCGTGGCACCAAGCACGTAGCGACTGTCCACCTGGGCGATCTGCTCGACGGCGCCCGCCCCGGGTATCGCGAGGTTGACGGTCTCACCGGTGCGCCGACCGAGGGTCTCGAGGAACGGCTCGGCGGTCTCGAGCAGGTCGTCGGTCGAGCTGCTGCGCCGGGCGAACCGGGTGAGCACCGGGCCGGGCCGGAACGCGCCGGTCTGCTCGCGGTCGAGCAGGCCCTGGCGCTCGAGGGCGCCGACGAGCCGGGACACGGTCGACTTGGGGAGGTCGGCGTGCTCGACCAGGCCGCCGAAGGTCTGGGGCTCGGTCGACTCGATGACCCGGACCAGGAGAGCGAGGGCTCGCTCGACGGCCTGGGTGCCGGTCTGTGCCGTCATCGCGACCGGACCGCCCTTCGCTGAGATGCTTGCCGGCAGAATGTTTCACTATATGGAACCATTGTTCCAGATCCTGATAGTAGGATCCGGCTCGAGCCAGCGTCAAGGGCACCGCTGCAACGGCACCGCACCACCCGACCGATCCGGAGGACGAATGTTCGTCAACAACATGCCGCGGTACGAGATCCTGTCGGCCGACGCGATGGCGACCCTCGACCGCGGCTGGCGCCGGATCGTGTCCGAGATCGGCATCGAGTTCATGAAGCCGGAGGCGATCGAGCTGTTCCGGGCCGCCGGTCAGACGGTCGACGGCGACAATGTGAAGTTCGACCCCGACTGGATCCTCGAGCAGGTCGCAAAGGCACCGCGCGAGTTCGACGTCCAGGCCCGCAACCCGGCCAACACCGTGCACATCGGCGGCAACCACATGGTCTTCAGCGGGGTCTACGGCCCGCCGTTCGTCCGTGAGGGCGACGTGCGCCGGGACGCGACGATGGACGACTTCCGCCGCTTCTCGATGCTGGCGCAGAGCTTCCCGGAGCTCGACAGCGCGGGTGGCATCATCTGCGAGCCCAACGACACCCCGCTCGACTCGCGCCACCTCGACATGATCTACGCGTTGATGACGATCACCGACAAGATCTTCATGGGCAACGTCGTCTCGGGGGTCAACGCTCGCGACACGATCGCGATGGCCGAGATCCTGTTCGGCGGTCGCGAGGCCATCGAGCGGACGCCGGTGTGCATCTCCCTGATCAACTGCAACTCGCCGCTGCGCTGGGACGACCGCATGCTCGACGCGATGTGGGAGTACAACCTCGCCATGCAGCCGGTCGTGATGACCCCGTTCCTGCTCATGGGCGCGATGTCACCGGTCACGATCCCGGCCGCCCTGGTGCAGCAGATGGCGGAGGCGCTTGCGGGGATCGCCCTGACCCAGCTCGTCCGCCCGGGGTGCCCGGTCATCTTCGGGTCGTTCCTGTCGAACATCGACATGCAGTCGGGCTCGCCGCAGTTCGGGACCCCCGAGTCGGGCATCGGCCTGCTCTGCACAGGGCAGATCGCCCGCCACTTCGGGCTGCCGTGGCGTTCGGGCGGCGGGCTCAACTCCTCCCAGACACCGGACGCCCAATCGGCGTACGAGGCCCTGATGACGATGCTGCCGACCTTCCTGGCGGGTGCGAACTGGGTGATGCACACGGCGGGCTGGCTCGAAGGCGGTCTCGTGAGCTGCTACGAGAAGTTCATCATCGACATCGAGATCCTGCGCAACCTGATGGCGGAGTTCACTCCCCTCGAGATCGACGAGGCGTCCTTGGCGTTCGACGCGCACACGGAGGTCGGCGCGGGCGGGCACTTCCTCGGGGCGATGCACACCATGGAGCGGTTCCGCACCTGCTTCTACCGGCCGATCCTGTCGTCGTCGGACAACTACGACCGGTGGACCCGCAACGGCAGCAAAGACACCGCTGCCCGTGCGCGCGACATCTACACGAAGAAGCTCGAGGAGTACGTCGCACCGCCCATGGACGAGTCCGTCCGGGCCGAGCTGGAGGCGTACGTCGTGCGCCGCCGGGCCGAGCTCGGCGACTGACCAGTGCGGTGGGCCGCCGCCGTCCGATAGCCTCCGGGCGTGCTGCCCATCAACCTGCGCAAGTCCCGGTCCACCGCTGTCGCACGAGTCGTGGCGTTGACGCTGCTCGTGCTGCCGGCCGCCGCCCTGACGGTCACGGGCACGGCCTCGGCCACCGCCACCCTCCCGTTCGCGTGCGACGGCGAGGCTTACATCACCCAGGAGGACCCGACCGGCGGTACCTACACGCTGTACCGGGCCGACCAGGCCGTCGACCCGATCGTCTTCGACAAGGTCGGCCCGGTCGAGACCAGCCCGATCAACGGCATCGGTTTCAACCCCACCGACGGTTTCGTGTACGGGCAGAACACCAGCACCGGTCACGTCGTGATGATGGACTCCGCGGGCGGGGTCACCGACCTCGGCGCCGTGCCCGGGCTGCCCAAGGGCATGTCCGCGGGTGAGGTCTCACCGGACGGCCACTACCTCTACCTCAGCCTGGGGCTGCGGTCCGCGTTGTACCGGGTCGACCTCACGGCGACGCCGCTCAGCGCCGTCTCGCTGCCGCTCACCGGGTTCGGCCTGCCCAGCGTCGCGGACTTCGCTTTCGACCCGAAGAACGGCAACCTCTACGGTGCCGACACCAGCGGGCAGCTCGTCACCGTCGACCTCGGCGCCGGCACGATCACGCGCAGCACGGTGCCCGGCCTGCAGAAGGGCCTGTTCGGCGGTGCCTGGTTCGACGCGGCCGGCCGGCTGTACGAGTACGACAACGCCGGGATCCTCTACACGATCGATCTCGGGGCCAACGCGGTGCTCGCCACCACCGCCGGCCCGTCGTCCAGCTCCAACGACGCGACGGCGTGCGTCAACGGCGTCATCGGGGCCGCCAAGGCGATGACCTCGGCCACGCCCACGGCGCCGTCGCAGGTGACGATCGACTACGTCGTCAGCAACCTGGGCCGGGCGACCCCGCTGCGCCAGCTCTCGCTCGTCGACGACCTCAATGCCGTGTTCGGGGCACCCGGCACCGGCTGGACGTTCACGTCGGCCATGAAGACCGCGGGACCGACGACGGTCACGGTCAACGCGGGCTTCGACGGCTCCACGGTGACCGAGCTGATCGGGTCCGGGTCGTCGCTCGGCGCCAGGCAGTCGGCCGGGTTCCGTGTGGTGATCACCGTGCAGAAGCCCGGGACGTACACCAACCAGGTCGAGGCGTTCGGCACGACCCCGGGCGGCAAGCGGTACGGCGACCTCAGCACGGACGGGACCGATCCGGATCCCAACGGCGACGGCTCGCCGGTCGAACGTGAGCCCAGCGTGCTGACGCTCACGGCCCTCGTGCTGCCGTCGGCCCTGCCCGACACTGCCACGACAGTGCAGGACACGGACGTGACGGTCAGTCCGCTGGCCAACGACGTGCCCGCGGGCAGCGCGTTCGTCCCGTCCACGCTGCGGCTGAAAGACCCGGCCGACGGCACGTTCAAGACCGCGGTGACCATCCCGGGCGAGGGCGTCTACACGGTCGACGCGGCCGCCGGGAAGGTGACGTTCAATCCCGAGACCTCGTTCACCGGGGTGGCCACCCCGGTCACCTACCAGGTGCTCGACGGGCAACAGCGGGTGGTGAGCTCCACGATCACGATCACCGTGACGCCGAACACTGTCGTCCTGCCGACGAAGATCCCGGGGCCGGGCGGTGGCGGTCTCCCGCAGACCGGCAGCGGCGGCGTGCCGCAGAGCGCCGGGACCGCTGTCGCGCTGCTGCTCGCCGGCGGTGGCCTGATCGTCGCCTCCCGCCGCCGCAGCGTGCTGCGCGGTACCCACCGCAAGCGGTGATGGACGACTACCGCATCGTCAACCGGGCCAACTGGGACGAGCGGGCGCCGGCGCACGCGGCCTCGCCGGGCTACGCGTTCGACCGGTTCGCGACCGACCCGGACTTCATCAGCGAGGTCGTGCGGTTCGACCTGCCCCGGCTCGGCTCGGTCGAAGGGCTGCGCGGGGTGCACCTGCAGTGCCACATCGGCACCGACACCGTCTCGCTGGCCCGACTCGGCGCGACCATGACCGGGCTCGACTTCTCACCGGCCGCACTGGCCGAGGCGCGCCGACTCGCCGACCTGGCCGGGGCGTCGGCGGACTTCGTCCAGGGCGACGTCTACGACGCGGTCGGGCTGCTCGGCGGCGAGGCGTTCGACCTCGTGTTCACGGGTATCGGTGCGCTGTGCTGGTTGCCGGACGTCCGGCGCTGGGCCGCGACCGTCGCCGGACTGCTCCGACCGGGTGGACGCCTGTTCATCAGGGAGGGCCACCCGGTGCTCTGGGCGGCCGACGAGTCCAGCGGTGACGGTCGGCTGACGCTCGAGTACCCGTACTTCGAGCAGGCCGAGCCGCTGGTCTTCGACGAACCCGGCACCTACGTCGAGACCGAGGTCCAGTTCACGAGCAACGTGACCCACAGCTGGAACCACGGGCTCGGCGAGATCGTGACCGCGCTGATCGACGCCGGACTCACGATCACCCGGCTCGACGAGCACGAGAGTGTCCCGTGGCTCGCGCTGGAGGGCCAGATGACCGAGATCGGCGGCGGTGAGTGGCGGCTGACCGACCGACCGTGGCGGCTGCCGCACACTTACACGCTGCAGGCGGTCAAGACCGGCTGACCTTCTCGCGTCAGCGGAAGACGACGGTGCGGTGGCCGTTGAGCAGGATCCGGCTCTCGGTGTGCCACTTCACCGCGCGGGCCAGCGCCTGGCACTCTGCGTCGCGACCCGCCGCGACCAGGCCGGCGGCGTCGACGGAGTGGTCGACCCGGGCGACTTCCTGCTCGATGATCGGGCCTTCGTCGAGGTCCGCGGTGACGTAGTGGGCGGTCGCGCCGATCAGCTTGACCCCGCGCTCGTGCGCCTGGTGGTACGGCTTGGCTCCCTTGAAGCTCGGCAGGAACGAGTGGTGGATGTTGATCGCCCGCCCCTCGAGCTGCTTGCACAGGCCGTTCGACAGCACCTGCATGTAGCGGGCGAGGACGACGAGGTCGACCTCGAGGTCGTCGATGAGGGTCAGCAGGCGGGCTTCGCTGTCAGCCTTCGTGTCGGCGCTCACCGGGATGTGGTGGAACGGGATGCCGTACGTCGCGGCGAGCCCCTCGAAGTCGCGGTGGTTCGACACGATCGCCGGGATGTCGATGTTGAGGCCGCCGACGCTGTGCCGGAACAACAGGTCGTTCAGGCAGTGCCCGAACTTCGACACCATGAGCAGCACGCGCCACTTGGCGTCGGAACGGAACAGCTGCCAGGTCATCCGGAACGAGTCACCGACTGCGGCGAAGTCGGCGCTCAGCGACTCGGCCGTCGCAGCGGAGTCGGCCGACGCGAAGTGCACGCGCATGAAGAACAGCCCGGAGTCCTGGTCGCCGAACTGCTGGCTCGCCACGATCGTGGAACGATGCTGGACGAGGAAGCTCGACACGGCGAACACGATGCCCGGGACGTCGACGCAGGACAGCGTCAGGACGAACTCCGGACCGCCGTGGCTGGCGGCCTGGGTGGCGATCAGGCTGGCGGCGTCCGGGGTGGGCATCGGGCTAGGCGTCGGCGCGGTCACGAGGTCTTCCGTTCAGGTGCGGAGCCGGACGGGGGCAGCGTTGCGAATGGCACAACGACGTGTGCCATACGCAACATAGCGCGTATCGTTCCGGCCATGACAAGCCCCGCGGAGGGGGCCGCACCGGTTGTCGTCGCGCCGGCCACGGTCCAGTCGGTCGACCGGGCCATCTCGGTTCTGGAGATCCTCGCAGACCGGGGCGAGGCGGGAGTGACCGAGATCGCCGTGCAGCTCGGGGTGCACAAGTCCACGGCGTTCCGGCTGGTCTCGGTCCTCGAGTCGCGCGGCCTGGTCGACCAGCACGCCGAACGCGGGAAGTACCGCCTGGGCCTGGGCATCCTGCGCCTCGCCGGAGCGACGACGGCCCGGCTCGACCTGATCCAGCAGGGCCGTCCGGTGTGCGAGGCGCTGGCCCGCAGCACCGGCGAGACGGTCAACATCGCGATCCTCTCCGGCCACGACGCGCTGTACCTCGACCAGGTCGTCGGCACATCTGCGTTGCAGCTGCACAACTGGGTCGGCCAGCGGATCCCCCTGCACTGCACCTCGAACGGCAAGGCGCTGCTGGCGTTCCGGCCCGAGTCGGTCCAGCGCGACCTGCTTGTCGAGCCGCTCACGCGCTTCACCGCCCGCACCATCACCGACATCGAGGTCGTGCTCGCTGAGCTGGCCGACATCCGCGCCGTCGGCTACGCCACGGCCACCGAGGAGCTCGAGCAGGGACTCGTTGCGGTCGCGGCGCCAGTCCGCGACATGCGAGGCGTCGTCGTCGCCTCGCTCAGCGCGTCCGGGCCGGTGTTCCGGTTGCGCCCCGACCGGATACCGGACCTCGGAGCGGCGGTGCGAGCGGCCGCCGACGAGGTGTCGCGCCGGATGGGCCACAGCATCCCGGCGAACGGTGAGCAGCAGGCCCTCGCCTAGGCACGTCCGGACATGTGACCAAAGGCCATGCTGCAGAGCTCCGAACCGGGCGTACGTTCGGGTCGGAGGTGCCGTGATGGTCCAGTTTGTGTACGACTTCGCCCAGGGCGGACGCGAGCTCGCCGACTTGCTCGGGGGCAAGGGCGCGAACCTCGGTGAGATGACTCGGCTGGGCCTGCCGGTGCCGCCCGGCTTCACGATCACTACGGAGGCCTGCCGGGCCTACCTCGCGAACGGCGAGCAGCCCCCCGAGCTGGCCGCCGAGGTCGCCGACCACCTCGACGCGCTCGAGCACACCCTGGGGCGGCGGCTCGGAGACCCGGACGACCCGCTGCTGGTCTCCGTTCGTTCCGGCGGCAAATTCTCGATGCCCGGCATGATGGACACGGTGCTCAACGTGGGGCTGAACCGGCAGTCCGTGGGCGGCCTGGCCAAGCAGTCCGACAACCCGCGCTTTGCCTGGGACTCCTACCGTCGGCTCGTCCAGATGTTCGGCAAGACCGTGCTCGGCGTCGCGGGCTCGTTGTTCGAGGAGGCGCTGGGCGCCGCCAAGCTGGCCAAGGGAACCGACACCGACCTCGACCTCGATGCGACCGACCTCGAGGTGCTCGCCGGGACCTTCGAGGAGATCGTGCTCGACCACACCGGGAAGGCCTTCCCGGCCGACCCGCGGGTTCAGCTCGACCTCGCGACCCGAGCGGTGTTCGACTCGTGGAACGGCGAGCGGGCTGAGCTCTACCGCAGGCAGGAGCGGATCCCGTCCGACCTCGGTACGGCCGTCAACGTGTGCGCCATGGTGTTCGGCAACCTGGGTCCCGACTCGGGCACCGGCGTGGCGTTCACCCGCGACCCGGCCACCGGCCAGCGGGGCGTGTACGGCGACTACCTGCCCGACGCCCAGGGCGAGGACGTCGTCGCGGGCATCCGCAACACGTTGCCGCTGGCCGACCTGGCCACCTTGGACCCGGCCTCGTACGCCGAGCTGATGCAGGCCATGGCCACGCTCGAGACGCATTACCGCGACCTGTGCGACATCGAGTTCACCGTCGAGCGCGGCAAGCTGTGGATGCTCCAGACCCGGGTCGGCAAGCGCACCGCGGGGGCGGCCTTCCGGATCGCGACCGAGCTCGTCGACGAGGGCGTCATCAGCCTCGACGAGGCTCTGCAACGGGTGACCGGCGACCAGCTGGTGCAGCTGATGTTCCCGCGGTTCGACGAGACCGCCCGCAAGACCCTGTTGACCACCGGGATGAACGCCTCGCCCGGGGCAGCTGTCGGGCGGGTCGTGTTCGACTCGTACACCGCGATCAAGTGGTCTCGGTCGGGCGAGCAGGTGATCCTGGTCCGGCGCGAGACCAACCCCGACGACCTCGGCGGGATGATCGCCGCGGCGGGGGTGCTCACCAGCCGGGGCGGTAAGACGTCGCACGCCGCTGTCGTCGCCCGCGGGATGGGCAAGACCTGCGTGTGTGGCGCCGAGGCGCTAGTCGTCGATACGAAGCGTCGCCGGATGGTCGGACCGAACGGCCTCGTGATCGAGGAGGGCGACCTGATCTCGATCGACGGCACCTCGGGCGCGGTCTACCTCGGGGCCGTGCCGGTCGTCCCGTCGTCGGTCGTCGAGCACTTCGAGGGGCACGAGGCCGAGGGCGAGTCAGCGCTGGACCACACGCTCGTGGCTGCTGTCGACCGGCTGATGCAGCACGCCGACGACCGGCGGCGGCTGGGGGTCCGGGCCAACGCCGACACCCCGGCGGACGCGGCCCGCTCGCGCCGGTTCGGGGCCGAGGGGATCGGCCTGTGCCGCACCGAGCACATGTTCCTCGGGGACCGTCGTACCTACGTCGAGCGGCTGATCCTTGCCGACGACCCCGAGGAGGTCGCTGCGTCGCTGCAGGCTCTGCTGCCGCTGCAACGCGACGATTTCGTGGGGATCCTCGCCGAGATGGACGGGCTGCCCGTGACGATCCGGCTGCTCGACCCGCCGCTGCACGAGTTCTTGCCGGACTTCACCGAGCTCTCGGTGCGCGTCGCCGTCGCCGAGGCACGCGGTGAGGAGCACGAGAACGACCTGCGGCTGCTGCAGGCGAGTCACCGATTGCACGAGCAGAACCCGATGCTGGGGCTGCGCGGCGTCCGGCTCGGACTCGTCGTCCCAGGCTTGTTCGCCTTGCAGGTGCGGGCGATCGCCGAGGCCGCAGCGATCCGGGTGCGCGCCGGCGGCGACCCGCGGCCGGAGATCATGATCCCGCTCGTCGGCTCGGTGCAGGAGCTCGAGCTGATCCGGGACGAGTCGACGCACGTGCTCGCCGAGGTCGCGATCGAGACCGGTGTCGACCTGCCCGTGCTCATCGGCACGATGATCGAGCTGCCCCGTGCGGCCCTGACCGCGGACGAGGTCGCCCGGGCTGCCGACTTCTTCTCGTTCGGCACGAACGACCTCACCCAGATGACCTGGGGCTTCTCCCGCGACGACGTCGAGGCCGCTTTCTTCGCCGCTTACCTCGACAAGGGCGTGTTCGGGGTGTCGCCGTTCGAGACCCTCGACCTGGACGGGGTCGGGGAGCTGATCCGGATCGCGATCGCCAAGGGCCGCAGCGTGCGACCCGACCTGCACATCGGCGTCTGCGGGGAGCACGGCGGGGACCCGGCCTCGGTTCACTTCTTCCACGACGTGGGGCTGGACTACGTGTCGTGCTCGCCGTTCCGGGTGCCGGTGGCGCGGCTCGAGGCAGGCCGCGCCGCGCTCGTCGATGTGGCCGGGAGTCGTACGGCGTAGGAGGCAGCGAGCCTTCGGAACCCCTCGTCGAGGTCCACGGCTGGCGTCCAGCCGAGCACGTCGCGGGTCTGCCGCTGGTCGAACCAGTGCGCCGTCGCGAGCTGCTCGGCGAGGAACCGGGTCATCGGCGGGTCGTCGGTGCGCCCGACAGCGCTCCAGACCAGCTCGGCCAGCGCGCCACCCGCCCGGGCCACGGGGTACGGCACGCGGCGGGCCGGGGCGTCGAGCCCGGCAGCGGAGCAGATCCGGAAGACGAGCTCGGCGACGGTGCGAGGCTGGCCGTTCGACACGACGAACGCCCGGCCGTGCGCGCGGTCGTCCTCGGCGTGGTCGAGCGCGGCCACCATCGCGTCGGCGGCATTGTCGACGTACGTCGTGTCGATGAGCGCGGCGCCTCGGTCGACCAAGGCCAGCCGGCCCTGTCGGGCGCGTTCGACGATGCGTGCGACCAGCTGGGTGTCACCCGGGCCCCAGACCAGGTGGGGCCGCACGGCGACGACGGCGAAGCCGGGCCGGTCCGCCTGCAGCGCAGATTCCTCCGCAAGGGCCTTGCTGCGGGCGTAGTGGCCACGCGCGCGCTCGGGGTCGGCGGGTCCGGCGCCCGCTCCGACCAGGGCGGCCCCGGAGTGGGCGACCGACGGCGACGACACGTGGACGAAGCGGCGCACGCCCGTGGCCCCGGCGGAGTCGAGCAGGTGCTGGGTGCCGCTGACGTTGATCGCGAGGAACGGCGCCCACGGCCCGGTCACCGACACCCGCGCGGCCAGGTGGACGACGGCCTCGTGCCCTTCGACGGCTGCGCGGACCGCCTCTGGGTCGGCGACATCGCCGAGGAGCTCGTGGGTTCCGGTCTCGGCCGGGCGGCGCTGAAAGACGGTGACGTCGTCGCCCCTGTCGGCGAGCCGGCGGGCGACGGCCCTCCCGAGCATGCCGCTGGCCCCGGTGACCAGGACCTTCACGGTCGACCCGGTCGGCGTTCCCCGGCCAGCACGCGGGTCGCCCAGCGCGCGACGCGCGTGCGGTCGATCTTGGAGTTGTGCCGGATGTCGACGGGCAGCGCCGGGGCCACCAGCACGGCCGCGACGTCGGTGGCCGCCGCGGCCCGTACGGCGTCGGTGAGGTTCGCGTCGGCCAGGCGGGTGCGGCGGGCCGGTGGCCTGGTCGCGACCACGACCACCAGCGCCTGCGTCCCCACCGGCCCGACTCCGACCACCGCCGCCAGGCTGATGCCAGGAAGGGTCTCGACCCGCTGCTCCACGCCGACCGGGGTACGGAAACCGTCAGCCGTGGTGACCAGGTGGGCCAGGCGACCCTCGACCCAGAGCCGGCCGTCGTCGTCGAGGTGACCGACGTCGCCCGTGCGATGCCAGCCGGGCTCGCCGCGGCTGGCGCGCTCGGTGACCCAGAGCCGGTCGTAACCGTCCTTGCTGTGCGCCGCCCGTACACAGATCTCGCCGGTGACCCCGGCTTTCCCGGTCTGCTCGCCGGTCGTGCGCCCGAGCGGGTCGAGCGGGTCGACCTCGACCTCGACCCCGGTCAGCGGGTGGCCGACGCAGACGCCGCCTCCCCCGCTGGCTCCACCACTGGCGGACTCGATCTCGGCGAGGGTGATGTCGGCGATCGGGAGTGCCTCGGTCATGCCGTACGGCGTGTGCGCCTCGGCACCGGGGAGCACGGACTGAACGGCCCGCAGCAAGGCGGGCGGGACCGGCGCGCCGGCCGACAGCAGCAGCCGTACCTGCCCCAGCGCTGCGCGCGCCGCGGCGGGCACCGAGTCGGCGGTGGCCACGACGTTGACCAGCGCCGCGGGGGAGCCGAAGACCATCGTCGCGTCGACGGCTACGACCGCCTCCGCGAGGGCGGCCGCGGTGAGTGTGCCCGGGGCCGTGACGTCCATGTCGGGCACCGCCGACGTGATACCGAGAGCGGGGCCGTACAACGCGAACGGTGCGAACGCGGCGACCAGTCGGTCGGCACCGGTGACTGCGTACGTCTCGCGGATCGCCTCGCGCTGGGCCTGCAGCTGCCGGTGCGTGTAGAGGACTCCTTTGGCCGGGCCGGTGGCTCCCGACGTGAACAAGATCGCGGCCTCGGCGTCGACGTCAGGCTCCGGGGGCGCGCCGTGCGACCGGCTGGCGGCCCCCTCGCGGGCCACGTCGCCGAGGGTCAGCTGGGCGCCCAGTGCGCGGGCGGCCGTACGGGCGACCGGCCCGGCCGCGATGACCCGTCCGGGCCAGCGCAGCACCCGGGCGGCGGCGAGCGCGCGGGGCACGCCGATCAGGTGGCGGGGTCCGGCGCCGCGCAGCGCCCGGGTCAGCCCCTGCACGCCCAGGCCCGAGTCGGCGATGACGACGACGGCGCCCATGCGCCAGCAGGCGTAGACGGCCGCGGTGAGGTCGGCGCCGGGCGGTACGAGGAGGGCGACCCGGTCGCCCGGCTGCACGCCGACGGCGACGAGGCCGGCCGCGAGGTCGCGCACTCTGCTTCCGAGTGCGGCGAAGCTGACCGTGCGCCCCGGTGAGCCGAGCTCGACGACGGCAGGGCCGAGGTCCTCGCGCCGTTCGTCCAGCGCCGCCCACAGCCGCCCCCCACCCGCCACAAGGGTCCCCTCATGCCGATAGACCGAGGTTTCGTTCCCCTCACGTGTGGCGGACGGGTTGTCGCCGGGCCGCTCGGGCGGGTCCTGGGTGCCGCGCGAGCGCGGCCTAGTGGCATGAAGGGACCCTTGTGGCTGAAGGG
>JBBQWS010000009.1:0-78642 GCA_038210415.1 Actinomycetes bacterium
GCGGCACCACCGAACTCCACAACCTGGTCCTGCTCTGCAGCTACCACCACCACCAGATCCACACACCCGACCACTGGCGGATCAACCACACCAGCACCGGACCCGAATTCGTCCCACCCCAATGGATCCGCGGACCCTAGCAACTTGAGGGGCTTCGACATGGGCAGCTCGTGTGCGCTCCGTTGTACCAGCCGGCATCACGGGGCGGCCGACGCGAATACGTCTGCTCGCTCCATGAGCTGACGGAGCTCGGCCGCGAAGCGGGTGGCGGGAGCGCCGTCAACAACGTTGTGATCAATGCTGACGGTGAGGTCGAGCCGCTCGATCGTCTCGATGCGCCCGTCGACCACGACGGGGCCGGGGCAGATCCCGCCGACGACCACGACCAGGGATGCCAGGCTGGGGGGCGCGATCGCGAAACCGCCGCCACCGGCGTACATGCCCAGCGCCGTCACCTGCACCGTGCCAATTGCGTCGTGCACGCGATGCGAACGGCTCATCACGGCATACATCGCCCGGTATAGACCGGGCACCCGTCCCAGGATGGGAGCGAGCGCGTCAAGTAGCCGCCCGGTGCCGGTGCTCGAAGGGTCAGTCTTGATGGCACGGATCTCGGCGCTGATCTCAGCGACGCTTCGGACGTCGGCATCACGAATCAGGTGGACGAGCCCGAACGGTCCCTCGCGGGTCTGCACCTCGATCAGAACCTGAATGTCGACGTGACGGTGCTCGACGAGGCGCCCACGCCAGTCGCGGTATGCATGAACGTCCGGGTACTTCGCTGCGGCCCGGCCGACACAGGCGACAACGTACGCGGTCAAGGACAGCGGCGGTTCGATTTCCGCAAGCAGCCGCCGCGCAGTGGTGATATCGACCTGGAACAGTCCGATCATCGGCGCGATCCGCCGACCCGCACGCACGGCCGCGGTCACCAGCCGCCGACTTGGTGGGAAGGGTCGTGACACGGTGCCGCGCTTGCGCGTGGTCACCATGCCGTTCGCCGCGGACGCCCCGCGGCCGCCTGGTCCGCTCAGCTCAGTCCCGGACATTCGCTGACCTTCGCAGCAACGCTGATCCCATCCCGATGAACGCGGCGGCGGGTAGCGCCTCGGCGAACGTCCGGGGCAGGTTCGGCGCTCCCGAGGCCGCGGCGACCGCGATAACACCGACGATGAGGCTGATTCCAGTCCACCGAGGTAACACGTTGGCCCGGACGACGGCGATGCCGAACGCGACGCCGCCGACGAGCATGATCACTCCATGCAGCGTCATCCACGGGTCGAAGACTGTGGTGAGCACGCGATAGTTGGGCGTCCCGGCGACCAGCGCGTAGACGACGGTGGCCGTGAAGAACACGTAGGCGTACCCGTACGCCGTGGCGCCCAGCAGGCCGAGACGACCGATCTGCGGCCGCTGGACTGCGTAGAGGCCGATGACGAACAACGGGATGGCTGACTCTCCGGCGTACGTCAGCGACAGGCGCAGCGTGGAGAAGTCGCCCTGCGCCACCTCGAGGAGGTCAGAGAGGAGGTAGACCGCGGTGAGGACGATCGTCATCAACCCTAGGACCCGAGCGAGGTCGAGGTCGGGCTGTCGGTGGGTCGAGGGCTCAGCTGATCGCGTCAGGCTCATGACGTCACTGGTACGTCGCGCGGCCTTAGCGACTCAACGGGGGGCCGGGGGAGCGACTCGGCCCGTTGCTTGACCCCGCGGAGCATCCGCCGCAGCATGGCGAAATCACCGAACTCCATGAGCACCAGGCCGAGCAGCGCCATCAGCGGTTGGTGTCTCCAGTCGTAGACGGCATGAATGCGCGTCACCAGACGAGTCCCACCGTCACCGGTTGGGGTCAGTTGCCATGCCCATGTGCTGTCGGGCTTGACCCAGAGAAGCCAGCGGTTCACCTCGAAGGAGTCGACCTTTAGTGCGGTGCGATCGGAGGGTTGGGCTGCTGGGGACATCGGGACCCACTGTCCGACTTCGAGGTCTTGAAACTCGGGCAGGATCACGGTGGCGCTGGGGCTGCCGAGGTTGTCGAGGAGGTCGTTGCTGTAGAAGCCGGCCCGTTGGCAGCCGACCTGGACCAGCCAAGGCCAGACCGCTCCGGCTGGAGCATCCACGCTGATTGCCCGGGTTGACCGGTATTGAGCTCGAGGGAAGAGCGCATCGCCCGGCAGCTTGGCCGAGACCTCGCTTGGTGTCGCCCCCCAGTGCAGGTGCCACCGTCGGTAGAGCGGAGCCGTCAGGAGCGCGGGCAGGTCCTGGCAGACGTCGCGGACCTGGCTAGCCCGCTCACGCCTCGTTGCCTTTGCACGCCGAGCCATGTCGGTCTCCTAATTCGGTCGACGACCATGGACTCAGCCTTTCCGTCCAGCAGCGCGCCGCATAGGGCCGTTTGACCCACGACTGCGAATCGGCGCGAGGGCCGTGTCGACACCACCTCGTGCGAGACGCCAGGCGACGAGACCTGCCAGTCGGGAAGGCGGTCACGAGATCCAGCACTCGGCGCGCGAATCCCGACTTTGCCGGCCAAGGCCTGCGGACCTCTTCTCGGATTTGTCCGAGGGCAGCGGCCTCGGGGCGGCTGCCCAGGTGAATCAGTTGAACCTCGGGGTACGGCTGGCCGCAACACCAGCAGTGCGGGTCGGCTTCGTCTCGCGCAACCTCGGGCAGGCTCATCGCAGCACCGCTCGCAGCTGCTCAGCGGTAGGCGAGCCCCGCAAACCGTCAGGGGTCCGGTAGTTGGCTTGCGGTGTACAAAGAACCGGCTGTACGCCGACATCACCACCCACGGGTCCATTCAGGTCGTGGCACAGGCGGAGCCCCAGGGCGCCGTGGAGGCTGACTGATGTCAGCTATTCAGGACCGGGCCGCCGAGTGTCTCGCTCCGTACCAGCGATCCCGTCGCTGCCTCTTTGGCGAGGTACTCCTGGGTGTCGCCGCCCTGACGCTGTTTGGCGATGATGTTGATGCGCCCGTCCTCATTGAGGGAGTCGGCGATGAAGCGACGCCTGGACGGGGCGGGCCGGCCACGCGACGGCGAACCCGAGCCGCTGCCGGATGCCTACCGTCCGGTCAACGGCCTGCCGCTGAACCCCGTGGCGCGCACCCACCCGGACCAGTTCATCGAGACCGGCAGCTCCGCCATCGACGGACTCAACACGCTGGTCCGCGGCCAGAAGCTACCGATCTTCAGCGCTGCCGGCCTCCCGGCGACGGAGCTGGTCGCGCGGACGGGTCTGACCGACGAGGACCGACGCTACCTGCGCTTTGCGGCCCGCTTCGAGACCGAGTACGTCGGCCAGGGGGCCGAACGTCGCTCCATCGTGGACACCCTGACACAGGGCTGGCAACTCCTCGCCGAGTTCGAGGTCGACGAGCTCAAGCGACTGAAGCCCGAGCAGATCGCCACCTTCCACCGGGCGACAGAGGGGACTTGACGAGCCGCGATACCGGCCACTCTCGCGGGCGGAAACCTAGGTGCTGGCGCCGGCGGCGATCAGGTCGCGGTAGTGCGCCGACCGCCGGGTGAGTCCCAGTAGAACGACGCCGACAAGCACGCCGTCGCGGTGATAGCCGACGGCCGCCTCGTCGTCGAGGTCGCCCTCGAGCACCCGGATGTCGTCACCGCCGATACCAGGCAGCCCGAACGACTGGAGCCGCAGGTCGTACTGGTCGCTCCAGAACGCCGGCATCGGCGCGAACGGTTCCGCCGCGGCGGCAGCGGCGCCCTCGAAGGCCGCGACCAGCGTGCGGGCGGCCCGCTTCGCCGTCTCGGTCGGGATGTTCCAGTGCTCGACCCGGCGCGGCTGGTCGTCGAACAAGGCGTTGGGGAACCGGGCGATGTCGCCGACGACCACGACGTCCGGCACCGGCCCGGCCGGCGTCACCGGGCGCATTCCCGAGTCGCAGAGCACCCCGTCGGACAGGTCGAGCCCGTTGCCGTCGAGCCAGGCGGTGTTGGGCCTGGAGCCCACAGCCTCGACGAGCAAGGTGCAGCGCAGTTCGGTTCCGTCGTCCAGGACGACCCCGGTCGGCTGGCCGTCCGCGAGGTCGACATGGGCAACGGTGCGGCCGAGGTGGAAGGTGACCCCGTGCCCTTCGTGACGTCGCTGCAGGGCCGCGCCGAGGATTGTCCCGAGTGGGCGGATCAGCGGCACGGACATCGGATCGACGATGTGCACGTCGGCGCCGAGCAGGCGCGCGGTTGCGGCGACCTCGCAGCCGATGAAGCCGGCGCCGATGACCACCACGGAGGCTGAGGCGACGAGCCCGGCTCGCAGCCGTTCCGCGTCGTCAAGGGTGCGGACGACGTGCCGGGCCGACTCAGGTGCGTCCAGCGGCAGCCGGCGTGCGGTCACCCCCGTCGCGGCGACGAGGCCGTCGTACGCGAGCTCGGTGCCGTCGGCGAGCCGGACGACATGAGCAGCCAGGTCGGCGGACACCACTGGAGCGCCGAGCCGCCAGGTCACGTCGTCGACGGAAGCCTTGCGGCGGAACGCGACGGTCTCGTGGGTGAGCTCGCTCTTCAGGCCTTCCTTGGACAACGGCGGACGGGTGTAAGGAAGGTGCGTCTCGTCGCCGACGACGACGATGTCGCCCGCGAAGCCGGCAGCGCGCAGCTGCTCGGCGGACCGCAGCCCGCCCAGCCCGCCCCCGACGATCACGACGCGCTGGGTCATCCGGCCGGTCACCCCTCGATCGTGATGGCCTGGAGCGGACAGACGTCGGCGGCCTCTTCGACCTTGTCGCGCAACGATTCGTCGGGCGACTCGATCAGCACGACGAGCTTGCCCGCGTCGTCGAGCTGGAACACCTCGGGTGCGGCGAAGCAGCACTGCCCGTGGTCCTGGCACACGGCCATGTCGACGACGACCTTCATGGAGCTCTCCTCAGGCGCTTGATGGGTAGGAACCTAGCCGAGTCACCGCTGGGGGGCGCGGACGCCCCGGAACTCCCAGTCGCCACCGAACGCGGTCGAGATGACCTCTTCGGACTCGGTGGGCTGGGCGCCGCAGTCGTCGCGCACCGGGAGCGGTCCCGAGACGACATGGTTGGTCAGCTTGCCGAGGCCCTCGACCTCCACCTCGACGATGTCGCCTGGCTGCACCGGACGTGAGTTCGCCGGAGTGCCCGACAACAGCACGTCACCGGGGACGAGGGTGATCGTGCGGGCGATGTCGGCGACGAGGTAGTGCATGTCCCACTTCATCTCGTCGGTATTGCCGTCCTGCACGACCACCCCGTTGACGTACGTGCGGAGCGCCTTGTGCCGGAAGTCCCAGTCGGTGACCAGGCCGGGGCCAAGCGGGCAGAGCGTGTCGGAACCCTTGACCCGCAACATGGAACCCGCGTCGGTGTCGCGGAAGTCGTGCAGCCCGTAGTCGTTGCCGATCGTGTAGCCCGCGATGTAGTCGCCGGCCTCGCCGGGCGAGATGCCGCGGGCCGTACGGCCGATGACGATCGCGACCTCGCCCTCGTAGTTGAGGTACTTGCAATTGGCCGGCCGGATGATCGCGCCGCGGTGCGCGTTCAGCGCCGAGATCGGCTTGTGGAAGTACGTCGGGGCGTCGGGCAGGCCGATCATGAACTCGTCGACGCGGCTCACATGGTTGAGGTGGACCGCCACGACCTTGGACGGCTGGCACGGCGGCAGGTGGATGGCCTCGTCGACACCGACTTCGCGCCCGTCGGCCGCGCGCAGGGTGCCGCCCTCGGCGATCATCTGCACGGCCGAGCCGTCGAGCAGGATCCGCCGGTACTCCGTCATGCGCTGGCCCCTGTCCACCCGTTGTCGGGCTGGTCGAACCAGAGGTGAACCTGACCAGTGCCGATCGAGTTCTCGTACTCGCTGAAGAGCCGCCCGGGAGCAGTCCACGCCTCGGCACCCATCGCGCCGGCCATCATCAGGTAGTGGCCGAAGCGGGCCTCGGGCTTGTACCGGTAGAAGTCCGGCATCGTCTCGAGCACCTTCGCGTGGTCGCCTGCCTTGAACCACTCGATCCGAAGCTCGTCGGCGGCGCGAGCCTCCGGCGTGAAGATGTTCGTCAGGTCGCTGGCCTCGTGGTCGCGCAGCTGGCGCAGCGGCCAGAACGTGTGCGAGAGCGCGCCCGACGCGAGCAGCACGACGCGACGGTCCGTCGTGGCGATGGCGTCAGCGAGGGCCCGACCGAGCGCGAGGTTGTCGTCGGTGTCGGCGGTCTGGCAGACACCGATCGAGATCCACTTCTCGCCGCCTTTCAGGTAGTGCCACAGGTTGATCGTGGCGTAGTGGACCGGCAGGAACGGGTCGTCGATCGCGGTGATCCAGGTGCCGTGCTTCTCACCGCACGACGCGATCGCGCGTGCCAGCTCCGGGTCGCCCTCGTAGTCGTAGGGCACCTGGCTCATGCCGCGGGGCAGCTCTTCCGAGGTGAAGAGACCCTTCCGGCGGTCCTGGGCAGTCACGACGAACTCGACCGTCGTGGCCCAGTGCGAGTCGAGGACGATGATCGTGTCCGGCCGCAGCACGTCGAGTACCTCGGTACGCAGACGTTGCAGCCCGGGTACGAGGCTGATCTCCTTGCCGCCGTTGAGCTCTCGCCGCGTCCGCTCCGGCAGCATGATCGTGGGGACGTGCGCAATGAGTCCCGCGCCGACGACCTCGCCCATCAGATTCTCCATCCGTTCGGCGCCGTCACGGTGTTCTTGACGTCGCAGTAGAAGTCGAAGCTCCAGGTGCCGCCCTCGCGGCCGATCCCGGACTTCCCGTTGCCCCCGAAGGGCGCCTGCAGGTCGCGGACGAAGAAGCAGTTGACCCAGACGGTCCCGGCGTCGAGTTGAGCTGCAACCCGGTCGGCCCGGTCGCGGTCGCCGGTGACGAGGGTGGCCGCGAGCCCGAACCTGGTGTCGTTGGCCATCGCGACGGCTTCCGCCTCGTCGGCGAAGGTCTGCATCGTCAGCACCGGACCGAAGACCTCCTCGGTGAGGATCTCGCTGCCCGGCTTCGCGCCGACGAACAGTGTCGGCCGGTAGAAGAGCCCGCCGAGCTCGGTGTTCGGACCGCCGCCGACCACGGCCTCGGCCCCGTCGTCGAGCGCGCGCCGGACGAACCCGTCGACGCGCTCAAAGTGTGCCCGGCTGACCATCGGCCCGAGGTCGGTCTCGGGGTCGCGCGGGTCACCCTGCCTGATCTGCGCGACCCGGGCCACGAACCGGGGCAGGAACTCGTCCACGATCGTCTCCTCGACGAGGAACCGCACCGCAGACAGGCAGACCTGGCCGGCGTTGTCGTACTGCTCGACCGCCAAAGTCACGGCAAGGTCGAGGTCGGCGTCGGCGAAGACGACCAGCGGTGACTTGCCACCGAGCTCGAGCGACAGCGGGGTCAGGTTCGGGGCCGCGGCTGCCGCGATCCGGCCCGCGGTGGGGACGGACCCGGTGAAGCTGATCCGGTCGACACCCGGGTGCGCCACCAGCGGCGCGCCCGCCTCGGTGCCCAGTCCCTGTACGACGTTGAACACCCCGGGCGGCAGTCCGGCGGCGGCAGTGACGTCGGCCAGGAGCGAAGCGGTGAGCGGCGCCCACTCCGGCGGCTTGAGGACCACCGTGTCGCCTGCGGCGAGGGCCGGCCCGATCCGCCAGGTGGCGAGCATCAGCGGGGCGTTCCAGGGCGTCACGACCGCGACGACGCCGGCAGGGTCCCAGCTGACACGGTTTCGGTGACCGCGGGTCTCGAAGTCGGGGTGTCCGAGGGTCAGCAGCCAGTCAGCGAAGAAGCGGAAGTTCAGCGCCACCCGCGGCATGACCCCCCGCCGATGCGACCGGATCAGCGCACCGTTGTCTGCGGTCTCGACCTGGGCGAACTCCTCCAGCCGGGCCTCGATGCCGTCGGCCACGGCGTGCAGGATCCGGGCCCGTTCCAACGGTGGCGTGTTGGCCCAGCCGGGGAAGGCGGCGCGGGCCGCAGCCACCGCGGCGTCGACCTCTGCGGCCGAACCGCGCGCGATCTGCGCGAGTGGTCGCTCGTCGATGGGACACACGTCGGTAAAGGTCGCG
This sequence comes from Actinomycetes bacterium, assembly GCA_038210415.1. Taxonomy (GTDB): domain Bacteria; phylum Actinomycetota; class Actinomycetes; order Prado026; family Prado026; genus JBBQWS01. Next base: position 8,038 of record JBBQWS010000009.1, read on the forward strand.
CCGGACGCCGACGCCACTCGCTGACCGTTGATCCAGTGCCTCGTGTCGACCGGGACGCCGGCCACGGTGGCCAGGCCGGCGGCCCCGCTGGTCGGGGTGGTGGCGCTGCTCAAGGAAGGCTCCACGTGGTCGTTGGGCTGGGGATCGTTCGGCCCCAAACGTATTGTGGTGTGCGGCCGTCGTCAAGAGATCGGGCGCGCTAGGCTCCCGACCGTTCGTACCCAAAGGGAGTTGCCGTGCCGGAACAGGTCCGCCGCCGATCTCGGCCGTTGGTTGCCGTGCCCGGGCGCTTCTCGTCCGCCGCATCTGCCCTGCGCTACCAGGCGGTCGTCGTCGCCCGGGCGCTCGCCGAGGCCGTCTACGACGCCGGCGGCGAACCCGTCATGGTGCACCCACGGGACGGCGACGGGATCGACGCCGGGGCCCGGCTGGGCTGGGCGGACGCGCTGCTGCTGCCAGGTGGTGGCGACCTCGACCCTGCCGTGTACGGGCAAGAGGTTGAGCACGACGCGGTCTACGACGTCGACGCGACCCAGGACGCCTTCGACCTCGCGGCCGGCCGCTGGGCCCTCGGCGCGGGGGTGCCGCTGCTCGCCGTCTGCCGAGGACTTCAGGTGGTCAATGTCGCGCTCGGCGGCACCCTGAACCAGCACGTCGAGCCCCCGCACCGGCACCTGAGGCACGACGTCACGGTAATTGCCGGCTCGGGGCTCGCGGACGCGCTCGGCACGGTGCGGATCAACGCCTCGTGCTATCACCACCAGACCGTCGACCGGCTCGGCGACGGCCTCGTGGCGGTAGCCCACGCGGGCGACGGCACGGTCGAAGGGGTCGAGATGCCCGGTCGAGCCAGCTGGTTCCTTGGCGTGCAGTGGCACCCGGAGGACACCGCTTCGAGCGACCCGGCCCAGCAGAGGCTGCTCCGCACCTTCGTCGAGGCCACCCGCGGCTAGCGAGCCAGCCCTCAGCCCCGCGTGCGGGACGAGCGCCGCTTCGACTGGGCCTGGGCGTCGGCCCGGACGTCGGCCTGCCGGTTCTCGCCCAGCGACTCGAGGTGGGCGAGGATCGTCCGCAGGCTCTGCGCCATCGCTGCGCGCTGCAGGCTGCTCAGCGGCTGCGCGACGAACGCTTCTTCGGCATTGAACAGCGGGAACAGCCGGGTCATCAGCTCGTCGCCGACTGGGGTGAGCCGCAGCAGCACCAACCGGCCGTCCTCAGGATGCCGCTCGCGGACGAGCAGCCCGCGCGTCTCGAGCGTCTTGACGACACCGGTCAGCGTGCCCTTCGAGATCCCGACCTCCTCGGCCACGTGCCGGGTCTCGGGTCCGTCCCAGATCCAGACCACCCACAGCACGACGAAGGCGGTCCAGGTGAGGTCGTTCTCGTGCAGGACCGACCGTTCGAGGTGGTTCCGGATAGCGGTCGAGGCCCGGTAGATGTTGGAGATCGCGGCCATGGACTCGAAGTCGAGCGGGAGCGCACCGAGGCGGGACTGCACCGCCTGCTCGGTCTCGTCGAGCGTGTGGTGGCCGGTCACGGGGCTCCTCGTCGTCGCAGGTGATCACCTGGCGCACATCGTACGGGGCCGTACGACTGAACGGGCTGGCGCGGAAGCTGTGGGTGTACTACCTTGCGTCACATGGAACCGGGTGAGACACGCAACCCGCTGACGCAGCTGCGCCGCGGGGTCCTGGAGTACTGCGTGCTCGCCCTGCTGAGCGCCGAGGAGCTGTACGGCTTCGACCTGGTGCGACGGCTCGGCGACATCGAGGGGATGGTCACCAGCGAGGGGACGATCTACCCGTTGCTCTCACGCCTGCGGCGGGAGGGCTGGGTCAGCACCACGTGGCGCGAGTCCGAGTCGGGGCCGCCGCGCCGTTACTACGCAACGACCGCGGCGGGCCGGCACGCGCTCGCCGGGTTCGGACTCGAATGGCGCCGGTTCCGCGACTCGGTGGACTCAGTGCTGGAGACGGGACCAGGTCATGGAGATCGCAGTGGCTGACGAGATCGTCGCGGCCTACCTGGGTCGGCTCGAAGCGGCGGGCGCCGTGCTGCCGCCCGACCGGCGGGCGGAGCTGCTCGACGAGATCCGCGAGCACATCGACCGGGTCCGGGCCTCCGGCGGGGCACCCGACGAGGCGTCCCTGAGACTGTTGCTCGACCGGCTCAGGGATCCGGACGAGATCGTCGGGGCGGCGCGCGAGGGCGAGCCGGTCGGCCCGCCGCCACCATGGTGGTCTGAGTCGCCGGCGTGGGCTCGGAGCCCCGTTGGCCGACCAGACGACCCGGTATCGGGCTGGAGGTCGCTGCGGTCGCGCTGATGACGGTCGGCTCAGTCCTCCCCTTCGTCGGCTGGATGGTCGGCGTCGTGCTGCTGTGGAGCGCCCGGCGCTGGACGCTGGGGGAGAAGCTGGTCGCGACGCTGGTCGTGCCGTTCGGCCCGCTGACGGTCGGGTTCGTAGCAGTCAGCTTCGCCGGCAGCACCTGCACGACGACCTCGATCCCACAGGCGGACGGCGGCTTCGTCGAGTCGCAGCCGGCGTGCAGCGGCACGACCCTCGGGCCGCTGGGACCGGTGATCCTTCTGCAGAGCCTTGGATCCCGGTCCCGCCGACCCAGGCCACGTCCCGGTGGGGCGGGCTCGAGCTGGCTGCGGTCCTGCTGCTCTCGCTCGGCGCGTTCCTGCTGCCCGTGGTGGGCCCGGTCGCGGGACTGGTCTGCGCCTGGTCGTCCACGGCTTGGACGACCACCGAGAAGTGGGTCGCCACGGCGGTGCTCGCCTGCGGGCTGCTCGTGCCCGTCGTGCGCTGAACGGCCGTCAGTCGGGAACGACGCCCGGGTAGTGCCGCAGGGTCGGACCCGCGTAGACCTGTTGCGGGCGCCCGATCTTGGTGCCCGGGTCGGAGATCATCTCGCGCCAGTGCGCGATCCAGCCGGGCAGCCGGCCCAGGGCGAACAACGCCGTGAACATCGGCGTCGGGAAGCCCAGCGCCTTGTAGATGATGCCGGTGTAGAAGTCGACGTTGAGGTACAGCTTGCGGGACACGAAGTAGTCGTCCGCGAGCGCGACCTGCTCAAGGCGCATGGCGATGTCGAGCAGCGGGTCGTGAATGTTGAGCTCGCGCAGCACGTCGCCGGCAACCTTCTTCACCAAGGCGGCGCGCGGGTCGTAGTTCTTGTACACGCGGTGCCCGAAGCCCATCAGCTTGACGCCGGGCTCCTTGTCCTTGACCCGCTGGACGAACGAGTCGACGTCACCACCTTGGGCCTGGATCTGTTTGAGCATCTCGAGCACAGCCTGGTTCGCGCCGCCGTGCAGCGGGCCGAACAACGCAGCCACACCGGCCGAAACTGACACGAACAGGTTGGCGTTGCTGGAGCCGACGAGCCGTACGGTCGCCGTGGAGCAGTTCTGCTCGTGGTCGGCGTGCAGAACGAACAGCAGGTTGAGCGCCTTGGCCGCCACCGGGTTGACGACGTAGTCCTCGGCCGGGACGCCGAACGTCATCCGCAGGAAGTTCTCGACGTAGCCGAGGGAGTTGTCGGGGTACAGGAACGGCTGGCCGACGGCCTTCTTGTGGGAGTACGCCGCGATCGTCGGCAGTTTCGCCAGCAGCCGGATCGTCGAGATCTCGACCTGTTCGGGGTCGAACGGGTCGAGGCTGTCCTGGTAGAAGGTCGACAGCGCGCTGACCGCGGAGGACAGCACGGCCATCGGGTGGGCATCTCGTGGCAGCGCACCGAAGAACTCGCGCAGGTCCTCCTGCAACATCGTGTGCTGGCGGACGTTGTCGGTGAAACGGCGCAGCTCGTCCGGTGTGGGCAGGTTGCCGTAGATGAGCAGCCAGGCCACCTCCAGGAACGTCGCCCGCTCGGCGAGCTCCTCGATGGGGTAGCCGCGATAGCGCAGGATGCCCGCAGCACCGTCGATGAAGGTGATGGTCGACGTGCAGGCAGCCGTGTTGACGAAACCGGGGTCCAGCGTCACCAGCCCGGTCGAGGCCATCAGGCGTGAGACCTCGATACCGGAGGGGCCCTCGGTGGACGCCTGCACGGTGAGGTCGAGGGTTCCTCCGGGGTGCTGGAGGGAGACGTCGGTCATGGCTGAGGGCCTCTCGTCACGGGTTGCGTAGACAGGCCCATCCTGCCCCAACTACACGGGCGGACCGGACTCGCCTTCGGCGAGGTGCTTGCCGCCGTCCCAGACGACCCCGACCTGCCGGTAGTAGCCACCGATGACCTCGTCGGGGACGAGCCGTGACAGCTCCTCGGTAGGCGAGTCGAACAGGTCGAGCACGTCGACTCTGCCAGCCCAGATCGGGCCGCCCTCGAAGGAGGACGCGCTCGACTCGATCAGCTCGTCGAGGGCCGGTGCGGAGACCTTGTCGATAGCCGGCATCCAGCGGTGGTGTGCCATCGGGTGCGCGTTGACGAAGCCGTTCGACTCGGCCGGCCCGGTCAGCGTGACGGCGGCTTGAGCCAGCCTCCGGTCGGCTGCGGCGAGGGTGCCGCCGAACCGGGCGCCTGCCTCGATCCGGGGCGCCGCCTGGCCGTACGGGTGCGGACGGGTCTGGTGGATCGAGCCCATCTTCTTGGGATACCCCTGGTAGAGGCCACGGGCGATCGCGAAGTCCTTGTCGACCCAGATGTAGACGCAGCGGGAGTACGTGCGGCCCTCGAACGAGCAGCGGACGACGACGAAGCACTCCTTGTACTGGCTTCGCACCGGGTCGAGGAGCTCGCCCCCCGACTCCGAGCACGACTGCCAGTCGGCCCAGATGAGGGCGACGGCACCTGGGTCCTCCGCAGCGAGCCGGAGCGGCGCGGGGAGCAGCTCGGCGACGCGGGCCGGGTCGGTGCGGTACTCCACCGTCAGCAGGTCGCCGGAGTAGTGCCAGGGCGGGTCGGGCAGAAGGGACGATCGGCCGGTTGCCGTCCGCGGCAGGAAGAATCCTCGTACTGTCGTCATGCCCTCGCCCCTCGGGTGCGGTACCACCGGATCGTTCGGACCCGTACGATCTGCGAAGGCTAGCGCGCCCGGCGCCGGATGTCAGGTCCGCCCGCACCCCTTGTCGGGGCACCGCTCCGGGAATATAGTTCGGTCCCAAACGATTCGCAGCCCGTCGACCGGAGGCACCGTCTGTGACCTACCAGGAGCAGAACCAGGCACGTGAGGCCGTCGGGCGGCTCGCCGATGACGGCATCGACATCGTGCGCGTCGTCTACCCCGACTTCTTCGGCATCGACCGCGGCCGCGACATCCCGGTCGAGTCCCTGCCGCACGTGATGAACCACGGGCTCGCGTTCTGCAGGGCCGTCTACCACACGACGCTCCTGGGCGAGGTCACCCCGGTCGCGGGAGGGCTCGCCTCCGGGCTGCCCGACATCGTGGTCGTGCCCGATCTGTCGACCCTCACCGCTCTGCCCTGGGAGCCTGGCGTCGCCCAGTGCATCGGCGACGCCCGGGAGTCCGTCGACGGCCCGATGTGCCCCGACTCGCCACGGTCGGTCCTGCGCCGCGTGGTCGACCACGTCGCCGAGCTCGGCCTCAGCGGGGTCGTCGGTCCCGAGCTCGAGTTCTTCCTCATGCAGCCGGATCCGGGGGCGCCGAACGGCTGGGCCCGTTACGGCGACCACGGCGGCAACGTCTACATGGTCGGCCGGGTCGGCGACCCCGACAGCCAGCTGCTCTCGATGCTGCGCCAGATCAAGGCCCTCGGCGTCCACGCGACCGCCGCCAATCACGAGTTCTCCGGCGGCCAGTTCGAGATCAACCTGCTCCACTCGGAGGCCCTCGACGCGTCCGACCGGGCCTTCCGGATGCGGGCCGCCGTCAAGGAGCTGGCCCGCATGGCCGGTCTGCACGCGACCTTCCTGGGCAAGCCGTTCAACGACGAGGGCGGGTCCGGGTTCCACCTGCACGTCTCACTCGTCGACGCCGGCACCAGCCGTAACGTCATGGGCGACCCGCACAGCGACGACGGCCTCTCGGTCGTCGCGCACCAGGCGACGGCGGGCATCCTCCGGCACGCCCGGGCCCTCGCCGCACTCGCGAACCCGACCGTCAACGCCTACAAGCGGTTGGTGCCCGACAGTCTCGCGCCGTTCCTCGTCGACTGGGGTCTGGACAACCGCAGCGCCCTGGTGCGGATCCCCCCGGAGCGCGGCGAGAGCAGCCGGCTCGAGGTTCGCCTCGGGGACGCCTCGGCCAACGCGTACCTCATGTCCGCAGGCGTGCTCGCGGCGATGTACCTCGGGGTGAAGGACGGGCTCAGCGCCCCCCCACCGCTCGAGGGATACGGCTACGACCCGGCGGGAGCGGAGCAGCTGCCGTCGTCCCTCGGCGAGGCGCTGGATGCGCTCGAGGCCGACACCGCGCTCACGGACGTGCTGGGCGAGGTCTTTGTCGGCGCCTACCTCGACTTCAAGCGGGCCGAGGTGGCCCGGTTCGACTCCTGGGTGACCGACTGGGAGCTGCGCGAGTACGCGTACCACCTCTGACCAACCCGACCGTCTTCGTCCCCCCGTAGGAGAGAACGCCATGCGCCTCGATGAGGTCGACCTCGCCGACAACGACCACTTCATGAACGACACGCCGTGGGAGATGTTCGACGTCCTGCGCCGCGAGGATCCCGTGCACTGGCAGGAGGAGGCTGCGCCGAACCAGGGGTTTTGGGCCGTAACCAGGCACGACGACATCGTCCGCGTGCTACGCGACGACGCCACGTTCTCGTCCGAGGTCGGCGCGGTGTCTCTCGAGGAGCTCCAGGACGACCAGCTGACGGTCCGCAGGTCGATGCTCGAGACCGACGGGGCGCGGCACTGGGCGCTGCGCCGGCTGCTGCAGAAGGAGTTCACGCCCAAGGCCGTCGCTCACTACGGCACCTTCCTGCGTGGCCTCACCGCGACGACGCTCGACCGCGCGCTGCCGAAGGGCGAGTTCGACTTCGTGAAGGAGGTCAGCGCCGACTTCCCGATCCGCGTGCTGGCCAAGATGCTCGACGTCCCGGACGCCGACACGCCCCAGCTCATCGAGTGGGGCAACCGGATGATCGGCAACACCGACCCCGACTACGCCGACGTGCTGGTCGACTCCGAGGACACCGAGGCCTACCGGCTGCTGCCGTTCCGCTCCCCGGCCGCTCTGGAGGTCTTCGAGTACGGGCGCAGGCTGGCCGCGGAGCGTCGCGGCGGCGAGGGCACCGATCTCGTCTCGACGATGATCAACCAGGTGCCCGAGGACGGCATCGGACTCTCCGAACGTGACTTCGACAACTACTTCCTGATGATCGTCGTGGCGGGCAACGAGACGACGCGGCACGGCATCTCGCACGCGATGCGGGCGCTGATCGAGCACCCGAAGGCGATGGACCAGCTGAAGGAACGACCCGAGCTGATGCCGGTCGCGGTCGAGGAGTTCCTCCGGTGGGGCACCCCCGTGCACCACTTCCGGCGCACCGCGACCCGCGACGTCGAGATCCGCGGCAAGCAGGTCAAGGCTGGCGACAAGGTGGTCGTCTGGTTCGGCTCCGGCAACCGCGACGAGGAGGTGTTCGGGAACCCGTACGACTTCGACATCGAGCGGACCCCGAACGACCACGTCACGTTCGGCAAAGGCGGGCCGCACTTCTGCCTCGGCAACGCCCTGGCCCGCCTGGAGATCCGGACCATGTTCGAGGAGCTCCTGCCGCGGCTGTCGTCCGTCGAGGTCGCCGGGCCGGTCGAGACGATGCGGTCCAACTTCGTCCACGGGATCAAGCGCTTCCCGGTGCGAGTGACCACCGCCGTCTAGGTTGGCCGGATGTTCGGTGAAACCCTGACCGGCGCGGCCCTGCCGTCCGGTGCGCTCTGCCTGACCTTTGACGACGGCCCTGGTGACACGGCCGGACCCGGGCCGGGACCAAGGACCTTCGAGCTCGCCAGGTACCTCGCCGCGGAGCAGGTGCCGGCGACGTTCTTCCTCTCCGGAAAGCACGTGCTCGAGCTGCCGAATGCTCCGGCGCGGCTTGCGGCACTCGGTTTCGACGTGGGCAACCACTCGCAGCAGCACGTGAACCTTGTCGAGCTGTTGGCCGCCGGCGGGGACGTGGTGGCCGAGCTGGTGGCGACGGCCGAGCTGATCGCCGCCGGCGTGCGCGGACCCGTGCACTTCCGGCCTCCGTACGGGTCCTGGTCGGCCGACGTGGCCGCCGCGCTGAACGCGGACGTGGAGCTCGCCCGTACGCATGTGGGTCCGGTGCTCTGGGACGTCGACGGGGGCGACTGGCGACACTGGCGCGACCAGAGCACCCCGCAGGCCTGCGCCGACGACTACCTAGCCCGGATCGACGCCGCCGGCCACGGCATCGTGCTGCAGCACGACTGCACCGCCGACAGCGACGCGATCAAGGCAGCGAACCGGACGCTCGAGACGGTGCAGCTGCTCGTACCCGAGCTCAGACGCCGCGGCTACACGTTCGTCTCGCTGGCCGAGGCCTTGGCGGCGTAGCCGAGGAGCGCCGAACCCGCCGATACGCTGGGCGACGTCTCCTCTGAACGGACACCCATGGATCTGACCACCAAGAGCCAGGAAGCCCTTGCGGCGGCGCAGCGAAGCGCCGTGACGGCCGGCAACCCGAGCCTCGAACCCGCGCACCTGCTGGCGGCACTCCTCGACCAGCCTGAAGGCATCGCGCTCGCCCTGCTAGACGCGCTCGGTGTCGACCGCGCCGGTATCCGCGTGCAGGCGGACGCCGCCGTCAGCCGACTGCCCCGTGCGTCCGGGGCGACAGTCTCGGCCCCGCAGGCGTCTGGTGCGTTGCAGCGGGTCCTGGCCATGGCCACCGAACGCGCGACTGCGCGCGGCGACGGGTTCATCTCGACCGAGCACCTGCTGCTGGGGCTGGCGGCAGCCGGGGCCGACTCGGCCGACCTGCTGCGCGAGCACGGTGCGACCGAGACCGCGCTCACCGAGGCGCTCGATCGGGTGCGCGGCTCGGCCCGCGTCGGTTCGGCCGACCCGGAGGGTTCGTTCCAGGCCCTGGAGAAGTACGGGGTCGACCTCACCGCCCGGGCCCGCGAGGGCGCGATCGACCCGGTCATCGGGCGTGACGCCGAGATCCGCCGGGTCGTGCAGGTGCTTTCGAGGCGGACCAAGAACAACCCGGTGCTCATCGGCGAGCCAGGTGTCGGCAAGACCGCTGTCGTCGAAGGTCTGGCGCAGCGCATGGTGGCGGGTGACGTGCCGGAGTCGTTGCGGGGCAAGCGGTTGGTGTCGCTCGACCTCGGCGCGATGCTCGCGGGGGCCAAGTACCGCGGCGAGTTCGAGGAGCGGCTCAAGGCCGTGCTCGACGAGATCAAGGGGTCGGACGGCCAGGTCGTCACGTTCATCGACGAACTGCACACCGTGGTCGGTGCCGGCGCATCAGGTGACTCCGCGATGGACGCGAGCAACATGCTCAAGCCGATGCTCGCCCGCGGAGAGCTGAGAATGGTGGGAGCCACGACCCTTGACGAGTACCGCCAGCACATCGAGAAGGACCCGGCGCTCGAGCGCCGGTTCCAGCAGGTGCTCGTGGGTGAGCCCTCGGTCGAGGACACGGTCGGCATCCTGCGTGGGCTGAAGGAGAAGTACGAGGCGCACCACAAGGTGCAGATCGCGGACGCCGCCCTGGTCGCCGCTGCGGTGCTGAGCAACCGGTACATCACCTCGCGGTTCCTCCCCGACAAGGCGATCGATCTTGTCGACGAGGCAGCGTCGCGGCTGCGCATGGAGATCGACTCCAGGCCGATCGAGATCGACGAGCTGCAGCGCGCCGTCGACCGGCTGCGCATGGAGGAGATGGCCCTCGAGCACGAGACCGACGACGCGTCCGTCGAGCGGCTGCGCCGGCTGCGCGCCGACCTCGCCGACCGGCAGGAGAAGCTCAACGCGCTGAACGCCCGCTGGGAACAGGAGAAGGGTGCGCTCAACCGCGCCGGAGCCCTGGCCGAGGAGCTCGACCGGCTGCGCACCGAGGTCGACCTCGCACAGCGTTCGGGTGACCTCGAGAAGGCGTCGCGGCTGCTGTACGGCCGGGTCCACGAGGTCGAGAACGAGCTGGCGATCGCCCGCGAAGAAGCCAACTCGCGCAGCGCCATGGTCAAGGAGAACGTCGGCCCCGACGACATCGCCGAGGTCGTCGCCGCCTGGACGGGCATCCCGGCGGGTCGCCTGCTCCAGGGCGAGACCGAGAAGCTGCTGCAGATGGAGGACCGGATCGGTGACCGGCTGATCGGTCAGGCGGCCGCCGTGCGCACGGTGTCCGACGCCGTGCGCCGGGCGCGGGCCGGTATCTCCGACCCCGACCGGCCGACGGGTTCGTTCCTGTTCCTCGGCCCGACCGGGGTGGGCAAGACCGAGCTCGCGAAGGCCCTGGCCGAGTTCCTCTTCGACGACCCGCACGCCATGGTCCGCATCGACATGAGCGAGTACGGCGAGAAGCACTCGGTGTCGCGGCTGGTCGGAGCGCCCCCCGGCTACGTCGGCTACGAGGAGGGCGGGCAGCTCACCGAGGCGGTCCGGCGGCGTCCGTACTCCGTGATCCTGCTCGACGAGGTCGAGAAGGCGCACCCCGAGGTCTTCGACCTGCTGCTGCAGGTGCTCGACGACGGCCGGCTGACCGACGGCCAGGGCCGCACCGTCGACTTCCGCAACGTCATCCTGATCATGACGTCGAACCTCGGCTCGCACCTGCTCGTGGACCCCGGCTTGGACGGGGTCGCCAAGCGCGAAGGCGTGATGACGCTCGTGCGCGCGTCGTTCAAGCCCGAGTTCTTGAACCGGCTCGACGACGTCGTGCTCTTCGACCCGCTCGGCATCGAGGACCTGGCCCGGATCGTCGACCTGCAGGTGAGCCTGCTGGCGAAGCGGCTGGTCGACCGCCGGCTCACGCTGGCGGTGACCCCGGCGGCGCGGGAGTGGTTGGCACTGGCGGGTTTCGACCCTGTCTACGGGGCCCGGCCGCTGCGCCGGCTCATCCAGACCGGGATCGGCGACCAGCTCGCGCGTTCGATCCTGTCAGGCGAGGTACGAGACGGCAGTGAGGTCGCGGTCGACGTCGACGCCGACGGCACCCATCTGGTGGTCAGCGGCGCCTAGCTGGCCCGCGGATGGCCCCGGGCGCGACTCGGCTACTGGCTCGGGTTCAGCCCCGCTAGCAGGGGTGCGGGGGGGTCGGCTCAACGGAAGGCGCCCGCGGCCAGCCGGTCGAGCGCCTCGGCAATGACGACCTCGCGCTTGCAGAAGGCCCAGCGCACCAATGGTCGGCCGATCTCGACGTTGTCGTAGAAGACCTGGTGCGGGATCGCGACGACGCCGCAGCGTTGCGGCAGGGCCCGGCAGAACGCGACGCCGTCGTCCCAGCCGACGCTGCGTACGTCCGTGGTCGCGAAGTAGGTGCCGCGGGGCACGAACACGTCGAAGCCGAGCTGGGCCAGCCCGTCGCACAGCTGGTCGCGGCGCGAGGCGAGCTCGGTGCGTAGCCCCTCGAAGTACGACGCAGGCAGCGCGAGCGCCTCGGCGATGGCGTACTGGAACGGGCCGGACGACACGTAGGTCAGGAACTGCTTGGTCGTCCGCACGGCAGCGACGAGCTCGGGGGACCCGGTCGCCCAGCCGACCTTCCAGCCGGTGAACGAGAACGACTTGCCCCCCGACGAGATCGTGAGGGTGCGGTCGGCCATGCCCGGCAGGGTGCAGATGGGGATGTGCTCGGCGCCGTCGAAGGTCAGGTGCTCGTAGACCTCGTCGCTGATCACGAGCAGGTCGTGCGCGACCGCCACCTCTGCCAGGGCGGTGAGCTCGGCGCGCGAGAGCACCGCGCCGGTGGGGTTGTGCGGGGTGTTCAGCAGGATCGCCCGGGTTCGCGGGGTCACCGCCCGGCGCAGCGCGTCGACGTCGAGGGCGAAGTCGGGCGCCCGCAACGTGACCGGCACCCGGACGCCGCGGGCCATGGTGATCGCGGCCGCATAGCAGTCGAAGTACGGCTCCAGTGCGATCACCTCGTCGCCGGCATCGACGAGGGCGAGGATCGCTGCGGCGAGCGCCTCGGACGCCCCGGCCGTGACGAGGACCTGCGCATCCGGGTCGAGCTCGATGCCGTATCGCGATCGCTGGTGCTCGGCGACCGCGCGGCGGAGCTCGGGGACGCCGAGGCCGGGCGGGTACTGGTTGCCGCGGCCCTCGCGGATGGCCCGCACGGCCGCCTCGGCGATCTCGCCCGGGCCGTCGGTGTCGGGGAATCCCTGGCCCAGGTTGATCGACCCGGTCGCGGACGCGAGGGCCGACATCTCCGCGAAGATTGACGTACCGAGGCCTTGCAGGTGTGGGGAGAGCAGGCGGGCGACCATCCCGACAACGTACGTGGCAGGCTGAGCGAATGGCTATCGCACTCGTCACCGGCTCGACGTCAGGCATCGGCGCGGCGTTCGCGGAGCGGCTCGCGGCTCGGGGCTACGACCTCGTGCTGGTGGCCCGCACCGCGGCCAGGCTCGAAGCGCAGGCCGAATCTCTGCGGCATCGGTACGGCGGCGCCGTCGAGGTGCTGCCCGCGGACCTCGCCGACCCGCTGGCCCTGCGCGAGATCGAGGCGCGGCTGGCGGCGGAGCCCTTCGACCTGCTGGTCAACAACGCCGGCTTCGGTACGAACCAGAGGTTCGCCGACGGTGACGTGAGCGAGGAGGAACGGCAGCTCGACGTCCTCGTGCGTGCGGTGCTCCGGCTGACCCATGCCGCGATCGGCCCGATGATCCGACGCAGGCAGGGAGCGGTCGTCAACGTCTCGTCGGTCGCCGGCTTCGTGCCTGGCGGGTCCTACGCCGCGGCCAAGGGCTGGGTGACGTCGTTCAGCGAGGGCCTCGCCGCAGAGCTCGACCCCGCTGGCGTCCAGGTCATGGCGCTCTGCCCCGGGTTCACGCGGACGGAGTTCCACGAACGTGCCGGCATGGACGTCTCGGCGATCCCGGACCGGATGTGGCTGCAGCCGGACGACCTGGTCGAAGCGGCGCTCGTGGACCTCGCGAAGGGCAAGCGCGTAAGCATCCCCGGGACGACGTACAAGGTGCTGGCCACTGCGGCCCGGCATGCGCCGCGGCGCGCTGTCGCGGCTGCGTATCGCCGGGCCAGGCCCAAGCGGTAACCCGGCGAGTGGTCCGCGGAGCCAGCTGTCAGCCCGGGTTCAGCCCGAGCTGACCGTGATGACGCCGACGTAGAATGTCTCGTTGGTGCTGCGCGCGGTGAGCACGGGGACCGCCTCGGCCGGGAACGTCACCTGGTAGGTGTCGACGTTCGTGCCGAAGGTGAGCGGCGGCCCGATAGCGCCGTCGGACGACGAGTCGGCGACGTTGTTCGGGTCCTGCGACCCGCCGACCGGCGTGAGCGGGGCGCCGTTGAGATCCATGGAGTCGCCGACAAGGCTCGCGTCGCTCTCCCAGAGCACCGCACCGATCGTTGTCGCGGCTCCGGGGACGCCGGTGATCGTGGTCGCCTGGTCCCGGCCCGGTTGTACGCTGGCGATCCCGTCGAACACGGTCACCTGCGCTCCCGGGTGCGTCGGGTCGTCGAAGACGACGACCAGCGACCAACCGGCGTAGCGGTTGCTGCCGAGGGTCGCCGTCGGGTCGGCGGCCGACCAGGTGCCGCCACCACCGGCCCGGACCGACGAGGTGACGTCCGCGAAGGCCTGGTAGACCTTCGGGTTGGCTTTCGCGTCGACCAGGTGGGCGGCAGTGACGTCGGTGTAGTCCGAGTCCGCGGGACCACGGAGCTTGATGTGGGTCGGGTCGGTGGTGCCGTCCCAGCTGCCGGACCAGTACAGCCCGGCCCAGCGCACCGTGGCGCCGCTCGGCATGGCGAGGTTGACCGCGGACGACGCGTAGGTCGAGGGGTCGCCGTCGGCGTCGTACCAGGTCATGTTCCAGTCGTTGTTGTCGAGCTTGGTGCCGATCCGGTTCTGGGCGTCGGTGCAGCCCTTGAGCACGATCGGGCAGGTCATCAACGTGTTGCCGACCTGGGTGATCGATAGGGCGCCCTGGCCGGAGAACCGAGCGGTGAGGCCCTCCTTCTGGATGCCGCGCTCACCCGTGAGCGTGATCGGGGCAAGACCGGCCGCGCTGACGGTGACGGTCACCGGGGTGTCGCCGAGCGAGCGTTCGGCGACGTCGACCCGGAGGTACGCGGTCGTGGACTCACCCGGTGCCAAGGCGGGGTGCATGCAGGTGGCCCCATCGGTGGCTGCCGAGCACGACCAGCCGGTGACCGGCGCTCCGGTGGCGTACGTACGCGGGTGCAGGGCCGGGAGCCCGTCGGGCAGCCCGACCGCCGAGCCCTGGACGCCGACGAACGTGACGCCCTTGGGCAGCGCGACCGTGGCAGCCAGGGCGGTGGAGGTAGCGGTCCCGGTGTTGGTCACGGTGAAGCCGATCAGGCCGCTGCGGCCCTGCACCAGGTCGCCGAGCCGAGCCATCGAACCCGACAGGAGCGCGGCGCCCGGGTCAGTGGGACTGGGGGAGGGCGACGGGGACGGTGTCCCAGTGTCGGTCGGGCTCGGCGACGGCGAGGGCGACGGGGATCCGGTGTCGGTCGGGCTGGGGCTCGCGCTCGGGCTGGGGCTGGTCGACGTCGGCGTGGGGCTGGGGCTGGTCGAGGTCGGGCTGGGGCTCGGGCTGGTCGACGTCGGGGTCGGCCCGGCCGGGCTCGAGCTGGTCACGGGTACCGGGATGGTCGCCAGCGAGGTCGGACCGCTCCCGGGTGTCGACGGGTCGCTTGGCCCGGGCGTCGACGGCCCGCTCGGACCGCCGGGTCCCCCGGTGCCGGCAGAGTCGCTCGGGCCCGGGACGACGGGTGCCGTCGCCGCCGGCGGGTCGCCGTTGATGTCCGGCTGTCCTGAGCTCTGGGTGAGTGCGACGACGACACCGGCCCCGGCCAGCCCGATGACCGCTGCAGCGACGCCGGCGATCCAGGTCGTGGTGAGCGCGCCCCCGGTCGCCGTTGCCGTGATCGTCAGCGTCGGGATCGCGCTCGCCGCCGCGGTTCCGGTGCTGCTGCTGCTCGCTGCTGCGGCTGCCGGTGTGCTGGCTGCTGCGGCACTGGCGGCTGATCCCACGGCTGCGAGTCCGGCGGCTCCTGCGGCAGCCGCGGCGGCCACCGCTACCGCCCCCGACGACGCTGCTGCTCCGCCGCCTGCTGCTCCGGCGCCTGCTGCGCCGGCCCCCGCACCAGCACCGCTCGCCGCACCAGCGCCACCCGCGCCAGGGATCGAGCTGATGGCTGCGCCCGCGCCGAGCAGCGCGCCCGCTTTGAGGTAGCCTGCGACGAAGAGCCCCAGGACCAGCGGCGCAACGACGGCGCGCATGCCGTGATTGACGTCGACGAGCTCGCCGACGAGGGCCCGGCACCTCTCGCAGGTGTCGAGGTGGCCTTCGACCTGGGCGGTCTCACGCTTGGACAGGCCTCCGCGGGCGTACGAGCCGAGCCGGTCGGAGTACGGCTGGCAGCCCTGGTCGAGCGGCCCCATGAGGTGCTGCTGGAGGTAGGCCTGGCGCAGTCCCTCGCGGGCGCGGTACGCGAGCGCGGCGACGCCGTTGGCGGTGAGCCCGAGGATCGGGGCTACCTGAGCCGGGTTCAGTCCCTCGACCTCGGTGTGCCACAGCACCGTCTGCCAGCGCTCGGGAAGCGACGAGTACGCCCGGGCGACGAGCGACTTCTCCAGGCCCTCGACGGCGGGGTCGACGAACGGGACGCCCGGGTCGTACGGCTCGAGGTCGTCGGTGACCTGGACCTTGCTGCTCGCCCGGGTGCGGTCGTACGCGCCTCGCCGGAGGGCGGTCAGCAGGTACGCGCGGAACGCGACGTCGGGCCCGCCGCCGGCCTGGAGCACGACCAGCACCTTCGCGAAGGCGTCCGACACGAAGTCTTCGGCCTCGCCGGGGTCGCGGGTCAGCTGCCGGGCTAGCGAGCGCGCGGCGCCGATGTGCCGCGAGAAGAGCGGCCCGAACGCCTCGGTGTTGCCGGCCCGGACCGCGGTGATCAGCTCAGCGTCGCTCGGCTCGACTGCGCCTTCGGGGGCGGCGTCGAGCGGGACGGGGGGCTGTTCGGACACGGGTCGGGCTTCTCCATTCGAGGTCGGCGAGCTCGTGCGTGGGGCAGTTTGTCCGGTCTGCGGCCTATCAGTGTCCATGATCGCGCGTGCGTATAACAACGCTTACAAGACAGAGACGTCGCCGCCACCGGATCGTGACGGAGAAACGGCCCTGGAAGCCGTACGGAAAAAACATCGACCAAACCCGCGTCACGGTTGAGCCCTGGGGACGTCTCATCGGTGTTCGGGAAGTTTCCAGCCGGAGAGAGAGGAGGACGCAGATGTCCGACGATGTGCTCGAGGCCCTGTTCCCCCTCGGCGGCCCTGCCTCCGCCCTCCGCGCCCGTTGGCAGCGGCGCAGCGCCGCTGCCACCTGGTCACACCCCACCGACTGGTGGGACCCGGCCGTCGACGCCCTCGCCGAGGCACTCACCGATGGGCGTGACGCGTCCGTCCCCGCCGAGCTGCTGGGCCGGGTCCGTGCCGAGGCGTGCGTAGGGCTGAACGAGTGCCTCGACGACCTGTCCGCCCTGTTCCGTGAGCTAGGTATCGACGAACCGCCGTTCGAGGTCACCCGCTCCTTCATGGCCGGCTGGGCCGACGTCGGCGTCGTGCCGCTGCGCACCGCCGGCTGCGAGGACGCGATGACCGGCCTGGCGACCCCGTCGTACCTGCGTACCCGGCTCGGCGAGCTCTACCGCACCGCCGTCCTCGACAACCGGCTGGTCACCGACATCGCCGGCCTGGTCATCCTCGACGCATCGGTCGAGACGGCCGACCCGTGGGAGCGGCTCGGTCGGGTCTCGATCCTGGCGGACTGCCTGCGCGAGCACTTCGTCGGTGGCGAGACGCTGGTCGTCCTCGGCTCCGGTCGGGTGGCTGCCCTCGTCGACCGCACGGCCGACCTCGGCCCGATCCTTGCCGAGCTGCGCGACCTCGTCGACGTGCGACTGATCATGGGCGGGCTCTCGCAGGCCTCCCGGCGACCTCCGCGGGTGTGGCTCGAGCCGCTCCCGGCGGACTACGACCAGGCGATGGCGCTCCTGCGGGAGCTCGATCGCTGACCGACGAGTACGGAGCGCGCTGAGGGGCCGCTCGGTACTTCTGACCCACCCGGGGGTGTGGGTCTCCTGGCAGAACTCTTCGAGGGGAGGGGTTCTGTCGACGGCTCGGCGGTGCAGCGGCCCCGGAGGGGTGTGCCGGTGCACCGCCGAGTTTCGTCGTGCGCCGACGCTGTACGGTGACCGCACCGCTGTCCAGCGTTGTCGTCGGAGGAGTGCACGGTGAGCATGTACCAGGTCGTCAACCCCGCATCGGGCAAGACCGAGAACGAGTTCGCATCGGCCACGGACGCCGAGATCTCGGGCGCGCTGGAGCGAACCGCTGCGGCCTTCGGCACCTGGAGTCGCACCTCCATCGCCGAACGCGCGACTGTGCTGCACCGGGTCGCCGACCTGTATGCCGAGCGGATCGACGACCTCGCGGCTCTGATCACGCGCGAGATGGGCAAGACCACCGCCGAGGCGGTCGGCGAGATCGAGTTCGTCGTCGACATCTACCGCTACTACGCCGACCAGGGCCCCGGGCTGCTCGCCGACCAGCCCCTCGACTCGACTTCGAGCGGCTCGGCGTGGGTCCGCAAGGCGCCGGTCGGGCCGCTGCTGGGCATCATGCCCTGGAACTACCCGTACTACCAGGTCGCCCGGTTCGCCGCCCCGAACCTCATGGTGGGCAACACGATCCTGCTCAAGCACGCGCCCCAGTGCCCTGAGTCGGCGCTCGCGATGGAACAGATCTTCGCCGACTCCGGTCTCGTGGCGGACGGTTACGTCAACCTCTTCGCCACCAACGAGCAGGTCGCCGGCATCATCGCCGACCCTCGCGTCCGGGGCGTCTCCGTCACCGGCAGCGAGCGCGCTGGAACGGCCGTCGCGGCCCTCGCCGGGCAGCACCTGAAGAAGGTGGTGCTCGAGCTCGGCGGCTCCGACGCGTTCATCGTGCTCGATGCCCCTGAGCTGGAGCCCGTCGTCCGCGCTGCAGTCGGTGCTCGCATGGAGAACGCCGGTCAGGCCTGCAACGCGTCCAAGCGCTTCATCGTGGCCGATGGCATCTACGACGACTTCGTCGCGCAGTTCACCTCCGAGATGGCCGCGCAGACCACTGGTGACCCCAGCGATCCGGCTACGTCGTACGGACCGCTCTCGTCGGAGGCGGCCGCGCAGAACCTTCTGGAGCAGGTCGAGGACGCGATCGCCAAGGGCGCGACCGTGCGCACCGGCGGCGGCCGCCTCGCCGGGCCGGGGGCGTTCTTCGAGGCCACGGTGCTCACCGACGTGACCCCCGAGATGCGGGCGTACCGCGAGGAGCTCTTCGGCCCGGTGGCCGTGGTCTACCGGGTCAGCGACGCCGATGCGGCCGTCGAGCTGGCCAACGACAGCCCGTTCGGCCTCGGTGGGGTCGTCTACAGCTCCGACCTGACGGTGGCACTGGACGTCGCGGACCGGCTCGACACCGGCATGGTCTGGATCAACGAGCCGCAGGGTGGCGGCCCGGAGCTCCCCTTCGGTGGGACCAAGCGCTCCGGGGTCGGTCGCGAGCTCGGCCCGAACGGCATCGACGAGTTCATCAACCGCAAGCTCATGCACGTCCCGGCCGTCGACTGACGCAGCACCGGCACATGCTGCTCAGGTGGGTGGCTGGTTCGCCAGCTCTCGTCTGAGGTCCTCATAGGAAGCCAGTCCGGTGGCCGGGGTGACCGTGGTGGTCCAGGCCAGTTCCAGCTCGGCCTTTACGGGGTCGGGCACCCCGGTGGCGGACGACCCCACGTCCCCGTCGACGACCTTCGACATGGTCTGGGTGAGCGGCAGGCGCAGTCGGTGCCGGATTGACTCGAAGAGATCGAGGTCGTCGAACTTCGCTCCGTGCTGCTTCATGAACCCGATGTCCGACTGGCGCACCACGACCTCGAGGAGCTCGGCGTCCGCCGGCACGCCGACGAACCGCGCTACCAACTCAACCGTTCTTGGCAGATCCGTCTTGATGTTCTCGAAGCAGAGCATCAGCACGTCGGGGTCGTGCCGTCGCGGCCAAGCCGCGAGGACGTGTTGGGCGCCCGCCTGGCGTGGCATGAAGAACTCGCGGGCGAACGTCTCGATGTCGATGCTGCCGGCCTCGAAGAAGGCCCCCTCGAAGAACCGGTAGTGCGACAGCAATGCGTCCTTGGGGTCGCGGACGACCACGATGTACCTGCCACCCTCCGGCACCTCGCTCAGGGGGTTGTGCGTCTTGAAGGCTTGTGGTCGGACGCCCTGTGGCGCGTTCAGGTCCTGCCCGTTGTCGTACGCCGTCTGCAGCCACGGGACCACGTCGTTGATGTTGTCGTAGTCCATCGAGCCCCGGGACCTTAGCCCGTGCACGATCTGCTGCATCCACGTGGTGCCGGACTTCGCCGGGGTGACCACGAAGACGTCGCTCGGCTCGGCCCGGTAGGCCTGCCAGTGCGCCGTCCCTTCGGGCGTCACGAACGTGTCCATCCGGTCCAGCATCTCGGGTACCGACGTGGGGCGGCGGTAGGTCGTCTCGTCGGACAACTCGTCGGCCAAACTGGCTCCCTTCGTCGGGACGAGCGGCGGCGTCAGACCGCGAGTCGCCAGGCGGTGAAGCTGTGCAGCTCCCAGCCGGAGTGGTGGTGGAACGCCGCGGTGGTGTGGTCGGGGTCCCAGAACACGAAGCCCTGCACGTCGATGAGCCGGCCGCCGGGCGGGATAGCCGGCGCCCAGCCCTTGGCGCGGAAGTTGCCGTCGATCTCGATATGGATGGCCCGGAAGTCGGCGGTCACCGAGGCCGGCAGCGCTGGATCGGTCAGCTCACAGGTCCAGTCGCCGTCGGCGTTGATCTTCGCGCACGAACCGACGGTCACCCGGTGCAGCTCGACCAGAGTCGGGACGCCGGACACGGAGCAGGGCGGGTTGGTCGACCGTCGGTCGGGTATGCCGGGCTTGAAGCCGCCGCCCGCGAGGGTGGCCCCGCCGAGAGCCGAGCGCTGGGTCCCGAGGACCTTCGCGAGCGTGGTGAGCACGGGCTTGCAGGACACGTGGGTGTTCCACGAGACCCCGGTGACGGCCCGAGCGGCCGCGCTGCTCGGGGCGACGGTCGTCGCCCGGGGCGCGGTCGACGGGCGGCTCGACGGGCGGCTGGGCGTCGCCTTGGCTGCCGGCGTGGCAGACCGGGAGGCGGAAGCGGAAGCCGACGCCGTCCCGGTCAGCGACTGGGACGGCCCGGAGCTTTGGTCCGGCACGGCGGCCTGGGCGGTCGTGGCGCCCGGCGGCGTCGTAGCGTTGGCAGCCGAGCACGCGGCCAGGGTGATGAAGGCGGCCGAGGCGGCGAGCCAGCGCCCGGCGGAACGACGGCCTGTGCGGTAGGTCATGGCCTGCAGGCTACAGCCGGTCGACGAGGTCCACGAGCGCCGCCGCCGTTCCGGCCGGGTCGCGCAGGGCAGCGAAGTGGCCGGCCGGGTGCTGCGCCGTCGGCCACCCGCGGCCCCGGGCCAGCCGCATCGGGAGGTCGTAGGCGCTCGAGGTCTGCAGGTAGCCGCAGGGGGCGTCCGGCCAGTCGACGGCAGCCGGCAGCGGCTCGACGAAGAAGTCGAGGTCGTGCGGGCGCAGCGAAGCCAGCAGCAAGGCCCGGTCGACCGGGTCGGGAACGTCGTCAGCGAGGTCGGCCCCCGACCAGTCCGGGAAGCGTCCGCCAGAGGTCAGGTCGCTGCGCAGTCCCTCGGCGAACGACGAGTCCTCGACGTCGAGCAGGTCGAGCCTGGACGCCGGTGAGCCCGGGCGGGGCAGGCCGGCATCGAGGAACACGTAGCCGCGGACCGGCTGGTGGGCGCTGCGCCGGGCGAACCCGACCTGCGGCAGCAACGGGCCGGCGCCGCTGTGCCCCACCACCACCGTCGCAGCGGCGACCCCGGCAGCGGCGATCTGGAGCGCCGCGAGCGCGACGTACCGGCTGGCGTACGGCGGCTGGTCGTCACCTGTGACCTCGGGGACGACCACGTGCAACCCAGCGGCCCGCAGGATCTCCGGCAGCCGTCCCCAGGCGGCCGCACCGGTCAGCGGGGAGTGGAGTAGGACGATCGACGACGGCTGCACCCGTACAGCCTGCCGTAGACTTCAGCCTCGTGACTTCACCCACAGCTGACCGTTCCGCGCTCCTCCAGCAGATCAAGGACAAGGCCGTCGTGCACGGCAAGGTCGTGCTCTCGTCCGGGCGCGAAGCCGACTACTACGTCGACCTTCGCCGGATCACCCTCGACGCCGACGCCGCCCCCCTGGTCGGTCGGGTCATGCTCGAGAGGACGGCCGACCTGGACTACGACGCGGTGGGTGGGCTCACGCTCGGAGCCGACCCGGTCGCTGCTGCCATGCTGCACGCCGCCGCCGCCCAGGGCCGCCGGCTCGACGCCTTCGTGGTCCGCAAGGAGGGCAAGGCGCACGGCCTCCAGCGCCGGATCGAGGGCCCTGATG
Organism: Actinomycetes bacterium; assembly: GCA_038210415.1. GTDB lineage: Bacteria > Actinomycetota > Actinomycetes > Prado026 > Prado026 > JBBQWS01. Next base: position 29,660 of record JBBQWS010000009.1, read on the forward strand.
TCGCAGGGCGCCGCGTGCTCGCGGTCGAGGACACCTCCACCACCGGCGGGTCGGTGCTCACCGCGGTCGAGGCGCTGCGCGAGGCCGGCGCCGAGGTCGTCGGCGTGGCGGTGATCGTCGAGCGCGGTGCCGCCCCCGCGATCGCCGAAGCAGGTCTCCCGTACCGCACGGCCTACTCGCTGGACGACCTTGACCTCGCCTGAGCCCGATCGACCCGGGATCGACCCCGCCGAGCTCGAGGTCTTCCACCGGGTGATCGCCCGACTGGACGACCTGCCCGTCGAGCACCCCGACGCGCGCGCCGTGCGCCAGGCGACCGCGCACGTGTTCAAGGCGGTGAAGAAGCGTCGTCGGGCCGAGAAGCGCGACGAGATCTCGGCTGCCGACGGTGCGGTCGTCGCGGCAACGGCCACCGGATCCGCCGGCCGCATCGACGACGAGACGCAGGGCATCCCGCTCGTGTCCGCCGCCGAGGGCGCCAGCGCCGGGACGTTCGTCCGGGCCCGTCCGTGCTACATGTGCAAGGAGAAGTACCAGCAGGTCGACGCGTTCTACCACCAGCTCTGCCCGAGCTGCGCGGCGAGGAGCCATGCTCACCGCGACGCCCGCACCGATCTGACCGGCCGCCGGGCGCTGCTCACGGGCGGCCGGGCCAAGATCGGCATGTACATCGCGCTGCGCCTGCTGCGCGACGGTGCCCACACGACGATCACGACCCGGTTCCCGGCCGACGCCGTCCGCCGGTTCACCGCCATGCCGGACAGCGCCGACTGGCTGCACCGGCTGCGCATCGTCGGCATCGACCTGCGCGACCCGGCGTCGGTCGTCGCGCTGGCCGACTCCGTGGCGGCGCAAGGACCGCTCGACATCCTGATCAACAACGCTGCGCAGACCGTGCGCCGGACGCCGGGCTCGTACGCCCTGCTCGCCGAGGCCGAGGCGGCGCCGCTGCCCGAGGGGCCGCTGCCCGACCTGCTCACCCTCGGCCGCACCAGCGACGCACACCCGCTCTCACTGCCGGGTGCCTCCGGGCACACCCCTGCCGAGATCGCCGCCCTGGCCATGACCGCCGGGTCGGCCTCGCCAGAGCGCATCGTGCAGTCCACGGCCATCGACGCGGGCGGTCTGGTCCCCGACCTCCTCTCGGTCAACAGCTGGACCCAGCTCGTGCACGAGGTCGACCCGATGGAGCTGCTAGAGGTCCAGCTGTGCAACATGACAGCGCCGTTCATCCTGTTGAGCCGGCTGCGGCCGGCGCTGGCCGCAGCGCCGGCCCGGCGCAAGTACGTCGTCAACGTCTCAGCGATGGAGGGCCAGTTCAGCCGCGGTTACAAGGGTCCCGGGCACCCGCACACCAACATGGCCAAGGCCGCCCTGAACATGCTCACCCGTACGAGTGCGCAGGAGCTGCTCACCGACGGCATCCTGATGACCGCGGTCGACACCGGCTGGATCACCGACGAGCGGCCGCACACCACCAAGATGCGGCTGGCCGACGAGGGGTTCCACGCCCCACTCGACCTCGTCGACGGTGCCGCCCGGGTCTACGACCCGATCGTCCGCGGCGAGGCCGGCGAGGATCTCTACGGCTGCTTCCTGAAGGACTACGCGCCCCACCCCTGGTGATCGGGCCGGGCGGGGGTGCGCGCCGGTCGTCAAGATCGGGCCGCCGATGGTCGAGCATCTAGGCGTGACCTCCATGAGCGGGCTGTCGATCATCGGCCTCGGCGTCCTCGTGTTCATCGCGTTCGCGGTCTGGTCGACCGTGCAGCAGAACAAGCGCCGCCAGGAGCTCATGTCGTTCTGCCGGTCGCAGGGCTGGACCTACGAGCAGACCGAGCCGTCGCTCGTCACCCGCTGGCAGGGCACGCCCTTCGGCCGCGGCGAGAACCAAAGGGTCAAGGACGTTGTCCGAGGCGTACGCGACCAGCGACCGTTCACCGCGTTCAACTACTCGTACGTCGAGCGGCGCTCCGACGGAAAGGGCGGCTCCGAGACGACGACGTACCAGTTCGCGGTCGTTGCGCTCGGGCTTCCGGCCTTTCTGCCTGCGGTCGAGGTGGTGCCCGACAACCTGCTGACCCGGGCTGCTGCGGCCGTCGGGTTGTCCCCCGGCATCGAGCTCGAGAGCGAGGACTTCAACCGGAAGTTCCGGGTGACGGCCCGCGACCCCAAGTTCGCCTCCGACATCTTGTCGCCGCGCACGATGGAGCAGTTGCTGCGTAGCCCGGCCCGGGCCTGGCGCATCGAGGGCACCGACCTCGTCAGCTGGGACAACGGGCGCGTCAAGCCGGTGGAGCTGCTCGCCGCCCTTGCGCCGCTGTGTGCGGTCGTCGCGGGCATTCCGACCTTCGTCTGGCACGACCACGGCTACGATCCGCCTCAAGCGCAAGAACCGCGCCCCCCGATGGAAGGCAGTACCCCATGAAGCCCGTGATGTGGGTGATCCTCGGCCTCGTCGTCGTGGTGGCGCTCGGCGTCGTCGTCTCGTACAACCGATTCGTGCGCCAGCGCAATCTCGTCGAGGAGTCCTGGCGGCAGATCGACGTCGAGCTGAACCGTCGGCACGACCTGGTGCCGAACCTCGTCGAGACCGTCAAGGGTTACGCCGCGCACGAGCGGCAGACCCTTGAGGCGGTCACGGCAGCCCGGGTCTCTGCGACTGCGACCGGTGCCGGACCCGCCGCACAGGCCCAGCAGGAGAACGTGCTCACCGGCGCGCTGCGCCAGCTCTTCGCGGTGGCCGAGTCGTATCCCGACCTCAAGGCCAGCACCAACTTCCTGGACCTGCAGCGCCAGCTGGCCGAGACCGAGGACCGCATCGCCGCGGGTCGCCGGTTCTACAACGGCAACGTGCGCGCACTCAACACCCGGGTCGAGGCGTTCCCGTCATCGGTCGTCGCGGGTACGTTCGGCTTCAAGAAGGCTGAGTACTTCGCGGCCGACGACCCGGACATCCGCAGCAACCCGCAGGTCACCTTCTAGCCGGTTCGCGTCAGGCGTCCTGGTCGCTCGGCTGCCCGGCCCCGGGGGACCTGCGGGTCTGCAGCACCTTCGCCAGGATCGGCAGCACCGATACCAGCACGACCCCGATCAGGATGAACTCGAGGTTGTTCTTCACGAACTCGATCCGGCCGAGCCAGAAACCGAGCAACGTGACGCCGGTGCCCCACAACACCCCGCCGACGATCGAGTAGAGCGTGTAGGTGCGGCGGTCCATCTTGCCGACGCCGGCCATCACCGTGATGAACGTGCGAATGATGGGCACGAAGCGGGCCAGCAGGATCGCGCGGCCGCCGTACTTGTCGAAGAACGCCTGGGTGTGCTCGACGTACTCCTGCCGGAACAGCCGCGAGTCGGGCCGCCGAAACACCGCGGGGCCGAGCGACCGGCCGATCTCGTAACCGACGAGGTTTCCGGCGATCGCCGCGATGGAGATCAGCACGCAGAGGACGACGATCGGGGTGTTCAGGCGACCCGACGCCACGAGCAGGCCGGCAGTGAACAGCAACGAGTCGCCGGGGAGAAAGAACCCGACCAGCAGACCGCACTCGGCGAAGACGATCACCAGGATGCCGATCAGGCCGACCGTGTCGATCAGGTGCTGCGGGTCGAGGAGGCTGGCGGCGAGGAAGGCGGTCAGGGCGGAGGTCACCGCGCGAGCCTAACCGCCGGTGCTGAGTGTTCCCCGAGCGACGTGCCAGGCTGCGGTCGTGACGACGAGCCGCCCTGACGACGAGGGCCCCGTGGAGGTCGGCGTCGGACCGTGGTCGGGGCTGATGCCGGACGACCTCCGCTACGACCCCGAACTGCTCGCGGGCGGCGACCGGCGCAACGTCGTCGACCGTTACCGGTACTGGCGGCTGGACGCGATCGTCGCCGACCTGGACCGGACCCGGCACCCCTTCCACGTGGCCGTCGAGAACTGGGGCCACGACTTCAACATCGGCTCGGTCGTTCGCACCGCCAACGCGTTCAACTCGGCCGCCGTGCACATCGTCGGGGAACGCCGCTGGAACCGGCGCGGTGCGATGGTCACCGACCGCTACCAGCATGTGCTGCACCACCCAACGGTCGACGCGCTGGTGGCCTGGTCGGCGCAGCGCCGGCTGCCGCTGCTGGGAATCGACAACCTCCCGGGTGCCGTTCCCCTGGAGACGTACGACCTGCCGCTCGCCTGCGTCCTCGTCCTGGGTCAGGAGGGCCCTGGCCTGTCACCTGCCGTGCGGGCCGCAGCGACCGCCACGCTCACGATCGCGCAGTACGGCTCGACCCGTTCGATCAACGCCGGAGCCGCCGCCGCCATCGCGATGCACGCGTGGGTCCGCCGGCACGAGTTCGGTCAGCCGGCTTCCTCGGGCTGAGCCGCCGGCAGCGAAGGCAGCGACCTCACCTCCGGTGACAGCAGACCGAGCAGGACCGGGACGACGACGAGCCCACCGCACAGCCACAGCGCCCCGCCGAGGCCGAGCAGGCCGGCGGCGGCTCCCGCCAGCACCAGCCCGACCGGCCCGAGGATCATCGAGCCCAGGTAGTCGTAGGCGCTGACCCGTGACAGCACCGCCTGCGGAACGTGCTGCTGGAGGGCGGTGTCCCACAGCACCGTGAAGATGTCGATCGCCACCCCGGTGACCAGCGCGGCGACCACGACCGTCCAGACCGGCGCGGCGACGGCCAGCAAGGCGATCGGGCCCACCTGGAGCAAGACCACGAGCATGGCCAGGCGCATCGGGTGCTTCGGCCGGATCCGCATCGCGACGACCACGCCGACCACCATGCCGACGGACTCGGCGACCAGGATCGTCGCCCACGAGGCCGCGCCGTCGTACGAGACCCTCGACCGCACCGGGCCGAGCACCCCGAACACCGCGATGAACGCCATGTTGGCCACCGAGAAGCACAGCACGATGACCCACACCCACTGCCGTCCGACGAACTCCTGCCACCCCTCCTTCAGCTCGCCGAGCATCGTCGAGCGGGGCGTTCGCTCGGTGGGCAACACGCCGATGCCGGCGAGGATCAGGGCGGACAGCCCGAACGTGCAGCCGTCGACGATCAGCGCCCGGCCGCTGCCGGCGGTCGCCACGAGGACTCCGGCCAGGGCGGTCCCGAGGATCCGGGCCAGGTTCATCGTCAGCCGGAGCAGGCCGTTTGCCGACTGCAGCTGGTGCTCGGGCACGACCTGGGGAATGAGGCCCGTGATGGCCGGGAAGAACAGCGCCGACGCGATGCCGTTCGCCGCCGCGAGCACCATCAGCACCGGCAGAATCGCGTGCCCGGTGAGGAACGCGGCGCCCAGCCCCAGCTCGGCGAGGCCGGCCGTGATGTCGGCCGCCACCATGACCCGGGCGCGCGGGAACCGGTCGGCCACGACACCGCCGAGCAGGATGAACAGGATCTGGGGTACCTGCTGCGCCGCGAGCACCAGCCCGAGCGTCGATGCGCTGGAGCCGGGTAGGTCGAGAACCGCGAAGGCCAGGGCGACGGGGGCGATCGCGCTGCCGAGGACCGATATCGAGCGGGCGGCGAACAGCCGGCGGAATCCTTTGTGCCGGAGCGCGTCCAGGTTCTGCGGCATGGCCCGATCCTGCCAGCAGGAACAGGGCCCTACGCCTCTTGTCACCGGGGTGCGGTTTCCTGCAAGGATGGGGGAGATTCCAGCGCCGTCGCCGATTCGAGGAGTACAGCCATGCCCATCGCCTCTCCCGAGGTCTATGCCGAGATGCTCGACCGGGCCAAGGCCGGCTCGTTCGCGTACCCGGCCATCAACTGCACGTCGTCGCAGACGATCGTCGCGGCCGTCCGCGGGTTCGCGGAGGCCGAGAGCGACGGCATCGTGCAGATCTCGTGGGGCGGTGCGGAGTTCGCCTCCGGCCAGCTGCAGAAGGACATGGTCCTCGGCGCAACTGCACTCGCCGAGTTCGCCCATGTCCTCGCCGCGAAGTACGACGTCAACATCGCCCTGCACACCGACCACTGCCCGGCGAACAAGCTCGACGGGTTCATGCGTCCGCTCGTCGACCTCTCGCTCGAGCGGGTCGCGGCCGGCGAGGCCCCTCTCTTCCAGTCGCACATGTGGGACGGCTCGGCGGTCAGCTTGAAGGAGAACCTCACCGTCGCCGAGGAGATGCTCGACAAGTGCCACCGGGCCAACATAGTGCTCGAGCTCGAGATCGGTGTCGTCGGCGGCGAGGAGGACGGCGTCGAGGCAAAGCACGACGCCAAGCTCTACTCAACGCCCGAGGACGCCATCGCGACTGTCCGGTCCCTCGGGCTCGGCGAGCGCGGCCGCTACCTGCTCGCGGCGACCTTCGGCAACGTGCACGGTGTCTACAAGCCGGGCAACGTCGTGCTCCGGCCGGCCATCCTCAAGGAGCTGCAGGACGCTGTGGTTGCCGAGTTCGGCCTGGCCGCCGGCGCCAAGCCGTTCGACCTGGTCTTCCACGGCGGGTCCGGATCGCTGCTGTCCGAGATTCGTGAGGCGCTCGACTACGGCGTGATCAAGATGAACATCGACACCGACACGCAGTATGCCTTCACCCGGCCGATCGCCGACCACATGTTGGTCAACTACGCCGGCGTCCTCAAGGTCGACGGCGAGGTCGGCAACAAGAAGCAGTACGACCCGCGTGCCTATGGCAAGGCGGCTGAGGCCGGCATGGCTGCCCGCGTCGTCAAGGGCTGCGAGGACCTCCGCTCCGCCGGCACGCGGATCAAGTAGCCGGCTGGGCAGGGGGCTGTGGACGACCGCGGCTACTCCCCGGACGCGATTCAACCCGGCGGACGGCCCGCAGCGGCCGCTAAGCATCGAGCAGCTGGCTGATCAGCCTGGGTTGCCCTGCTGGCCCATCCGGATGCCGTCGTCGGATTCGGTGCGGTGGTGCGCAGGCCGGTCACCCCCTAGCCGGGGGTGAGGCGCCGGGCCACGCATGGGAGAGGATGGGGGCATGACCTTCGACAACCTGATAGCCGGCCCGCCTCCGACGCTGCTGCCCGAGTCGCCCGAGCCACTTGCAGCGCTGGGGGCCGGCCGCAGCCCCGCCGAGGTCGCGGCGGATTTCCCCGAGTTCTCGCTGGCCTGGGCCCAGCTCGCCGACGACGCGTACGCCAGGGGCGCCGTCATCGAGTCGTATGCCTATGCGCGCACGGGCTACCACCGCGGGCTGGACCAGCTGCGCCGCAGCGGCTGGAAGGGGCACGGCGAGGTGCCTTGGGAGCACGAGCCGAACCGCGGCTTCCTGCGCTGCGTGCACGCCCTCGGCCGTGCGGCCGCCGACATCGGGGAGGTAGCCGAGGCGGAGCGTTGCGACGGGCTTCTGGGCGACAGCTCGCCGACGGCGGCTCAAGTCCTCGGCGGCTGAGCCGTGCCAGGGCGCGCGCCGGTCGTCATCGTTGGCGCGGGCATCGCCGGCGTCGCGTGCGCCCGCGAGCTCGTGGCTGCCGCGGTGCCGTTCCGCCTGCTCGACCGCGGTCGTCGAATCGGTGGACGGATGGCCGTGCACACGGTGGACGGGCGCCCGCTCGATCTCGGGGCGTCCTACTTCACCGCCCACGACCCGCTGTTCACCGCTGTGGTCGACGAGTGGACGGTGCGGGGGCTGGCCCGCCCCTGGACCGACACGTTCCGGATCGCCACCCCCGAGGGTCTGCAGGGCACCAAGACGGGCCCGGTCCGCTTTGCCGCGAGGCACGGCCTCCGCTCGCTGGTCGAGGACCTCGCAGCCGGGCTCACCGTGGAGCATCCCGTGGAGGTGCTCGATGTGGCGAGCGGTCCGGCCGGCCCGACGGTCGACGGCCTCGCCGCTGCTGCCGTCGTCCTGGCGATGCCCGACCCGCAGGCGCTCGACCTACTGGCCGACGACCTGACGGACGAGCGCGCCCTGCTGGGCGGCAGCACGTGGGAGCCGGTGCTGGCATTCGCTGCCCGCTGGCCGGAGCGCACCTGGCCCGACCTCGACGGCGTCTTCGTGAACGAGTCTCCGGTGCTGACGTTCGTGGCCGACGACGGGGCTCGCCGGGGCGACGGCGCGCCGGTACTGGTCGCCCACGGGCACCCGGTCTTCTCGGCCGGCCACCTCGACGAGCCCGACGAAGCCGGCCCGGCGATGCTCGATGAGCTCGCGGCGGTGCTGGGGTTTCGTAGCCGGCCCACGTGGCAGCTCGTCAAGCGGTGGGGCGTGGCCAAGCCGGTGGCCGGGCGGGACGAGCTGTTCCACTTCGGCGCGGCCAGGATCGGCCTGGCCGGAGACGGCTGGCACGGGCCGCCGCGGATCGAGGCGGCATACCTGTCCGGCCGGGCCCTGGGCGCCGAGCTCGCCCGACGCCTCGGGTAGCCCGGAGTCGGTAAACTGCCCCCGCCGTGCTGCCGCCCGGTGCCGACCATCAGCTGGGAGCAAGCCGTGCCCGCGATCGTGCTCGTCGGCGCCCAATGGGGCGACGAAGGCAAGGGCAAGGCCACCGATCTGCTCGGCGGCGTCGTCGACTACGTCGTGAAGTTCAACGGTGGCAACAACGCCGGTCACACGATCGTCATCGACGGCGAGAAGTACGCCCTGCACCTGCTGCCGTCGGGCATCTTGTCGCCCGGGGTCGTCCCGGTCATCGGCAACGGTGTCGTGATCGACCTGTCGGTGCTCTTCCACGAGCTCGACCAGCTCGACGCCCGCGGCATCGACACCTCGCGCCTGGTCGTCAGTGCCAACGCCCACATCGTGGCGTCGTACAACCGCACGCTCGACAAGGTGACCGAGCGCTTCCTCGGCTCGCGGCGCATCGGTACGACCGGGCGCGGCATCGGCCCGACGTACGCCGACAAGATGAACCGCGTCGGCATCCGGGTGCAGGACCTGTTCGACGAGAAGATCCTGCGGCAGAAGGTCGAAGGCGCGCTGGCGCAGAAGAACCAGCTGCTGGTCAAGGTCTACAACCGCCGTGCGGTCACGGTCGACTCGGTCGTCGCCGAGCTGCTGTCGTACGCCGACCGGCTGCGGCCGATGGTGGCTGACGCGTCGCTGCTGCTAGGGAACGCGCTCGACGCCGGAAAGACGGTGCTCCTCGAGGGCGGTCAGGCAACCCTGCTCGACGTCGACCACGGCACGTACCCGTTCGTCACGTCGTCGAACGCCACGGCGGGCGGGGCGTGCACCGGGTCCGGCATTCCGCCCGGCCGGGTCGACCGCGTGATCGCCATCGTCAAGGCGTACACCACCCGGGTCGGCGAGGGGCCGTTCCCGACCGAGCTGTTCGACGCTGACGGCCAGCGGCTGCGAGACGTCGGCGCGGAGTTCGGCACCACGACCGGCCGACCCCGCCGCTGCGGCTGGTACGACGCGCCGATCGCCCGCTATGCCGCCCGGATCAACGGCGTCACCGACTTCGTGCTCACCAAGCTCGACGTCCTCACCGGCTTCGAGCAGATCCCCGTCTGCGTGGCGTACGACGTCGAGGGCGTGCGGTTCGAGGAGCTTCCGGTCAGCCAGACCGACTTCCACCACGCGGTGCCGGTGTACGAGCAGTTCCCGGGCTGGACCGAGGACATCTCGGGCTGCCGGGCGCTGGCCGACCTGCCGCTCAACGCACAGGCCTACGTCGCGGCGCTGGAGAAGATCAGTGGCGCCCGGATCTCGGCCATCGGTGTGGGCCCGGGCCGAGAGCAGACGATCGTCCTGCACGACCTCGTCGGCGGTCGGCTCGGTGGCTGAGCGGCCCGGTCCGGTCGTCCTGACCGGCCGGTACGTGCGGGTCGAGCCGTTGACCCTCGACCACGTGCCCGATCTCGCGGCCGCGACGGCGGGCGACGACCAGGTGTGGCAGTGGATCACGACGCCCCCGACCGACGAGCCGGGGGTGCGGGCCATCGTCGAGACGGCGCTGGCCGAGCGCGACCTGGGCACCCGGTGGCCGTGGGCCGTGGTCGATCTGGCGAGCGGTCGGGCGGTCGGCTCGTCGTCGTTCCTCGACATCGAGCCGGCCGACGAGCGGATCGAGATCGGCTGGACGTTCTACGCGTGCTCGGTGTGGCGCTCGCCGGTCAACACCGAGACCAAGCTGCTGCTGCTGGGCCACGCGTTCGAGACGCTCGGGTACGAACGCGTGATGTTCAAGACGCACCACCGCAACGAACGGTCGCAAGCGGCCATCGCGCGGCTCGGGGCCGTGTACGAGGGCACGTTCCGGCACCACCGCCTGCACTGGGACGGCAGTCGCCGGTCGTCGGTGTTCTACTCGATCCTGTCCGCGGAGTGGCCAGCCGTGCGTGACAGGCTGTCGGAACGCCTGGCCGCGGGCTGACACACTGTCACTCGCGCAGCGGGTGGGACCACTCGTACGCTGTGCCCCATGACGATTCCCACGCCTGACCCTGCTCGCGGCGCCGAGGTCTACGCGCTCGACCGCGCGCACGTCTTCCACTCCTGGTCGGCCCAGGCCGCGCTCAACCCGATGCTGATCGCCGGAGCCGAGGGCTCGTACGTCTGGGACTACGACGGCAACCGCTTCCTCGACTTCTCGTCGCAGCTGGTCAACGTCAACATCGGGCACCAGCACCCGAAGGTCGTCGCGGCGATCCAGGAGCAGGCCGGTCGGCTGGCCACCATCGCCCCTCAGCACGCGAACGACGCGCGCGGCGAGGCGGCGCAGCGGATCGCGGGGCTCGCCCCCGACGGGCTGAACAAGGTCTTCTTCACCAACGGTGGCGCTGACGCGGTCGAGAACGCGATCCGGATGGCCCGGCTGCACACCAACAAGCACAAGGTGCTGAGCTTCTACCGCTCGTACCACGGCAACACCGGCGCAGCGATCACGGCCACCGGCGACCCGCGGCGCTGGCCGAACGAGTTCGCGGCCGGCCACGTCCACTTCTTCGGCCCGTACCTCTACCGGTCGTCGTTCTGGGCGACCACCGAGGCCGAGGAGACCGAGCGGGCGCTCGCGCACCTCGAGCAGGTCATCCAGTTCGAGGGTCCGGCGACGATCGCGGCGGTGCTGCTGGAGTCGGTCGTGGGTACGGCCGGGGTGCTGATCCCGCCGCCCGGCTACCTGGCCGGCGTCCGAGCCCTGTGCGACAAGTACGGCATCGTCTACATCGCCGACGAGGTGATGTCCGGGTTCGGCCGCACCGGGGCATGGTTCGCGTTCGAGCACTTCGACGTCGTCCCGGACCTGATCGCGTTCGCGAAGGGGTCCAACTCCGGCTACATCCCGGTGGGCGGGGTGGTCATCAGCGACGCGATCGCGGCGACGTTCGACACCCGGGTCTTCCCCGGCGGGCTCACCTACTCGGGGCACCCGATCGCCTGCGCGTCCATCGTCGCGTCGATCGACGCGATGAAGGAGGAGGGCATCGTCGAGAACGCGGCCCGCATCGGCGAGGCGGTGCTCGGGCCCGGCCTGCGCGAGCTGGCCGACCGCCACCCGGTGATCGGCGAGGTGCGCGGGCTCGGTGTGTTCTGGGCGCTCGACCTCGTGTCGAACCGGGCGACCCGCGAGATGCTCGCGCCGTACGGCGGCACGTCGCCCGCGATGACCGAGCTGGTCGCAGAGGCGAAGAAGCGCGGCATGCTGCCGTTCACCAACTTCAACCGGCTGCACGTCGTGCCGCCCTGCACGGTGACCGACGCGGAGGCCAAGGAAGGCCTGGCCATCCTCGACGAGGTCTTCACCATCGTCGACCGCCACTACCACGTCTGACCCCCCTTCCCGCCACAAGGGTCCCCCCATGCCGCTAGGCCGCGGTTCAGGGACCATCACGACTTGCCCGGGATGTGTCCCTCTGCTGTGTGCGCCCTGGTGGCGGGAAGGTTGGTGCAGATGACGGGGCGGACGACGGTTGTTCGGGCCGGGCGGGTGCTCGACGTCGACGACGGGAGCCAGCGTCAGGGGCTGGCGGTGGTCATCGTCGACGGCCGGATCGCCGAGGTCACCACGGTGGCCAGCGCGCCGACTGACGCGTTGGTCGTCGACGCGGCCGAACTCACCCTGCTGCCCGGCCTGATCGACTGCCACACGCACCTGGTCGGTGAGCCCGACGGTGGGCACGGGTACGCCGAGCTGATCACGCGTAGCGGCGCCCAGGAGGCCCTCTCGGGGGTACGCAACGCCCGCGCCACGCTGCGAGCGGGCTTCACCACGGTGCGCGACCTCGGCACGTTCCGGGCGTTCGTCGACGTTGCGCTCCGCGACGCCATCTCGGCCGGGCACGTCGAGGGGCCGCGCATGCTGACCACAGGAGGCTTCCTCACCTGCAGCGGCGGCGGGGGCGACATCACCGGGCTGGCCGTCGACGTCGACTCGGTGCTGCCGCGCGACCTGCGGATCGGCGTTGCCGACACGGTCGACGAGGTACGTAGCGCCGTCCGCCGGCTGATCGGCGGTGGGGCGGACCTGATCAAGGTGATCGCGACGGGCGCGGTCATGACGGAGGGGACGACCCCGGGCGCGCCCGAGTTCACCGAGGAACAGCTCCGGGTGGCGGTGGAGGAGGCGGCCCTGCTCGGCACGTACGTCGCTGCCCATGCGCACGGCGCCGAGGGGATCAAGCGGGCCGTCCGCGCGGGGGTCCGGTCGATCGAGCACGGCTCGCTCATGGACGACGAGTCGATCGAGCTGATGCTCGCCGCCGGTACCTTCCTCGTGGCCGACGTCTACGACGGCGACTACATCAAGGAGCAGGGGACCCTGCACGGCTGGTCCGCCAACGTCATGCGCAAGAACGACGAGACGACGGACGCCCAGCGCGACGCCTTCGCCAAGTGCGTCGCGCGGGGGGTACGGATCGCGTACGGCACCGACAGCGGCATCTACCCGCACGGGTGGAACGCCAGGCAGTTCGCTTACCAGGTGCGGCACGGGCAGACTCCGCTCGCAGCCATCCGCTCGGCGACCGCGACTGCGGCGGAGCTCCTCCGGCTCGACGGTCAGGTGGGTCGGATCGCCCCCGGTCACCACGGTGACCTGATCGGCGTGTCGGGCGATCCGCTGGTCGACGTGCGCCTGCTCGAGGACGTCCGGCTGGTCGTCCAGGGCGGCCGCTGCGTCGACCTCGGCCGGGGCCGGTAGATTCACCGCCTGTGAAGGTGTTCGTGGTCGGCGGCGGTGCTCGCGAGCACGCCATAGTCCGATCCCTCTCCCAGGACCCGACGGTCACCGCGCTGGCCTGCGCCCCCGGCAACGCCGGCATCGGCGCCTCGGCAGAGCTCCTGCCGCTCGACGCCGGCGATCCGCAGGCGGTGGCGGACCTGGCCGTGCGCTGGGGGGCCGACTTCGTCATCATCGGGCCGGAGGGCCCGCTCGTCGCTGGCGCGGCCGACGCTGTCCGATCCCGCGGCATCGTCTGTTTCGGCCCGTCTGCTTCGGCGGCCCGGCTCGAGGGCAGCAAAGCGTTCGCCAAGGACGTGATGGCCGAGGCCGGCGTGCCGACGGCGATGGCCCACGTGTGCGACACGGCGGAGCAGGTGGCCGCGGCGCTCGACGCGTTCGGGCCGCCGTACGTCGTGAAGGACGACGGGCTGGCCGCCGGCAAGGGAGTCGTCGTCACTGGCGACCGGGACGAGGCGTTGGCGCACGCCGCTGCCTCCGGCACCGTCGTCGTCGAGGAGTTCCTCGACGGCCCCGAGGTCTCGCTGTTCTGCATCACCGACGGCGAGACCGTGGTCCCGCTGCAGCCGGCGCAGGACTTCAAGCGGGTCGGCGACGGTGACCAGGGCCCGAACACCGGGGGCATGGGCGCGTACTCCCCGCTGCCCTGGGCGCCGGCGTCACTGGTCGACGACGTCGTGGCCCGGATCGTCCAGCCCACGGTCGACGAGCTGTACCGGCGCGGCACCCCGTTCAGCGGGGTCGTCTATGCGGGCCTGGCACTGACGAGCAACGGCCCCCGGGTGATCGAGTTCAACGCGCGGTTCGGCGACCCGGAGACGCAGGTGGTGCTGGCCAGGCTCGAGTCGCCGCTGCTGGGGCTGCTGCATGCCGCCGCCGTGGGCAGGCTGGGCGAGATCGAGCCGCCGAGGTGGTCCGACCGGGCTGCCGTCACGGTCGTCGTCGCCGCCGCCGACTACCCGTCGGCCCCACGTACGGGGGACCCCGTCGAGGGCCTGGCCGAGGCCGCCGAGGTACCGGGCGCGTACGTGCTGCATGCGGGCACCGCGCTCGATGCTGACGGTGCGCTGGTCAGCGCCGGCGGCCGGGTGCTGTCGGTGGTGGGCACCGGACGCGACCTCGCCGCTGCCCGAGCGACGGCGTACGAGGCGGTGGCGGCGATCCGGCTGGCCGGCTCGCACCACCGCGGCGACATCGCGCTCGCCGCGGCGCTGGCCGCCGCTGAGTCTGCGCGACAATAGCCCCGTGACGAAGCCGCTGACCGCGAACGTCCTGGCCGCCCGCTACGCGTCCACCTCGATGGCCGTGCTGTGGTCGCCCGAGCACAAGATCGTGCTCGAGCGCCAGCTCTGGCTCGCGGTGATGACCGCGCAGGCCGACCTCGGGGTCGACGTACCCGAGGGTGCGGTCGACGCGTACGCCAAGGTGCTCGACACCGTCGACCTGGCCTCGATCGCCGAACGCGAGCGGGTCACCCGGCACGACGTGAAGGCCCGGATCGAGGAGTTCAACGCGCTCGCCGGGTACGAGCAGATCCACAAGGGCATGACGTCGCGCGACCTCACCGAGAACGTCGAGCAGCTGCAGGTGCTCGGTGCGCTGCTGCTCGTCCGCGACAAGGCGGTCGCGGCGCTCGCGCGGCTGGCCGATCTCGCGGCCCAGCACGACGCCACCGTCATCGCCGGCCGCTCGCACAACGTCGCGGCGCAGGCGACGACGCTGGGCAAGCGGTTCGCGTCCGCAGCCGAGGAACTGCTCGTCGCCTTCGACCGGGTGGAGGACCTGATCGGCCGCTATCCGTTGCGTGGCATCAAAGGGCCGGTCGGTACGGCGCAGGACCAGCTCGACCTGCTCGGCGGCGACTCGGCCAAGCTGGCCGAGCTCGAGCGTCGGGTAGCCGGGCACCTCGGCTTCGACCGGGTGCTGACGAGCGTCGGCCAGGTCTACCCGCGTTCGCTCGACTTCGACGTGCTGTCGTCGCTGGTCCAGCTGGCGGCCGGCCCGTCGTCGCTGGCCACGACGATCCGGCTGATGGCCGGCAACGAGACCGTGACCGAGGGTTTCAAGGCCGGCCAGGTCGGTTCCTCGGCCATGCCCCACAAGATGAACACCCGCTCCTGCGAACGCGTCAACGGGCTAGCGGTCGTGCTGCGTGGCTACCTCTCGATGGTCGGCGAGCTGGCCGGCGACCAGTGGAACGAGGGCGACGTGTCGTGCTCCGTCGTCCGCCGAGTCGCGTTGCCCGACGCGTTCTTCGCCCTCGACGGCCTGTTCGAGACGTTCCTCACCGTGCTCGACGAGTTCGGGGCGTTCCCCGCGGTCATCGAGCGCGAGCTGTCGCGCTACCTCCCGTTCCTTGCCACCAGCAAGGTGCTGATGGCCGCGGTACGGCACGGCGTCGGCCGCGAGACCGCCCACGAGGCGATCAAGGAGCACGCCGTCGCGGTGGCCCTCGAGATGCGCGAGCAGGGTGCCGACCGCAACGAGCTGCTCGGCCGGCTCGCCGCCGACCCTCGGCTGGGCCTGACCGCGACCGATCTCGCCGCCCTCGTGGCCGAGCCGGTGACGTTCACCGGCGCCGCTGCGGCGCAGGTGGCCGCGGTGGTGCAGCGGGTGCTCGGCGTCGTGGCCGCGCACCCCGAAGCGGCCGCGTACGTCCCCGGCGCCATCCTGTGACCCGCCGATAGGGTGAGCCCGTGACCGAGCCGCATGGGTATACCCACGCCTACAGCGGGAAGGTCCGCGATCTGTACGACCTTCCCGACGGCACGCTGCTGGTCGTCGCCTCCGACCGGATCTCCGCGTACGACTGGGTGCTGCCGAGCCTGATTCCCGACAAGGGCCGGATCCTCACGGCGCTCAGCCTGTGGTGGTTCGACCAGTTCTCCGACCTCGTGCCCGGCCACGTGCTGTCGACCGATGTGCCGCCGGAGTTCGCCGGCCGGGCCATGGTCTGCGAGCGGCTGCAGATGTTCCCGGTCGAGTGCGTGGTGCGTGGTTACCTCGCCGGGTCGGGGCTGGCCGACTACAGCGCGACCGGAGCGGTGTGCGGCGTGCGGCTGCCGCCCGGCCTCGTCGACGGCGACCGGTTGCCGGCGCCGATCTTCACCCCGGCGACCAAGGCGGCGCTCGGGGACCACGACGAGAACGTCGACTTCGACCACGTGGCCCGCACGGTCGGCGTCGAGGCTGCCGAACACCTGCGGGCGCTGAGCCTGGCGGTCTACGAGCGGGCCGAGGCCGTGGCCCGAGGCCGCGGCATCATCCTTGCCGACACCAAGCTCGAGTTCGGTCGCCGGGAGGACGGCACGATCGTCCTCGGCGACGAGGTGCTCACCCCCGACTCGTCCAGGTTCTGGCCGGCCGTCTCCTGGGCACCGGGTCACGCCCAGCCGTCCTTCGACAAGCAGTACGTCCGCGACTGGTTGACGTCGCCGGCGTCGGGCTGGGCCAAGGACTCCGGCAAACCGCCGCCGCCGTTGCCGGACGACGTCGTCGCCCGAACGCGAGCCACGTATGTCGAGGCCTACGAGCGGCTGACCGGCCGCGCGTTCGTGTGAACCGACCGAGGGGAATGCCCGCATGACATGGCTCGTCACCGGAGGCGCCGGCTACATCGGGGCCCATGTCACCCGCGCTCTCGAGGCGGCAGGTCTCGGGGTCGTCGTCCTCGACGACCTGTCCAGCGGCCATCGCAGCTTCGTCGCCGAGGGGACGGCCGTCGTCCAGGGGTCGGTCGTGGACCCGGCGACGGTCCGCTCGGTCCTCGCTGACCACGGCTGCACCGGTGTGATCCATCTGGCCGGCTTCAAGTACGCCGGGGTCTCGGTCGAGCGCCCGCTGCACACCTACGAGCAGAACGTCACGGGCATGCAGGTGCTGCTCGGCGCGATGACCGATCTCGGCGTCGACCAGCTGGTGTTCTCTTCGTCGGCCGCCTGCTACGGGTCACCGGACGTCGAGCTGGTGACCGAGGACCTCGTGACCCGCCCCGAGTCGCCGTACGGCGAGAGCAAGCTGATCGGCGAGTGGTTGATCCGCGACGTCGCTCGGGTGACCCCGTTGCGGCACACCTCGCTGAGGTACTTCAACGTCGTGGGCTCAGGGGCGCTCGACCTGTACGACACCAGCCCGCACAACCTGTTCCCCTTGGTGCTGAAGGCGTTGAGCGAGGGCCGTACCCCGATGGTGCGCGGCGACGACTACGCGACCCCGGACGGCTCGTGCGTGCGCGACTACGTGCACGTCTGCGACGTCGCTGACGCGCACGTCGCGGCGGCTGAGGCGCTGGCTGCGGGGAAGCCGCTCGAGCCGGTCTACAACCTCGGCAGCGGCGAAGGCCTGAGCGTGTTCGAGATCATGGCGGCGATGGCCCGCGTCACCGGCATCGACTTCGTGCCGGCGATCGGCGACCGCCGTCCCGGGGACCCGGACCGGATCGTCGCCTCGGGGGCGCTGGCTGCCCGGGACCTCGGTTGGGTGCAGGCTCACACCGTCGACGAGATGGTCCGCTCCGCCTGGGACGCCTGGGCGACCGCTCCCCACTAAGACCCCCCCTTCCGCCACAAGGGTCCCCTCATGCCACTAGATGGCATTCCGGTGCCCTTCATCGCGTCGGCCGGCGGGCCCGATCGGCGACGCCGGACCGAGCCTGTCGATCGAGGGGCGCGGCCCACCGGCGCAGCCCGGCGCAACGAGGCGCAGCCAGGCGCCGGGGGCCGGCCCGGCCCGCTGATGAGTGTCACCAGACCGCGGTCTAGTGGCATCAGGGGACCCTTGTGGCGAGATGGGGTGGGTCAGGGGTGGTTGCGCCGGTCGCGGCGGTTGAGGTCAGCCAGGCGCCGGTTGTACGCGGCGAGCTCGTCGTCGGCGTCCTCGCCGCGGTCACCGCTGGCCAAAGCCTCGGCCTCGACCCGGTCCGCCGCCCGGTCGAACCGGCGGGCGTCGCGTTCGTCCGAGCGCATCCATTGGATGCCGATGCTCACGACCACCATGACCATCGGGATCTCGCCGAGCGCCCAGCCGATCGACCCGCCGAGGTGCTGGTCGGCGAGCAGGTCGGTGAGGTACGGACGCTGGAGCGACTCGAAGTAGCCGTTGCCCAGCAACGTGCTGGACGACATGACCGCGATGTTGAAGAAGGCGTGCAGCGGCATGGCGATCAGGAGGAGACCGAACCGGGCCGGATACGGCAGCCGTGGCGGACCCGGGTCGATCCCGAGGAGCGCCCAGAAGAACAGGTACCCGGACAGCACGAAGTGGGTCTGCATGAAGATGTGGCCCCAGTGGCTGCCCATCAACGTGCCGAACAACGACGTGAAGTACAGCCCGTAGAAGCTACCGACGAAGATGGCGGTGGCCACGAACGGGTTCGCCAGGATCCGGACGAACGGGGAGCCGAGGAACGCGAGCAGCCACTCCCGAGGGCCCGCGTCGTCGCGGTGCGCGGGCAGCACCCGCAGCGCCAGGGTGCTCGGGGCCCCGAAGACCAGCAGCACCGGCACCACCATGGCGAGCGTCATGTGCTGGATCATGTGCGCGCTGAAGAGCACCCGGGAGTACGTCGCGATGCCTCCGCTGGTCGCCCAGGTGAGCAGCGCCAGCCCGGTGAACCAGCCGATCGAACGGCCGACCGGCCACCGGTCGCCGCGCAGGTGGAGTCGGCGCAGTCCCACGCCGTACAGGGCGGCCGCGAGCAGGGCGACGCCGAGGAACAACGCATCAGGGCGAATCTCGGTGAGGGCGACCCGTACGAAGGTGGGCGGCGGCGGAAGGTCGAAGCCGAGTACGAGCCGCGCCGGGCTCGCTCCGCTGAGGTCTTCTGGAGTTACGACGGGGGCCGGCGTGCGCGACAGCGCGACAGCGATACCGATGGCCGCCGACATCACGGCGAGCTCCGCTGCGGCGAGCCGGACGAAGGCCCCGCTCCGGCGCGGACCGGTCAGCTGGGGAATCGTGGTGGTGCGGTGCCACCAGCCGGCCACTCCGAGCAGGACGAGCAGCACGGTCTTGGCGGTGACCAGGCGGCCGTACCCGGTGGTCAGCAGGTCCAGCGGCCCCGAGAGCCGGATCCACGCGTTGGCCATGCCCGACAGGGCCAGCCCGACGTAGCACCAGAGCGCGACCGAGCTGAACCGTGGGACGACGTCGCGCAGAAGTCGCCGGTCGACGAACGCGACCGTGAGGAGCCCGCCGAGGCCGCCGACCCAGACCGAGACGGACAGGACGTGGATGAGCACGCTCGAGACCGCGACCTCGTGCTGGCTCGACGCGCCCGAGTGACCGGTCAGGAAGGGGACCAGCAGGGCCGCCCACGCCGTGAGCAGCACCACGGCCGTGCCCGGTCGGGTGATCACGAACCGGCTGGCCACAGCGACGACGCCGACGCCGACGAGCTCGGCCAGCAGAGCCTGGCCCTGCGAGATCTCGGTGACGAAGTTCGTGAGCACCCCGGGGGCCAACGCGTCACCCACCGACCCACCGATCTCGTCGGCCAGGGTCAGCACGATCTGCGCGGCGACGGCGAGGAACCAGCCGAGCGCCGCGTACGACGCCCACCTCGTGAGCTTCACGGCGACGCCGCCGAGCCGACCGTTGCTGGTCGGCAGGAAGGCGGCAACGGTGAGGAGAAGACCGCTGGCCACCAGGCCGGTCAGGTCGGTGAGCAGTCGGGACACCGGCAGCGCCCAGCCGACCGCAGGTCCGGCCGAGGGCAGACCGGCGGGCACCGGCTGCGGGCTCCCGCCGCCGGCGAGCAGCGCGACCACCAGCGCAACCAGGGCGACAAGCAGGCAGCCCCAGGCGACGTGGCGCAGCGTCAGCGGCCCGGGGGCGGTGGTGTCCGACATCACGACTCCTGCCCCGAGGCTCCCCGTCCCCGTCGCGACAGCCACCAGCCGGCAACGGCGCAGGCGACCAGCACGGCTGCACCTGCCGCTAGGGCACCGCCGGTACCGGAATCGACCGGTTCGTCGGCGCCGTCGGGGGGTTGCACCGTTGCCGGTGGCGCGGTCGCGCCCGCAGTGAGGGTGAAGCCCAGCGTGCCGGTGAGGGGGTGACCGTCCGCGGAGACGACGCGACACGTCACCGAATAGTGCCCTCGGTACGGCAGCGGTTCGAGCGGCTGCGTTGCCGTGCGATCGACCACCGTGGGCTTCCCGGTGTCAAAGCGCCCGCCATTCGGCCCGGTCACGATCACCACGTCGCCGATGTCCTGGACGTTCTCGTCGAAGGTCAGCACGATCTGCTGCGGGGAGCCCGACACGAGAGCACCGTTCGCCGGGCTCGTGCTCACGAGCTGGCTGTGCGCCCACGCGGGGGCCGGCTGCAGCACGACCACCGCACTCATCACCAGGCCGAGCAGGCCGCCGCCGAGTCGTCGAGAACCGTTCACCGTTCGTGCCTCCCTGGATCGAGTCTGCCCTGACCGGCGGCTGAGCGCGCCTGCGGTACGGGGACGGCGCCTCGACGGGTCAGCCGGTCGGTCGGGTCAGCGCCGAGAGAAATGACTCCGCCCAGCGCTGCACATCGTGGGTGCGGACGTGCTCGCGCATCGAGGCCATCCGGCGCGCGCGGTCCTCAGGAGAGGCGTGCACAGCGGCGAGGATGGCGCCCTTGACCCCGTCGGCGTCGTACGGGTTGACCAGCCACGCCTGGGTCAGCTCGAGCGCTGCACCGGCGAACTCGCTGAGCACCAGCGCGCCGTCGCCGTCGACCCGGGCGGCGACGTACTCCTTGGCCACGAGGTTCATCCCGTCGCGCAGCGGCGTGACCAACATGATGTCGGCGGCCTCGTAGAACGCGATCAGCTCGGCGGAGTCGAGGGTCTGGTAGAGGTACTGGACGGGGTTCGCGCCGACGCTGCCGTAGCGGCCGACCGCCCGGCCCACCGCGAGCTCGATCTCGTCGCGGATGCGTTGGTACTCCTCGACGTTGCCCCGGCTCGGGGTGGCGATCTGGAAGAACACCACCGACCCCGGGTCGAGCGAACCGTCCTCGAGCAGCTCGTCGATCGCGGTCAGCCGAACGCCGATGCCCTTGGTGTAGTCGAGCCGGTCGACGCCGAGCACCAGGGTGACGGGGTTGCCGAGCTCGGCCCGGATCTCCTTCGCCCTGGCCTGCACCTCGGGGCTGTGGGCGATCGCGTCGATGGCGCTGTAGTCGATGGAGATCGGGAAGTCCTTGGCCTTGACCCGACGGGTGTTCGGCTCGTCCGGCGCGCTCTCGGTCACGACGAGGTCGTCGCCGTCGACCATGGCATCGCAGAGCCGGGCGGCGAGGCCGATGAAGTTGACGGCGTCGTCGGGGATCTGAAACCCCACGAGGTCGGCGCCCAGCAGGCCCCAGATGATCTCCGACCGCCACGGCAGCTGCATGAACAGCTCGATCGGCGGGAACGGGATGTGCAGGAAGAAGCCGATCCGCAGGTCGGGCCGCAGCTCGCGGAGCATGCGCGGGACGAGCTGCAGCTGGTAGTCGTGGACCCACACCGTCGCGCCCGGCGCTGCGACGGCGGCCACGTCGTCGGCGAAGCGCCGGTTCACCGCGCGGTAGGCCGTCCACAGGTGCCGGTGGTACGCAGGGGTGGCGACCGCGTCGTGGTATAGCGGCCAGATCGTGGTGTTGCTCATGCCCTCGTAGTAGAGCTCGACCTCCTCGCGCGTGAGGCTCACCTCGATCAAGGCCAGCTCGTCGTCGTCGTTCGGCAAGGGGGCGTCGGTGCCCTCGGCGACCTCGTCGGCGGCCCGCCCGCTCCAGCCGACCCAGGCCGCAGGCTTGCCCTTGAGAGCCGGGGTCAGCGCGGCGACCAGTCCACCCGGCGAACGCCGCCACGTCGAGGTTCCGTCGTCCGCGACGATTGCATCGACGGGCAACCGATTGGCCACGACCACGAAGTCGTACAAAGCAACACCTCCGGCTGGGGGTTTACCCAACCGGTGTCAGGTTAGTCGCGGTCGGGCAGGTCGCCAGCCGCCAGCCGCTCGCCGGGGGTGACCCGGAAGACCGGTATGTACCGGTCGGCACGCTCCTCGTACGTGGAGAACGACGAAAAGCTGCTCGTGAGCTTGGCGTACAGCGCGTCGCGGTCCGGCCCCTCGGCCTCGCCGAACGCGGCGCGGAAGTGCTGCCCGTCGACCTCGAGGAAACCCTCCGGGTGGGCCCGGACGTTGAAGACCCAACCCGGCACCTTGGCCTGGCCGGCGTTCGACCCGGTGACGACGAACGCCGCGTCCGCGCCCTCGCCGTCGCGCACGGCGAGCAGCGGGTTCTTGCGCCAGACCCCCGACTTGCGGCCCAGCGTCGTGATCCAGACGATCTGCTGGCCCCCAGGGAAGTGTCGGCCGAGGCGTCCACCCGATACGCGGTACAGGACGCGGTGACCCCGGGTCAGGCTGCGGAGAACCAGTCCCATGGCGGCGTCGTACGTCCGTTTGTTCACGTGGGGAACGGTATCCTGAGCGGACCGCCGAACACCCTCCACACCGGGAGCGCCTCGTGGCCCGCGTCGTCGTCGACGTCATGCTCAAGCCGGAGATCCTCGACCCGCAGGGTCAGGCCGTCCAAGGAGCGCTGGGACGCCTCGGGTTCGACGGGGTGACCAGCGTCCGCCAGGGCAAGCAGTTCGTCATCGATGTCGACGGACCGGCCGACGAGACGCTGCGCGGCAGGGCCGACGAGATGGCCAGCACCCTGCTCGCCAACCTCGTGATCGAGGACTACACGGTTCGGGTCGACGACTGATGGCGCTGCGGATCGGTGTCGTCACGTTTCCCGGCTCGCTCGACGACCGCGACGCCGCTCGGGCCGTCCGGCTGGCCGGCGGTGAGGCCGTGGCGCTCTGGCACAAGGACCGCACCCTCTCCGGGGTGGACGCAGTGGTCCTGCCCGGTGGCTTCTCGTACGGCGACTACCTGCGCTGCGGTGCGATCTCGCGGTTCGCTCCCGTCATGGCCGCCGTCGTCGAGGGTGCACAGGGTGGGCTGCCGGTTCTGGGCATCTGCAACGGTTTCCAGATCCTGTGCGAATCCGGACTGCTGCCCGGCGCGTTGACCCGCAACGACAGCCTGCACTTCGTGTGTCGTGACCAGCGCCTACGCATCGAGTCCGTCACGACGGCCTGGACCAGCGGCTACACGGCCGGCCAAGAGATCGTCGTCCCGCTGAAGAACGGCGAAGGCGGCTACGTCGCCGACCAGCTCGCGTTGGACGAGCTCGAGGCCGAGGGCCGGATCGTCGCCCGCTACCTCGAGGTCAACCCGAACGGCTCGCGGCGCGACATCGCCGGCATCTCGAACGCGGCCGGCAACGTCGTCGGACTGATGCCTCACCCCGAGCACGCCGTCGAGCCGCTCACCGGCCCCACGACCGACGGGCTCGCGTTCTTCACGTCCGTCCTGACCCGGCTCGTCCGCTCATGATCGAGGAGTTCTTCCAGTGAGTGTCGACACGGTCAAGAACGCGACGGCCACGCCGGAGGCGGTCCAGCCGTACGCCGAGCTCGGCCTCAAGCCGGACGAGTACGCCCGGATCCGCGAGATCCTCGGCCGTCGCCCGACGTCGTCCGAGCTCGCGATGTACTCCGTCATGTGGAGCGAGCACTGCTCGTACAAGTCCAGCAAGGTCCACCTGCGCCAGTTCGGCGAGAAGGTCCCTGTCGAGGCTGCCGACGTCCTGCTCGTCGGTATCGGCGAGAACGCCGGCGTCGTCGACGTCGGCCAGGGCTACGCCGTCACGTTCAAGGTCGAGAGCCACAACCACCCGAGCTACGTCGAGCCGTACCAGGGTGCGGCGACCGGCGTCGGCGGCATCGTCCGCGACATCCTCACCATGGGCGCCCGGCCGATCGCGGTCATGGACCCGCTCCGGTTCGGGCCGGCCGATGCCCCTGACACCCGGCGGGTGCTCCCGGGGATCGTCGCCGGCATCGGGGGCTACGGAAACTGCCTGGGCCTGCCCAACATTGGCGGCGAGCTGGTCTTCGACCCGTCCTACCTCGGCAACCCGCTCGTCAACGCGCTCTGCGTGGGCGTGATGCGGCACGAGGACATCAAGCTGGCCAGGGCCGCAGGCGAGGGCAACCTGGTCGTGCTGTTCGGCGCCAAGACCGGTGGCGACGGCATCGGTGGCGTCTCCGTGCTCGCCTCCGAGACGTTCGACGCACACGGTCCCAGCAAGCGCCCGAGCGTCCAGGTGGGTGACCCGTTCACCGAGAAGCTCCTGATCGAGTGCTGCCTCGAGATCTTCGCCGCCGATCTGGTCGTCGGCATCCAGGACCTCGGCGGCGCCGGGATCTCGTGCGCGACCTCGGAGCTCGCCAGCGCCGGCACCGGTGGCATGCACGTGACCCTGGACCGAGTCCCCCTGCGCGACGCCTCGCTCTCCCCCGAGGAGATCCTCATGAGCGAGTCGCAGGAACGCATGTGCGCGATCGTGGAGCCGGTCCAGCTCGACCGGTTCCTCGAGATCTGCGCCAAATGGGACGTCACCGTCACCGTCATCGGCGAGGTGACCGCAGGCGAGCGGCTGGTCATCGAATGGCACGGCGAGACGATCGTCGACGTGCCACCGCGCACGGTCGCCCACGACGGCCCGGTTTACGAGCGGCCGTACTCCCGACCGACCTGGCAGGACGCGCTGCAGGCCGATGCGCCGACGCCGGAGCGGCTGGCCCGCCCGGCCACGGCCGACGAGCTGCGCGCGACCCTGCTTCGGCTGGTGGCCTCACCCAACCTCGCGAGCAAGAGCTGGGTGACCAGCCAGTACGACAAGTACGTGCAGGGCAACACCGTGCTGGCCCAGCCCGAGGACTCCGGCATGGTCCGGATCGACGAGCAGACCGGACTCGGCATCGCGTTGGCCACCGACGGCAACGGACGGTTCGCCAAGCTCGACCCGTACAACGGCGCCAAGCTCGCGCTGGCCGAGGCCTACCGCAACGTCGCCGCGGGTGGGGCCAAGCCGCTGGCAGTCACCAACTGCCTCAACTTCGGCTCCCCCGAGGACCCGGACGTCATGTGGCAGTTCGCCGAGGCGGTGCGCGGCCTGGCCGACGGCTGCCTCGAGCTGGGCGTTCCCGTGACCGGCGGAAACGTGAGCTTCTACAACCAGACCGGTGAGACACCGATCCTGCCGACGCCGGTGATCGGGGTCCTCGGGGTGATCGACGACGTCGAGCGGCGTACGCCGATGGGGTTCGGGTCCGAGGGCGAGATGATCCTGCTCGTCGGTGCCACCCGCGACGAGCTCGCAGGCTCGGAGTGGGCCCACACCGTCCACGGCCACCTGGGTGGTCTGCCGCCCGAGGTCGATCTGGGGCGCGAGCGCCAGCTAGCCGAGATCCTTGTGGGCGGCTCGCGAGACGGCATGCTGACCGCCGCCCACGACGTCTCGGACGGTGGGCTGGCCCAGACGCTGGTCGAGATGGCGCTTCGCTCGGGCCGGGGTGCGCGGGTGTTCCTGCCCGAGGACCTTGACCCGTTCGTCGCGCTGTTCGCCGAGTCGGCCGGGCGGGCCGTGGTCGTGGTCCCCCGATCCGAGGAACTGCGTTTCACCGACATGTGCGTGGCCCGATACGTCCCCGTTGCCCGTATCGGTGTCGTCGACGGCGCAGGGAAGGGCGCCGTGCTCGATGTCCAGGGTTTGTTCTCCGTCGCGCTCGGAGACCTCGAGGCTGCGGCCGAAGCGACCCTGCCGGCTCTGTTCAGCTAGGCCAGGTGGGCGGGGCCCCCTGCAGACCCCGCCCACCTGTGGCGATCATGCGTCCAGCCGACGGTCGGACGCCGGGCCAACTGCTTGCATGTTCCTGCCGTGTCCGGAATCGGCAACTAAGTTCACCCGATTGGCGCAGAATGTGCCGACGCGGTCCGGGTCCGGCGAGACAGCCCGACGTCCGACCCAGCATCCTTGGGCTATGCCATCGACTGATGACACAGCCGCTGCTGCCGGTGCGCTGTACGACGCGGTTCGCCGACTCGACGGTGCGACCCGCGAAAGGCTCGCGGCCTCCCTCCACCGCTCGGTCGCGGAGGTCTTCCCGCTGTTGGAGACGCTCGTCGACGAGGGACTGGTCTGGGTCGACGACAGCTTTCCGCCGCTCTATCGCCGTGCCGACCCGACCGCCGGGCTGATCGCCCTGGCAGCCAATCGAAGGGCGGACCTCGAGCGGTTGAGCGAACGCCTCGAGATCGACCTCGGGGTGCTTGACGCCTTGCTTGGGCCCAGCGACTCGGTCGGGGGCTGGCGGCCTGGGGTCGACCGTGTCGTCGATCTGCCCAGCATCCGGACCCGGTTGGCCGAGCTGCACAGCAAGGCTTCGGTCGAGCTGCTCGCGTTCGACTTCGGCCGACCCAGCCGGGCCAGCAAGGCGCGGCGCCAGGAGGCGTACGAGGCCTCGGCCCGGCTCGACCGCGAGTGGCTCGCTCGCGGCGGTTCCATGCGCACGATCTTCACCGAGGCCGTGCAGTACGACCCCCTCGCTTGGGCGTTCACGACCCGGCCGGTCGACGAGGGCGGTTCGGTCCGGCTCAGCCCGACCCTGCCGCTGCAGCTGCTCATCATCGACCGCACGATCGCTGTCGCCCAGGTCGACCCGTTGGACTCCGACGCCGGCGCCCTGTTCATCTCCGAACCGGGAGTCGTCAGTGCTCTGGTCGACCTGTTCGAGGTCTACTGGATGCACTCGACCGAGGTCGGTGCACCGCCGGCCAACGACGTCGGGTCGCTCACCCCCCAGCAGCGCGCGGTGCTGGGACTGCTCGAGCTCGGTCACAAGGACGAGTCCATCGCGCGGCACCTCGGGGTGTCGCTGCGCACCGCCAGCCGGATCATCGCCGACACCCTCGAGGTGCTGGGCGCCGAGAGTCGGTTCCAGGCAGGGGTGCTGGCAGCGAAACGGGGTTGGTTGTGATCGAGGCGGCCCAGCGCAGGCCCGGCGCTAGTAGTAGCCGTGCGCCTGCCAGAACGCCCAGCCGCCGCAAGGTGTCACGTACTTGCCCTTGATGTAGTCGAGCATCCAGTTGATCTGCGTGACCGGGTTGACCTGCCAGTCGGGGCCCGCGGTCACCATCTTCGAACCCGGCTGCGCCTGGGGGATCCCGTACGCCCCGGCGACCGAGCCTGCGTTCCACCGCCAGCTGCTCTCCTTGGCGGCGATGTTGTTCAGGCAGGTGAACTCGGTGGGCGCGAGCCGACGGCCGGCGACGACCTCGGAAGCGACGATCTGGACTCCGGCCAGGTCGGCCCGGTCGAGCGGGCTGCAGGCGGTCGGGTCGACGGTCGCGTTCGTGTACCCGGCCAAGGACAGGCCCGGCAGGGTCGCGCCGCTGCCCGCGGCCCACGAGGCGGTGGCCGTCAGCACCCCGAGATTGTTGTACCAGCGCACCGAACCGTCCGCGGCGACACCGAGCAGCACGCCGCCGCCGGCCGAGAGGACGTTGGTCGCGTACGACCAGCCGAGGCCGACGACGCGACCTGATCCGGTGCGCCAGGCTGCGGCGCCCGTGAGCCAGCCGTCGTGGTGGTACCAGCGAAGGTTGCCGGCGGAGTCAGTGGCGTAGAACGTGCCGAGCCCGGCGGCGACCAGATGGGTCAACAGGTTCCACTTGCTCACGACGACCAGGCCGGACCCCCGGGTGAACCCGAGAGCACCCGTGAGATAGCCGAGATGGTGGTACCAGTGGAGCTGCCCGGTGGCGTCCAGGGCGTAGATCGTTCCGGCACCACCGGTGACGACCTTCGTGAACACCTGCCACCCGTGGCTGATCTCGGTGCCGCTCGCGGGATCCCAGGTGGGCTGCCCGGTCGCCGATCCGAGGTGCCGGTACCAGAGCAGCCGGCCGGAGGCCGTGATGACATAGAAGACGCCGCTTCCGCCGGCGATGACCTTCGCGAGGCCACCCATCGAGGGACGTTGCACGGCCGCGATCGACGTGACACCGCCGGGTACCGAGGGGGCCGCGTCGAGCCACTCGTGCAGGTCCCCGGTGGCGGTGACGCCGTAGAGGGCCGTGCTCGCGCCGCACGCTGCGGCCGCTGCGGCCTCGGCGGGAGCTCCCTGTGGCAGCGTCAACGCCACAACGGCGCTGGCCAGCAGAATGGCGGAGGAGCGCTTGATCGAGTTGCGCACAACGGTCCTTCGAGCTCGACGACAGGACGCGGGCTGCCCCTTCGAGCGGAGGCGCCACCAAAGCCGTACGGTGTAGCGAACCACAGCAGCGGCCGCACCGCTACCAAACCGTTATCTTCCGTCCGAGGGGGCGTCATGCACTTCCACGGTCAGCCGTGAGCCTCGACCCCGTCGAGCGGCCGGAAACCTGGTGCGTCATCGGCGCCGGTGCGCACGGGCTTCCGGTGGTCAAGGCCTTCCGCCAGCACGGCATCGACGTCGAGGCGTACGAGCGCGAGAACGACGTCGGCGGCAACTGGAGCTTCGGTGCACGGACGAGCCGGGTCTACGGCAGCACGCACACCATCTCGAGCAAGGCCTTCACGGCTTACCCCGACTTCCCGATGCCGGACGACTACCCGGACTACCCGCACCACACCCAGGTGCTGGCGTACTTCCAGCGGTACGCCGACCACTTCGGGCTGCGCGAGCACATCCGGTTCGGCACCGAGGTCGAGACGGTGGAGCCGGTCGACGATGGCGCCTGCTGGGACGTGACAGTGCGGGCAGCGGACGGCACCCGGACCCGCACGCGCTACGCCGGCGTCGTGGTGGCGAACGGCCACAACTGGAACCCCAAGCTGCCGTCGTACCCTGGGCTTCCCGGCTTCACCGGCGAGGTGCTGCACTCGGCCGACTACAAGGACCCGGCCGTCCTGCGTGGCAAGCGGGTGCTCGTGGTCGGCGCCGGCAACACCGGTTGCGACCTCGCGGTCGAGTCGGCCCAGCAGGCGGCCGGCACGCTGCACTCGACCCGACGTGGCTACTACTACAACCCCAAGTACGTCGGCGGGCGGCCGGCCGACCAGGTCGCCGACACCTTGCTGCTGCTGCGGTTGCCGCTGGCGCTCCGCCGCGCGCTCTACAAGCTGACGTTGCGGGCGACCGTTGGCGACTTCACGAAGTTCGGGCTGGCCAAGCCCGACCACAAGTTCTACGAGACGCACCCGATCGTGAACAGCCTGCTCGTCTACTACGTCGGGCAGGGCGACATCACGCCGAAGCCGGACGTCGAGAGCTTCGACGGCGGCACCGTGCGGTTCGTCGACGGCACGTCCGCCGAGGTCGACCTCGTGCTCCTGTGCACGGGCTACCTCGTGGAGTTCCCGTTCTTCGACGCCGCGGCCCACCTGAACTGGGCGGGCGACCACCCGCGGTTGTACCTCCACCTGTTCACCCCTGCGCACGAGAACCTGTTCGTCGCCGGCCTGATCCAGCCGGACAGCGGGCAGTGGTGCCTCGCGCACTGGCAGGCGATGGCGCTGGCGACGTACGTCGAGGCCCGCCGCGACCGGCCGGACCTCGCGGCCGCGTTCCGGCACGAGGTCGCGGTCGGCGTCGACGCCCGCTTCTCGGGTGGCACCCAGTACACCGAGTCCACCCGGCACTACTACGAGATCGCCCACCAGGACTACCTGCGGTCACTCGAGCTGGCCATCCACGCCCTCGAGCGGCAGCCGGCCGACCGGTCGCGGCGATGAGCCGCCGCGGCAGCCGGGTGATGCGACCGCTCGACTGGGCGCTGCCGCCGGTTCCGGTGCATCGAGAGGTCCTGTCGGCCTTGCCGGCGCGAGACACCGGACGCCCGGCCCTGCTGTTCGTGCACGGCATGGGGCACGGTGCGTGGTGCTTCGCGGAGCACTGGCTGCCGGCGGCCGCAGCGGCCGGGTACCCCGCGTACGCCCTCTCGTTACGCGGTCACGGCGGCTCGGGCGGAGCGCGGCGGCTCGGTCGCACCCTGCTGCGTGACTACGTCCACGACGTGCTGCAGGTCGCGTCGTCGTTGCCGCACCCGCCGGTGCTCGTCGGGCACTCGCTCGGCGCAGCGGTGGTGCAGCTGGTCATGGAGCAGTACCCGGCCCCGGCGGGCGTGCTGCTCGCCCCTGCGCCGCTGCACAGCGGGGCTCGCGCGATGGCGGCCATCGCCAAGGACCGACCCACGCACGTGCTGCGGACCCTGGTCGGTGGCTCGCTCCCGATGACGGCCGAGGCGCTGTTCGTCGGGCTCGACCCGGCAACCGCGCAGCGCCACGCCAGCCGGTGTGGACGCGAGTCTGCGCTGGTGCAGTACGACGTCGCGTTCAGCCGTCGCACGCTCGGCCCGATCCGGGCGCCGATGCTGGTGGTCGGCACGCCCGACGACCGGTACGTCCCGGTGTCCGACGTCCGTCGCACCGCGCGTGACCACGGCTCGGTGCCCGTGTGGTTCCCGGGGCTGGGCCACGACCTGATGCTCGACCGCGGGCAGGAGCGGGTCCTCGACACGATCCTCGAGTGGGTCGGCCGTGCGGTGCCCAGCAGGCCGGGCTGATGGTGCCGCCGCCGCTCGACCCGGCGGACGTCCAGGTCGCGGTCGATGCCTGCCTGGCCGCGCACGCTGCCGGCGAGGTTCCTGGGGTTGCTGATCTGCGGCCGGCCGTACGCGGGACGCTTCGAGCCTTCGCCGCTGCGGTTCCGGGGCACAGCGTCGAGGTGCGGGTCCCTCCGTTCGCCGCGGTGCAGTGCATCGAGGGACCACGGCACACCCGCGGAACCCCGCGTGCGGTCGTCGAGACCGATGGGCTCACCTGGTTGCTCCTGGTCACGGGTGCGCTCGGTTTCGCCGATGCGACGGCCGCCGGCCGCGTACGGGCCAGCGGCGAGCGCTCCGACCTCACCCCCTTCCTCCCCAGCTCCCAGTTCCCCTAGCTCCCCCTCCCCTAGCTCCCCCTTCCGCCACAAGGGTCCCCCCATGCCGCTAGAACGAGCTCGCGCGCCACTCATCGCAGCGCGGTTGAGTCCGCAGCGAGCCGCAGCGGCGAGTCGTGAGTGAGGCAATCGCGCGGTCTAGTGGCATGAGGGGACCCAGGTGGCGAAGGGGGGCGGAGGGTGCTGATTTCGGGGCAGGGTCGGACGCGGGCAACGATTTGCCGCACCGAGAGGTAACGATTGCGACGGAATACGCACGTCAGCGGCCGGGGCGCGCTCCCGGCGCGGTAGCCTCGCTGCGCCACCTGCACGGACCGTGACGAGAGGACCCAACGCATGCCGGACCAGTCCTCGGGCCGGGTCGCCGTACGCCTGCGCGGCCTCCGCAAGGAGTTCGGTACGGGGGCGCACACGGTCACGGCCGTCGACGGCGTCGACCTTGACGTGAACGACGGGGAGTTCATCACCCTGCTCGGCCCGTCCGGCTCGGGGAAGACCACCGTCCTGCGCATGATCGCGGGTTTCGAGCTGCCGACCGCAGGGACGATCGAGCTCGACGGCGTCGACGTGACCCGCCGGGCCCCGTTCGAACGTGACGTCAACACGGTCTTCCAGGACTACGCCCTGTTCCCGCACATGACGGTGCTGGAGAACGTCGCGTACGGGCTGCGGGTCAAGAAGGTCGGCAAGGCCGAGCGCACCCAGCGGGCAACGGACGCGCTCGAGAGCGTCCGCCTCGGCGAGTACGGCGGCCGGACCCCGGCGCAGATGTCCGGCGGCCAGCGCCAGCGGGTCGCCCTGGCCCGGGCGCTGGTGAACCGGCCCAAGGTGCTGCTGCTCGACGAGCCGCTCGGCGCGCTCGACCTCAAACTGCGCGAGCAGATGCAGGTCGAGCTCAAGGAGATCCAGCGTCAGGTCGGCATCACCTTCCTCTTCGTGACCCACGACCAGGAGGAGGCCCTCACGATGTCGGACCGGATCGTCGTCTTCAACGCCGGCCGGATCGAGCAGGTGGGGAGCCCCGCCGAGGTCTACGAGCGGCCCGCCACCGCGTTCGTCGCCAGTTTCGTCGGCACCTCCAACCTGCTGACCGGCGCGGCAGCGCGGGCCATCGTCGGGCAGGACGGCACCTGGTCCGTGCGGCCGGAGAAGATCCGGATCGACCTGCAGGAGACCCCTGCGGAGCCCCGGCCCGGCGAGCACTCCGCTCAAGGGACCGTCCGCGAGGTCGTCTACGTCGGCTCGTCGACCCGGTTCCTGGTCGACCTCGACGCCGGCGGTTCGCTGATGGCGCTGCAGCAGAACCTCCAGACCTCGTCGATGGACGTCCTCGCCTACCGCGAGTCGCGGGTACGGCTCGCGTGGCGGGCCGAGCACGAGTTCCAGGTCGCGAACAGCACTCCCTAGTCCCCAAGACAGCTCAGTCCCCTGCACCCTCAACCGAAGGAGAACCCCATGACGCGCTCGCGTCTGGTGAAGGTAGCGACAGCGGGTGCCCTCGTGGCCCTGCTGGCCACGGCCTGTGGCACCACCTCAGGCGGCAGCTCGGCCCAGCCGGGCTCGACCAAGGCCCAGCCGCCCAAGCTCGATGCGCTCAAGGCGCTCGGCGCGGGCGAGGGCGCGATCAACATCCTGGCCTGGGCCGGGTACGCCGAGAACGGCAGCACCGACAAGACCGTCGACTGGGTGACGCCGTTCGAGAAGGCGAGCGGTTGCAAGACCAAGGTTCAGGTCGCGAACACTTCCGACGAGATGTTCGAGAAGATGGGCACCGGCAACTTCGACGTCGTCTCGGCCTCTGGTGACTCCTCGCTCCGGCTGGTCTACGCCGGGAAGGTGGCGCCGGTCAACACCGACCTGCTGACCAACTACGCCGACGTCCCCGCCTTCCAGAAGACGCAGCAGTGGAACTCGGTCAGCAGCGTTGCGTACGGCATGCCGCACGGCTGGGGCGCCCAGCTGATGGCGTACCGAACCGACAAGGTGACTCCTGCGCCGGACTCCTGGGCGCCGGTCTGGGACCCGAACTCCGCCTACAAGGGCAAGATCACGATGTACGACTCCGCGGTGGACGGCATCGGTGCCGCTGCCGTCTACCTGATGGCGACCCAGCCGGCGCTCGGGATCAAGAACCCGTACGCGCTCGACCAGAAGCAGTTCGACGCTGCGATCGCGCTGCTCAAGGCTCAGAAGCCGGCCGTCGGCAGCTACTGGGCCGCGTACGCGGATGCTCAGAAGGCGCTCGAGAACGGCACCAGCGTCATCGGGTCCACGTGGCAGATCATCGTCAACCTCGCCAAGGGCGACAAGGCACCGGTGTCGTCCGTGCTCCCCAAGGTAGGCGCGACCGGCTGGGCCGACACGTGGATGGTCGACGCGAAGAGCCCGCACCCGAACTGCTCGTACCTGTGGATGAACTGGGTGACCAAGCCCGACGTCCAGGCACAGATCGCGGAGTGGTTCGGCGAGGCCCCGGCGAACGTGAAGGCGTGCGCGCTGACCGTCGACAAGACGCACTGCGACACATACCACGCGACCGACGAGGCGTACTTCAAG
Organism: Actinomycetes bacterium; assembly: GCA_038210415.1. Classification (GTDB taxonomy): domain Bacteria; phylum Actinomycetota; class Actinomycetes; order Prado026; family Prado026; genus JBBQWS01. Next base: position 63,162 of record JBBQWS010000009.1, read on the forward strand.
AAGATCGCTTTCTGGTCCACGCCGCAGAGCGACTGCCTGGACGGCCGCACGGACGTCAAGTGCATGCCGTACTCCGAGTGGAGCAAGGCGTGGAGCAGCCTGCGCAGCTGACCGGTTGCCCCGCGTAGCTCTCGTTCCCTGAAAGGCAGTGTGATGTCGGCTTCTGCACCAGCGGGCCGCCGGTTGTCGGCGGTGCTGTTCAGTCGGCCCCGGCTTCGGCTCGGCGGTCTGCTGGTGCTCCCGATGGCGTGGCTCGTGTTCGTCTACCTGGCGGCGCTGTTCGCGCTGCTGGCCACGTCGTTCTTCCTGGTCGACGAGTTCACCAACGAGGTGCAACGCGGGTTCACCTGGGCCAACTTCCACGACGTACTCACCGACCCGGCGTACCTCGGGTCGACCCTGCGCACAGTCGGCATCGCCGCCGCGGTGACGGTGCTGTGCGCGGTGATCGGGCTGCCGATGGCGTTCTTCATGGCCAAGGTCGTTCCGGCGCGCTGGCGCAACCTGCTGGTGGCGCTGGTGGTCACGCCGCTGTGGGCGTCGTACCTCGTCAAGGTCTACTCGTGGCAGGCCATGGTGCAGCCTGACACCGGGGTGCTTGACTGGATGCTCAAGCCGCTCGGCCTCAGCGGGCCCGGCTACGGCGCGATCGCTGTGATCCTGACCCTGACCTACCTCTGGCTGCCGTACATGGTGCTGCCCATCTACGCGGGGCTGCAGCGGCTGCCCGACTCGCTCGTCGAGGCCTCCGGCGACCTCGGGGCACGGCCTTGGCGGACGATCCGCAGCGTCGTCCTGCCGCTGGTCTACCCGTCTGTGATCGCCGGCTCGGTGTTCACGTTCTCACTCAGCCTCGGCGACTACATCACCGTCCAGATCGTGGGCGGCAAAGTTCAGATGCTGGGCAACATCGTGTACCAGAACTACACGGCCAACCTCCCCTTCGCGGCGGCCATCGCGGTGATCCCGGTGGTCATCATGATCGGCTACCTGATGATCGTGCGGCGCACCGGCGCCCTGGACAACCTGTGAGGGCCGGCCGATGACGTTGTCGCGCAAGGCGCGCTGGCTGTTCGGAGCCGCGATGGCTCTGGGGCTCGCGTTCATCTACGTCCCGTTGCTCGTGATCGGGATCAACTCGTTCAACGCCAGCAGAGTGTTCGCGTGGCCACCGCGCGAGTACACCACCCACTGGTGGACCGAGGTCTTCGTCAACACCGGCGTCCGCGAGGCGGTGGCCACCTCGATCGAGGTCGGCATCATCGCGACCGCCTTCGCTCTGGTCCTCGGCACGCTGCTGGCGTTCGCGCTGAGCCGCTACAGCTTCTTCGGCCGGCACTCGCTGTCGCTCCTCGTCGTCCTGCCGATCGCGCTGCCGGGCATCGTGACGGCGCTGGCCTTCCGCACCGCGTTCCGCACGATCCTGGGCATCGAGCTGTCGATCTGGACCGTGGCCATCTCGCATGCCACGTTCTGCATGGTCGTCGTCTACAACAACGTGATCGCCCGGCTCCGGCGGATGGGTACGACGCCGGAGGAGGCGTCGATGGACCTCGGCGCCGACTCGTTCACGACCTTCCGGCTGATCACGTTCCCACTGCTCCGCGGCGCGCTGCTGGCTGGAGCACTGCTCGCCTTCGGGCTCTCGTTTGACGAGATCGTGGTCACCTTGTTCACCGCGCCGCCCGGCGTCACCACCTTGCCGATCTGGATCTTCCAGAATCTCTCGCGGCCCAATCAGGCACCGGTCGTCAACGTCGTCGCCGCGATCCTCGTCGTGGCATCGATCGTGCCGATCTACCTCAGCCAGAAGCTCGCCGGCGACTCGCCAGGTGGCGGTCGGCTCTAGCCGCGGCACCAGGCTGCCGATCATCGGTCGGTGAGGCTCTATCTCGTCATGGCGTCGCTGCTGGGCGGCGGGTGGCTGGCCGTTCGGCAGACCCAGGGGCACCGGCACCGGGTCGCGATCGCGCTGCTGCTCGTCCCCGGGCTCGTGCTGGGCTGGTTCGAGTACGAGGACCGGCGCGCCGTCCAGCTTATGTCGCACGTGGCCTCGGTCCTGTCGCGCCGCCCGGTGAGCGTCAACTGTCAGCGGTACTCCGGCGCGCTCGTCGACCTGGGTTCTGAGCTTGGTTCCGTCCAGTTCGACGAGAACGGCTTCCCGGCCGACGTGACCGACCTGAAGTACGACGCCTGCACCAACCTGCGGGCCTGGCTGGGGTCGGACAAGAAGTCGCCGACCCTCGACCAGGTCATCGCCGTGCACGTGCTCGCACACGAGTCCGAGCACCTGGCGGGGGTGTTCAACGAGGCGGTGGCCGAGTGCAACTCGGTGCAGACGACGGAACGGGCGGCGCTGCTGCTCGGCGCGACGCCGGCGCAGGCCCGCAGCCTGGCAGTCGTGTACGACACCGAGGTCTACCCCCGGATGCCCGACGGGTACCTCTCCCCGGACTGCCGGCCGGGCGGCTCGCTGGACCGCCATCCCGACGACCCGGCCTGGCCCTGAGCGGGGCCCAGCGGCGGGTAGACTCGGGCAGGTGCCCCGCGGTGACGGTCTGCTCAACCACGACCTCCTCCCCAACGAGAAGGGTCCGCAGGATGCCTGCGGCGTCTTCGGCGTCTGGGCTCCCGGCGAGGAGGTCGCCAAGCTCACCTACTTCGGCCTCTACGCGCTGCAGCACCGGGGCCAGGAGTCTGCCGGCATCGCGGTCAGCAACGGCAGCCAGATCCTCGTCTACAAGGACATGGGCCTGGTGGCCCAGGTGTTCGACGAGTCCCACCTGAACGCCCTCACCGGGCACCTCGCCGTCGGCCACTGCCGATACTCGACCTCCGGCTCGAGTGTCTGGGAGAACGCCCAGCCGACCTTCCGGGCCACCGCCACCGGCTCGATCGCGTTGGGGCACAACGGAAACCTGACCAACACCGGCGAGCTCGCCCGCCTGGTCGCCGAGTTGACCGAGGCTCGGGGCGAGCTGCGCCTGCAGGGCGCACCCCCCATCCGGTCGACGAGCGACACCGATCTGCTGACCACCTTGCTGGCGTCGCACCCGGACGTCTCACTCGAGGTCGCCGCGGTCGAGGTTCTACCGAGCCTGCGCGGTGCGTACTCTCTGGTCTGGATGGACGAGAGCACCCTGTACGCCGCCCGCGACCCGCAGGGGATCCGCCCGCTCGTGCTCGGCAAGCTCGAGCGCGGCTGGGTGGTCGCGTCCGAGACGGCCGCCCTCGACATCGTGGGGGCCTCGTTCGTCCGCGAGGTCGAGCCCGGGGAGCTTCTGGCCATCGACGAGCACGGCCTGCGTTCGTCGCGGTTCGCGCCCGCGGAGCCCAAGGGCTGCTTGTTCGAGTACGTCTACCTCGCCCGCCCCGACACCACGATCAGCGGGCGCAACACGCACACGGCCCGGGTCGAGATGGGGCGTCGGCTGGCCCGCGAGGCGCCGGTCGAGGCCGACCTCGTGATCCCGGTGCCCGAGTCGGGCACCCCGGCCGCTGTCGGCTACAGCCAGGAGTCCGGCATCCCGTTCGGTCAGGGCCTGGTCAAGAACTCCTACGTCGGGCGCACGTTCATCCAGCCCTCCCAGACGATCCGGCAGCTCGGCATCCGGCTCAAGCTGAACCCGCTGCGCGAGGTCATCGCCGGCAAGCGGCTCGTGGTCGTCGACGACTCGATCGTGCGCGGCAACACCCAGCGGGCGCTCGTCCGCATGCTGCGCGAGGCCGGGGCGGCTGAGGTCCACGTCCGCATCTCGTCGCCTCCGGTGAAGTGGCCCTGCTTCTACGGCATCGACTTCGCCTCGCCCGCCGAGCTCGTCGCGAACGGGCTCACGGTCGACGAGATCCGGCAGTCGATCGGTGCCGACTCGCTCGCGTACATCTCGCTCGAGGAGCTGATCGAGGCCACCACGATTCCGGCCGACAAGCTGTGCCGGGCCTGCTTCGACGGCGTCTACCCGGTCGAGCTTCCCGAGCCGGAGTTCCTCGGCAAGCACCTGCTCGAGGGGATCGAACGTTCGGTGACCAAAGAGGTCGAGGGGCTGGCGAACCTCGTCGGCGGGGGCGGCGCGGCCGACGCGTTGACCCGCCCGTGAGTGGTTCGTACGCAGCGGCAGGGGTCGACGTCGAGGCGGGCGAGCGCGCCGTCGAGCTGATGAAGGCGTCGATCGCGGCGGCCCAGCGCCCTGAGGTGGTCGGCGACTTCGGTGGCTTCGCCGGCTTGTTCGACGCCAGCGCCCTGAAGACCTATCGCCGCCCGCTGCTGGCCACCTCCACCGACGGCGTCGGTACCAAGGTCGCCGTCGCGCAGCGGATGGACGTCCACGACACCATCGGCATCGACCTGGTCGCGATGGTCGTCGACGACCTCGTGGTGTGCGGCGCCGAGCCGCTGTTCATGACCGACTACATCGCGACCGGCAAGGTCCATCCCGAGCGGATCGCGGCCATCGTGCGCGGTATCGCCGAGGGCTGTCGGCAGGCGGGCTGCGCCCTCGTCGGCGGCGAGACGGCCGAGCACCCGGGCCTGCTCGCTCCGGACGAGTACGACGTGGCGGGCGCGGGCACCGGGGTTGTCGAGGCCGACGAGCTGTTGGGGGCCGCCCGGGTCCGCGCCGGCGACGTCGTCATCGCGATGCGCTCGAGCGGCCTGCACTCCAACGGCTACTCGCTGGCCCGGCACGTGCTGCTCACAACGGCCGGGCTGGACCTCGACCGGACCGTCGACGAGCTCGGGCGCACCCTCGGCGAGGAGCTGTTGACGCCGACGCGCATCTACGCCCTCGACTGCCTCGACCTCGCCCGTGACGACTCCATCGACGTGCATGCGTTCAGCCACCTCACCGGCGGCGGGCTCGCGGCCAACATCGCGCGGGTTCTGCCCGTGCACCTCGCGGTTGACGTGGACCGGTCGACCTGGGAGCCACACGCGATCTTCGACCTGATCGGCCGCACCGGCAGCGTGCCGCGGGCCGAGCTCGAGCGCACCTTCAACCAAGGCATCGGCATGGTGGCGGTGGTGGCCGCAGGGTCCGCCGACGCCACGCTTGAGCGGCTGGCCGCGCGTGGGGTGCCGGCCTGGGTGTGCGGAACCGTGCGCGAACGCGCCGCTGACGAGCACGGGGACGCCGAGGCCAAAGGCGGAGCGGGTGGTGCGGTCACGTTGGTGGGCGACCACCGCCGCTGACGCGCGGCGCGGATCGTCAGAGGTTCAGTCCTCGAGCTCGTCGTCCTCGACGACGTACTTCGCGTACGGATCGTCCAGCTCGTCCTCCGCCGGCGCCGATTCGGCGACCTTGCGGTCGCTCGGACGGTCGCCGGCGAGCTCTGCGCGAAGTGCATTCAGATCGGTTCCCGCGGTGCTGTACTTCAGCTCGCGGGCCACCTTGGTCTGCTTCGCCTTGGCCCGGCCGCGCCCCATGGCTCGACCCCCTCTTACGGAGCGCGTGCTCCGGTCGGCAACACGATGTCTTCACTGCTGGATGCTCACTGCACTGAGTGCATCCTAAGGTACGCGCGGCCGGTCTCGCATCGGTCAACCTGGCAGGGTCGGCGCGGCGGCCAGGCCGGGGAACAGGGTGCCGGCCCACGGTCCGGCGGCCATCCGGGCCTCGGCCAGCTGCTCCGCGGCATGGACCGGCAGCACGTCGTGTTCGACCGCGGCGGCGAGCAGGTCGCGCGTGGTCGCGTAGATGCCGCCGGCCAGCGTCCGGGCCCGTTCCGGCGAGTAGCCCCGCAGCTCGTCGGCGACCTGGATCACTCCGCCGGCGTTGACGACGAAGTCCGGGGCGAAGAGGATGCCGCGGGCCGCGAGCATGGCTGCGACGCCGGGGTGGCTGAGCTGGTTGTTGGCCGCGCCGCAGACGATCTCGGCCTGGAGCACTCCGGCGACGTCGTCGGTTAATGCGCCGCCGAGCGCGCACGGCGCGTAGACGTCCAGCGCCAGGCGGATGAGCGCGTCGGCGTCGGGTACGTCCGCCACCTCCGGGTGTTCCGCCCACAGGCGCTGCACGGCCGCTGGGTCGACGTCGGTCACGGTGACCTCGGCTCCGTCGGCGAGCAGGTGCCCGACGAGGTGGGTGCCGACCTTCCCGACACCGCAGACCCCCACGTGGCGGCCCGTCAGGCTGGGGTTGCCCCAGCGCGCCTCGGCGGCGGCCCGCATGCCCTGGAACAGCCCGAACGCGGTGAGCAGGCTGGAGTCGCCGCAACCGCCGTTCGCCACGGACCGGCCGGTCACCCAGCGGCAGACGCTCGCGATCTCGTCCATGTCGGCGACCTGGGTGCCGGCGTCGGCGGCCGTGACGTAGCGGCCGTTCAGGGCCTCGACGAACCGGCCATAGGCGTGGAGCAGGGCCGGCTTGCGCCGGGTCGCCGGGTCGCCGATGATTACCGCCTTACCGCCGCCGTGCGGCAGCCCGGCCAACGCGTTCTTGTACGACATCGCGCGCGCGAGCCGCAATGCGTCGGCGAGAGCCTCGCCCTCGCTGGCGTACGGCTGGAACCGGGTGCCGCCGAGAGCGGCGCCGAGGGCGGTGCTGTGAATCGCGACGTACGCCACCAGCCCCGAACGCGCGTCGGAACAACGAACCACCTGCTCGTGCGCCGAACCGTCGAGCTGGTCGGTGATGACGAGCGATTGACTCATGGCTCAACCCTAGGCCTGCCGCCGAGCCCGCGATGGTCACCCGGATGGCCCAGTCGAACCACTTGCTGTGCGGATCGGGCCACTCTCACTAGCCTGTCTGGGCCATGCCGGGCCACCTTTCTGAACCATTTCGGACAACAGGGACGGACCGGGATCATGTGAACCGGTCGTCGCAGGGGCGATCGCTTGTGCGTGCGACGAAGGGGCGGTACGACCGTGACCTCCCGAATGCCCGATGCTGAGCCGCTGCTCACCCCGTCGGAGGTGGCTGCCATGTTCCGGGTCGACCCGAAGACGGTCACCCGCTGGGCCAAAGCGGGCAAGCTCACCTCGATCCGTACGCTCGGCGGTCACCGCAGGTATCGCGAGGCCGAGGTCCGTTCGCTGCTGGCCGGCGCCCCGGAGGACTCCGCCGACGCCGAGTAGCCCGGCTGGTCGATGGGGTGTGGGTGGGTTCCGCGATCTGACCCTCCGGGCAGCGTGGCGATGGTTCACTGGGCACATGCTCCCGTGGGACGCCCCCCTGCGCGGTCGCCTGGACCGCTCGGTGATCGACTCCGTGCTGCTCAGGGGTAACCCGCTCGGCGACCCCACGGAGCGGCCGCTGTGGGTCTACGTCCCGCCGGGGTACGACGACGACGGTGTGCGCTACCCGTCGGTCTACGTGATCCAGGGCTACACCGGGCAGGTGACGATGTGGGCCAACCGGGACGCCTACCGGCAGTCGTTCGTCGAGACCGCGGACGCCCTGTTCGCCTCGGGGGCGGCGCCCGGATGCATCGTCGTCTACGTCGACGCCTGGACGGCTTACGGCGGTTCGCAGTTCGTGGACTCACCGGGCACCGGCGCCTACCACTCGTACCTCTGCGACGAGGTCGTCCCCTGGGTCGACGCGCGCTACCGCACTCTCGATGACCGCGAGTCGCGGGCGATCTCGGGCAAGTCGTCGGGTGGCTTCGGTGCGATGATCACCCCGATGCTGCGGCCAGACCTGTTCGGCGCGCTCGCGACGCACGCCGGCGACGCGCTGTACGAGCTGTGCTACGTGCCCGAGTTCGGGCAGGCCGTGCGGTTCCTGCGCGACTATGACGGCGACATCCAGCGGTGGTGGGCCGACTTCCGGTCGCGGACGTCGTTCACAAAACCGGCCGACGAGGTGCTGCTGATGATGCTCGGGGTCTCCGGGTGCTTCTCGGCGGCGGCCGACGGCACTCCGGTGCTGCCCTTCGACCCGCTGACCGGCGTGCTGCGGCCCGACGTCTGGCAGCGGTGGCTCGACTGGGACCCGGTGCGGATGGTCGAGTCCCACGCGGAGGCTGTGCGGTCGCTGCGCGCCGTCTGGATCGACGCGGGCGTGCGCGACGAATGGTTTCTCGACGTGGGGGCACAAGCCTTCCGCGCCGAGCTTGCTCGGGTCGGCCTGGCCGACGATCGGGTGCAGTTCGAGTTGTTCGATGCGGCTCACGGTGGCATCGGGTATCGGTACCCGATGGCGTTGTCGTGGCTGGCCCACCGGCTGGCCCGCTAGCGAGGGGAATCGGCAGATGCGTGCTCAGGGGTGGGGGCCGAGAAGGTTGCGGGCTGGTGCGGTGTTGGCGGCGACGGCCTTGGGGCTCGGCGTGGTCGTGGCGGGGCCTTCCGTGGCGCAGGCGGCCGTCAGCGGCACTGCGTGGACGGTCGGTGCGGGCGTCAACGGTCAGCTCGGCACCGGCTCCACCGCGAACCGAGCGGCCTTCGGATCGGTACCCGGGTTCACCGACGTGACCGAGGTGTCCGGTGGCCGGGAGCACGTGCTGGCCCTCGACGGCTCCGGCCAGGTCTGGGCCTGGGGCGACGGGCCGATGGGCGAGCTCGGGTACGGCGGCACCGCCGACAAGCTCAGCCCGACGCGGGTGCCGGGCATCTCGACAGCCGTACAGGTCGCCGCTGGCCACTACCACTCGTTGGCGCTGCTCGCCGACGGAACCGTACGGGCCTGGGGCTACAACGGTTTCGGCCAGCTGGGTGACGGCTCGACCTCCAACCGGTCCAGCCCGGTGACGGTCTCGGGCCTCACCGGGGTCGTCGAGGTCTCCGGTGGGCGGGACCTCAGCATGGCGCTCAAGGCGGACGGGACGGTGTGGGCCTGGGGCAGCGACGTCAACGGCGAGCTGGGCGACGGTGCCCACACCAACCGGTCGACTCCGGTGCGCGTGGACAGCCTGACCTCGGTCGTCCACATCGTCACCGGTCGCAACCACGGGTTGGCCGTGAAGTCCGACGGCTCGGTCTGGGCGTGGGGACTCAACGCCTCCGGCCAGCTGGGCAACGGCACGAAGGTGTCGCAGGCCCTCCCGGTGCGCGCGACGGGGATCACCAACGCGGTCGAGGTCGCAGCAGGGGCGGACGACAGCCTCGCCCTGCTGGCCGACGGCAGTGTCATGTCGTGGGGCGAGGCCGGCCGCGGGCAGCTCGGCTCCGGCTCGACCACCGACCGGGTGCTTCCCGGCGACGTCGCGGGTCTCCCGCCGGTCGCGTCGCTCGACTCCGGTCGCGACCACACCTTGGCCGTCACGACGACGGGCCAGCTGTGGGACTGGGGCTTCGACGACGCCGGCCAGCTCGGCGACGGCTCGACCGCGAATCAGCTGACGCCGCAACGGATTCCTGGCATCGACGACGCGGTCGAGGCTTCCGGCGGGCGCAACTACACCGTGCTCCTGAGGGGTTCGGCGACCCCGCCCGACACCGTCGCCCCGACCGTACCGGGCCGACCGTCGGCGACGAGCACGAGCGCCGGCCGGGTCGACCTGAGCTGGGCGGCGTCGACCGACGACCATGCCACCACGATCACGTACCTGGTGTTCAGGGACGGTGGGGCCGGGGCCGTGGGCACCGTGTCGAGCGGCTCGACCGGTCAGGTCGGCTGGGCGGACACCGGGCTCGCGGGCGGCAGCGTCCATACGTACACCGTCTCCGCCTCGGACGGTACGAACACGAGTGATCCGTCCGCGGCGTCGGATCCCGTGACCGTGGCCTCGGGCGGGGGCAACGACCTGTTCTCGGACGGCTTCGACGCTGGTCTCGCGGGCTGGGGCACGGTCAACAACCTGGTGCTGGACAACGGTTCCGCGCCGCCGACGGGCACCGCCCCGAGCGTTCGGGCGACGATGGCCAACCAGCCGGGCTACGCGTCCCGAGCCCTGTCAGCGGGAGAGCCCTCGGTCTGCACCGCGGTGAGCGTCCGGGTCTCCGCGTTGCCGCTCACGGGCACGACCGTGAACTTCGTACGGTTGCGCACCGCTGCGAACGTTGCCATCGCACGGGTGTACGTCACGTCGGCGGGCAAGCTTTCCGTGCGCAGTGATGCCTCTGCGACGACGTTCACGACGACCGCGACGCTGCTGGTCGGCCAGTGGCGCGTGGTGCGGCTGTGCACCACGGTGGGGACCGTCGGCTCGGTGTCGCTCTCGCTCGACGGCGCGCTGGTCAAGTCCTGGGCGACGGGTACGGGGACGACGCCGATCGGCGTGGTCCAGATCGGTGAGGACGGCGCCCGGACCGCGGTGGTCAACTACGACGACGTCCGAGCCACCCGCTCCTGACCCGGCCCCCCACCCCAGCCCGCCACAAGGGACCCTCCATGCCACTAGGCGGAGTATCCGTGCCACTCACCACGGGGGGCTGACGGCTCTTCGCCGGCGTCGCCGCGCATGACTGACAGGAGACCTCGATCTAGTGGCATGGAGGGTCCCTTGTCGCGGGGGAGGGGGGCGGGCGCGGGACGGGGGAGGGGGGTCAGGTGAACAGGGCGGAGGCGACTGCGAAGCCGGCGGCGCACCCACCCAGCCCGACGGCGACGCTGCCGATCACGTTCACCGTCGCGGCGCCCAGCTGGCCCTGCTCGACGAGCCGCACGGTCTCGAAGCCGAACGTCGAGAAAGTCGTGAACGCACCGCAGAACCCGGCGCCCAGCAGAGTCAGCGCCCACGAGGGTCCCCGGGTGCCGGCCTCGGCCCCGGCCAGCGCACCGAGCAGGACCGAGCCGGAGGCGTTGACCGCGAACGTGCCCCATGGGAAGGCGGTGCGGTGCCGCGACTGGACGTAGAGGTCGGCCAGGTACCTCATCGGCGCCCCGACCATCGCCCCGAGGATGACCAGCAGGGCGGTCATCGAACGACCAACCGTCGGGTCAGGACCAGTCCGGCGAGCACCGCCGGCAGGCCGACCACCAGCGTCGCCGTGACGTACAGCAGGGCCGTCCCGGCGTGGCCGTCGGTCAGCAACGACCTGGTGTCGAGCATGTACGTCGAGAACGTCGTGAACCCGCCGAGCACGCCGACCCCCAGGAACGGCCGCAGGTGCCGGTGCCCGGGCCAGACGTCGGTCACGAAGACCATGAGTACGCCGAGCAGCAGCCCACCCACGACGTTGACGGTGAACGTGGGCCACGGGAACCCGCCGGCAGGGGGCGGCCAGGCAGTCGCCAGCCCCCAGCGTGCGAGGCTGCCCACGGCGCCGCCACAACCGATGGCCAGCAGCACGTCCCAGCGCGAACGCAGGAGGGCGGCGAGCCGGGTGCCGAACGGCGGTAGGTCCTCGGGCTCGACATCCGGGTCGATCGGGTACGCGTGCAGCCCGGAGTCGTCGTCGGGTCCAGGGCTCACGCCGGGCAACGCTACCGCTGTGGGGCGTCTGCCGATTCGTCCAACAGGTGCAACGACTTCATGGCCGAGGCGAGCAGGGCCACCAGGACGATCACCCCGGCGAGCACCGCGAACGCCCCGCGCAGCCCGACGGCCACGACGAGCGGGCCGGCAACCATGAGCCCGAGCGGTCCGGCGGCGTAGCTGAGCGAGGTGACCGTCCCGATGACGCGACCGCGCAACAGCTCGGGGGTGCGTTGCTGCAGCACGATGTTGGTGATCGGCGGGATGGGCCCGAAGAACAGCCCGGACAACGCCGCCAGCACGAGCAGCGGGACGTACGGGGGTAGCAGGGCCATCGCGGCAGTGGGCAGCGCGGTCGCCGCGAGCGAGACGAGCAGGGCCGGGCGGTGCCGGAACCGACCTCCGAACGCGCTGTAGGCCAGCGAGCCGATCACTCCGCCGGCGCTCATCGCGATGAACAGCACGCCGAGGTGCTCCGGCTGGTTCTGCCGCTGGAAGAACACCGGCAGCAGCACGCCCTCGATCGGCATCCACGCGCCGATGAGGACGGTGAAGAGGGCGGTGAGACCGCGAAGCGCGTGGTCGTTCCACACGAACCGCAGCCCCTCGACCGTGTCGGCGAGGAACGACTCCGTGCGGGCGTGCGCGCCCGGCCGGCCGGAGCCCGGCACGCGGACCATCAGCATGGCGGCGGCGGCCGCGAGGAACGCCGACGTGGTGGCCCACATGGTCGTGCGTGCTCCGATGAGAGCGATGAGCACGCCTGCGGCCCCTGGCCCGACGAGGAACCCGACCCCGTAGACGGCCTCGTGCACGCCGTTCGCCCGGGCGAGGGAGAGCCCGGCGGCCTCGGCGGCTTCGGGAAGCATGGCCTTGCGCGCAGTGACCCCGGCCGGGTCGAACACGGCGCCGAGCGCGGCCAGGACGAGGATCCAGGTGAGCGTGAGGTGGCCCGCAAGAGCGACGACCGGGATCGCGGCGACGGACAGTCCGCTCATCACGTCGGAGAAGACTGACGTACGGCGACGCCCGAGCCGGTCGACGAGGGTGCCGGAGAACAGCGACGACAGCAGCAGCGGCAAGGCGGCGATGCCGGCGACGAGCCCTGCTGCGGCGGGGCTCCCGGTGAGCTCGAGCACGAGCCAGGGGATGGCGATGACCGAGACCCCGTTGCCGACCGCGGCGAGGCCGGCGGCAGTCTCGAGCGCGACGAACGGGACCCAGCTTCGCGTCACGGTGTGCCCGGACAGATCGGTGGTGACGGCGGTCATGGCCGGGCCGCCGTCCCGTGCAAGGCGGTGTCGACGACGAGCCCTACGGCGTCGCGGCGCGCGATCCGCCCATCCCGGATGCCGTCGGCGGCGGCCCACACGGTTGCGGTGAACACGTCGACGACCCAGGCCCGCGGCAGGTCGGTGCGCAGGGTTCCGCCGGCCTGGGCCCGGCGGACGACCTCCTCGAGCGGCCCGGCGACGTCATACCAGCGCTCGACCAGCTCGGGGAGGTCCCAGACCTCGGCGCCGAGGTTGAGGAAGCGCAGCTCGTCGGCCAGGGGTAGCAGAGCCGCGGCGACGGCGGTGAACACCTCGGACGTGCTGCCCTGGACCCGGACGCTGCCTTCGACGGCGGCGGCCACGCGGTCGAGAGCGTCGTGGGCGAGGGCGCGCAGGAGGGCCTGCCGGGTGGCGTAGTGGCGATGCAGCGTCGTACGGCTCACGCCGGCGGCGCCGGCGACCTGGGCGAGGGAGGCCCCGCTGTCGCGGCACAGCACCTCGGCGGAGGTGTCGAGCAGGTGCCGACGCAGCTTCTCTGGTGTGACGGTCATGTCACTAGTGAAACACTTATGTTCCATATCGAGCAACTGCGTGGTCGGCGTTAAGAAGAGCTGAAGATGCTCGCCACGTCGTCCAAGCGGCCCGGGACGAGCGTGAACCAGGCCCAGCTGCCGCGTCGCTCGCGGGTCAGCAGGCCTGCGTCGGTGAGCACCTTGAGGTGGTGGCTGACGGTCGGCTGGGCCAGGCCGACGGCGTCGGTCAGGTCGCAGACGCAGGCCTCGCGCGCGTCCGCCGCCCGGATCATGCTGAGCAGCTGCAGCCGGACCGGGTCGGCCACCGCCTTGAGCAGGGCCGACAGCTCGTCGGCTCGTAGGCGGTCCAGCGGCGCGTCGAGGGCTCCGGCGCAGCAGCTCGGCTTCGCCTCGACGAGGGGCAGCGACCGGGGCATCAGGCGCCTCCACAACATTCTTGGTGGTCGATATTGACAGTCATCGATACGATGTCTACCGTGCGGTATCGATGGTAGTCGATATCAGGAGGTAGCGATGGCCCGCGTGCAGCTGGCCCTCAACGTGGCCGACCTCGAAGCGTCGATCACCTTCTACAGCACCCTGTTCGGGACCGCACCGCACAAGCGCCGTCCGGGTTACGCCAACTTCGCGATCGCCGAGCCGCCGCTCAAGCTGGTGCTCATCGAGGTCACCGACGAAGTCCGCGGGACGGGCCCGGCGGGGGCCTTGAACCACCTCGGTGTCGAGGTCGAGTCGACCGAGGCCGTCGAGGCCGGGGCCGCTCGCCTGCGCGACGCCGGGTTGGCGGCTCTCGACGAGAAGGACACCACCTGCTGCTTCGCCGTGCAGGACAAGGTCTGGGTGCAAGACCCCGCCGGCGCGCCGTGGGAGATCTACACGGTCAAGGACGACCTGCTCTCGGTCATCGAGCAGCGCAGCGTCTGTTGCTGACCGCCTCGGCGCTGCTGCGACGGCTCGCGGCCGAGACGCTCGGCACCGGGGCGCTCGTGGCCACGGTGATCGGCTCCGGGGTCATGGCGACCAGGCTCACCGACGACGTCGCCGTTCAGCTGCTCGTCAATGCCCTTGCCACCGTCGCTGCCCTCGGAGTGCTGATCTCGGTGCTCGGCCCCGTCTCCGGTGCCCACTTCAATCCGGCGGTCACCGCAGTCGCCCTGGTGCGCCGCGACCTCGGCGGGCGAGTCGCGGGTGGCTACGTCCTCGCCCAGGTCGTCGGGGCGGTCGTCGGCGCCGCCGTGGCGAACGTGATGTTCGCCCTGCCTGCGTGGCAGACGTCGACGCACCGACGCACCGGTGGCGGCATCTGGCTCGGTGAGGTGGTCGCCACCGCCGGGCTGCTTCTCGTGATCGCCGTCCTCACCCGTACGGGCCGCGGACACCTGGGGCCGGTGCTTGTCCCGGCCTGGATCGGCGCGGCCTACTTCTTCACCGCGTCGACCTCGTTCGCGAACCCTGCGGTCACCGTCGGGCGGAGCCTGACCGACACGTTCTCCGGAATCGCCCCGTCCAGCGTGCCCGTGTTCGTCGGCTGCCAGCTGCTCGGCGCTCTCCTGGGGGCCGGGCTGGCTGCGCTGCTGTACCCACCCTCGTTCGCCACGACCGCCTGAGAGGCCCACATGTCCGACCGTCCCACTGTGCTCTTCGTCTGCGTCCACAACGCCGGACGCTCGCAGATGGCCGCGGGCTACCTGGCGCACCTGTCGGGGGGCGCCGTCGAGGTGCTGTCCGCGGGCTCCGAGCCGGCCCACCAGGTGAACCCGTCAGCGATCGCGGTGATGGCAGAGGAGGGCATCGACATAACGGCCGAGCAGCCCAAGCTGCTCACCGTGGACGCCGTCCGCGAGTCCGACATGGTCATCACGATGGGATGCGGCGACACCTGCCCGATCTTCCCGGGCAAGCGGTACGAGGACTGGGAGCTCGACGACCCGGCGGGTCAGGGCGTCGACGCGGTGCGCCCGATCCGGGACGACATCCGGGCGCGGGTTGTCGCCCTGCTCGGGGAGCTGGGCGTGACCTTGCCCTAGGGCCGAGGACTACCGTTGGTCGACCTGAATCCCACCTTCACCTGCGAGCTGCTGCGCAGGGACTTCGACTACGGCCTGGCCGCCGGACGCGCGCTGGTTGTGCCGCTGCCCGTTGCCGCCATGACCCACCATCTCGTACTGCCGGGCGGCCTCGCCTCGGCGTGGCCGACGCGGTCGGGTCGAGACGACGTACACGGACGACACCAGAAGCACGACCAGCACCGGGCCGAGGACGAGCAGCTCGAACTGCGTCCGCTGCCCGGCGAACGCGGCCGGCAGCGCGGCGTCGGCATCGGCCGTCCCGACGCCCGGCCACAGCAGGCAGAGTGCGGCAAGCAGCGACCACGTG
>JBBQWS010000010.1:0-74545 GCA_038210415.1 Actinomycetes bacterium
TCGCGAACAGCCGATCGAGATCGCCAGCGGCCTTGAGCTCCGCGACAACACCCGCACCGGACAGCGGTTCATCGGTCATGGCATCCATCTTGTTCCTCTCAGACGGACCGACCGCTTACACAGAAGATCTGACACCCCCCAGTGGGCGTGGCTGACCGCGGGGATCGACCCGTTGGCCGCACCCATCGACCAACCCGATGGTCAGCCGGACCCCCGAACACTGCCCGAACGCCGCCTGGACGCCCTGGTCGCCCTGGTCCGGATCGCCCTGAGCACCCCCGACCTGCCCGACACCGGTGGGGCCCGCCCCACGATCGTGGTCACCGTCCCGCTGGCGTCCCTGCTCGAACACCACCACCTGAGCACCGCCGAGGACCTGCCGCACCTGGACCTTGACCTCCCGTCGGCCGGGCCCACCGGGTGCCCGATCAGCCCCGCCACCGCCAGACGGCTGGCCTGCGACGCCAGGATCATCCCCGCCGTGATGGGTGGTCGCAGCGAACCCCTGGACGTCGGCCGCGCCGCCTACACCGTCCCCTCCGCCCTGCGCCGCGCCGTCATCCTGCGGGACCGGTGCTGCCGGTTCCCCGGCTGCCACCGAAGACCCCGCACCTGCCACGTCCACCACATCACCCACTGGGCCGACGGCGGCCGCACCGAACTCCACAACCTGGTCCTGCTCTGCAGCTACCACCACCACCAGATCCACACACCCGACCACTGGCGGATCAACCACACCAGCACCGGACCCGAATTCGTCCCACCCCAATGGATCCGCGGCTCCTAGCCATCAGAGCGGCCGCTGCGAAAGCATCGACCCATGCTGACTCGACCCGGTCCCGGCTGGTGGGGCGTCGCGCTGGACGCCCCCGATCCGCAGGCTCTCGCTGACTTCCACGTGCGCCTCCTCGGCTTGGAGGGTGGCGAAGGACGAGCCGGCGTGAGTGGTTGTCGCCCCGCCGGACGGCGTGGCGTACCTCGGACTCCAGCGCTCGCCCGAGTTGCCGCCGGTCTGGCCACCGGAGCCCGGTCAGCAGCGGATGATGCTGCATCTCGACGTGGAGGTCACCGATCTTCACGCATCGGTCGCCGAAGCCGTGCAGCTCGGTGCCAGGGTTGCGGACTTCCAACCACAGGACGACGTGCGGGTCCTGCTCGATCCGGTCGGTCACCCGTTCTGCTTGTACGTCGATGGTGCGAGCTGACCTAGGGCCGGTCCGCGAGAGTGACCCGCACCCGCTGGGTCAGCACGATCGTGCCGTCGGTGGTGCGGCAGCCCTCCAGATAGGCGAAGGCGGCGTCGCGCACCTCGTCGAGGTGATCCTCGCCGGCGGCCTCCCACATCGCCCGCTGCCCGTGCGACCACGACCAGTCGTACCACTGCTCGGGCTTGTCGAACACGACCGGCAGCTGGAAGCCGACGGTGCGCACGGAGCTGAACCCGGCCGAGGCCAGCAGCCCCTCGACACCCTCGTCGCTGCCGAACGGCCCCAGCTTCCCGCTGGTCCGAGCGTCCAGCATCTGCGGTGGGAGGTACGGCCGGAACAGGTCGTCCACCGCCGTCCAGAGCGGGTCGGCGTCACCGAAGGTCGTCACCCCGATGCGACCGCCCGGCCGCAGGAGGTCTACCCAACGCAGCAGCGCGGCAGGCGGGTCGGGGAGGAAGAACAGCACCAGCGACGCGGTCACGACGTCGAACGTGACCCCGTGGAACGACGGAGCACTCGCGTCCATCACCGCGACATCGACATTTGTGAGCCCCCTCGCCTCCGCGTCGGTGCGGGCGGAGTCGACCATGCCGGGCGACAGGTCGATCCCGGTCACGTGCCCGGAAGGACCCACCGCCTCCGCAAGGGGGAATGTCGCAGCCCCTCGGCCGCAGCCGATGTCGAGCACGTGCTCGCCGGGACTGGGCCGAACCTCCGCGACGAGCCGGTCCCCTATCGGCTGGAACCACGGCACTCCGACCCCTTCATAAGTGGGCGCGGCGCGGTCGAAGAGCGCGGCGATCCGCCTGCTGCTCTCCGGAACATCAGTGAAGTCCACCGCTGAATACTGGCGGCGGTAGCGAGTCCGGGCAAGGGCGCCGGCCGCTACTGTTGGGCCAGTCAGTAAGCCACCTCCCGAGCGGAGTCACCAGATGCTGCCCTCGCGTGCGCGCGTCGTCGTCATTGGCGGTGGAGTGATCGGTTGCTCCGTCGCGTATCACCTGGCGGAGCAGGGCTGGACCGATATCGTCCTGCTCGAACGCGACAAGCTGACGTCTGGAACGACCTGGCACGCCGCCGGACTGATGGTGACCTTCGGCTCGACGTCCGAGACGTCGACCGAGATGCGCAAGTACACCCGCGACCTGTACGCCCGGCTGGAGGCTGAGACCGGGCAGGCCACCGGCTTCAACCCAGTCGGCTTCATCGAGATCGCCACCGAACCGGACCGGCTGGAGGAGTACCGCCGGGTTTCGGCGTTCAACCGCTACTGCGGCGTCGACGTCCAGGAGATCTCAGCCAAGGAGGTCGGCGAGCTCTTCCCGCTGGCACGCACCGACGACATCCTGGCTGGTTTCTACGTCAAGGAGGACGGCCGGGCGAACCCGGTCGACGTGACGATGTCGCTGGCCAAGGGCGCAAAGATGCGCGGGGCGACCATCATCGAGGGCGTCGCGGTCACCGAGGTGCTGCAGCGGGGTGGAGTCGTCGCTGGTGTCCGCACCGAACAGGGCGACATCGAGACCGAGTACGTCGTCAACTGCGCCGGGATGTGGGCCCGGCAGCTCGGCGTGAAGTCCGGGGTCAACATCCCCTTGCAGGCGGCCGAGCACTACTACCTGCTGACCGAGCCGATCCCCGAGGTCTCGAGTGCCTGGCCGGTCCTCGAGGACCCCGCATCGCACGGGTACTTCCGTGAGGAGGGCGGCGGTCTGATGCTCGGGTTGTTCGAGCCGGTCTGCGCGCCCTGGAAGGTGGAAGGTGTCCCGGAGGACTTCTCGTTCGGCGTGCTCCCCCCCGACTGGGAGCGGATGGGCCCGTACCTCGAGACGGCGATGTCACGCATCCCGATCTCGGGCGAGGTCGGCATCCGCACGTTCTTCTGCGGGCCGGAGAGCTTCACTCCCGACCTGCTCCCCGTCGTCGGCGAGGCCCCGGAGATCAAGAACTACTTCGCCGCCGCCGGGCTCAACTCGGTCGGCATCCTCACCGGTGGTGGTATCGGTCGGGCGGTCGCGCACTGGCTGATCAACGGCCGTCCCGATGTCGACGTCACGGGCTTCAACATCGACCGGCTGCACACCTACCAGGCCAATCCCGAGTACCGCCGGGACCGCACCGTCGAGTCGCTGGGCTCGGTCTACCTCTGCCACTACCCGACCAAGTCGATGATGACGGCACGAGGTGTCAAGCACTCTCCCGTGCACGCGCGGCTGTCCGAGGCAGGCGGCTACTTCAAGGACGTCAGCGGCTGGGAAGGAGCCGACTGGTACGCCCCTGCGGGTGTCGAGCCCATGGTCGAACGGTTGTCCTGGGGCCGACAGAACTGGTTCCCGTACTGGGCAGAGGAGCACCGCGCAGCTCGCGAGGACGTGGTCCTGATGGACATGTCTTTCATGGCGAAGTTCACGGTGCAGGGCCGGGATGCTGGCGCGCTGCTCGACCGGCTCTCGGCCGGCAACGTCGTCGGTGCGAGCGGACGCATCACGTACACACAGTGGCTGAACGACGGCGGACTGATCGAGGCCGACCTCACCGTCACGAAGCTGGGCGCCGAGAGCTACTTCGTCGTCGCGTCCGACACTGCTCAGAGGCATGTCGAGACCTGGATGCGTCGGCATGTCGAAGCCGACGAGCACGTCTTCGTCGCCGACGTCACGTCCGGCTACGCGCAGCTCAACGTCCAGGGGCCGCGGTCGCGTGACCTGCTGCAGGCGATCACCACCGCGGACCTGTCGAACGACGCGTTCCCGTTCCGGACGGCCCGCGAGATCGACCTCGGCTACGCCCGGGCACTGTGCGTCCGCATCACC
The DNA here is from genome assembly GCA_038210415.1 of Actinomycetes bacterium. GTDB lineage: Bacteria > Actinomycetota > Actinomycetes > Prado026 > Prado026 > JBBQWS01. Next base: position 4,022 of record JBBQWS010000010.1, read on the forward strand.
TATCTCGGTGAGCTCGGCTACGAGCTCTACGTCCCGACCGAGCAGGCGTTGCACGTGTACGACCGGGTCGTCGCAGCGGGCGAGCCGCTCGGCCTGAAGCACGCTGGGCTCAAGGCGCTCGCGAGCCTGCGCATGGAGAAGGGTTACCGCGACTACGGCCACGACATCGACAACACCGACTCGGTCCTCGAGGCCGGGCTCGGGTTCGCCGTCGACCTGGCGCGGCCGACCGAGTTCATCGGGCGCAAGGCCGTCGAGGCGAAGAAGGCGGCCGGACCTTTGACCCGGCGACTGGTGCAGATCCTCGTCGACGACCCCGAGCCGCTGATGTTCCATGCGGAAGTGGTGCGGCGGAACGGGGTTCCGGTCGGCTACGTGCGGGCAGCGTCGTACGGCTTCACGCTCGGCGGTGCGGTGGGCCTGGCGATGATCGAGGCCGGCGAGCCGCTCGACCAGGCCTACCTGGACCGCGGCACCTGGGAGGTCGACATCGCCGACCGCCTCTACCCGGCGAGGGCCTCGCTGCGCCCGCTCTACGACCCGACGATGAGCCGGATCAAGGGCTGACGCAGCGCAGCCGCCGTCGCAGTCGTCGTTCTTGTCAGGAGAGCAGGGTTGCCAGCTGCTCGGCGTCGGACGCGGCCTTCGCCAGCGAGTGTCCGCCGCTGGCGACCTGGGACTTCTCGGTCTGCAGGGTGCCCGCGTTGGCCGGGTAGCCGGCAGGCGTGAGCGCGAGCACGGTGGCGGCTACCCCGTCGAAGCTGTTCTCGGCGGCGTCCACCTGAGCGGCCATGTCGGCGTACAGCGTCATCGCCCGGTCCTTGTTGGGCCCGTCCGGCAGCAGGGCGATCGCCTTCTGCAGCGCTGGTTCCGTGGCGGCGAGGGCCTTAGCCCCTGCCGTACCCGTGTCGGCGCCGAGTGTCAGCCTCGACTGCGGAACGACGAGCAGGTAGACGCGGTAGTCCGCCACGATCGCCTGGGCGTCGTCGTGCGCGCTCTTACAGGTGGTGTCCCCCTGCACCTTGGCGTTCACCCCGTCGAGGCCGGCTTTGTCCGAGGCGTAGAGCGCGTTGAGGGTGGCCCGATGAGCGGCAGTGACCGCGGGGCGGGCGCCGAGCTTGGCCGAGAGCTCGTCCAGCGTCGCGTCCCGGCGGGACACGGACGCCGCGGAGTGCGCCTTGACCGCGGCGAGGGCTGACGGCTGGCAGATCTTGGTTGTGGTCGTCGTGTCAGCGAACGCCGGGGCCGGTGCGAGGCCGGCGACGAGGCCGGTGCCGAGAACGAGCGAGACAAGGGTTGCGGTGCGCTTCATGAGGTGGGATCTCCTTCGTCGGTGGAGGTCGCGGACGCGACGTCGCTGGTGACGGTGCTGACGGCCGAGCGCGCGACGGCGGCCGCTCTCTGCAGGGCGGACCTGGTGCCGTCCGACGCCGGGGAGGTGGCGGCGGAAGCGGGGACCTTGGTTCTCGGAGCCACGGTCGGTGTAGTGGTCGCCGCGGACTCGGTCGCGACGGGGCCGGCTGGCTGCCCGACCGCACCTGCGCCCGATGCGGTGCAGCCGGTCGACATCAGCAAGGCGCCGACGGCCGCAGCGAGTGCGATGAGTGGACCGGCCCGGAAGCGTGCGCTGGTTGCGTTCATGCCTTGAGGTTCGGAGTCCGGGGTTCGGGTTGTGCGCGACCACGCGTTCGGGGTCTGTAAAGCCGGTGAAGCGAACTCGGTGGGGGAGGGTCAGGCGCCCGGCAGCTCGCCAACCGCGTTCAGTGGAGCGACCAGATCCGGGCGAGATCAGCCGCGTCGGTGTCACCGGTGCGGGTGGCGAGGTCGAACAGCGCATCGGCGAGGTCGGCCGACAGGGCCGGGGTCGCACGTTGCCACATCGGGCCGCCGACCTCGAAGCGGCTGAGATCGCAGGTGGGCGTCTCGCGCGTTCCGGTACGCCGAGGTCGAGCCTCCGCGACGGCCGAACGCAGGGCGTCGGCCATGGCCCGCATCGACGGGTAGCGGTCGGTCGGGTCCTTGGCGAGTGCTCGACGGAGAACGCGCTCGCCCTCCGGCCAGGTGGTCGCCCCGCACTCGAGCAGGCTCAGCGGCTGCTCCTCGCAGACCTGTCGCATGGCGGTGGCCCGGTCGGGGTCCAGCTCGAGGAGCGGCCCACAGGTCAGGACCCGCCAGATCAGCGCCGCCACCGAGTACTGCTCGTCGACCGGAGTGACCTGGGGGAGCGGTCCGCCCGAGAGCGCGGCCGCCGCGGTGCGCGGGTCGACATACTCTCCCCCGGCCGTACGGGGTGCGTCGGCGAACTCGGTGTCGTCCACCCGGGCGAGCCCGAAGTCGATCAGAGTGACCGTGCCGCATGCGTCGACCAGGACGTTGCCGGGATGGACGTCACCGTGGACGACGCCGCTCTCGTGCAGCCTCGAGTAGGCATCGGCCACCCCGACTGCGAGGTCCCGGGCTTCGTCTTCGTGCGCCAGGGGCAGCGCCTTCGTGGCAGCCATCCGGTGCGCGGCGGAGTCGACGGGACGTCCGTCGACCCAGGAGAGAGCAAGCGTGCCGCTGACGTCGTAGCGATCGTCTCCGGCGGTAGTGTCGGGCTCGAACCCGAGCAGTGCCGGCGCGAGGCCGGCGGCGCGTTCGGCGAGGCGGCCCAGGGCGGCGGCCTCGCGGGCCAGCAGGCCTCGACCCGTCGCACCTGCCACGACCACCTTCACCGCCGCACGTTCACCCAGGCCGGTGCGGCCTCGCCACACCTCGCCGTCTCTCACGACGCGCAGCGGCTCGCCGATTGTGACGGATCCGACCCGGTCGCCCGGCTGCAGCCGCGGAGCGAGCGCCTGCGCGGCTCCCGTACCGTCCAACGCCAGCAGCTCCGCGCGCGACAGCGCGACGAGAACAGGGAAGGCCTCCTCGAGGGTCGACACCGGGTCGCCACCCCACTGCGCGCAGTGCGCGAGCACGGCGTCGGTGACGGTGCAGGGCCGGCGGAAGCACTCCAGCAGGGCCGCTGCCTCCGCCGGGACGACGCGCGGTCGCTCGCGGCTCCCGGGGCGGAGCACCGCGACCTCGCCGGCCCGCAGACCGATGTCGGCGAACGCCTCGGCGTCCTTCTCGGTCGGGGCCAGCAGCTCGACGTCGGCTGGCAGCACGTAACGCCGTTCGGCCACCGAGGTCGGGCCGGTCATGCGGCCAGCTCCTTCGCCAGGTCGTGCGGCCACCAGGTCGCCGTGTCGATATCGCGGGCTGCGAGCCGCTCGAGCGCGCGACCGCTCACGTCGCCGCCCTCGGCCGCGGCAGCGTGCAGCGCCGAGGCGACCTCGTCGATCAACCAGGCTCGCCACGAGGTTCCTTCGGGATCACGACCCCGCGAGACGATGCCGGAGGCGCCGACCTGCCCGGTGAACGGAACGCCTTGCGGCGCGAGCTCGGTGAGCGCATCGGCGAGGTCCTGGGCAACGGCGTCGGCCTCGGCCGCATCCCGGAGGTAGAGCACGATCTTGTCCGGGCGCAGAACTCCCTCGGTGCTGGCCCCGATCTTGAAGCCGGGGACGCCGCGTCGGAGTGCGGTCTCGAACAGGGTCGGCAGCGCCTCGAGCAGGTGCTCGGGCAGCGGACTCACGTACACCTTGTGTCGCGGCACCGGCTGGCCGTCGAGGCGGGCGACGCGGTTCCACGAGTGCCAGTGCCCCGAGCTGTGCGCGGTGAAGTCCGTTGCCAACCGAGGGAAGTCGGCCGACGCACGGGCGATCGCGTGCCCGATCCAGGTCGGTGCCCAGACCCGGGCCGCGCGCGGCCCCAGGGCGACCGAACCGGAACGGTAGAGCAGGCCAGCTAGGACGGGCACGTCCGCGCGCCCGGCGACGGCCGCCACCCGGTCCACCGCCGTTCGGGTCAGCCGGGGGAGCCGGTCGTCGGGCGCGGGACGTGTGAGCATCGGGGTCAGCCCAGACCCTCGAGCGCGGTCTTGAGCTCGACGCGGACGGCGTCGATGTCCTTCTCCGTCGGCTGCATGCGCTCCACCGCGCTGTCGGCCAGCCGGACTGCCTGCTCGAGACTGCCCTTGACCGAGACGAGGTCGCTCTCCTGGAGCACGTCGTCGAACTTGTGCGCGATGGGCGTGATGGGGGTCGGGACACCAGGGCCGGTCCCGTCCGGGTCGGGATACAGGTATGCGCTCACCGCGGCTCCACCGACCATGTTCACGAACTCGTGGACCTCGGCGCTCGCGATCCGTCCCGCTGCGACGGCGCCGGCGAACTCGGCGATCCGCGGGCTCAGCTGAGCGACCACGACGATCGGCGAGGTCTCGGGAACCGTCGGCGGGTTGGTGAGCGGGTCGTGCGTGATCAGGTCGGTGAGCTTGACCCGACGGAACCTCGACGAGTCGAGGTAGAGGTCGCGGACGTAGAAACCCATGGTGTGCCTCCAGGGGGAGCTGAAGCGGTGGATGGACCGGGCGGTGGACGCCCGTGCCTGAAAGAGGCGGTCCTCTGTCGCGTGATACGTGCCGCTTGACCCTGACGCCGCGTGAGGCTCTAGCGTCGGCTCCGGGAGGTGGCACATGAGCTACTCGGTCGGTGAGGTGGCGAAGCGGACCGGCGTGAGCGTGCGCAGCCTGCACCACTACGACGCGATCGGCCTGCTGACACCGGGTGGCCGCAGCGCCGGTGGGTACCGCCAGTACGCCTACGAAGACCTCGAGCGGCTGCAACAGATCCTCGGCTACCGCGCCCTCGGCCTGGGCCTGGACGACATCGCGCGGCTGCTCGACGACGACGGGGACCCGCTGGTCCACCTGCGCGAGCAGCGCCGCCGGCTCAGCGAGACCATCGACCGGCTGGGCCACCAGCTGGCGGCCGTCGACAAGACCTTGGAGGCACGCATCATGGGGATCCGGCTCGACCCGGAGGAGATGTTCGAGGTGTTCGGCGACGACGACCCGTCGCGTCACGTGCCGGAGGCCGAGGAGCGTTGGGGCGACACAGAGGCCTACCGCGAGTCGCACCGGCGAACCTCGAAGTACACCAAGGACGACTGGGCGCGGATCAAGGCGGAGTCAGCGGCGATCGAGGGCCGGTTCGTCGCCGCGCTCGCGGCAGGGCTTCCGCCGGACGGCGAGGTGGCGGTGGCCGCCGCGGAGGCGCACCGACTGAGCATCACGACGTGGTTCTACGACTGCGGGTACGCCATGCACCGCGGGCTCGCCGACATGTACGTCGGCGACGAGCGGTTCGCTGAGCACTACGACGCCCAGGCGCCGTGCCTCGCGGAGTACGTGCGCGACGCGATCCACTCGAACGCGGACCGGGCCGAGGCTCAGGTGTCGGGCTCGAACCGATAGCCCATCCCGGACTCGGTGACCAGGTACCTCGGCCGCGCCGGGTCGTCCTCCAGCTTGCGGCGCAGCTGGGCGAGGTACACGCGCAGGTAGTTCGTCTCCGTCGTGTACGCAGGTCCCCAGACGGTCTGCAGGATCTGTCGCTGGCTCACCAGCTTGCCCGGGTTGCGCACCAGCAGCTCCAGCAGCTGCCACTCGGTCGGGGTGAGCCGGACCTCGCCCTCGGCATTGGTGACCCGTTTGGCGGCGAGGTCGATGTTGTTGCGGCCCATGGTGACCACCGGCGCCTCCAGCTCCGGGGTGGCTCGGCGCAGCGCGGCGCGGATCCGGGCGAGCAGCTCGTCCATGCCGAACGGCTTGGTCATGTAGTCGTCGGCCCCGGCGTCGAGCGCAGCCACCTTGTCGGCCTGGGCGTCGCGCGCCGACAGCACGATGATCGGCGTCGCCGACCAGCCGCGCAGGGCGCGGACCACCTCGACGCCGTCGATGTCGGGCAGTCCGAGGTCGAGGATGACCAGGTCGAGCGGGACTCGTCCGGCAATCTCGAGGGCGGCGGCCCCGGAGGCCGCCGCCTCGACGCCGTGGCCCCGCGCGCGCAGGCTGATCCCCAACGCCCGCAACAGCTGTGGCTCGTCGTCGACGACCAGGATCCGGCTCACGGTGCCACTCCTCTGGCCGGCGGGGTCACCGGCAGTGTCACCGGCAGTGTCACCGGCAGTGTCACCGTCATTACCAGTCCGCCCCCTGCGGCCGCCGAGGGCTCGAGCGTGCCGCCCATCGACTCGGTGAAGCCTCGGGCGATCGCCAGCCCCAGCCCCACGCCGGCGCCGGTCGGCTTGTCGCCCAGACGCTGGAACGGAGCGAACATGCGTTCGTGGTCCGCCACGTCGACGCCGGGCCCGTCGTCCATGACCTGCAGCTCGACGGTGCCCGCACGGGTCCGGGCCCGAACCGACACCGGCTTCGTCACGGCGAAACGGCGGGCGTTGGTGACCAGGTTCGCGACCACCCGTTCGAGCAGCCCGGCGTCGGCGCGCACCGTCGGCAGGTCGTCCGGCACGTCCACGTCGACGCCCGTGGCGTGGGCAGCCAGCAGGGCGCGGGCCACGACCTCGTCGAGCGGTACGTCGGTGACGGACACGCTGAGCACGCCGGCCTGCAGCCGGCTCATGGCGAGCAGGTTCGACACGAGGTCGTCGAGCTGGTCGGCGGACTCCTCGATCGTGGCCAACAGCTCGTCGCGCTCCGCCGGCTCCCACTCGATGTCGTTCTGGCGAAGGCTCGAGACCGCGGCCTTGACGCCGGCCAGCGGCGTCCGCAGGTCGTGACCGACGGCGGCGAGGAGGGAAGAGCGCAGCCGGTCGATCTGGGCGAGCTCGTGCGCGCGAGCCGCCGACTGGGCGAGCTCCCGGCCCTCTGCTGCTCGCGCGGCCGCCTGTGCCAGGCTGGCCAGCAGCCGACGGTCCTCGGCGAACAACGGCGGGGCGTCGCTGATCAGGTGCAAGGTGCCGCCGGCCGTCTGGTCGACCGTGATCGGTCCGGACAGCGGGGTCCCCACGGCGGCGACGACACGGTCGCCGGCGGGCAGCCGGTCGACGAGCGCGACGCCGGCGAACCCGAAGGTCTCTTTCACTCGCCGCAGCACGGACTCCGGCGAGCCGTCTGCCAACGGCTTGGACGCGATGCGGGCGAGCAGCTCTGCCTCGATCTGGGCGCGCTCACCGGCCACTCGTTGCCGCGCCGCGACGTCGACGGTGATGCTGACCGACATAGCCACGAGCGCGAAGACGGCCAGCGACACCAGGTTGTCGCGTTGCTCGATCGCGAGGGTGTGAAAGGGCGGGACGAAGAACCAGTTCACGGAGACGAACGACAGCGCCGCACCCGCTGCGGCCGGCAGGATGCCGCCGACCACCGCGACCACGACGACCAGCAGCAGGTAGAGCAGCAGGATGCTCTCCAGCGCAAGCGAACCTCGCGACTGGGTGAGCGCCGTGGTGAGAAGCGCGGTGCCCACGACCGCCAGCGCGAACCCGAGCCGTTGTCGTACGACGGGCAGGGCGCTGTGGTTCAACGGGCGGTTCACCTGCCCAGTGTCACAGGGGCATGCGCGTCCGCGCCGTCAGATCCTCGACAGCCGGCTCCACGCCGATCTGCCACGGCACGCTGATCACCATCACGCCGGGCTGGAAGAGGAGCCGGGCCTTCAGCCGAAGGGCGCTCTGGTTGTGCAGAAGCTGTTGCCACCAGCGCAGCACGACGTACTCGGGGATGAACACCGCGACGACGTCGCGAGGGCTCTCGCGTCGTACCCGGGCGACGTACTCCAGCACCGGACGGGTGACGTCGCGGTACGGAGACTCGAGCACCGTCAGCGGTACGGGCACCTCGCGTTCGGCCCACTCCTCCTGGAGTGCCTCCCACTGGTCGCCGCCGGTGCGCACGGTCAGCGCGACGAGGGAGCTCGGCCGGGTCGCCCTGGCGAACGCCAGCGCTCGCAGGGTCGGGGTGTGCAGTCGCGAGACGAGCACGATGGCGTGCACCCGACTGGGCAGCATCGCCCCGGCGGGCCCCGGCTGCAGCTCGCGGTCGACCCGCTCGTAGTAGCCGTGGATGCTCTTCATCCAGATGAACAGCAGCGGCATCGCGATGACGACGAGCCACGCCCCGTGGGTGAACTTCGTCAGCAGCACGACGACGAGGACGACGAGGGTGAGGCTGGCACCGACCGCGTTGATCGCGCGGGACCGGTGCAGCCCGTGCCGGTCCCGTCCAGGGAGGGCCGCGGCCAACGCCTTGCTCCAGTGCCGCACCATGCCCCACTGGCTCAGCGTGAACGAGACGAAGACCCCGATGATGTACAGCTGGATCAGCCGTGAGGTGCTGGCGTCGAACGCCCAGATCAGCAAGCAGGCCAGCAGCGACAACAGGATGATCCCGTTGCTGAAGACCAACCGGTCGCCGCGGCGGGAGAACTGCCGGGGGAGGTAGTCGTCAGCGCTGAGGATCGACGCCAGGATCGGGAACCCGTTGAACGCCGTGTTGGCGGCCAGCACGAGGATCGCGGCGGTGAACCCCTGCAGGACGAAGAAGCCGATGCCGTTGCCGAACACCGCGAGCCCGATCTGCGCGATCACGGTCTTGGCCTGGTAGCCGGCCGGGGCCCCGATCAGCCGGGCAGTGTCGTCGACCGCGTGCACGTGCGACGTGAGGGCCAGGGCGGTGATCCCCATGAACATGGTGACCGCGAGCCCCCCCATGATGGCGAGAGTCGCGGCCGCGTTGTGCGCCTTGGGCGGCCGGAAGTTCGGCACTCCGTTGCTGACGGCCTCGACTCCGGTCAAAGCGGTGCACCCGGAGGCGAACGCTCGCATCGCGAGCACCAGCACGAGGATCCCGGTGGCGTCGGTCGTCGAGCTGATCGGGTAAGCCGAGCTCTCGGCGACCGGCGCGTGCCCGGTGAGGACGTGGAACATCCCGACACCGACCATGAGCAGCACGGTGACGACGAAGCCGTACGTCGGGATCGCGAACAGCGTCCCCGACTCCTTGACGCCACGCAGGTTCACCAGGGCCAGCAACGCGATCAAAGCGATCGACATGAATACGGCGTGCGGGGCGAGCGAGGGGAAAGCCGACACGATGTTGGCCACCCCGGCCACCACGGAGACCGCGACGGTGAGGACGTAGTCGACGAGCAGCGCGCTCGCTGCGACCAGGGCTGCGTTCATGCCCAGGTTCTCGCGGCTGACCGTGTATGCGCCGCCGCCGTTCGGGTACGCGTGGCAGGTCTGCCGGTACGACGCCACGACCACGACCAGGAGCACCGCGACGGCGGCAGCGACCCACCAGGCGAGATGCAGCAGGGCCAGCCCGCCGAGCCCCAGGACGAGCAGGATCTCCTCGGTCGCGTACGCGACGGACGAGAGCGGGTCGCTGCAGAACACGGGCAGGGCGATGGTCTTCGGGAGCAGGGTCTCGTCCATGCGGTCGCTCGGCATGGCCCGACCGACGAGAAGGCGCTTGGGCAGCTGGTTCATGAATCAAGTGGACGACCGGCCGCGGGGCGTGGGACCCGGGCTTGACGGGCCCCTAACGCCACCGCGGCCGATCTTGACGCGTTCCTAGCAGGTACCGGGGTTAGCGGGTCCCGGGGCTGGCTGTCTCAGGCGCCACGGGCTCGCCGGCCAGGATCAGATAGAGCGATCGCCGCGTCTGGGCGAGCACCTCGCCGGCTGCGGCGATCTGCTCGGCGGTGCCGGCTCGACTGACCTGCTTGGCGGCGGCGTGGATCGCCTGGGTGAGGTCGCGCAGGGCGGCGACGCCCTCGTCGACCGGCTCGAGCGGGATGTTCCACGGGTCGGCCAGCTCGTCGGCGTGCTCCTGGACGTAGGCCTTGCCGGAGTCGGTGAGTTGGAACACGCGCTTGCCCTCCTGGTGGTCCAGGGAGATCAGCTCGTCGTGGGCGAGGTGCTTCAGCGTCGGGTAGACCGAACCGGGGCTCGGCCGCCAGGCGCCGCCGCTGCGCTCGGCGATCTCGGTGATGATCTCGTAGCCGTGCCGGGGCTGCTCGGCGAGCAGGGCCAGGACGGCGGCGCGGACGTTGCCACGGCTCGCGCGCGGCCCGCGGCCGAAGCCGGGTCCGTCGAAGTCCGGGCCGCCACGTCCGGGACCGAATGGGCCGCGGGCGAAGCGTCGATCGGAGTCGTCGGCAGTCGGACCTGCGCTGCGACGGTGGTGATGGTGTCTCAAGGTCGTTCCTTTCGTTTGGCCACCCGATGTGGTGGCGTGCCATCACGATATATCGCGATCTACCGAGAGTCAAGCCGAGGACTGACCGCGGGAAATCACACGCTTGTAGTACCCGGCGTGTTGGTGGGACACGCCGCATGGTGCAGATGTGACCCCTGGGACGGGGGTGACTGGGCCACTCGTCCGGGCTAGCGTCGGCCTTTCCGTGCGACAGACCAGTCACTCCAGGAGACCGGCAGTGCGACCGATGTGAGGACGGTGACCGAAGTGCAGATGCCCGCAGCCCGCCGCGTCGTGCGCTCCGCCGCCGCCCTCGTTCTCGGCTCGCTGTTGGCCGTCTCGCTGCCCTCGGGGGGCGCGGCTGCCGACCCCGGCGCGATCCCGTCCGCCGCTACGGTGGCCAAGGCCAAGCAGACCGTCCGCACCGTCGCCCAGCAGGTCGGCGTGCTGCAGGCCCAGCTGGCCCTGGCAGAAGCCAAGTTGCAGCAGCTCGGCCAGGCCGTCGACACCGCTTCCGAGGCCTACAACGGTGCGCTGTACCGGCTGCAGCTGGCGCAGGCGACCGCGGCTGCCGCCTCCGCCGCCGCCGGCGCCGCGGCAGCCAAGTTCTCCGCCGCGCAGGCCGAGGTCGGCCGGCTCGGTGCGGCCGCCTACCGCGGGGGCGCGTCGCTCGGCATCGAGGCCATCGTCAGCGCACAGTCGCCTGACCAGCTCCTCGCCGCGACGGGCAGCCTCGACGTCCTGGCCGCCCGGCAGGCCGACCTGATGAACTCCATGAAGGCGTCCCGGGTCGTCGCCGACGTCCTGCACGGACAGGCCAGCGATGCGCTGGACGCCGTCACCCAGGCCACCGAGGCTGCGCGCCAGGCCAAGCTGGCTGTGCAGGCGAGGGTCGACGACCAGCAGAGCCAGGTCGCAGCCCTCACCGCCCAGCGGGCCCAGCTCACCGCCGCGCTGGCCAAGGCGACGTCGACGTCGACGCAGCTGAGCAACGCCCGCACCGTCGGGCTCGCCCGGATCGCGGCCAGGGCGCGGGCCGACCGTCTGGCCCGAGAAGCGGCAGCCAGACGGCACGGCTCAGGCGGCGGATCGCACCTGCCTGGTGGACCCGGCTCAGGCTCGGGACCCGGCTCGAGTCCGGGCCCCGGCGGCCACTTCACCTCGGGTGGCGCCGCCCGGGCGATCGCCTTCGCAAAGTCCCAGCTCGGCGAGCCGTACCTCTGGGGTGCGACCGGCCCGGACCGCTGGGACTGCTCCGGCCTCACGATGCTGGCCTGGCAGTCCGGCGGCGTGAGCCTGCCGCACTGGTCGGTCGCACAGTACGAGGTGTCGACCCCGGTCGCGCGCACTGACGCCCGGCCCGGGGACCTGGTGTTCTTCGGCCCAGTGGCCGGCGACATCTACTCGATCCACCACGTCGCGCTGTACCTCGGCAACAACGAGATGATCGAAGCGCCGTTCACCGGCTCGTTCGTCCGGATCTCCAGCGTCGACTCGCAGCCCGACCTGTACGGCTTCGCCCGCCCCTAGCGTCAGCTGGGGTCTTCGGGGGAGTGGTCATCGGGGTTGGTCTCAGGGTGGGCGTGCTTGGCCCGCTCGAACGACGCGAGGATCTCGAGCTCGGCGTCGGCGCGGCCGGCCCAGGTGGCTCCCTCGACCGACTTGCCGGGCTCGAGGTCCTTGTAGACGTTGAAGAAGTGCTCGATCTCCAGCCGGTCGAACTCCGGCACGTGGAAGATGTCGCGCTGGTGCTCGCGGCGTGGGTCGCTGGCGGGCACGCACAAGACCTTGTCGTCGCCGCCGGCCTCGTCGGTCATCCGGTACATGGCGATCGCGCGGCAGCGGACGAGGCAGCCGGGGAACGTCGGCTCCTCCAGCAGGACGAGGGCATCGAGCGGGTCGCCGTCCTGGCCGAGGGTGTTCTCGATGAAGCCGTAGTCGGCCGGGTACCTCGTCGCGGTGAAGAGCATGCGGTCGAGCCGGATCCGGCCCGTCGCGTGATCGACCTCGTACTTGTTGCGCTGGCCCTTCGGGATCTCGATCGTGACGTCGAACTCCACGCGTCCTCCCGACCTCGTTGTGGTGACCTAGTGTTCCTTACCCGGGTCGGTCGCTCGTACCAGCCCCCACGAACGAGAGGCGCGCGCACGTGAACCTGCCCGGCGGCCGCAACGCCATGCTGATCGGCGCGCTGTCGCTGGTCACCGCGGGAGCCGTCGTCTGGAGCGTCACGGGCTCGTCCGACACCCCTGCGCCGGTGACCGGCGGGACGGTCGGCGCGAGCCACCAGCCCGCGCCGGTGGTCAGCGGCCCCCCGGTGACCGTCGCGCCGCCCGTGCTCGGCACCCTGGCCACCGATGCGACCACCCCAACCGTGACGGGGCTCGGCGCGGCTCTCGAGGCTCTGCTCCGGCAGAACGAGCTCGGCCCGCACGTCGGCGCAGCCGTGGTCGACGTCGCGACGGGTGCGGTGCTGTACGGAAAGGACGCGCAGGCGGGGTTCAGCCCGGCCTCGACGACCAAGCTGCTCACGGCGGCGGCGGTGCTCGGCAAGCTCGGACCCGACTTCCGGATCGAGACCAAGGTCGTCTCCGGCGCCCCGGGCCAGGTCGTCCTCGTCGGCGGCGGCGACCCCACGCTGTCGACGACCCCGCCAGCGGGGTTCCTGCCCGCGCCGGCGTCGATGCCCGAGCTGGCCCGGGCGACCGCGGCCGCCCTCAAAGCCAAGAAACTGACCAGGATCAAGCTGGGGTTCGACACCACGGCCTTCACCGGGCCGCGAACCGCCCCCGGCTGGCCCACCGCCTACGTCACCAGCGGGGTGGTCGCGCCGATCACCGCGCTCACGGTCGACGAGGGCCGGATCGGGCCGATCATCGAGGGCACCGGCCCGCGCGTGAGTGACCCGCCGGTCTCGGCCGCTCAAGCGTTCGCCCGTCTGCTCGCCGCCGACGGGATCAAGGTGATCGGTTCGCCGGCTGCCGTCACCGCTGCGAGCGGGGCGACGAAGATCGCTTCTGTGCTGTCCCCCCAGCTCAGCGACCTCGTCGGGTGGATGCTGCCGAACAGCGACAACGACCTCGCCGAGGCGCTCGCTCACCTGCTCGGCAAGGCCGCGGTCGGCAGAGCCGACTTCACCAGCGGGGCCGCAGCCGTCCGCGCGGAGGCCGACGCGCTCGGGCTGCCCACGAGCGGGCTCGCCCTGTTCGACGGCAGCGGGCTGACCGTCGCTACCAGGGTGTCCCCGGCCGCACTGGCCGGGGTTCTCAGCGCGGCGGCCCGACCCGACCAGGCCGCGCTGCGGCCCCTGCTCACGAGCTTGGCGGTCTCGGGGTTCACCGGCACGCTCGAGCAGCGGTTCCAGGACCCGACGACCCGGCCCGCCGCCGGCCTGGTCCGGGCCAAGACCGGCACGCTGCGCACGGTCGGCTCGCTCGCGGGGACGACCGTCGACGCCGACGGCCGGCTGCTCGCCTTCGCGTTCATCGCGGACCGGGTACCCGCCGGCGGCACCCTGGACGGCCGCGCCGCCCTCGACCGGATCGCGGCCCGGCTCGTCGGGTGCGGCTGCCGATGAGCCCGGGACCCGCTCTCGTCGACTGGGAGCTCGCGGCCCGGACGGGGGTGCGGCTGGCCCGGCCGGGTCCGGTGGTTCCCGCGGCGGAGGCCAGGGCCGCCGTCGCCGAGCTGCGCCGTTGCGCAGTGGAAGCCCGCGGCCATGTCCGGGCCTGCACCGGCCTCGACGCTCCGTCGACGCAGGCCCCCGTGGCGGTGATCGACCGCCCGGCGTGGGTGCGGTCCAACGCCAGGGCGCTGAGCTACCTGCTCGAGCCGGTGCGCGAGCGGCTGGCCGCCAGCGGTCGCCTGACCAGTTCGCCGCCGGCGGTGCGAGCGATGACTGCGCGGGTGGCCGGGCTCGAGCTCGGAGCCGGCCTGGCCTTCCTGTCCGGCAAGGTCCTCGGCCAGTACGAGTTGTACCCGGCGCACGGCCCGGACGGCGACCGGCCGGGCCGGTTGCTCCTCGTGGCCCCCAACATCGTCCTGGTGGAGCGCGAGCTCGGGGTCGACCCCTCGGACTTCCGGCTCTGGGTCTGTCTGCACGAGGAGACGCACCGGGTGCAGTTCGGCGCAGTCCCCTGGCTGCGCGACCACCTCGTCGACCAGGTCGGTGAGCTGGCCGTGGGGCTGGAGGCCGACGCCGGCCACGCCGGGGAGCGCATGGGTGCGGCTCTGTCGGCCGTCTCCGCCGCGCTGCGTGGGGTCCCCGGGCCGTCCCTGGCCGAAGCCCTGCAGTCGCCCGAGCAGGTTCACCGCATCGCCGTGATCACCACCGTGATGTCGTTGCTCGAAGGGCACGCCGACGTCGTGATGGACGAGGTCGGCCCGGCGGTCGTCCCGACGGTCGACGCGATCCGGGCCCGGTTCCAGCGCCGGCGTGAGCACCCCGGTCGGGTCGAGGCCGCCGCCCGGCGCCTGCTCGGCTTCGACGCCAAGCTCAGGCAGTACGCCGACGGGGCGCGGTTCGTCCGTGGGGTCGTCGAACGGGTCGGCATGGCTGGCTTCAACGAGGTCTGGTCGTCGCCGCAGACGCTTCCGACGCCGGCCGAGCTCGGCGACCCGGCCGCCTGGGTGGCCCGGGTGCACCTCCCGCCCCACCCGCTCACCCAGCCGACGGCATGACCGGTCCGCCCCCCGCGGTGGCAGCTGTACGGGTCGCGGTGCGGGCTGTCCTCGCACCGTTGACCCGGGCCGGAGCGAAGCCTTTGGTGCTCGTGGCCTGCAGTGGTGGTGCCGACTCGCTCGCACTCGCGGCCGCAGCGGCCTTCGAGGGACCTCGGATCGGGCTACAGGTCGGCGCGGTCACCGTCGACCACGGCTTGCAGCCCGGGTCGGCCGGACGAGCGGCCGCGCTGGTCGCCCTGCTGGCCGCCCGCGGGCTCGAGCCCGTGACGGCCGTCCGGGTCGAGGTCGGCACCGTCGGTGGCCCCGAGGCGGCGGCACGAAGTGCCCGCTACGCGGCACTCGACGCGGAGGCGGATCGAGTGGCGGCAGTCGCCGTGCTGCTGGGGCACACGCTCGACGACCAGGCCGAGACCGTCCTGCTGGGTCTGGCTCGTGGGTCCGGTGCGCGCAGCCTGTCCGGCATGGCACCCTCCGGTGCGCGGTACCTGCGCCCTCTGCTCGCGCTCGACCGGGCCACCCTGCGGGCCGCGTGCAGCGCAGAGGCGCTGGAACCCTGGGACGACCCGCACAACGCGGACCCGGCCTACGCGCGGGTCCGGGTGCGGGCCGAGGTCCTGCCCACGCTCGAACGCGCGCTCGGGCCCGGTGTCGCGGCCGCGCTCGCCCGCACGGCCGCACTGCTGCGGGCCGACGCCGACGCCCTCGACGCCTACGCGACCGCCGCGAGGGCCGACGTCACCGGTGCCGACGGCTCGCTCGCGGTCGACGCGTTGGCGGCGTTGCCGGCCGCGGTCCGCACGCGGGTGCTGCGAGCCGCTGCCGTCGCCGCAGGATCGCCCGCCGGTTCGTTGACGGCGGCGCACGTCCGGTCCGTCGACGCCCTCGTGACCGGCTGGCGCGGGCAGGGCCGGGTCGACCTGCCGGGCGGTGTCGGTGCGAGCCGGGCCTGTGACAGGGTGATCCTGGGCCCGCGCCGGTCCCGCGAGGCGAAACCCGACCCGGAGGCTTGATCCGTGGACCAGAACGACCTGGGTAAAGACCTCGCGCGGGTGCTCGTCAGCGAGTCGGACATCCAAGCCAAGATCCGCGAGCTGGCTGCTCAGGTCGACGCCGACTACGCCGGGCAGGACCTCCTGCTGGTCGGGGTGCTTAAGGGCGCCGTCATGGTGATGGCCGACCTCACCCGCGCGATTCACCTGCCGGTCACGATGGACTGGATGGCCGTGTCCTCGTACGGCTCGGGCACCAAGTCGTCCGGTGTGGTGCGCATCCTCAAGGACCTCGACGGCGACATCACCGGTCGGCACGTGCTCGTGGTCGAGGACATCATCGACTCGGGCCTGACCCTGTCGTGGCTACTGCGCAACCTGCTGTCGCGCGGCCCGGCGTCGGTCGAGGTCTTCGCGTTGTTGCGAAAGCCTGACGCCGCGCAGGTCGACGTGCCGGTGCGCTATGTCGGCTTCGACATCCCCAGCGAGTTCGTCGTCGGCTACGGGCTCGACTACGCCGAGCGGTTCCGCAACCTGCCGTTCGTCGGCACGCTCGCCCCGCACGTCTACGGGGCCTGACCCGCGCCAAGGCGTCCCGCCGCGCGGCGGTGTACCGTCGAAGTCCGGAGACGCGTCTCCGGCACCGTCCAGGTTGCCCAGCGACACGATCAGGAGGACGGGACGCACGCGTCCCTAACCAATGTGAGGCGTTACCTTCGCGGTCCGGTTCTCTGGATCACGCTCGTGGTCGTGGCCGTGATCTTCGGTTCGCAGCTGATGTCTGCGTCTGCCGGGTTCAAGTCGGTCGACACGTCCTCGATCATCAAAGAGATCAAGGCCGGCAACGTCGACTCGGCGAAGAACATCGGCAACGAGCAGACGATCCAGCTGACGCTGAAGAGCGGCACCGACCTGCGGATCCAGTCGCAGTACGTAGACGCCAACGGCAAGTTCATCGCCGACACCCTGCGTGACAACCCGCCGCCGAAGGGCTTCACCGACGAGAACACCCAGCAGAGCGTGCTGATCAGTCTGCTGGTCACGCTGCTGCCGATCATCATCATCATCGGGCTGTTCTTCTTCCTGATGAACAACATGCAGGGCGGCGGCTCGCGGGTCATGAGTTTCGGCAAGTCCAAGGCCAAGCTCGCCACCAAGGACATGCCCAAGACGACGTTCGCCGATGTGGCTGGGGTCGACGAGGCCGTCGAGGAGCTCGAAGAGATCAAGGACTTCCTCGCCGATCCGGCGAAGTTCCAGGCCGTCGGGGCCAAGATCCCCAAGGGCGTCCTGCTCTACGGCCCGCCCGGTACGGGCAAGACCCTGCTGGCCCGCGCGGTCGCCGGCGAGGCCGGGGTGCCGTTCTACTCCATCTCCGGTTCCGACTTCGTCGAGTTGTTCGTCGGGGTCGGCGCCTCGCGCGTGCGCGACCTGTTCGAGCAGGCCAAGACCAACGCTCCGGCCATCGTGTTCGTCGACGAGATCGACGCCGTTGGCCGGCACCGCGGCGCTGGGCTCGGCGGTGGTCATGACGAGCGCGAGCAGACGCTGAACCAGCTGCTGGTCGAGATGGACGGATTCGACGTCAAGGGCGGCGTGATCCTGATCGCCGCCACGAACCGGCCGGACATCCTTGACCCCGCGCTGCTGCGGCCCGGTCGGTTCGACCGGCAGATCGCGGTCGAGCGCCCCGATCTCAAGGGCCGCAACGACATCCTCGCGGTGCACGCCAAGGGCAAGCCGCTGGCCGAGGGGGTCGACCTGTCGGCCGTGGCCAAGCGCACGCCCGGCTTCACCGGCGCCGACCTGGCCAACGTGCTCAACGAGGCCGCACTGCTGACCGCCCGCGGCGGGCTCAAGCTCATCACCAACGACGCGCTGGACGAGTCGATCGACCGAGTCGTCGCCGGACCGCAGAAGCGCAGCCGGCTGATGAACGAGAAAGAGAAGAAGATCACCGCGTACCACGAGGGTGGCCACGCACTCGTGGCCGCGGCGCTCAACAACACCGACCCCGTGCACAAGGTGACGATCCTGCCCCGTGGCCGCGCCCTCGGCTACACGATGGTGCTGCCCGAGGAGGACAAGTACTCCACCACCCGCAACGAGATGCTCGACCAGCTCGCGTACATGCTCGGTGGCCGGGTGGCCGAGGAGCTGGTCTTCCACGACCCCACCACGGGGGCTTCCAACGACATCGAGAAGGCCACGTCCGTCGCCCGAGCGATGGTCATGCAGTACGGCATGAGTGCGCGCATCGGTGCGATCCGGCTCGGCTCGGAGCAGGGCGAGGTGTTCCTCGGCCGCGACATGGGGCACATCCGCGACTACTCCGAGGGCGTGGCGGTGATCGTCGACGAGGAGGTGCGTCGGCTGATCGAGACGGCGCACGACGAAGCCTGGCAGATCCTCGTGCAGAACCGTGACGTCCTCGACCGGCTGGTCACCGAGCTGCTCGAGCGCGAGACGCTCGACAAGGCCGAGGTCGCCGAGGTCTTCTCGGGCGTCCGGAAGGCGCCGGAGCGCGAGGTCTGGCTGTCGTCGTCGACGCGTCCGGTCTCCGACCTGCCCCCGGTGCCTGCCCCCACCCGCCGAGCGCTCGTCGGCTCGAACGGCACGGTCCCGGCCGCCGACGAGCCGGAGGGGATGCCGCTCCCGCCGCTCGACGACGGCATGACCTCCTAGTCGTGGTCGACAAGATCGCGCTGTCCGACGGCGCGGACCGCGCCATCCCGCCTTTCGACCACGACCGGGCCGAGGCGGCGGTGCGCGAGCTGTTGTTCGCCGTCGGCGAGGACCCGGAGCGCGAGGGTCTGCGGGAGACACCGGCCCGGGTGGCCCGGGCGTACGCCGAGATCTTCGCCGGCCTGCACCAGAGCCCCGAGGACGTCCTGGCGACCACGTTCGACCTCGGCCACGACGAGCTGGTCCTGGTCAAGGACATCGAGGTCTACAGCACCTGCGAGCACCACCTCGTGCCCTTCCACGGGGTCGCCCACGTCGGGTACATCCCTAGCCACGACGGCCGGATCACCGGGCTCTCCAAGCTGGCCCGCCTGGTCGACGTCTACGCCAAGCGGCCGCAGGTGCAGGAACGGCTGACCACGCAGATCGCCGACTCGTTGAGCCGGATCCTGGCGCCGCGCGGCGTGATCGTCGTGGTCGAGTGTGAGCACCTGTGCATGTCGATGCGGGGGATCCGCAAACCCGGCGCCAAGACGGTCACCTCGGCGGTCCGTGGCCAGCTCCGGGACCCGGCCACCCGCGCCGAGGCCATGAGTCTGATCCTGGGGCGCTGATCAGGCCGTGAGCGAGGCGGTTCCCGACCGGAACGCTGGTCGGGTCGAACGCACCTGGGTCCCCCGCGCGGCGTGGGCGGTCTGCCTGCTGATCGGGCTGATCGACGCCGGGGCCGCGCTCACCCCGCGGCTGACCAGCCGCCTGCACCTGCTCGTCGAGCTGCTGCCCGGGTCGATCATCAATGCCACGCCGGCTGCGTTGCTCTCGGTCGGCATCGGCTTCATCCTGCTCGCCGGCGGCCTGGCCCGGCGCAAGCGGCGGGCCTGGCAGCTTGCCTGCTTGCTGCTGGCCACCTCGACCGTGCTCCACCTGCTCGTCCGGCACGGCTTCATCCTGGTCATGTCGATGGCGATGCTGGCGCTGCTGATCGTCTATCGCGACGAGTTCTACGCCGAGGGCGACCCGTACACCCGGTGGCGGGCGTTGCGCTACCTTCTGGTCCTCGGCTCGGCCAGCCTGGTGCTCGGCACGATCATCACGTACACCTTCCGCGGTCGCGCCTCCGAGCGCCAGGGGTTCCTGCACACGCTCGGCGACGTCGCCCTCGGGATGGTCGGGATCGAGACCGGCCTCGACTCGGGACCAGGCGTCCGCGCCGACGTCGTCTACTACTCGTTGCTGGCCCTGGGTCTGATCACGTTCGGCACCGCGCTGTTCCTGCTGCTCCGGTCGCCCCGGCCGCTGCCCCTGCTCACGGCCGACGACCAGGAACGGATGCGCGAGCTGCTCGACCGCGAGGGTGACCGCGACTCGCTGGGCTACTTCGCCCTGCGCCGGGACAAGAGCGTGGTCTGGTCGCCGACGGGGAAGTCCTGCGTGGCGTACCGCGTCACCTCCGGGGTGATGCTGGCGTCGGGCGATCCGCTCGGCAACCCGGACGCCTGGGCCGGCGCGATCGAGGTCTTCATGGACGAGGCGAAGCGGCACGCGTGGGTTCCGGCCGTCGTCGCCTGCAGCGAGCTCGGCGCCGAGGTGTGGTGTCGCGAGGGGGGCCTGGACGCGCTGGAGATCGGCGACGAGGCGGTCGTCGAGGTCGACGACTTCTCCCTCGAGGGCCGCACGATGCGCAACGTCCGGCAGATGGTCAACCGGGTCCGCCGCACCGGGTACGTCTGCGAGCTGCGCCGGCAGCGCGACGTCCCGGCCGACGAGCTGGCCGACCTGCGGGCCGCCGCGGGTGCGTGGCGGGTCGGTGACATCGAGCGGGGCTACTCGATGGCCCTCGGCCGCTTCGGCGACCCGGCCGACAGCGCCAACATGATCGTGACGGCCAAGCAGGACGGCCAGCTCAAGGCCCTGCTGGCGTTCGCCCCCTGGGGCACCGACGGACTGTCGCTCGACCTGATGCGACGCAGCCGCGACTCGGACCCGGGCGTCAACGAGCTGCTCATCGTCGAGACCCTGACGGCCGCTCCTGAGCTGGGCATTGCCCGGGTGTCCCTCAACTTTGCGGTGTTCCGCGCGGCGCTGGCCCGAGGCGAGCGGATCGGCGCGGGCCCGGCGATCCGGGCCTGGCGCAGACTCCTGCTGTTCGCGTCCAGGTGGGCCCAGATCGAGTCGCTGTACCGCTTCAACGCCAAGTTCTCCCCGGTGTGGGAGCCGCGCTTCGTGCTCTACGAAGACGTCAGTTCGTTGCCCCGGGTGGCCGTCGCGTACCTCGAGGCCGAGGCCTTCCTGACCTACCCGAGACTGGCGTTCTGGCGACGCCGGGAGGAGCCGCGTCCAGCGGATCCGTCGGCGTTGGCGCCCAGCGGCGGGACCGGACCCGCGCACTAGGGTGGCCGCATGACGTCGAGGATCTCGGGTCCCGCCGGGCTGCCGCGCGCTCTCGCCGACCTCGACCGCACCCTGGTGATGGGCGTCCTCAACGTCACCCCCGACTCGTTCAGTGACGGCGGCCGCTACCTCGAGCCGGACGCGGCCGTCGCGCGCGGCCGCGCCCTCGCCGCGACGGGCGCCGACCTGGTCGACGTCGGCGGTGAGTCGACCCGGCCGGGTGCCGAGCGGATCCCGCTCGACGAGGAGCTCCGCCGGGTGCTCCCGGTGATCCGGGGGCTGGCCGACGACGGCTTGTTCGTCAGCGTAGACACGATGCGGGCCGAGGTCGCGGCGCAGGCGCTCGCCGCCGGCGCGGTCCTGGTCAACGACGTGAGCGGGGGCCTCGCCGACCCCGACATGCTGGGGTTCGCGGCGACGACCCGGCTGCCGTACGTCGTCATGCACTGGCGCGGCCCCTCGACCGTGATGGCCGGCCTGGCCGAGTACGACGATGTCGTGCGCGACGTCCGCCTCGAGCTCGGCCGCCAGCTCGAGGCGGCAGTCACCGCCGGAATCGACCCGGTGTACGTCGTCCTCGACCCTGGGCTGGGGTTTGCCAAAGAGGCCGGGCACAATTGGTCGTTGCTGGCCCACCTCGACCAGCTCGCCGCCCTAGGCCGCCCGCTGCTGATCGGCGCCTCCCGCAAGCGGTTCCTCGGCGGGCTGACGCCGCGTGCCGGCGACGGCGATGACCTGGACGGCGATGGCCTGGACTGCGATGACCGCGACGGCGTCACGGCCGCGGTCTCGGCCCTGAGCGCGGCCGCCGGAGCCTGGTGCGTGCGGGTGCATGAGCCGGCTTCCAGCCGGGCTGCCGTCGCGGTCGCCCAGCGGTGGCGGGAGGCGGGAAGCACGTGACGTCCGACGAGGTCGCAGTGGTGGAGGAGGCCAACGCAGCCCTGTACTCCGCGCTCGAGACCACCGACTACGACGCGATGTCGGCGCTGTGGGCCGACGGCGACCTCGCCGCCTCGGCCCGCTGCGTCCACCCGGGCTGGATGGCCGTGCAGGGCCGCGGACCGATCCTGCGGTCGTGGGCGCTGATCATGGCGAACACCTCGTACATCCAGTTCTTCATCACCGACCTGGTGGTCACGGTCAGCGGCGACGTCGGCGTGGTGACGTGTGCCGAGAACGTGCTCACCGGGCTCGGTCGTGACGCCGCGGGCGCCGCCGCGCTCGGCGGGGGTCGGGTCGAGACGACGAACCTGTTCCGCCGCACCCCCTCGGGCTGGCGGATCTGGCAGCACCACGCGTCGCCGGTGCTCGCGCCCGACGACCGTGACGGCCAGGACGAACCCGGCGACTCGGAGGAGCAGGGCGATGGCTGACGACGACGTGGTAGCGCTGCACGGCCTGCGAGCGTGGGGGCGGCACGGCTGGTTCGAGTTCGAGACACTCGAAGGCCAGGAGTTCGCGGTCGACGTCGACCTGACGTTCGACACGGCTCCGGCGGCCGGGTCGGACGACCTCGCCGACACCGTCGACTACGGCTCGATCGGGTCGGCCGTCATCGCCGTGGTCGAAGGTGAGCCCGTGCGCCTGATCGAGACGTTGGCGCAACGGGTCGCCGACGTCTGCCTGGTCGACCCCCGCGTGACCCAGGTTCGGGTCACCGTGCACAAGCCGCAGGCCCCGCTCACGGTCGCGTTCACCGACGTCGCCATCACGATCGTGCGCACGCGCCCATGACGGGGCCGGAGGAACGGCTCGTCGTGCTGGCCCTCGGTTCGAACCTCGGTGACCGGGCGGCCACCCTGCGCGCTGCCACCCGTGAGCTCGCGAGCTCACCGGGCCTGCGCCTGGTGGCGGTTTCCGGGGTGTACGAAACCGACCCGGTGGGTGGTCCGGACAACCAGCCCGCGTATCTCAATGCGGTGCTGGTGCTGCGCAGCGCCTTGCCGGCGTCGTCGATCCTGAGCACCGCCCAGTCCGTCGAGGCGCGGCACGGCCGCACGCGTGAGGTCCGGTGGGGTCCGCGCACCCTGGATGTCGACGTCATCGCTGTCGGCGCGGAAATCTCCGACGACCCCGAGCTCGTCCTGCCCCACCCTCGGGCGCACGAGCGCGGGTTCGTCCTGGTCCCGTGGCTCGAAGCCGACCCGGCGGCCGTGCTGCCCGGGTGGGGTCCGTTGGCAGACCTGGTCGCCCCGGCGATCGTTGTCGGGGTCGTGGCGCGGCCCGACGTCACACTGGGCGAGCCGGCCTGATGCACCCGACCACCTGGCGGCTGGTGCTCACGATCGCCCTGGTCGCGGCTGCGCTTTCCTTCGGCATCGTCTCGGCCTGGACGGCCATGTCGGGCTCGCTGCCCGAGGTCCCCTGGCCGACCGCGGTGCTGCTGGCGCTCTTCGCGGGCGGGGTGCTGGTGGCGGCGCTGGTTCTGCGCCCGCGCATGCGTCGCGACAAGGGCCGACCGCCGCTCGACCCGTTGGTGGCTGCGCGGTTCGCGGTGCTCGCCCTGACCTCCACGCGGGCCGGAGCGTTCCTCGTGGGCGCCTACGGCGGCTACCTCGCCGCCGCCGCCAGCAACCTCGAGGTTGCCTACCGGCGGCGGATGGCGCTGGTATCGGGGCTGTGCGTGCTCGGTGCCCTAGCGCTGGTCTTGGCCGGGTGGGTCCTGGAGCGGTCCTGCCGGCTGCCACCCCCGTCCACGGCCGAGCCGGGCGCCGTGACCTGATCCGAACTCCCCGATCGGGTCCGGCATCGTCCGTGTCGATCCTTGTTCGTCGGGTGCCCGGACGAGATGCTTCAGGGAGCGGTCACCCGTCTGCTGAGGCATGCCTCGAACCCGGCTCCGACCCCGCAACGCCCACCTGAAGACCAAGGACCAGAACTTGATGATGTTCAGCAAGCGAGTCGCCGCCGCAGTCTCGGTGCTGCTCGTGGCCGGCACGGTGTCTGTCGTCCCCGTGATCGCCGAGGCGGCTGGTTCGCCCAACATCACGCTGGTCAAGTCGGCGCCGACGCTGACGCTCATCGGCGCACCGATCCCGTACACGCTCACAGCCAGCAACGCCGGCGGAAACCCGGCGGCGTACAACCTGCTGTTCCGTGACGTGCTGCCGGTCGGGGTGTCGTACGTCGCCGGCTCGACCGTTCCCGCCGACGTCGGCGACCCGACGGTCATCGCGAACCAGCCGGCCGTCGGTCAGACGACGCTCGTCTGGTCGAACGTTGCCGACATCCAGCCGGGCGGAAGCTACGCGCTGACCTTCAAGGCGACGGCGAGCACCGCCACGGTGCCCGTCAACGCGACCGTCGACAACGTCGCGAACGCCTACGTGAACTCGAACCCGCGGACGGTGCCGGCCGTCTCCGCGACCGGGGTCGCGGTCCCTGCGTCGTACACCGGCAACGCCGACTCGGCGGTGGTCACCACCACCATCTCGGCGATTGCCGTCAGCAAGGCCGAGCCCAGCCCCGAGAACGAGCTCGTGCGCGGCGTCCACGGCGGGTTCCCGTCCGTCTACACGGTCACCGTCACGAACAACTCCGTGAACGCCACCAACGGCACGACCGTCACCGACT
This sequence comes from Actinomycetes bacterium, assembly GCA_038210415.1. Lineage (GTDB taxonomy): Bacteria > Actinomycetota > Actinomycetes > Prado026 > Prado026 > JBBQWS01. Next base: position 28,433 of record JBBQWS010000010.1, read on the forward strand.
ACGTCCCGGCGAACCTCGAGTTCCTCGGTTGCGGTGGCGTCGACAACACCCCGGGCGGGGTGCCTGAGTACCCAGGCTCGGGACTGCTGACCAGCGTCCCCCTGGTAGCCGCCAACTGCCCGGCGCCGACCTCCGTCACGACTGTCAACAACCCCGCCGGGCAGCCGGCCGGGGTGTACACCCAGGTCGTCTGGACCACGGGCAACCTGGCGCCCGGTCAGGTCGTCACGATCAACTACAAGGCCGGCTTCCCGTTGCGTGCCAACGTCTTCCCGGGTGCCGCGGGTGCGCAGACGGCGAACCTGGGCAACAACACCGGGCCCTCGACGAGCGAGACCGCCATCGAGCAGAGCGCGACCAACCGGGTCACCGTCGCCGGCACCTACACCGGGCCCGTGAAGCCGGCGACGAGCACGTCCGTGTCGGCGTCGACCGCGCTCACCGTGACGGCCGAGGACTTCGCCATCGACAAGGGCCCCAACGGCAGCTTCGCCCAGGGCGGCATCACCACCTGGTCGCTGCGTCTGCGCACCGGTGAGTACCGCGCGATGTCCGCGATGACCGTGACGGACGTGCTGCCCGACGGCATGTGCCCGCTCGGCTCCGCGAACTTCGCCCCCGGTTCGCCCGCCGAGTGCGACCCGGTCGGCGGTCAGAACCCCAGCCAGGCCTATGCCGCTGCGCCTTCGGTGAACCCGGACGGCACGACGACCGTGACGTTCGCTGTCGCGAGCCTGACCGCAGGGCAGACCTTCGTCATCACGTTCCCGGCGCGGGAGCGGGCGACGTACAACAACGCCGGCGTGCCGACGGTGGGGGGCGACAACTTCGTCAACAACGTCACGACCTCGGGCACGAGCAACCCGATCGCCGGGAGCCCGGACCCCGCGCCGCCGGTCACCGTTCTCGACGACTCGTCCGCGGTGCTCACGTCCAGCGGACCGTCCATCGACAAGCAGATCTCGACCGCAGTACCCCCGCCCGGACCGCTCACTTGTGCCGGGGCGACATTCTTCGACCCGACGACCACTCCCGACACCCGACCGGCTTACGAGAACGGTGACCGCATCTGTTTCAAGCTGCGGGTCGACTTCCCGGCGAACAACCAGACCCGCAACCCGCAGATCACCGACTTCCTGCCGACGAACCTGCGCTACGAGGCGGGGTCTGCCACCACCACAGCGAACAACACCGTCCCGGTGACGTTCAACGAGGCCGCCGCTGCGGCGAACACCGCCGACCCGACCTGGCTCGCGGGCACAAGCATCGGAGCCAACAAGTTCGTCAACTCGGGTGACGTCTTCGAGGTGACCTTCTCGGCGACGCTGCAGTCGTCAGCCGTGTCTGCGACGTACGACGTGCTCGGCAACATCATGAAGGTGCGCGCCGAGAACTCCGCGGGGACGGCGTACTCCCTGCGCGACCAGGTCGACTTCAAGGACCTCTCCGGGCCGCGGCTGTCGATCCTCAAGGGGGTCGCCGGCATCGCTCCGCCGTACAACAACGGTCCCAACGTCGACAACGTCTCGGTGCGGACCGGCACCGTCGTGCGCTACCGGCTCGACATCACGAACAACGGGCTGACCAGCGCCCAGTCGGTCGAGGTGCGCGACAAGCTCGCTGCCGGCATCACCTGCGCTGACGTCTCGAACATCAGCGACGGCGGCACCTGCGCGGCGTCGAGTGGCGGCATCAACCAGCCGGTGGTGGTGTGGCACCTCTCCGCCGCCGACGTCATAGCGGTCGGCACGACCCGGGCCAAGATCACGTACGACGTCACGATGCCCCCGGGCATCTCGGTGACCCAGTCGTTCACGAACACCGCCGGGATCCTGCAGTACGAGTCACCGACCAACGTCGGTGGCACCGTCACGTACGTCCCACCGTCGAACATCGACCCGACGTCGACAGCCACGCCGAACACCCCGGCCGCCACGGACACGTCGGTGGTGACCGTGCCGCCGCAGACGCTGGTGAAGACCCACACCACGTCGCTGACCGAGGCCGGCAACAGCGCCAACCAGGCCACCGTGGGCGAGGTCGTCACGTGGACGCTGACGGCCACGATGCCAGCCAACACCACCGTCTACGACGGGGTCCTGAACGACCCGATCATCGCCGGGCAGACGTACGTCGGCGGCTCAGCGGTCGCCCTGCTCGACGGGGGTGCGCTGCCGGGTGGGTTCACGCTCTCGACCCCCGGCGCGGCGGTGACGCTGACCGGCCCGGCGGCGTACTCCAACCTCACTGCCGCCGCCAGGGTCTTCACCGTCACCTTCCAGACCACGGTCGACGACGTGGCAGTGAACACGCGTCCGGCCAACCGGACGAACACAGCGACGCTGAACAGCAAGCTGACCGCCGGCGGCACCGCGGTTCCCACGATCACGGCCACCAACGTGCTGCCGATCGTTGAGCCGAACCTTGCCGTCACCAAGGCGAACGACGCCCCCGGCGGCGTCGTGCAGGCCGGTCTGACGGTGACCTACACGATCAACGTCACCAACACGAACGCCGCCAACGTCTCGACGGCGCACGACACCACGGCCTCAGACGTGCTGCCCAGCGGGGTCACCTACGTGCCCGGCAGCGCGAGCAACGGCGGCGTCTACACACCGGCCACGCGCACGATCGACTGGACCGTCGGTGACCTCGCGGCTGGCGCGACCGCGACCCGCACCTACCAGGTCACGATCGATCCGGGTGCCGTCAGTGGGTCGACCTACGTCAACGCCGTGACCGCGATCACGACCAGCCTCCCGGGTGCCGTGGCGGGGGAGCGCACCTACACCAAGACCACCTCGAACACCATCACCGTCGTCTCGCCCCAGACAACCAAGACCGTGACGCCCGGCAGCGCGACGATCGGTGACCTGGTCACGTTCACGGTGACGTCGACAGTGCCGGCCAACGTCACCGTGTTCGACCCGACGATCATCGACACGTTGCCGGCCGGCCTCACCTACGTCGCCACGACGGGCGTCACCTGCAGCCTCGCGGTCTGCCCTGCCACCATTCCCGCGGACTTCCGCCAGAACGGTCAGCGGCTCGGCTGGTACTTCGGCGACCCCGCGGAGTCGACGAGCGCGTACACCCTCACCGTGGTGTTCACGGCGCGGATCGACAACATCGCGGGCAACGTCGCGGGTACGAACCTCGTCAACACCGCCACGCTGCGCTGGGGCTCGGCCGACCAGGCGTTCCCGGCGGTCGGCCTGCCCGCGAACGCCTTCTGGGACCGCGCGACCAACACCGCGTCCGCGACGGCGACCGTGATCGAGCCGGCGCTGACCGTCGCCAAGGTCGTGGACAGCGCCAAGATCGAACCCGGCCAGACGCGGACGTACACGCTGACCGTCACCAACTCGGGCACGTCTCCCGGCTACGCCGCGACCGTCACCGACGTGGTCCCGAACGGGCTCATCGCCTCGGTCGGTGCCGTGACCGGAGGCGGCTCGGCGAGCATCGCCGGAGCGACTCCGACCGGCGGCGGCACGATCACCTGGACCCTGCCCGGCCCGGTCGCCGTCGGCGCCCCGCAGACGCTGACCTACACGGTCGTGCTCGCCGCGTCGTCGACCATCACGAACGCGCAGGCGTTCACCAACAACGTCCAGCTCCCGTCCTACGCCGGACTGCCGGGTGGCCCCGGGGTCAACGGCCGGGCTTACGTCGGCAACGCGACCAGCAAGACGATCAACGCCGACTTCCCGAAGGTGACCGTCACCAAGACGACGACCGCCGGCGCGAAGTCGGGCACAGCCTTCATCGGCAGCAGCTTCGGCTGGAAGCTCGTCGTCACGAACACCTCGACCGCGACCGCGTACAACGTCACGGCAGCTGACACCCTGCCGGCGAACTGGACGTACGACGCGGGCTCCGCGACCGTGACGCCTCAGGGCGGCGCGACCACCCAGGTCGAGCCGACGATAGCGGGGCAGCTCCTCACCTGGGGCTCGCTCGGCATCGTTCCGGCAGGCAAGACGGTGACGATCAATTTCGCCGGCACCCCGGGCGCCGGCGTGATCACGACTCCCGGCGTCGGCCCGGCGAACCCGCACGTGAACTCCGCCGTGCCTAGTGCCAAGGACCAGACTGGTGCCGCCGCGAACGCCACCGGCTCGTACGCCGGGCCGGCCGACACCGCGACGGCCGTCGTTGGCAGCGCCGACCTGGCGATCGTCAAGACCCACGTCGGCAGCTTCACTGCCGGGCAGAACGGCACCTACACCGTCACGGTCACCGACAACGGTCCCTCCGACGCGGCGACCCTCACCGTGACCGACACCGTCCCCGCCGGCTTCACGTTCCTCAGCGGTGGCAGCATCAACGGGTGGAGTGCCTGCTCGGCCGTCGGCCAGGTGGTGACCTGCACCCGAGCGGCGGGGCTGCTCAACGGTACGACCACGATCTTCCCGGTCACCGTCTCGGTCGCGGCATCGGTTGCGGCCGGGTCGTATGACAACGTCGCCACGGTCAGCTCGCCGACCTACGACCCGGTGCCGGGGAACAACACCAGCACCGACCCGACCACGGTCATCACCCGAGCCGACCTGGCGGTGGTCAAGGCCGTCAGCGGCCCCGTGGTGGCGGGTAACGACGTGTCGTGGACGATCACGGTCACGAACAACGGGCCCTCGGTGTCGCGTGGCCCGATCACGGTCGCCGACACCTTGCCGGCCGGCACGTCATACGTCTCGGCCACCGGCACCGGCTGGGTCTGCGGGGTAGCCGCCGGCGTCGTCACATGCACCCGGGCGAGCGACCTGCTGGTGGCCACGGCGGCACCCCAGATCACCCTCACGGTGCACCTGGCCCCGACCTCGCTCGGCAGCCTCGCGAACAGCGCGACCGTCACCGGGACGACCACGGACCCGGTGCCCGGCAACAACTCCAGCACCGTCACCACCCCGATCACGACGCGGGCCGACCTGGCGCTGACCAAGTCGCACACCGGCTCGTTCCTCGCCGGCGCTCTGGGCACCTACTCGTTCGCCGTCGACAACCTCGGCTCGTCCACCGCCGCGGCGAACCTCACCGTCTCGGACTCGCTCCCCGTCGGGTTGACCTTCAACGGGGACGGCGGCGAAGACGGCTGGAGCTGCTCGGCCGTCGGTCAGCTCGTCACCTGCACCCGCGCGACCACCCTGGCCGCCGGAGCCAGCACCACGTTCACGATGTTCGTGAACGTCGCCAGCGGCCAGACCGCACCCCTGGTCAACACCGGCACGGTGTCGAGCCCGACCACCGACCCGGTACCGGGCAACAACACCTCGACCGACAACACGTCGTTCACGACGCAGGCCGACCTCGGAATCGTCAAGACCCACCTGCCGGCCACGGTCGCGGCGGGCGACGACGTCACCTACAGCCTGGTGGTGACCAACAACGGGGCGTCAGACGAAGCCGGGCCCGTGACCGTCGTCGACCTGTTGCCCGCCGGCTTCACGCTAGTCTCCGTGCCGGCCGCCGCCGGCTGGGCCTGCCCGTTCGCCGTCGGCGACACGAGCCTGACCTGCACCCACGCCGCCGGGCTCGTCGCGGGCGCAACGGCGACGACCATCACCCTCGTGGTCGCGGTCGACCCGGGGCAGGCGGCGGGTCCCTACGACAACCATGCCACCGTCGCGGGCACCACGCCCGATCCCGATGCGACGAACAACACCGCGACCGACCCGACACCGGTCGTGACCCAGGCTGATCTTGCCCTGGTCAAGACGGTGGCCGACGCCACCCTCGCGGCCGGTCAGGGCACCGCGTTCACCCTCGCCGTCACCGACAACGGTCCGTCCGACGCCGCCGGCCCGATCACGGCGACAGACACCCTGCCCGCCGGGATGGACTTCGTGTCCGGCGGCGGCAGCAACGGCTGGGCGGCCTGCACGTCTGCCGGCCAGGTCGTCACCTGCGTCCACGCGGCCGGCCTTGCTGCCGGCGCCAGTGCGGGCAACCTGGTGATCGCGGTGACGGTGCAGGCGGGTACGCCAGCCGGGACGCTGACCAACTCTGCCGTCGTCTCCTCGCCCACGACCGACCCGGTGCCGGCCAACAACACCGACACGGCAGACGTCGCCGTCACGACGTCCGCGGACCTCTCGATCGTCAAGACACACCGTGAGAGCAACCTCCAGGCGGGCCAGACCGTGACGTTCGACCTTGCCGTCAGCAACGCCGGCCCGTCCGACGCCGGCAGCCCGTTGACCGTCACCGACACGCTTCCGGGCAAGGTGCGTTTCGTCTCGGCAGCCGCGCCCTGGAGCTGCACCGCCTCGGGTGACCCGCTCGTCGGACAGGCACTGGTCTGCACCCTGACGGCCGGGCTCGCCGCCGGCGCGTCGGCCCCGACCCTGACCGTCCTCACATCCGTCGACCCCGACCTCCCGTCCGGTGTCGTGACGAACACCGCCACCGTCTCGTCGCCCACCAGTGACCCGAACCCGGGCAACGACACCGACACCGACGCCGTGCCCGTCGGGGTCCGGGCGGATCTCGCGATCGTCAAGGCGCACACCGGCATCGTGGTCATCGGGAGCCCGGCGACATACACACTCTCGGTGACCAACGCCGGCCCGTCGGTCGCCACGAACGTCGTCGTCGACGATGCGCTGCCGGCCGGGCTCGGCTACGTCTCGGCCACCGGAGCTGGTTGGGACTGCTCGACCTCGACCGCCACCGCTGTGCACTGCACCCGGCCCGACGCCCTGCTCACGACCACGTACGTCATCACCGTCATCGTCGACGTGACCGCACCGGCGTTCCCCTCGGTCAGCAACACGGCGACCGTCGGCAGCGACACCCCGGACCCGGTCCCCGGCAACAACTCCTCGACCGACGTGGTCGCGGTGCCGGCCCTGGTGGACCTCGAGGTGGCCAAGACCCACACGTCCGACTTCGTGGTCGGCCAGAGCTTCGACTACACCGTCACCGTGACCAACAACGGGCCGACCGACGACCCCTCAGCTGTCACCGTGACCGACGTGCTCCCGGCTGGCCTCACGTTTGTCAGCGGCACCGGCGCCGGTTGGATCTGCACCGCGGTCGGGCAGACGGTGACCTGCAACCGGCTCGGACAGGCGCGGTCGGCGCCGAGCTCGTTCACCCTGACGGTCGAGGTCGGTCCGGCGGCTGCCCCCGGGGTGACCAACACGGCGATGGTGAGCACGTCGAGCACCGAGACCGACCTCACGAACAACGTCGCCAGCGACCCGACCGTGGTCGTCGCCGCGGCGGACCTCGCATTGTCGAAGACGATCTCCGGCACCCTCGTCGCCGGTGGCACGGCGACGTACGTCCTGGCTGTGTCGAACGCCGGACCGTCCGTCGCCCAGGGTCCGCTGGTCGTCACCGACAACGTGCCCAAGACTCTGTTGTCGCCCAAGGCCTCGGGCCCGGGCTGGACCTGTCAGTCGGTGGGCCAGCTCGTCACCTGCACCTCGGCCGGACCTCTGGCGATCGGTGCCCAGGCGGCGGCGATCACCCTCACCGCCACGGTCGCTGCTGCTGCCGGGCACACGGTCTCCAACAGCGCGACAGTCGGCGGCGGGACGTTCGACCCGAACCCGGGCAACAACAGCTCCGCGGTGGCTGGGCTGGTGCTGGCGGCCGGCTCGGGCTCGCACCCGCACACGGGTGCGGACTACGTGTGGCTGCTCGGGTTCGGCCTCGCCGCCCTGCTCGCCGGCGCCTTGCTCGTGCGCACGGCCCGCCGGCCCCGACGCTGACCTAGCGGCGCAGCGGGGGGAGGCCGAGCGGCGACAACTGAGACCTGCGTCGGCGGCCCCGACGGGTCAGCGACCAGGTGCCCCCGGCCAACGCGGTCGCAGCCAGCCCCGCGAGCGCGATCGGGCCGACCGGGACGGACGCCCCGGCCGCCGCGACAGCGGTGGGCCCTTGCGCCGCGGGTCGAGGGGCGGAACCGGACGGGGGCGTCGACGCCGCCGGGTCGACCGGGTCAACGAGGGTCCCGACGTTCTTGACGTCGAGGTGGTGGAAGGCCCAGCTGAACAGCGCCTTGGCCGCCGGTTCGAGCTTGCCGTGCGTGTGCATCATCGTGATGAGAACGGTGCGCCCGGCCAGCGTCTCGGCGCCGATGTAGGTGTTCCCGGCCAGGGTCGTGTAGCCGGTCTTGATCCCAATCATGCCGGGATACCCGTCGAGCATGAGCCGGTTCTTCGTCTCGATCGGTATGCGCGGTCGGGGCGTCCCGGGCGCTGAGCCCTTGACCCGCTTCCCGGGGAAGTCGGAGTGCGTCATGCCGACGTACGCACGGAAGTCCGGCAGCTTCATGCCGGCCCTCCCGAACAGTGCGAGGTCGTAAGCGGACGAGTACTGACGCGGTGCGTCCAGCCCGCTTGTGTTGACGACGGTCGTGTCGTGGGCCTGCAGCAGGCGTGCCTCCGCCTGCATCGCAGCCGCCGCCCTGGCCTGGCCGCCTGCGACCTCGCCGAGCGCATGAGCGGCGTCGTTGGCCGACACCAGCAGGAGCGCCCTCCAGAGCTCGTCGATCGTGTAGCTCGTCTTCTCGATCATGCCGACCCGGGTGCCCTCTGCTCGCACGTCCAGGTCGCTGGCGACGTAGGTGCCCGCCTTGTCGAACACCGGAAGGAAGGTCACCGCGGTCAGCGTCTTGAGCGTGCTGGCCGGCCGCTCGCGGACGTGCGGGGCCTTGGCCGCGAGCACCGCACCCGAGTCCAGGTCGGCGACGAGCCAGGTGTCGGCGACGTCCGGCGGAGGGGTCACACCAGGGGCCACGACGATGCGCGTGGAACCGAGCGAGGGGCCGCCGATCGGTGCGGCGGCGGCCACCGGACCGGCGAGCGCGGTCACCGCGACGAGGGTCAGCGCCGCCAAGGCAGCGCGAGCCAGAGCCCGTGCGGCAGTCAATGTCTCGCCTTCCCTCGGCCGTGGTGACATTCGAGCCTACCTGGCGTGAACGCCAGCGTCCTCGCTCTAGCGAACGGTCGGACTTGGTCCCCCCGCGCCGCCGGTCTCCCGGAAGACCACGACGAGGGCGTCCCACCGGGCGATCTCGCACCCGTTGCCGCGGCCGAACGTCGCGTCGACCTTGCTGCCGCGGTACGTGCCTTCGACCGTCGCCCGCTGCGGCCCGCCGTAGATGTCGGTGCAAGCCGTGCCGGTCGGGGTGGCAGCGAACGGGTGGAGGCGAACGGCCAGCGCCGTGCAGGCCGCTGCGGCCTCCGGGTGGGTGCCGCCCGCGGGCTCGCAGGTCAGGGTGTAGCTGCGGGCAAGCGTGCCGACCCCATCGTCGACCCGGATGGTCAGCGAGGTCGCACCCGGAGCGCTCGGCCCGGATGTGGCCGCGCACCCCGACAGGGCCAGGAAGGTGGCTGCGAGGACTCCGACGACCCGGGTGGCGACAAGCGGCTTCATGCCGGTTGGACGGGGCCCGTCGGCCGCGGGTTCCCGCGGACGATCAGGTCCGCTACCAGGCCCGTCCAGCCGGTCTGGTGGCTGGCCCCGAGGCCGCGCCCGTCGTCGCCGTCGAAGTACTCGTAGAACAGCGGGGTGGCGCTCCAGGCGGCGTCGGTGGAGAGCCGTCCGGCCCCGGCGTTCGCCGGCCGCACCCCGTCCGGGCCGGCGACGAAGAGCGCGACGAGCCGGCTGCGAAGCTCGGCCGCGACCCCGCCCAGGGTGGCCTGGACCCCGGACCCGGTAGGGCACTCCACGGTGAAGTCTGCGCCGAGGTAGTGGTCGTAGTGCTCGAGGGCCTCGATGATCAGGTGGTTGATCGGGAACCAGACCGGACCCCGCCAGTTGGAGTTGCCGCCGTACAGGTAGGTCAGCGACTCGGCCGGCTCGTAGCCGACGGTGAACGATGCCCCGCCCACGTCGACGGTGAAAGGTTCGTCGAGGTGCCGCTTCGAGAGCGACCGGACGCCGAAAGGCGACAGCATGCCCTCCTCGTCGAGCAGCTCGACGAGGACCCTGCGCAGCCGCTCGGGGTCGACGACGGCCAGCATCAGCCGGTCGCTGGTCGCCGTCCGCGTGATGAACCCGCAGCCCTCGACCTCCAGACCCCTGCGGGCCAGGAAGTCGGCGAACCGCTTCCGCAAGCGGGTCCGTGGAACCGTTGTCGACTCCGCGATGTCGAGAGCCGCCAGCACCGGGATCACGCCCACGACCGACTTCACGCGCAGCGGCACGCGTTCGCCGTCCGGCCGAACCAGCTGGTCGTAGAAGAACCCGTCGGCGGCGTCCCACAGGCCACTGGCCGCGGCACCGTCGGTGATCGCCGCGAAGTGCTCGAAGAACTTCGTCGCGATGTCCTCGTAGACCACGTCGTTCTCCGCCAGCACCAGGGCGATGCGCAGCATGGTGATCGCGTAGAAGGCCATCCAGGCCGTGCCGTCGCTCTGGTCGAGACGGACGCCCGGGGGCAGCTTCGACCGGTCGATCGGGCCGATGTTGTCCAGACCCAGGAAGCCCCCGCCGAAGACATTGTTGCCCTCGGCGTCCTCGCGGTTCACCCACCAGGTGAAGTTCAGCAGGAGCTTCTGGAAGACCCGTTCCAGGAAGGCGTAGTCGCGGCGACCGGTCGCCTGGTCCTCGATGTCGAAGACCCGCAGGGCCGCCCACGCATGGACGGGGGGGTTCACATCGTCGAACGACCACTCGTACGACGGCAGGGCACCGTTCGGGTGCATGAACCACTCGCGGCAGAGCAGCACGAGCTGGTACTTCGCGAACGACGGATCGATGTGCGCGAACGTGACCGAGTGGAACGCCAGGTCCCATGCGGCGAACCAGGGGTACTCCCAAGGGTCCGGCATCGAGAGGATGTCGTAGGCGTCGAAGTGCCGCCAGCGCGAATTGCGAACGGTCTTGTGTCCTGGCGGGGGCGGCGGCTCGTCCGGGTCTCCGTCGAGCCACAGCGGTACGTCATAGCGGTAGAACTGCTTGCCCCAGATCATCCCGGCGAACGCCTGCCGGGCGACGAGGACCTGCTCGGGTGGAGTCGACGCGGGGACCACCGAGGCGTAGTACTCGTCGGCCTCCGCGGACCGCTTCGCCCGGGTGGCCTCGAAGGCGGGACCGGCCCAGCCGGCGTCGTGCTCGTCGCCCTCGGTGGGCGAGAACAGCCGCAGTCGCAGCTCGACCGTTTCGCCCGCCGCGACGTCGACGCGGTACCACCAGGCTGCCTTCGTACCCGTCTGCGCCGGGTTGACCGTCGGTGCGCCGTCGACGACGTGGTCGTTGATCCCGTCCTTGGGGTATTCCGAGGTCCCGGGTGACCCGAAGAGGCGCCGGCTGTTCGTGGTGTTGTCGCAGAACAAAGGCCTGGGGTGGACATCGTCCGGGCCAGGGGCGGCGGCGAGGCGGTAGACCCCCGCGCGTTCGTGCTCGGCCAGCAGGTCACCGTTCTCGAGCCGCAGGATCGGAGGAGCGTGGGTGGCCCCCCAGGACCAGGTGTCGCGGAACCACAGGTGCGGCAGTACGTGCAGCGTGTCGGCGTCCGGCCCGTTGTTGGTGACGCTGATGGTCATGCCGATGTCGGTGGGCGCGGCCTTGCTGTACGTGACCTCGACGGTCCAGTAGCGGTCGTCGTCGAAGACGCCGGTGTCGAGCAGCTCGAACTCCGGGTCGTTCCGCCCGCGGGCCGCGTTCTCGGCCCGCAGCCGTTCGTACGGGAACTCTGCCTGGGGGTAGTGGTATCGCCAGCGCAGGTGTGAGTGGCTGGGGGTGGCGTCGACGTACCACCAGTACTCCTTGGCGTCCTCGCCGTGGTTGCCCTCGTGCCCGGTCAGTCCGAAGATGCGTTCCTTGAGCAGCGGGTCGCGCCCGTTCCACAGCGCCAGGCCGAGGCAGAGGTCCTGATGCAGGGTGCACAGCCCGGCGAGGCCGTCCTCGTTCCAGCGGTACGCCCGGGACCTGGCCTGGTCGTGCGTGAACGACCGCCAGGCGTCGCCGTCGTCGCTGTAGTCCTCGCGGACGGTGCCCCACGCGCGCTCGGAGAGGTACGGCCCCCAGGTGTACCAGGGGCCGGCATACTCGAGTCCGTCCTCGGGCCGCCCGACGGTGGCCATCCGCTCGCGTTCCGCGTTGCTCATGGCGCCCAGTCTGCCTCGGGTCAGCCGCGGGCGGTCTCCGCGAGAATGACACCGATGAGCAGGACGGCGCCTCCGACCAGCTGCACCCAGCCGAGCTTCTCGCCGAGCCAGAGGTACGCGACCAGCGCCGCCACGACCGGCTCGACCATCCCGACGACTCCGACCTGGGTGGCCCGCAGGTGGCGCAGTGCCCCGATGCTCAGGGTGAACGGCAGCAAGGTGCCGCCGATGACGAGGTAGATGGCCGGGACCCACATGGGCAGGTGCCGCTCGGAGAGGTTGCCCAGCAACGAGATCTGCGTCCCGAGGATGTGCGCGGGGAAGTGCCACCAGGGGGCCAGGACCGCCCAGAAGACGCTGCCGAAGCCGAATGCGAGGCAGGTCAACGAGATCGGGTCGCGCGATCCGACCATGCGTTCGCCGAGGATGAAGTACAGCGCCAGGGCGAGTGCGGCGCCCACAGCGGCGGCGACGCCGAGGCGGTCCAGCACCTGCCCGCCCCACACCTGGGCGACGAGCGCGAGCCCGACCATCGCGAGCGCGAGCGCCGCCCACACCCGTCGCCGCACCGGCTCGCGCAGCACGAACCGGGCCCAGAGCGCGACGATGATCGGTGCCGTGAACTCGATCAGCAGCGCGATTCCCACTGGCAGCCGCTTGATCGCCACGAAGTACAGGTACTGGGTCATGGCAAAGCCGAGGGTGCCGTACAGGGCGATCCACGGTGCCTCGCGCCGGGTGAAGCGGAGCGAGTGCGGGCGCCGGATCAGCAGGTAGACCAGCAGCCCCAGAAAGGCGCCCCCCGAGCGCAGCTGGGTGAGCTGAGGCGCCGCGAGGCCGCCGACGAGCATCACCTTGGAGACGGTGCCGTTGATGGCGAAGAGGACGGCCGAGGTGACGACCATGGCGTACCCGGTGCGGCGCCTACGGTCCACCGGCCCCGCGACGGCCACGATGCCCTCGACCACCGGCGGAGGCTAGCAGGAGGTCGACGCCCCGAGCCCCGCGGGGACAGCGAGCACCGACGTCGTGAACGGCGAGCCGCCGCCGACCTTCACGTGCTTGAGGCTGATCGACGCGACCGGACCGGCGACGTCGACGACGACGCGCCAGCTGCCGGCGCCGGAGGCCGTGACCGGACCGTCCTCCGGCAGCAGCGTCCACCGCGATCCTCCGGCCAGAGTGACCGAGAACGTCGCCCGGTGCCCGCCCCCCGACAGCGGGACGCAGCTGACGCCGCTCGCCGCGACCAGACTCGGTGGCTGCATCCCGTCCGGCATCGGCCCGTTGGGGAAGGGCGATCGGGTCGCGGCGGGCGTGGAGCCTGATGCCGAGGCGGACGCGGTGGCGCTCGTGGGGCTGCCCGCAGTGGCGCTCGGCTCCACCGACAAGGCTCCGGGGGGCCCGGCCGACGCCGACGACGGCGTGGGCTGGGCGCCCGAGCCGGTCACCGAGGCGGTCACCGAGCTGGAGGCGGCACCGGACCCGCCGGCGCATCCGGTCAGACTGACCCCCAGCAGCAGGCAACCGAGAAGGCAACCGGGCAAGCAACGCAGACCCGATCCGAAGGCTCCGGGCCGGGTCCGGTGCATCGGGTCAGCCTTCCTTCCAGCGCGGTGAGGTCGTGCGCGGCGGGTGCAGCGCGGCCTTGAGCAGCACGAGCCGCGGCCCGCCCGACGCCGCCGCCCGGGCGAGCGCTGCGCGCAGCGGCTCCCCTGGTGCATCGGCCGCCTCCGCTTGGATCTGGAATGCCGCCGCGAGGGCAAGCCAGTCGGGACCGACCAGGTCGACCCCCCGCTCGGGATGTCCGCGCACCTGCTGGTCGAACCGCAACATGCCGTACCCGGCGTCGTCGACCACGAGGACCGTCACCGGGAGCCGTTCCTGGACGAGAGTCGCGAGCTCCCCGAGCGCCATGGCCAGGCCGCCGTCCCCGCAGACGACGAGCGTCGGGGACCTGCCCTGCGCGGCGCCTACGGACGCCGGCAGGGCGTATCCGAGGGTGCCCCAGCCGACCGGGTACAGCAGCTGGCGCGGACGGCTGACCGCGGCGTAGCCGCCTACCCAGTAGCCGGCCACCGCCATATCGCAGACGATCGTGCCGTCCTGCGGCCAGCCCTGCTCGACCGCGCCGAGCAGCTCGGCGGCCGCAGCCGTCCGCGGGTCTTCGGCGAGCCCGCGACGCACCGTCGAGGCGATCCGGAACACCGAGTCGCCCCAGACCTCGCGCTGCCGCAACCGCAGCGAGACCGCGTCGCAGAAGAGCCCGGCGTCGGCCACGACAGCGACGTCCGCGGGGTAGTTCAGCTCGACCTGACCCGCGTCGGTGTTCACCGACAGCAGGCGCGGCGGCATCGACATCGACCAGTTGCGGGTGTTCATGCCGTCGAACGCCGTGCCGATCGCGATCATGAGGTCGGCCGACGCGACGAGCTGCGCGACGAGGGGCTCGTGCACAGGCGCCCCGACGAGCAGCGGGTGGTCCGGCGCGAGCACCCCCCGGCCAGCGTACGACGTGACCACAGGGGCCCCGAGCCGGGCGGCGAACGCGGCGAGCGCCTCCGCCGCGTCGCTCTGCACGACACCTCCCCCCGCCCAGACGACCGGGCGGGACGAGCCGGCGATCAGGGCCAGCGCGGCGTCGACGTCGACCGGGCGGGCGGCTACCGGGGCGGGCACCCGGGCCCTCGGGATGCCTCGGCCGACCCCGGTGAGCGGCGCCGAGAGCACGTCGGTCGGGATGCCGACGTAAACGGGCCCACGCGGGTGCGCCATCGCCGTGCCGACGGCTCTGGCCACGGCCTCGACGGCGGCCAGCGGCGACTCGGCGCGGTAGACCGCCTTGGCCAGCGGGGCGAACAGGGCGCCTTGGTCGGCGCTCTCGTGCAGGAGCCCGCGTACCACCCCCGGCCGGCGCAGCGTCGTCGGGACGTCCGCGGCGATCACGACGACCGGCGACCCGGACGCCGCGGCCTCCCCGAAGGCGGCCAGGGCGTTCGCTGCGCCCGGCCCCGTCGTCGTCAGGGCAACCCCCAGACCGCCGGTCGCACGGGCCAGCCCGTCGGCGGCGTAGACGGTGGTCTGCTCGTGCCGGACTCCGACGACGCGGGGATGCCCCGGGCCGGCGGCGTCCCAGAACGCCAGGTTGTGGACCCCGGGCAACCCGAAGACCGTGGTCACGCCGAAGTCGGCGAGCAGGTCGAGTACGGCTGCCGCCGTGGTTCCGGTGCTCATGGCCCCATCCTGGCGCATCGCCCGCGGGCGACGGAGGTCGGCCGATGCCGGCTTCGTAGTTCGTCGGCGTTGGAGCAACCGACCGACAAAATCGCCCGACATTGCGGTCCAATGATGTCGAAACCGTCGCCGAACGGCTACCTTTGCCGCTGTGGACCAGAGCGCGGACGCCGCGGGGCTCGACCTCGCCTGGCTCTCCGCTGCCCTGGTGACCAAGCGAGAAGAGATCGAGTCCGAGCTCGACCTGATGAGCCGGTTGACCACCGACATGAGCTCGGGCCAGCTCGGTCGCTCGGGCGACGGCAGCATCACCGTCGAACGGTTGACCCAGGTGGCTGCCTACGACCGGGTCGGGCTGCTGCTCTCCGACGTGATCCGGGCCCAGGTCAAGATCACCGACGGCACGGTCGGCTTCTGCGACCGCTGTGGCGAGGTGATCGCCGTGGACCGGCTGCGGGCGCTCCCCTGGGCCACGCGTTGTGTGACCTGCCCCGCTGCCTACTAGGGTCCGGCGCATGACCTCTGCCGACCAGACCCCCTCCTCGGTCACCACGTTCGGGGTGCGTTCCGAGACCGCCCCACTTCGTCGGGTCGTCACCGCGACTCCCACCACCGTCGGCGACTTCACCGGGGCGGGCTGGCGAACTCCCGACTCGGGCCTGCTGCTGGCCCAGCACGAAGCCTTCCGTGAGCTGCTCACCGGCCTCGGCGTCGAGGTCGTGAACGCCCCCGCCCTGGACGGGCTTGTCGACTTCACCTTCGTCCACGACTCCTGCTTCGTGGTGGGCTCGGGATTCGTCGAGCTGAACATGCGCAAGCCGGTGCGCTCGCCCGAGCCGCCCGTGCTCGCCCGGTTCCTCCGGGACGAGGTCGGGGTGCCGCAGGTCGCGACGATCGGCGGGGACGCCCGGGTGGACGGCGGCGACATGTTCTGGCTCGACGCCGACACCCTGGCCGTCGGTCGCGGCTACCGCACCAACGCCGCCGCCATCGAGCAGCTGCGCGCGGCGCTGGCCCCCGAGAGTGCTCGGGTCGTCGACTTCGACCTGCCGGCCTGGCGCGGGCCCGACCACGTCCTGCACCTGATGAGCGTGGTGTCTCTGGTGTCCGACTCCCTGGCCCTCACCTACCCGCCGCTGGCGCCGGTGGCGCTGCTCGAGGCACTGGCCGAGCGGGGTATCCGCGCGATCGAGGTCGACGACGACGATTTCGAGAACCAGGGCTGCAACGTCCTCGCCATCCGCCCCGGGGTGATCGTGATGACCGACGCCACCCCGCGCACGCTCGCGAAGGCCGAGGCGGCCGGGATCGAGGTCCACACGTACGCCGCCAGCGAGATCAACAAGGGCGACGGCGGGCCCACCTGCCTCACCCGCCCGGTCCTGCGTGGCGGTGCGGCCTCGTGATCACCCATACCGTCCTGTTCCGGTTCTCGGCCGACGACGCGACGGCGGCCACCGAGGTCGCCGAGGCGAAGCGGCTGCTCGAGCTGATGCCCCCGCTGATCCCCGAGCTCCGGTCGCTGCGGGTCGGGGTCGACGGGCGGCGGCTGGTCGACGGCGCCCGGGTGGCGGTCGCGTACGACCTGGCGCTGGTCACCACCCATGACTCCTGGGACGACCTCGACGCCTACGCCGTCCACCCCGAGCACGTCCGGCTCACCGCGTTCATCCGGGAGCGGGCCACCGAGCGCGCGGTCGTCGACTCCTCCGACTAGTCAAAGACCCCCCGGACGGGCCATGACAGTGCTCCGGCAGCGACCTAGCCTGGAGGCGTGAACAGGGACGCCCGACTGCACGACGCCGTCGCGCTCGAGGAGATCGAGCTCTACGGTGACGTCGTCATCGCGGCTTCGGCGCACGAGCGGCCGCTGACTGCCGCCGAGATCGACGCCGTCCTGGGCCTGGTCCGGGCCACCTGACGAGAGCGAAGCGCGGACGTTCTACGGTAGGGCGGACCGCGCGGTGACCGTGGGCCTAGCATCCAGGAGCACACCGCCCGTTCACCTGGGAGTCACCTTGCGTCTCACTCCGCGCGACACGCGGTTCTTCGTCATGTTCTCGGACGCCGCGGGGCACCTCGTCATCGGCGCTGCGCTGCTCTCCGAGCTGCTGGCTGCCGAACCGCGCGACCGAGGCCGGATCGCCGAGCGGATGCGCGACGCCGAGCACGCGGCGGACGAGACCACCCACGTCATCATGTCCACCGTCAACAGCACCTTCATCACGCCCTTCGACCGGCAGGACATCTACACGCTGGCGTCGAACCTCGACGACGTGATGGACGCGATGGACGCCGCGGTCGACCTCGTGGTGCTCTACCACTGCCAGGAGCTGCCACCGGAGTTCGGTGACCAGGTCAACGTCCTGACCCGGGCCGCTGAGCTCACCGCTCAGGCCATGCCGCGGCTGCGCACGATGAAGGACCTCTCGGACTACTGGATCGAGATCAACCGCCTGGAGAACGAGGCGGACCGGACCCATCGGCGCTTCCTCGCGCGGCTCTTCGGCGGTGAGTACGACGCCATGACGGTGCTCAAGCTGAAGGACGTGGCCGAGGCCCTCGAGGAAGCCGCGGACGCCTTCGAACGGATCGCCAACACGATCGAGACCATCGCCGTCAAGGAGTCCTGACGCTGATGGAGTCGCTCGGCATCGTCATCGTCATCGCGATGGCGATGGGGTTCAACTACACCAACGGCTTCCACGACGCCGCGAACGCCATCGCCACCTCGGTCTCGACGCGCGCGCTCACACCGCAGGTCGCACTCCTCATGGCGGCGGTGTTCAACCTCGTCGGGTCCTTCTTCGGGGCGAAGGTCGCCAAGACCGTTGGAAGCGGCATCATCGCGCTCCCGGCCGGCTCGAGCAGCCTGGTCGTTGTCTTCGCGGCCCTCTTCGGCGCGATCTGCTGGAACTTGGTCACGTGGTACTACGGGCTGCCCTCGTCGTCGTCGCACGCGTTGATCGGCGGCCTCGTAGGGGCAGCGCTCGCTGCGGGCACGACCGTTCTCTGGTCGGGGGTCTGGGAGAAGGTCGTCATCCCGATGCTCATCTCGCCGGTCGCGGGGTTCCTCCTCGCCTACGTCGTGATGGTGGTCATCCTGTGGCTCTTCCGCCGCGGCAACCCACGCAAGGTCAACCGCGGGTTCCGGATGGCGCAGAGCGTGTCGGCGGCCGCGATGGCGTTCGGTCACGGCATCCAGGACGGCGCGAAGATCATGGGCGTCGTGGTGCTTGCGCTGAAGGTGGGTGGTTACCAGACCACCGACACCATCCCGATCTGGGTGTTCTTCATGACCGCGGCCGTGCTCGCCGCCGGCACCTACTCAGGCGGCTGGCGGATCATGCGCACCCTGGGCCGACGGATCATCGAGCTCGACCCACCACGCGGTTTCGCCGCCGAGTCGACTGCCTCGACCATCCTGTTCGTCGCGGCCATCAAGTTCGGCGCACCGATCTCGACCACGCACACGATCACGGCCTCGATCATGGGCGTGGGCGCCACGAAACGGCTGAGCGCGGTGCGGTGGGGAGTGGCCGGGAGCATCGTCGGCGGCTGGGTCCTGACCTTCCCCGGCTCGGGCCTGCTCGCCGCTGGCGGCTTCTACGTCCTGCGGCCGTTCTTCTTCTGACCTCTCCGGACGCAAAGGGGTGGCGTCTCAGCCGAAGCGACCGGTGATGTAGTCCTCGGTCTTCTGCTCGGACGGGTTCGAGAAGATCCGCTGGGTGGCGTCCATCTCGATCAGCCGCCCCGGCTGGCCGGTGCCCGCGATGTTGAAGAACGCGGTGGTGTCGCTGACCCGGGCCGCCTGCTGCATGTTGTGGGTGACGATGACGATCGTGTAGCGCTCCTTGAGCTGCTGCATGAGGTCCTCGATCGCGATCGTCGAAATCGGGTCGAGCGCCGAGCACGGCTCGTCCATCAGCAGCACCTGCGGCTCGACGGCGATCGCCCGCGCGATGCAGAGGCGCTGCTGCTGGCCGCCGGACAGTCCCGAACCGGGCCGGGGCAGCCGGTCCTTGACTTCTTCCCACAGGTTCGCGGCGCGCAGCGACTTCTCGACGACGACGTCGAGCTCGGCCTTCTTGCGTCGGCTCTGCAGCTTCAGCCCAGCCACGACGTTGTCGTAGATCGACATGGTGGGGAACGGGTTCGGCTTCTGGAACACCATGCCGATGGTGCGGCGCACGTTGACGGGATCGACATCCGCACCGTAGACGTCTTCGCCGTCGAGCAGCACCTTGCCCTCGACCCGGGCGCCCGGGATGACCTCGTGCATCCGGTTCAGCGTGCGCAGCACGGTCGACTTGCCGCAGCCGGACGGACCGATGAACGCCGTGATCGAGCGCGGCTCCACCGTGAGGGTGACGCCCTCGACGGCCCGGAAGTCGCCGTAGTAGACATTCAGGTCGGAGACGTCGATCCGCTTGGCCATGGTGCTCAGGTCCCTCTACTTGACTCGGGTGAAGCGGGCGACGAGGCGAGCCGCGATGTTGAGCAGCATCACCAGAAGGATCAAGGTCATGGCGCCCGCCCAGGCTCGGTCGATGGAAGCGTTGGTGCCGCTGGCGATCTGGTCCCAGATGAACGTCGGCACGGAAGCCTGGGGCCCGGTGAAAGGGTTCGTGTTGATCGACTGGGACAGGAAGGTCGTGAGCAGCAGTGGCGCGGTCTCGCCGGCAACCCGGGCCACCGCGAGCAGCGCCCCGGTGATGATCCCGCCGAGGGCGGTCGGGATGACGATCCGGGTGATGGTGCGGTACTTCGGCACCCCGAGGGCGTACGCGGACTCGCGGAGCTCGACCGGGACCAGCTTGAGCATCTCCTCGGTCGAGCGGACGACGACAGGGATCATCAAGATCGCCAGCGCCAGCGAGCCGGCAACGCCCGACCGTTCGAAGCCGAGGGTCAGCACGAAGCCGGTATACACGAACAGTCCGGCGACGATCGACGGCACACCGGTCATCACGTCGACGAAGAAGCTGATGGCGCGCGCCAGCTTGCCGCGAGCGCCGTACTCGACGAGGTAGATGGCCACCAGGATCCCGGTCGGGATGCCGAGCACGGCCGCGATACCCACCTGCTCGATGGTGCCGATGAGTGCGTGGTAGACGCCGCCACCCGGTTTGGCCAGGTCGATGTTCCGCATCGAGTGCGTGAGGAAGACCGCGTTGAAGGCGGTCAACCCCTTGACGACTACCGTGGTGAGCACGGCGACAAGGGGGACGAACGCGAGGAAGAACGAGCTGTAGATCAAGGTGGTGGCGAGCCGGTCTTTGGCGTGCCGCCGGCCCTCGACGCTGAAGCTCCAGACCGACTGCACGCCGGCGTACAGGACGGCAGCGACAAGTAGCGTCCCTGCCGTCCCAGAGACCGGGGTGACTGCGGCCAGCCCGAACGCGACGATCAGCGCGGCCGCCAGGCAGCCCAGTGGAGCCCAGCGGGGAAGGGTTCCGCCGGCCAGACCCTGCGGCACGGGGGTCGGGAGGGCGGGCGCCTCGGTGAGCTCGGTGGTCATCTCAGTTGGCCCCGGAGAAGTCGCGCCGGCGCTCGATGATGATCCGGGCGATCATGTTGACGACGAGCGTGATGACGAACAGCACCAGCCCCGAGGCGATGAGCGCGCCGAGGCCGAGCGTGCCGGCTTCGTTCCAACGCAGGGCGATGTTGGCGGCGAACGTGTTGCCGCCCGGTTCGGTGAGGTGCGGGTTGATCGTGAAGACGGCCGACAGCAGCAGGGCCACGGCGATCGTCTCGCCGAGGGCCCGACCCAGGCCCAGCATCGCGGCGCTGATCATGCCCGGCCGACCAAACGGCAGCACGGCCGTGCGGACCATCTCCCACCTCGTGGCACCCAGCGCGAGGGCAGCCTCGATGTGCGCCAGCGGCACCTGGTTGAACACTTCGCGGCTGATGGCCGACACCGTGGGCAGGATCATGATCGCGAGGACGATGGACGCCAGCATCAGGGACTTGCCGTACAGCCCGATGGTGTTCTTGAAGATCGGGATGAACCCGAGGTGGTCGTTCAGCCAGATCATCAGGTCTTCGATGCGCGGCATCAGGAAAGCGAGCCCCCATAGCCCGAAGATGATGCTCGGAACCGCAGCGAGCAGGTCGACGATGTACGCGAGCAGCGCGGCGATCCGCCTCGGGGCGTACTGCGAGATGAACAGTGCGATGCCGTAGCCGATCGGGACCGCCATCACCATCGCGAGCACCGCCGAGACCACGGTGCCGAAGGCCAGCGCCGCGATGCCGAACTTCGCCCCGGCAGTGTCGTCGGGGGACCAGTCCTGCGAGGTGAGGAAGTTGGCCTGGTTGGCCTGGAGGGCGGGGACGGCCTTCCAGACGAGGAAGATCGCGATCGCGGCCATCAGCGCGAGGACGAAGATGCCCGCACCGGCCGACAGCCGTCGGAACCACAGGTCGCCCCGGCGGACGGCCGACCCGTGGATTGCCGTCGCCACCGGGATCGGGCCCGGCTCGAGGGCGGACGTCGAACTCATGCTCTCCCCTTGGCGGTCGTGATGCTGCTGCCATGGATAGTGCCGGACATGACGCCTCCGCCGCACCATTCTCGGTGAGGCGGAGGCGTCGTTCGTGCGGTGTTCATCTTCGGTGGGGGTCGTGCGGCCAGATCGGCCGGTCCCGTTAGGAGATCGCTGCGACCGAGGCGCGGACCTTGGCGATCAGGCTCGCCGGCACCGGCGCGTAGCCGAGATCGGTGAGCTTCGCCTGACCGTCCGCGCTGGCCGTGTAGGTGAGGAAGGCCTTCGTGACGTCGAGGTCGGCGCCGGTCAGACCTTTCTCGCACACGATCTCGTACGTCACCAGGACGATCGGGTAGGCACCCGGGGATTTCTCCGCGTAGTCGAGCTTGAGCGTCAGGTCGTTGCCGGTGCCGGTCAGCGTCGCTGCTTCGAGAGCCTTGCCGGCACTCTCGGGGCTCAGCGTGACGGCGCCGCCACCGTTGTCGATCTGCGCGACGCCGAGGCCACCCTCCTTGGTGAAGGAGAACTCGATGTAGCCGATGGAGTTCTCGGTGCTCTTCAGCGAGGACGCGACGCCGTCGGAGCCCTTCGCGCCCTGCCCGCCGGGAGCCTTCCAGTCCTTCGAGTGGTCGAACGTCCAGGTGCCGCCGCTGGCCGCGGTGAGGTACTTGGTGAAGTTGTCGGTGGTACCGGACGTGTCCGAGCGGTGGAACTGCGCGATGGTCGCGCTGGGCAGGGTGGCGCTCGGGTTGAGCGCCTTGATCGCCGGGTCGTCCCACTTGGTGATCTGGTTCGCAAAGATCTTCGCGAGGACCGAGGGAGTCAGGACGAGGCCGGTGAGGCCCTTGACGTTGTACGCGATCGCGACCGGGCCGACCACCATCGGGATGTTGATCGCCTTGCCGGTCTTGCAGCGGGCGTCGGCCGGGGTCTGCTCGACGTCCGGCTTGAGGGCCGAGTCGGAGCCGGCGAACGCGACGAGCCCCTTGATGAAGTCCTGGATGCCTGCGCCGGAGCCCGAGGGGGAGTATTCGATCGTGGCGCCGGGGCAGGCGGTCTGGAACGCGGTCGTCCAGGCGCTGAAGGCGTTCTTCTGCGCGCTGGAGCCTGAGGCTTTGATGGAGCCCGTCTTGCAGGCGATGGTCGAGGTGCCGGCGGAAGTGCCGGGCGCGGGCGTGTTGTCGGAGCCGCAAGCCGTGAGCGCGAGCGTGGCGGCTAGGGCGACACCTACCAGGCTGCCAAAGCGGGTGATCTTCACCGGGTGAATCCCTCCTCAAGGCGGTCTGTGGCCCGTGCCTCAGCCGCCAGCGACGTACTGACGATCCCGACGCTAGGCAGTCCAGGTGACCGGATGGGCGGGCCTAGATGAACGGAAGATGAACTGAGGTTCTCGAACAACGGAAGAGACGCTGACCTCGGTGCGACGCCCGGGTGAAGTCGGGGGGTCAGGGCATCGTCTAGGGCCGATGCCGCTCCACCGCGAGGATCGCCGGGTGCTTGCGGTCAAGGTCGCGGTGCAGCACCAGGAAGCCGCCGGGTCGCAGCTGGCGGGGCAGCGACTGCCCGGGGCCGAGCAGGGCGCCGATCAGGTCCGGCAGGACGGGGCGGTGGCTGCAGACCACCAGTGAGCCCGGCTCGCGGAGCAGCTGGGCGGAGCGGCGCCGGCTTCGACCAGGGGTGGCGGCATGGTCGGTCTCGGAGAACAACGGCTCCAGCGCGACCAACAGGCCATTGGCGTCGGCGAAGGGCCCCACCGTGTCCAGGCAACGTCGCGCCGGCGAGCTGACCGCTGCGTCGACCCCGAAGGCCGAGAGCAGAGACACGAGCCGTTTGGCCTCCGCCCGGCCTCGGCGGTCCAGCGGCCGGTCGTCGTCGGGTCCGGACCAGACCGCGCGCTTGACCGCCTTGGCGTGGCGCAGGACGGCCAGCGGGGTGGTGCGGAGCGGTCCGTTGACGAAGTCGGCCAGCACGCTGGAGTCGTGGCGGTACGAGAGCCGGCTCCGCGCCTCGCCGACTGGCAGCCAGCAGAGCTCGCTGATCTCGTCGTCGGGGACGTGGTCGAAGCTTCCGGTCACTGTGGTCGCCTCGGCGGACCAGTACCGCACGACCTTCGGGACACCCTCCACCGGGTACCGCTGGGTGGCCAGCGGCCGACCCAGGACGACCCGGTGGCCGGTCTCCTCGAGCACCTCGCGGACAGCGGCGTCGAGCAGGTGCTCGTGCCGTTCGAGCTTGCCCTTGGGCAAGGTCCAGTCGTCGTACCGGGCCCGTCGGACGAGTGCGATCTCGGGTTCGCGGGCGGGATCCGGCTGGCGCCACAGCAACGTCCCGGCCGCGCGGATCGGCGGTTGGCTGGCCACCGGTCAGCGCTTCTCGTCGAGCTTCTCGTCGAGCCAGGCGCGATGCCGGCGCCGGGAAACCTCCGGCCACGCGGCTATGAACCCGGCTCGGGCGGTGGCGACGGCTGCGCGTTCGTGCTCGTGCAGCAGGCCCAGCACGAACCCGGTGGTGCCGGTGACCCGGCGCCCCGCAGCGAGCCGGCGGGTCGTCTCGGCGGCGATGACGGCGTCCTGGTGCTCGCCGAGCTGCTCGGTGACGAGCTCGAGGTTCCTCGAGAACGCCTTGGCCCGGGCTCCGAACACCGGGACGAGAGCCTCGGTCGCGTACCGCACGCGCTTGGCGGCGATCCGCGCCTCGTGCCAGTCGTCGTCGGCCCCCAGCGGGTCCAGCAACCGGACGTCGCGCTCCAGCCTGCGCCAGGCCTTGCGGACCAGGGGCGGCAGCGCGTCGCGGCAACTGGCGCCCGCAGCGTCGCTGAGTCGCGGTCGCACCGCCGCGTCGACGAGGGCGTCGAGCAGGGCGAGGTAGCGGTCAGAGGTCATCGCGGCATCGACCTCGGCCCGCGCGTTGGCCCGCTCGTCGTCGAAGGCCCGGCGCACCACCGAGGCGGCCGCCTCGAGGTCGCGCGGGTCCGTGTGGTCGACTCCCGCTCGGCTCAGGCGCCCGCTGCGAGCGGGCGGTCCGACGGTGGGCAGCGCAGCGAGGTCGCGCAGCAGCCGGTCCTCGAGCACCTCGCGGTCGCGTACGGCGCCAAGCTCAGCGGCGATCCAGCCGAGCTCGGCGCGAAGGCCGTTCGCCCACTCGGCGTCGGCCAGGGGTCGGAACACCTGCAGGCCGCTGCGCAGCCGGCGAGCGGCGACCCGCAGCTGGTGGACGGAGTCAGGCAGGTCGCGGCGCACCCGCAGGTCCTGGTCGACGAAGGCCCGCACGTGTCGGGCGAGATGGGCCTGCAGGGCCCGTGCGGCGGGATCCTTGGGTCGGACGTGCTCGGGCTCGGTGACGTCGGGGGGTGCCGTGGCGAGAGGGCCCAGGGCCCGGGCCGCCTTCGACGTCAGCCCTCCCGCGACGGCTCCGGACTGCACGAGGGCGGCCACGATCGACTCGACCTCGGCGGTGGTGCCCTCGCGCAGCTCGACCTCGAGCTCGCGGAACCTGGTCACCACCTGCGGCCCGTCCAGCACTGAGACCGAGTCGTCGGTCAGCTCGGCCACGAGCCGGCCGTCGGTGGCAGCCAGGACGTACGGTGTGCGATCGGTGCGCAGGGTGGCGACGGGTTCGACCGCCGCTCCGCGGGTGTGGCCGAGCACCAGGTCGAGAAGCTCCTGAGGGGGTTCGGCGCGCGGTGCCGCGTCGAGGGGCAGCCGGATCTCGTCGCGGACCACCGCTCCGCCGCCGTGCGAGCGGTCGGCCGGGAGCTTGAGGTGCCAGCCGGCGTCCGCCTCGGTGCTGCCGCCCTCGCGCCGGCGCAACGTGATCCCGGACCGGGCCAGCCGCAGCGTGGCGGTGTCGTAGTACGTGGCCATGAGGACGATCGTCGGTTCTGCGGCGACCGCGGCGACCGCGGCGGGGCGGTCGGCGGTGACGGCCGCAAGATCGGGCAGCTGGTACAGGCCGTGGACCCGAAGCTTGTGCTCGACCTCCCGCTCGGTCGTGCTCACACGGGGCCGCCCCGACGTTGCCTTGTTGCGATGAGGTGGGCCTGGATGTCGAGCAGGGGCTCGCCGTCGGCGTCGTGGGCGTGCCGTACCCAGGTGCCGTCGGGCTGCAGGTGCCACGACGACGTGCCCGGGTCGAAGCCGAGGTCGAGCAGGGCGCCGAGCTCGCTGACGTGGCGCGGGGCTACGAGCCGGACCAGCGCCTCGACCCGCCGGTCGAGGTTGCGGTGCATGAGGTCGGCGCTGCCGATCCAGGCCTCCGCGGTGTCGCCGACGCCGAACCAGTACAGGCGGGAGTGCTCGAGGAACCGGCCCAGGATGCTGCGGACCCGGATGGTCTCGGACACCCCTGGGATGCCGGGCCGCAGCGCGCAGATGCCGCGCACCCAGATCTCGACTGGGACCCCGGCCGTGGAGGCGCGGTAGAGCGCGTCGATGATCGCCTCGTCGACGATGGAGTTGACCTTGAACCGGATCAGTGCGGGCTCGCCGGCCCGGTGCCGCTCGACCTCGCGCTCGATCCGTTCGAGCAGCCCGGTGCGCACCGAGTTCGGCGCTACGAGCAGCCGGGCGTAGTCGGTGTTCATCGAGTAGCCGGACAGCACGTTGAACAGGTCGGCGACGTCGGCCCCGACCTCGGGGTCGGCGGTGAGCAGGCCGAGGTCTTCGTACAACCGGGCGGTCTTCGGGTGGTAGTTGCCGGTGCCGATGTGGGCGTACCGGCGGATGCCGTCGCCCTCCTGCCGGACGACCAGGCTGAGCTTGCAGTGCGTCTTGAGGCCGACCAGGCCGTAGACGACGTGGCAGCCGGCCTCCTCGAGCTTGCGCACCTGCTTGATGTTGGCGCCCTCGTCGAACCTGGCCTTGATCTCGACGAGGACCAGCACCTGCTTGCCCATCTCGGCAGCCTCGATCAGGGCCTCGACGATGGAGGAGTCGATGCTCGTCCGGTACAGCGTCTGTTTGATCGCGAGGACGTCAGGGTCGACTGCTGCCTGCTCCAAGAACGCCTGAACCGAGGTCGAGAAGGAGTCGTACGGGTGGTGCAGCAGCACGTCGTGATCGCGGATGGCGGCGAGGATGTCGGCGGCGCTCGCCGACTCGAACTCGGCCAGCTCGCGACTCGTACGCGGCAGGAAGGCCGGGTCCTTCAGCTCGGGTCGGTCGAGCCTGAGCAGCCCCATCAGGCCGGTGAGGTCGAGCGGGCCGGGCAGCGAGAACACCTCGCCCGGGCTGACGCCGAGCTCGCGCACCAGCAGGTCGAGCACGTGCGGGTCGACCGTCTCCTCGACCTCCAGCCGGACGGGTGGGCCGAAGCGTCGGCGCATGAGCTCGCGCTCCATCGCCTGGAGGAGGTTCTCGGCGTCGTCCTCCTCCACCTCGACGTCCTCGTTGCGGGTCACGCGAAAAGTGTGGTGCTGCAGGACCTCCATGCCGGGGAACAACTTGTCGAGGTGCGCGGCGATGATGTCCTCGAGCGGGACGAACCGCTGTTCGCCGAGGGCGTGGAACCGGGGCAGGATCGGCGGCACCTTGACCCGGGCGAAGTGCTCGGTGTCGGTCGTGGGGTTGCGCACCACCACGGCCAGGTTCAGCGAGAGCCCTGAGATGTACGGGAACGGGTGCGCCGGGTCGACCGCCAGCGGCGTCAGCACCGGGAAGACCTGCTCGTCGAACAGCCTGGCCGCCTGGGCTCGCTCCCCGACGGTGAGGTCCTGCCAGCGCAGGATCTCGATGCCCTCCTTGTCGAGCGCGGGCAGCACCTCCTCGGCGAAGACCCGCGCGTGCCGAGCCATCAGGTCGCGGGTGCGGGCCAGGATCGTCTCGAGAACCTCTCGGGGCAGCCCGCCGCTGGCGGCACGCACCGCGATGCCGGTCGCGATCCGGCGCTTCAGGCCGGCCACCCGGACCATGTAGAACTCGTCGAGGTTGCTGCCGAAGATGGCGAGGAACTTGGCGCGTTCCAGCAGGGGGATGCTGCGGTCCTCCGCGAGCTCGAGCACGCGCTGGTTGAACGCCAGCCAGGAGACCTCACGGTCAAGGAACCGGTCAGCGGGCAACGGCGGTTCGGCGACCGGAGCCTCGTTCTCTGCGGCGCCTGTGGTCGTGGCGTCGATGGTCATGGGCCCATCCTCACACTTCCAGGTGAACCGGGCTTCACGTACGGAACATCACGTCGGTGTCCCAGCGCGTGAACCCGAGGTCGGTGTACAGCCGGATCGCCGCGACGTTGTCGGCATCCACGTACAGCATCGCCTCGCCCAGCCCGATCGAACGCAGGTGGCGCAGGCCGATCAGCGTGAGAGCTCGACCGAGCCCGTGGCCTTGTTCCTGGGGGTGCACACCGACGACGTAGACCTCTCCCATGGGTTCGTGACCGTGGGTGTCGTGGGTGTGCGGGCCGAGGCCCTCGTGGGCGTGCACGTGGTCGGTGCCGTCCGGACGCGCGTGCTCGGTACCGCCGTGGACCTTCGTCCAGTGGAAGCCGACGAGCTGCTCGGCGTCGCCCGCCTGCCGGCTCGCGAGGAAGAAACCGGCCGCGTCGAACCAGGGTTCGTCGATGCGGCGGCGCAGGTCGGAGCGGGTCCAGCTGCCCTGCTCTGGGTGATGGGCGAACGCGAGAGCGTTCAGCTCGAGCCAGGCCCGGTCGTCGACCCCGGGCCGGAAGGTGCGGATCGTGACTCCCCGGCCGATGGCCGGTGCGGGAAGAGGGGCGAAGAGCGACCGTCGCATCTGCCACAGCGCCCGGCTGCGCTCCAAGCCCATGCCCCGGGCCAGCTCGGTGGCTCCCGCGTGCTCACCGTGCGACCACAACCGGAGCCGGCCGTCGGGTGTCGCTGCGAGCACCTCGGCGACCAGGCGCCGTCCGTAGCCTCGCCGGCGGTGGGCCGGCGCGATGACGAGCTCGGCGCTGGAGCCCTCGACGACGTCGGTGACGTCGAGGTGGGCGTAGCCGGCGAGCTGGCCGTCGGGGGCGTACATCAGCAGGTTGCGGACCGGGGCGTCGCCGCCGTGCCGCAGGTGGAGCGCGACGTGCTCGGACAGCGGTCGTACGCCGTCGGCCTCGGTCGCCTCCTCCAGAAGCAGCGACACCGCCGCGATCTCGTCGGCGTCGAGACGGCCGAGCACCTCGACCCGAGCGGCGGATTCACCACCGGGGCTGGTCGGAACGGGCTCGGGCGTCACGAGCGCAGCGTAGCCGCGCCGGGGGCTCAGCCGACTTCCGCAGGCACCCGGTCGTCGGCCGGGGCGTCCGGACGGGGGATGACGAACCGGTAGCCGACGTTGCGGACGGTGCCGATCAGGGCCTCGTGCTCGACGCCGAGCTTGGCCCGCAGCCTGCGGACGTGGACGTCGACGGTGCGGGTGCCGCCGTAGTAGTCGTAGCCCCAGACTTCCTGCAGGAGCTGGGCCCGGCTGAACACCCGGCCGGGGTGCTGCGCGAGGTACTTCAGCAGCTCGAACTCCTTGAACGTGAGGTCCAGGACCCGGCCGCGGACCCGGGCTGTGTAGGTGGCTTCGTCGATGCTGACGTCACCGGACCGGATCTCGTCGGGGAGGCCGGAGTCGCCGCCGCGGGCGGCCGCTAGCCGGCCGGTGCAGATGCGAAGCCGCGCCTCGAGCTCGGCGGGTCCGGCAGTCTCGAGGAGCACGTCGTCGACGCCCCACTCGGCGCTCACCGCGACCATGCCACCCTCCGTGACGATCAGCAGCACGGGCACATCGACGCCGGTGGTGCGGATGAGGCGGGCCAGGCTGCGGATCTGCGGAAGGTCGCGACGCCCGTCGATCAGCAGTGCGTCGCAGGGCGCCGCGTCCAGCAGAGCCGCGGGTTCGGCCGGAGCGACCCGAACCTGGTGCATGAGCAGACCCAGCGCGGGCAGGACCTCGGACGAGGGTTGGAGCGCGTTGGTCAGCAGGAGTAGCTGGCTCACCAGTCGTCCTTCCGCAGGGTCGAGATGGTCCACGCAGCAAGACTCGCACCGCGCCCGGAAACAGCAAAGGACCCGGTGGCGTCATCGCCCGGATCCCTGGTGCCAGGATAGCCCAATGCGACGGCGGGCGGTCGGCTGGGTCGAGGAGCGCACCCTGATCACGTCCGACGGGGTGGCCATCTCGGTCGCGTACCGGCCCCGGCTCGGCGGTCCGGTCGAGCCCGCCGACACCCGGGTCTTCGTCGTGGCGCACGGTTTCTCAGGGTCCTTGTCCGTCCCGACCGTCGAGCGCGTCGCAGCCACGTTGGCCGAGCGCGGTGCGGTGGTCGGCCTCGACTTCCGTGGCCACGGGCACTCGCAGGGCCGCTCGACCTTGGGCGGCGCGGAGATCTACGACCTCGACGCGGCGGTGCGGTGGGCGCGGCTCCTCGGGCACGACCCGGTCACCACCGTGGGCTTCTCCATGGGTGCTGCCATCGCGGTGCGGCACGCGGCGCTGCTCGGCGGGGTCGACTCGGTGGTCAGCGTGAGCGGGCCAAGCCGCTGGTACTACCGGGGCACTCCGCCGATGCGCCGCCTGCACACCCTGGTCGAACGCCGACCGGGCCGGGTGTTTGCGCGCGTCGTCATGGGCACGAGAGTGGTCGACCAGGTGAGCGAGCCGCTGCCGGAGGAGCCGCGGGCTGTGGCCGGGCGGATCGCCCCCGTACCCCTGCTCGTGGTGCACGGCGAGCAGGACGCCTTCTTTCCCGTTGAGCACGCCCGACAGATCGCCGAGGCACACGGCTCCGCCGACCTGTGGGTCGTTCCCGGGTTCGGACACGCCGAGGCGTCCATCGACGAGGCGCTGACCCGTCGCATCGCCCAGTGGGCGAGCAGCCAGGTGCTGGTCCGGTGACCGTCACCCTGCGGTACTGGGCGGCGGCGAAGGAGGCCGCCGGAGTGGCTGAGGAGGAGTACGCCGACGTCGCCGAGCTGGCCTGCCTGCTCGCGGCGGCGACCACCCTGCACCTGACCCGGTCCGGTGACGACCGGCTGGCCCGAGTGCTGACCCGTTGCTCGTTCCTCGTCGACGGCCACCCGGTCGGTCTGCGGCCGCACGCAACAGTGCCGCTGCCGGATGGGTCGGTCGTCGAGGCACTACCCCCCTTCGCCGGCGGCTGACCCCGAGTTCTGGTGAACAACCCGGGGGAGGGAATCCTGGGGGTGGTGTGGCCGTTGGCGCTGGTATGCGCTCAGGGTTGTCCGTTCTCGTCGTCGTGCTGGTCCTGGCGACGGCGTTCGGGCTGTGGCGTCGCGTCACCGACGGCCGGATCCGGGGGATCAAGGGCTCGCCGGCTCCGGGGACCGAGGGTGAGGTTCCCGTGCGCGAGCCCGAGTTCACGGCCGCCGACCTCGGGGTGCCGCTGGGCGAGCGGGCCACGCTGGTCCAGTTCTCGACAGCCTTCTGCCAGCCGTGCCGGGCCACGCGCCGGCTGCTGGACGAGGTGGCCACCCACCTCGAGGGCGTGACCCATGTCGAGATCGACGCCGAGCACCACCTCGGCCTGGTCCGCCGGCTGGACGTGCGGCGCACGCCGACCGTGTTCGTGCTCGACGGCACCGGCGTGATCGTGCAGCGCGCCGTGGGCCAGCCCCGCAAGGCGGACGTCATCGCGGCGCTCGGCGAGGCGATTCCCGGATGAGCCGCCGGCCGGGCGTGAGATCCGGGTCCCATCATCTGGACGACCTCGTGACGCCGACAACGGCGTGCCCTACCCTGTCGACTATGTCCCGCCAGGTGCTCACCAAGCGACGTGCCGTCGACTTGTGCCGCATGAGCACCTCCCTGTGTCGAATGTCCTGACGGGTAGCGCCCCGCAGTAGACCTCCACTCCTGGAGCTCCAGCCCGCGCTGCCTGATGTGCCCCCGGTCGGCCGTCCCGACCACCGCACCCGTTCAGGAGCCCACGCCATGCAGATCGATCCCCGCGGTCCCCGCTTCGCTGCCACCGTCACCACCGTCGTCCTGGCTGTCGCCTTGCTCACCGGCTCCGGCTGGGTGCTGGCCGCGCAGGCGCTCGTGTTCGCCGTCGGCGCCGTTCGCGGCATCCAGTTCACGCCGTACGCGGTCGCGTTCCGTCGCTTCGTCCGCCCGCGCCTCGCTCCGCCGGTCGAGCTCGAGGACCCCCGGCCGCCTCGGTTCGCACAGGCCGTCGGGCTCGGCTTCGCCGTTGTCGGCGTCGTCGGCGCTTTCGCCGGCTGGGCGCCCGTCTTCCTCGTCGCCACCGGCTTCGCCCTGGCGGCCGCCTTCCTGAACGCCGCGTTCGGGTTCTGCCTGGGCTGCGAGGTTTACCTGCTGCTCCGCCGGGCCCGCCCGTCGTCCGTCACCACCGCCACGCTCAACCGCCACGAGGAGATACCCGCATGAGCCGCTCAGACGCCTTGGTCGACGCCGACTGGGTCGAGGCCCACCTGTCCGACCCCAACGTCGTCCTGGTCGAGGTCGACGAGGACGTGTCCGCGTACGACAAGGGACACATCCAGGGGGCCGTCCGCCTCGACTGGAAGGACGAGCTGCAGGACGCCGTCCGCCGCGACTTCGTCAACCGCACCGGCTTCGAGGCGTTGCTGTCGCGCAAGGGGATCAGCAACGATGACACCGTCGTGCTCTACGGCGGCAACAACAACTGGTTCGCGTCGTACGCGTACTGGTACTTCAAGCTGTACGGGCACACCGACGTCAAGCTGCTCGACGGCGGCCGCAAGCGTTGGGAGCTCGACTCCCGGGCCCTGACCACCCAGGTCGACGAGCGCCCGCGCGCGTCCTACAAGGCCCGCGAGCAGGACCCGTCGATCCGGGCCTTCCGCGACGACGTCCTCGCGGGCATCGGGTCGCTCAACCTGGTCGACGTGCGCTCGCCCGACGAGTACGCCGGCCGGCTGCTCGCCCCCGCCCACCTGCCGCAGGAGCAGTCCCAGCGCGGCGGCCACGTGCCGACGGCTCGCAGCATCCCGTGGTCGAAGGCCGCGAACGACGACGGCACCTTCAAGTCGGACGACGAGCTCACCGCGCTGTACGAGGGAGCCGGGGTCGACCTGGCCACCGACACGATCGCGTACTGCCGGATCGGGGAGCGCTCGGCGCACACCTGGTTCGTTCTGCACGAGCTGCTCGGTCAGCCCAACGTCAAGAACTACGACGGCTCCTGGACCGAGTACGGCTCGATGGTGGGCGTTCCCGTGCAGCTCGGCGACGAGGCGGGCTCGCCCGAGGGCGGTGCTGCCTGATGTGCGGCGCGACGACCGGCGGGCTCAGCGTCGAGGGCATCGACGTGACGACCGAAGCGATCATCCAGGGCGTGGTCGTGAGCGAGTCCGGCCCGATCGGTCGGGCCTACGTCCGGCTGCTTGACGGGTCGGGAGAGTTCACGGCCGAGGTTCCGACCTCGCCGACCGGGCACTTCCGGTTCTTCGCTGCGCCGGGTTCGTGGACGCTGCGGGTGCTCTCGCCCGGCAACGACACCGTCGACCGCTCCGTGGTGGCCGAACGTGGCGTCGTGGCCGAGATCGAGGTCCGTGTCTGACGTTCAGCATCGACCGGACGCTCCGTATCGACCGGACGCTCAGTACACGAGCGCTCGAGCGTCGTCGGCCATGACCTCGGCGACGAAGGTGGCGGCGCCGGCGATCCGGATCCCTGGGAGCACGTCCTCGGGACGGATCTCCCGGCGGGCCGCGCACTGCGCGCAGAGCGTCACGCGGCCGTCGGACAGAACGCTCGCGAGCAGGTCCGCCAGCGGAGGCGACTCGGCGAGGACGAACTGCGCTGCCCGCCCCGGCATCGCGAACCAGGCGGCTTCACCCGTGAGCCACAACGACACCAGGATCCCGGATGCGGTAGCGGTCGCCGCGACGCTGAAGGCCTGGGCGCAGCGTTCGGGTGCGTCGGCGCCGGCCGTCACCTTCACCACCAGGGTCGTAGTCACCCGGCTGAGCCTAAGCCGCTCGATCCGGGCCGGGCGACTAGAGTGACGAGGGTGATCGAGATCTTCTACACCGGCCTGCTCGTCGTGATGGCCTTGGTCATCACCTGGTTCGCGGGTTTCGTGGTGTACCGGTTGTACAAGGGCCAGGACTGACCGGTGGAGCTGACGGCGGACCTACCCTCCGAGCTCGTGCCGCTGGCCTGGCTGATCGGCCGGTGGGAGGGCGCGGGTGTGCTCGGCTACCCCACGATCGAGTCGGTCAACTTCGGTCAAGAGCTCGAGTTCAGCCACATCGGCAAGCCGTACCTCGCCTATACGTCCAACACCTGGCTGCTCGACGACGACGGAACCCGGGTACGCCCGTTGGCGGCGGAGGTCGGCTACTGGCGGCCGCGCCCCCAGGGTCATGTCGAGGTGACTCTGGCCCACCCCACCGGGTTCGTGGAGATCTGGGTCGGCACCGCAGGCGGGGGCAAGATCGAGCTCCGTACCGACGTGGTCGCCCGCACCGAGTCCGCGAAGGAGTACACCGCAGGGCACCGGCTGTACGGCCTGGTCGAGGGCGATCTGTTCTGGGCGTTCGACATGGCAGCGATGGGCCTGCCTCTGCAGTCGCACGCGTCTGGGCGCCTCAAGCGGGTCGGATGAGCCGGCCGGGGAAGGTGACGCACGTCCACATCGGCCTAGCCGAGGAAGTCGACCTGCGGGCCCGGCTGCACGAGCGGGGCCTGCGGGTCACTCCCCAGCGTCAGTTCGTCCTCGAGGCCGTCGACCGTCTTGGGCACGCTACCCCCGACGAGATCTGTGCCGAGGTGCAGCGGATCGCTCCCGGCGTCAACCTGTCGACCGTCTACCGCACGCTCGAGCTGTTCGAGGACCTCGGGCTGATCCGGCACGCACACCTCGGCGCCGGGCCACCGTCGTACCACGCCGCGCACGACCACGCGCACCTCCACCTCGTCTGCGAGGGCTGTGGCTCGATCGCCGAAGGTGACGTCGAGCTCGCTGCGGAGCTCGTGGGAAGGATCCGGGCGGCGCATGGGTTTGCCACTGATGTGGAACACATGGCGATCGCCGGGCGCTGCGCCCACTGCCTGGGGCAGGGATGACCGAGCCCGTCGCCCTGGTCGAGGCTGGGCCGGACACCGGAGCGCCCTGGCACTACGGCGACCCCTTCGCCGAGCAGCGTGCGCTCGCCTCGGGCCGTGCGGCCGTCGACCTCTCTCACCGGCCGGTGCTGCGCGTCGCAGGCCCGGACCGGCTCACGTGGCTGCACACGCTGACGTCGCAGCACCTCAGCGAGCTGCCGCCCGACACCTGGACCCAGGCTCTGATCCTGTCGCCGCACGGCCACGTCGAGCACCACCTGACCTTGGTCGACGACGGCACGGCGGTGCTCGCGCACGTCGAGCCCGGCACCGCCGCACCGCTGCTGGCATACCTGACCTCGATGGTCTTCTGGTCGAAGGTCGAGCTCGCCGACGTCTCCGCCGAGTGGGCCGTGGTCCGCGACCGGGCGGGCGACACGCTTGTTCGGCGGGCTGCCCTGAGCGACCGCCTTGACAGCTACGAGCGGCGGGCCGGGCTGTGGGCCGCCGAGGCGCTGCGGGTCGAGGCTCGTACCCCTCGGCTCGGGTTCGAGACCGACCACCGCACGATTCCGGCGGAGGTCGGCTGGATCGGGGCTGCCGTTCACCTCAACAAGGGCTGTTACCGAGGCCAGGAGACAGTCGCCCGGGTGCACAACCTCGGCCGGCCACCGCGCCGCATGGTGCTGCTGCACCTCGACGGGTCCGACGCCGAACTCCCGGCGCACGGCGACGCGTTGACGACGACTGACGGCCGCACGATCGGGTTCGTCGGGACTGCCGCCAGGCACCATGAGCTCGGCCCGATCGCACTCGCCCTCGTCAAGCGCAACGTCCCCGAGGACGCACCCTTGCTCGCGGGCGCTATCGCAGCGGCACAGGACGCCTGACCGATCCGGCGGCACGTTCGGCCTAAGGTGGCGCTCGTGCACGGGCCCAGCGGAGAGCATCGGCCCGGACGGCCGCACCGCCGTCCGGTGCACCGCGCACGCCGGGTCCTCGTACTCCTCCTCGCCGTGATCGTGCTCGCCTGCGGGTGGCTGGCCTGGCGCGGCTGGCACGCCCGCACCGAGCTTCTGGCCGCAAAGGCCGCCGTCGAGCAGGCGCGGACCGCTGCGGTCGCCGGCGACCAGGCCGCGCTGGACCGGGAGATCGCGGCCGCGCGCGAGCACGCACAACACGCCAAGGCACTCACGTCCGACCTGGTGTGGCGGGTCGCCGGGTGGGTGCCGATCCTGGGCCGTACGCCGCTCGCCGTGACCCGCACCGCGGCCGCGGTCAACTCCGTCGCGGTCGACGTGCTGCCGGACCTGGGCGCGGCCGCCCGGGCCCTCGACCCGCACCGGCTCCGTACCGGCGACCGGATCGACGTGACAGCGGTCGCGGCGGCCGCGCCGGCGGTCCTGCGAGCCGACGCCCGACTGGCGCAGGTGCAGGCCGACCTCGACGCGATCGACCCGTCGTTCGTGCTGCCGCCGGTTCGTACGGCCCTCGACAGCGTCCGCGGTTCGGTGTCCGGCACCCATGCGGCCCTGGACGAAGCGGCGACGGCGGTGCGGCTGCTGCCGGTGATGCTGGGTGGACGCGGTCTGCGGCACTACCTCGTGGTGCTGCAGAACAACGCGGAGGCCCGGGGCACCGGCGGTCTCGTCGGCGCCTTCGCCGTCGTGGAGGTCGCCGACGGCCGGCCCAGGCTCGTCCGGCTCGGGTCAGACAGCGAGCTCCGGTCGGCGAGCACCCTTCCGCTCGACCTCGGTCCGGCGTTCCGGAGGCTGTACGGCAACGACCCGGCGCTGTGGGTCAACACCAACCTGTCCGCGCACTTCCCGTTCGCAGCCCGGCTGCAGCTCGAGCTGTGGCGTCGCCAATTCGGGCAGCAGCTCGACGGCGTCCTGGCGGTCGACCCCGTGGCGTTCGGGTACATCCTGCGCTTGACCGGCCCCGTGAAGGTTCCTGGCGTGGGGCCGGTCTCGGGGGATCGCTTCGCCGACGTCGCGATGCGCGACGTGTACGCACGCTTCCCAGCGCCGGCGCAGGACGCCGAGCGCCGGGCCTACCTGCAGGCGCTGGCCAGGGCCGCGTTCGACCGCGTGCTCGGCGCCACCGGCGACCTCACCGACCTGACCCGAGCCCTGCGCAGGGCAACCGGCGAGCGGCGGATCCTCGTCTTCAGCGCCCACCCCGACGAGCAGCAGCTGCTTGCGGGCACGGACCTCGGCGGTGTCGTCGATGATCACACCGGGCCCTACGCTGCGCTGGTCGTCGACAACGAGGCCGGCAACAAGCTCGACTACTACCTCGACCGATCGCTCGACTACGTCGCCGCCGGCTGCGGCGGTGGATCGGCCAGCGTCTCGATAACCGTGCGCGACAACGCTCCCGCCAGCGGGCTGCCGGCGTACGCGGCCTACCGGCAGGATCGCGGGCCGACGTCGAGCCCGGCCGGGCGAGGCGGAGACGGTTCGACGCGGGTCCGGCTGCTCGTCTACGTGGCCGTCGGTGCCGAGCTCAACCGGGCGTTCCTCGACGGCGACCCGGTCGAGATGTCGGCCGGGCTGGACGGCGCAGGAGCGGGGCGACCGGTGTTCGCGATCTCGGTCGAGCTGGCCTCGGGACAGCGACGCACGCTCGTCCTGAATCTCACCGAACCGGCCGACCGCGGGTCGCCGCGACCGGCGCGGGCCTGGGTCGGACCACTCGTGCGCGCCCCCAGCGCTACGGTCCAGGCGCCGACCTGCCGATAGAGCGACTGGGACCGTCAGGCCGGCCTTGGCCTGCGTACCCGCGTCCGCTCGACGTCGCTGGAACGGAGTAGCCATGATCGTTCGTCGTCTTGCCGCCTGCGCGTTCAGCGGGCTGCTCATGACCGCTGGTGGGCTGGTGGCTGCCACGGCCGCGGCAGCCGCTCCGACTCCCGTGCCGAGCCTGCCCCCGGCGGCCTACCCGCCAGTCGACCAGACCCTGACCCTCGACCCGAGCGCCCCTTCGGTGGGCGAGGACACCGTGGTGACGGCGCACGGCTTCAAGCCGACTTCGGCGGCCACCGTGACCACGTCCGCGGGCGGCATCCTGGGCACGGGGCGCGCTCCTGGCAGCGTGGCCATGGCTGGTGACGCGTTCCGGGTGTACCCGGCCACGGCCGACTCCCTGGGCGACGTCACGGCGACGGTGCGGTTCGACCAGCCGGGTGCGCACACGGTCACGGTCTCCGGCGTCACCCCAGCCGGACTCACCCGTTCCATCTCGACCACGGTCGACATCACGGCAGCAGCGGCCCCGGTCACCGGCGGCGGCCCGACTGCCCGGACGGTGCCGGGCGCGGCCGACGAGGATTCCAGCAACCTGCTCGAGTACGTCGTTGCCGGCGCCGGGGTCCTGGTGATCGGCGGGCTCGGCTTCCTGGTGCTGCGGAGCCGTTCGAAGCGCAAGGCGACGGGGCCGATGCGCACGTCGATGCCGCCGACCGGTCCTGCGCACCCCGTTCCGGCTGGCGCCGGTGTGAGCGCCTACCCTGCTGGCCACCCGTCGACTGGCCTGCCCGTGCCGCTCATGGCACCGGTCGCCCCCGCACCGATGCCGGCCCAGTACCCCAGCTGACCCACCCCCTTCCGCCACATGGGTCCCCTCATGCCACTAGGCCGAGGTTTCGACTCACTCACGACGCGCCACGGGCTGTCCGGATCCGTGTCCTGAGTGGTCCTAGAACTCGATCTAGCGGCATGAAGGGACCCATGTGGCGGTATGGGGGGTGGGGCGGTAGGGGGGGGGTGGGGCGGTCCGGGGGTTAGCGGCGGGTCTTGGCTTTGCGGCCCATCCGGGTGTCGGGCAGGACGTCCCCCTGAGTGGTGACCG
Source organism: Actinomycetes bacterium (assembly GCA_038210415.1). GTDB lineage: Bacteria > Actinomycetota > Actinomycetes > Prado026 > Prado026 > JBBQWS01. Next base: position 67,070 of record JBBQWS010000010.1, read on the forward strand.
AGTTCATCCGCGGGCGGTCGGTGCGCGCCGTGTACCCGTACCCGTACGCGTAACCAGAGCTGTCGGCGCCCTTCGTCGGCACCATGTTGAGCACCGTGCCCAGGATCCGGGCGTCGACCGCGCGCAGTGCCTCGACGGTGTGCTCGAGCTGGTCCCGCCGGGTCTTGCCGTACCTCACCACGAGCACCGCTCCGTCGCAGATGCGTGAGAGCACCGCGGCGTCCGTGACCGGGAGCAGCGGCGGCGCGTCGATGATGACGACGTCGAAACGGGCCTGCAGGTCGCGCAGGAGGGCGACCATGTGGCCGGACCCCAGCAGCTCGGACGGGTTCGGGGGGATCGGCCCGCTCGCCAGCACGGCCAGCCCGCCGCGGCCCCACGTCTGCAGGGCTTCGTCGACGGTGACCCGGCCGATGAGTACGGACGTGAGACCTACGGCCCCTTCGATGCCGAGGTAGTCGGAGATCTTAGGCCGGCGAAGGTCGGCCTCGACGAGGACGGCCCGGATGCCCGCTTGGGCCAACGTGATCGCGAGGTTGCAGGCCGTCGTCGACTTGCCCTCACCCGCCACCGCCGAGCTCACGACGACGGTGCGCGGAGGTCGGTCGATGTCGACGAATTGCAGGTTGGTGCGCAAGGTCCGGAACGACTCGGCCCGGATCGAGTGCGGGTCGAGGTGAGCCACGAGCGGCTTCTTCCCGGCGTCGCTGTCGTACGCGACCACGCCGAGGGTGGCCACCTGCGTGATCCGCTGTAGGTCGTCGACCTTCTTGACCGTGGTGTCCATGGCCTCGCGGAGCACGGCGATGCCGATCCCGAGGGCGAGCCCGATCAGTGCTCCCAGGGCGATGTTGATGGTGGTCCGTGGGGACACCGGCGAGGTCGGCAGGGAGGCTTCGCGTACGACCGTCACCGCGACGGGAGCGACTCCGGACGTCGGGGTCTCGAGCTGCTTGACCCGGTTCGAGAACTCCTCGCCGATGGCGTTCGCCAGGTCGCGGGCCCGCGTCGGCGAGGTGTCGTCGACGCGGACGTCGATGAGCACGGTGTCGAGAGGGGCGGTGGCGCTGACGTGCTCGCCGAGCTTCTCCGCCGTCGTGTTCAGGCCGAGCCGTGCGATCACCGGGTCGAGCACCTGTGGCGAGTCGATGATCTGGGCGTACGACTTGACCCGTTGCTGGCTGAACAGGCCGCTCTGGTACGCATCGGTGATCCCCGTGCCGCCGCCGTCCGCGGACACGAACAGCTGTGTCTCAGCGCGGTAGACCGGTGTGCTCAGCAACGAGAAGGCCGTCGCGGCTCCGACGCAGAGGATGGTCAACGAGACGATGAGCAGCCAACGCTTGCGCAGCGTTCGGGCGTAGTCACGGAAGTCCACCTGGTCACCTTATGGGCGAAAAGGCGGCGAATCAGTGAAGGGCCGCTCGCGCCGCGAGCCGCGTCGTGAGCGTGTCGAGCAGCCCGTTCATCGCCCGGCCGTGGTCGAAGTGCTCGAGGGCGTACGCCGCGATCGCCCCCCGGTCCCACCCGCCCCGGCCCGCAGCGAGCATCGACCGCATGCCGTCGGCGGTCGCAGGCGCGTCGTACGGGACGGCCACCCCGAGCTGCTCGGTCCGCACCGTATCGGCGAACTCGCCGGAGCCGGCGTACAGAACTGGGCAGCCGCACGCGATCGACGCGACGGCCTTGGCCGGTCGCGAATCGTTCGTGACCGCGATCGGGCGCACCGATGCGAGGCCCGCGACGGCCCCCCGGAACGCGCTGGCAGCCACCGACGCAGGCTGCGGGTCGAGAACGACGCAACGGCCGCCGGAGTGGGCAGCTCTGGCCTGGATCTCGGCCCGGTCGACGCCGTATCCGAGGAAGGCGACGCCGAACTCCACGCCCCCGGCCCACAGCTGCTCCGCCGCGTCGAGGAACACCGGTGCCCCGTGCACCACACCCATGTTGCCGGCGTACACGACGTACGGCAGGGCGCCGGCCCAGGGGTCCGCCCACTGCGGACCGTCGGGTGCGAAATCGCTCAGGTCGGCCCCGTTCGGCACGAGGAGCACGTCGGCGGCGCTGTCGCGGACGTCCGCCGCCTGGGACCGGAGCCTTTCGGTCACGGCGACCACGACGTCGGCCCGCCGCAACGCCCGGGCCTCGGTTCCCCGTACGACCGGGCTGAGGGTGCGGGCCAGGCTCCCCGTCGACTGCCCGACCATGTCGGCCCACGAGTCCGCGTAGTAGTAGACACCCAGCGCGGCGTGGTCGCGCGCAGCCTGCAGCCCGCTCAGCCCGGCGGTCGGCGGCGGGTCCGCGAGCACGATGTCGATGGGGGCGAGGGTTCTTGCGACCCGCACCACGGCCCGGGAGAACTGCCACAGCTCGCCGAGCCGGCGCGCGTTCAGCCCCGTGGACGTGTCCCCGGGGACGCGGTGGACCCGCAGTCGTGGCTCCGCGACCTCCGGCCCAGGGGTTCCGCTGATCACGTCGACCGTCCAGCCCCGGTCGTGTGCCGCCCCCACGAGGCTGCCCAGCCGCACGCTGGCCGCACCGGGTGCTGGCCAGTAGTGCCGGGCGACGACGAGAAGTGCGGGCATGGGGACTCCGGTGTGGGTACCGCGTTCGGGGCGGTGGCCAGACCTAGACTTCAGCGGCTGCTGAACCAGCGTGCATTCTGCCGCGCGAGAGAAGGCCGACCGTCGTGACGACCCCTGCCCTGCGTGTCGCCATGACGCTCGGTGCGCTTCGGGTGCCGCCCACGTACTTCGCGTTCAGCCATGCGGCGCACCTGCGGGACGTCGACTTCCGCTACTTCGCGGCCTTCGCCGACCTGCGCGCGCCGGTGCCTTGGCCGGTCACGACGGCGCCCGGGGGTGGCCGTGGACCGGTCGCTGTACGGCGGGCGCTCGGTGGGGCGACCTGGCCGCTCCTGGGCCGCTCGGTCGCCCGGTTCCGGCCGCACGTGGTGCACCAGCAGTTTGGCACCTGGTCGACCGTCGCCGTGCGCGCTGCCGAGCGCCTCGGCGTGCCGCTCGTCGTCAGCCTGCACGGCTACGACGTGCCCGCGGCGGCTGCCGCCGAGCGCGGCTCCCGGGGGGTGCTCACCGCCGCCGCCCGCTACCTGGCCGCCTCGCGACACCTGGCCGGCGAGGCGATCCGGCTTGGCTTCCCGGCCGAACGTGTCGATGTCGTCTACGTGGGCGTGGACACCGAGTTCTTCAGCCCGCTCGACGCCGCACAGCGTCGAGCGGCGCACGCCGCCGGCCGGATCTGCCTGGTCGGTCGGCTGAGTCCCGAGAAGGGGGTCGACCACCTGCTCCGGGCCATCGCGTCGATGCCGCCCGAGGAGCGCCCCCCGGTCGACGTGGTCGGCGACGGCCCGGACCGCGGAACGCTCACCGAGCTCGCGGAGCGGCTACGCCTCGACGTGACGTTCCACGGCCTCGCAGACCGGGCCGGCGTGCGCGACCGGATCCGCTCGGCCGCCGTGGTCGTGCTGCCCGCGTTGGAGCACCAGGGCCGGCGCGAGACCGCGGGTCTGGTGCTCCTCGAGGCTCAGGCGTGCGGGGTGCCTGTGGTCGCGTACGACAGTGGCGGCACCGCCGAGATGGTCGCGCCCGGCCGTCCCGGCTCGCTGGTGCCCGAGGCGGACGAGCCTGGTCTGGGCGCAGCCCTCGGCGACGTGCTGGCCCTCGACACCGACGCGGCCCTGCGGCTGGGCGACGACTCCATCGCGTTCGTCCGGGCCGATCGGTCCGAACCGGCCGGCGCCGCCCGGCTGCGCGCGACGTACGCCGAGCTGACCGAGGGTGCGAGATGAGCGAGGTGGTGGACCGCTCGGTCCGGCGCGCGCTCGGGCACGGCTCACTGTACGGCGGCGTGACGCTCGTGCGGATGCTGTCCGGCTTCCTGCTCCTGCCGCTGCTGACACGGGCGCTGCCGGTGGAGCAGTACGCCGTCGTCGCGCTCGTCGCTCCGCTCGTGTGGCTCCTTCAGTCGGTGGTCTCGTTGGGCCTGAACGAGGGGCTCGCCAGGGTCACCGCTGACCTCCCGAAGGGCTCGCCGGACTCCGTGGCCGCGGCCTACCGCGCGTGCGTCCTCGTCGGTGTCCTGGGCCTGTTCGTGGGCGTGAGCGGACCGCTGTGGGCGCAGCCGGTGGTGGGGATCCCCTGGGGCGGTGCGGCCGCGGCCGGGGTGGCCGCCGGCACGTTGATGAGCATGGTCGCCGTCATCACGGCGGTGCTGCGCGCCGAGGAGCGGGCGGTGTCGACGGCGAGCCTGACAACGGCCGCGGCAGTGGTGTCGCCGGTGCTCGGCCTGGTGCTCGTCTTCGCGTGGGAGCGCACGGCCACCGCGTACCTCGTGGGAACTGCAGTGTCACTGGCCGCCGTGGTCGGGCCGGGCCTGTTCGTCGTCCACCGCGGTCGAACCGCCCGCGAGGACCGCTCGCCAGCGGACCGGTCGACTGCCCGCGAGCTCGTCCGGGCCGGCTTGCGATTGGGGCTTCCCACCGTCCCGCACCTGGTCGCCTTGCTCGCACTGGAGGCCGGGCTGCGCCGAGTGGTCGCCGCTACCTCCGGGCTGGCGGCTGTGGCCGGGTTCTCCGTCGCGGTGGTTCTCGGCTCGCTGGTGTGGACGATGCTCAAGGCTTTCAGCGCGGCGTGGGCGCCGATCGTGTACCGCGCCGAGGACGAGCACGTCGAGGCGCTGATGCTCCGGCTGACGAAGGCGCTGCTCACCCTGGCGCTGCTCGGCCAGGTCGCGCTCGACTGGGCTGCTCCGTTGCTCGCCCGGCTGTTCCTGCCCCCGTCGTACGCAGCGCTCCCTGTGGTCGACGTCGTCCTCATCGTGTCGCTGTGCTCGGTGCCCGCGACGGTGTTCAGCGCGCAGATCGTCGCCCTGCTTCACCGCCAGCGGAGCGGGACGCTGGCCGTGCTCACCCCCTCGGCGGTGCTGCTCTCGGTCGCTGCTGCGGTCCCGTTGGCGCACTGGTTCGGCGAGCAGGGCGTCGCCGCGGCGTACGCCGGTTGTTTCCTGCTCTGCGCGGCCGGGAGCAGGTGGCTGGGCTCCGGCCGGCCGGTCGCTCCGACCGTCCTGCTCGGGGCGGGTGGGCTCTCGCTCGCCACCGCGCTGCTCGCCGCCACAGCGGTGGGGCACAGCTGGCCGTGGGCCGTTCGCGGCTGCGTGGCGTTCGCCTGCGCGGCCTCCTGCGCCGTCACACTAGGGCGCGGAGTGATCGGCGAGAGAGGTGGGCGAGTGGGTGAGGTGCAGGTGACCCAGCGGTGACGGCTGCGACTGAACACATCACGGAGCCTGCTGAGCAGCCGGCGTCCAACGGGGCGAAGGCGCGGGCGCCCCTGGGAGTCCACATCGCGGCCACCGTCTGCCTGGTGTCGCTCACGCTCTCCTTCACCGCGGCCACCGCGGTCACCGAGGCGGCGGGAGCGAGCGCCGCGTCGTTGGTCTCGTCCGCACTGATCGCGCTGGCTGCCCTGGCCATGTTCCGGGTGTTCCTGTTCGCGCTGACGCTGCGTCCGGTGCGCGACCTCGGCCTGGCGCTGGCGGCTGCGGCGCCGCTGCTGGTCTCGTTGACCCTCGCCGCCGGCCGGTTCGAGGTCTCGTACGCGGTGTTCTCCGCAGCCGAGAGCATCGCCTGCGTGCTCCTGGTCGTCGTCGCGCGCCGGGCCGACATCCGCGGGGTCGCCTGCGCAGCCCTCGCGCTGCTGGTCGGCCTCAGCCTGGTCGCCGCGGCGGTGCTGCCCTCGCTCGTGATCGCCGGCCGCGACTTCCTCCCCCTGCTGTACGACGGACGGGTGGGCGGCCTGCTCGGTCACCCGAACGGCATGGGTCTGGTGTCCGGGTTGCTCGTCCTCACCGCGATTTCTCGGCGCGGACCCGCCCGGGTCGCACTCGCCGGGCTGGGTGCCCTCGGGCTGGCGGCATCAGCCAGCCAGACGTCGACGATTGCGACCGTGTTCGGGCTCCTGGTCATGTGTCTGGCGGGCCTTTGGCTGCGGACCCGGACGGTTCCAGGTCGCCTCGGCCTCGTCGCCACCCTCTGCGTGGTGGGCGCCGGACTGCTGTTCGCACTGTCGTACACCGATGTCACCGCCGCCCTCACGTCCGGCGACACCGTCGACACGTCGTTCTCCGGCCGCACCGGGATCTGGGCCAGCCTGCTCGACAACGGCGCCGTCCCCGCGCTCGGGCTGGGCCACGCCGATACCGCTTCGCTGATCTCCAGCCTGACCCGCGTCGGCAGCACCCACAACGTGTGGATCGACGCCTACCTCGTCGACGGGCTCGTCGGGGTGCTCGCCCTCGTCATCTCGGCGGTCGCCTTTGTCGTCGCGGCCGGCCGTGAGCTGCGGGCCGGCTCGGCCGTGGGACTGGGCATCGTCACGTCGTTCGCGATCGTCGGGTTCACCGAGTCCGGCCCGACGCACCCCGCGTTCTTCCTGCTGTTCGTGTGTGCCGCGCTCGGGCTGTCCGGAGCGAGCCGGGTCGCGCCGCGCTAGACCGCGCCGTGCGCGTGGAGCACCACGCGAGCCGTTCGCGCGAGGATGTGCGCGTCCAGACGCAGGGACCACTGCTGCACGTACTCCAGGTCGAGCTGCACGGCGTCCTCCCACGCGAGCTCGCTGCGACCGCGGACCTGCCAGAGTCCGGTCAGCCCGGGACGGACCTGTAGCCGCGGTGCGTGCTCGGGCCGGTAAAGCGCGACCTCGTCGGGGCGCTGAGGCCGAGGGCCGATCAGGGACATCTCACCGCGCAGCACGTTGACCAGCTGGGGAAGCTCGTCGATGGAGTATCGGCGCAACGACTGTCCGAGCGCGGTGATCCGTGGGTCGTGGGGGACCTTGAACAGCGGGGTCCCGGCTCGTCCGTGGTGCCGCAGCAGGCCGTGCAAGTGAGTGTCGGCGTCGACGTTCATCGTGCGGAACTTCCAGATCGTGAACGGTCTTCCGCCGAGCCCGACTCGTTGCTGCCGGTAGATCGCGGGGCCGTTCGACTGCACGCGGATCGCGACGGCCACGACCACGAGGAACGGCAGCAGGAACAGCAGACCGAGGGCGGCGCACGTACGGTCGAAGCACATCTTGAGACGGCTCTGGGCGGCCGGCTCAGGCTCGCCGATCGGCACGGCGATGACCGGGGCGGGCGTCGGTTCCGCCCCTGGCGAAGGGGGGCGCCGCAGCCGTCGCGGGCGTGGCGGAGCCGCCGAGTCGGCGACTCTCGCCAGGCTCAACACATCGACCATGTGTGACCCCCTGCAAATGCACTAGTGATGTCCCCTGCAAATGCATCGGCCTCCAAGACGCGCACTTAACCGTCGGACGTCCTTCAACTCATCCCTATCGCTGCCGATAGAAGTGAGAAGGGATCCGCGCCGACCCGGCGGCTGCTGCGAAGAGGGACCGATGACGCTGCTCGAAGACCGCTTGCGCGAGCGGCGCACCCGGGCCGATCTGCTTGCCGGCACCGCCG
>JBBQWS010000011.1:0-72879 GCA_038210415.1 Actinomycetes bacterium
GGGGGCGACGGTGCGCTCTTCGAGCTCGGGATCGAGGATGATCATCAGTTCATAGCGACGCATACGAAAACCCACCTCCTTTGGACTAGGCGGCCACGGTCTCTCCGTGGCAGGAGGGTGACGTGCGTCAACACGTACAACCCGGCAAGGTTAGCCGCTGGGTCCAGGCAGCCCTAATCGGCCGTCGTACCCTCGGGGGATGACGATCCAGATCGGTGCCCACGTCGACCAGACCGACCCGCTGGCCGAGGCCGTGGCCCGGAAGGCCGACCTCGTCCAGTTCTTCCTCGGCGACCCGCAGGGGTGGAAGGCTCCGGTTGTCGCGTACGCCGGTGGGGCGGCCGGCCTGCGGGCCGACGCGAGCGCCGCGGGCACGAGGCTGTATGTCCACGCGCCATACGTCCTGAACGTCGCCACCACCAACAACCGGATCCGGATCCCTTCCCGCAAGCTGCTTCAGCAGCACGTCGACGCAGCCGCCGAGATCGGCGCGGCCGGGCTCATCGTGCACGGCGGCCACGTGCTCGCCGCTGACGATCCGGCGCTCGGCTACGACAACTGGCGCAAGACCTTCGAGCGGATGGACTGCAAGGTGCCGGTGCTGATCGAGAACACCGCGGGAGGCGACCACGCGATGGCCCGCCGGCTGGATGCGATCGCGCGGCTGTGGGACGCCCTCGACGGCTACGACGTCGGGTTCTGCCTCGACACCTGTCACGCGTGGGCCGGGGGCATCGACCTCCCGACGGCGGTCGAGCGGGTGCGCGCGATTACCGGACGGATCGACCTGGTCCACGCGAACGACAGCAAAGACGACTTCGACTCCGGCCGCGACCGGCACGACAACTTCGGCAGCGGGTCGATCGACCCCGACGAGCTGACGGCGGTCGTCGCCGCTGCAGGGGCGCCGGTGGTCTGCGAGACGCCCGGCGGGCTCGAGGGTCAGGCCTCGGACATCGAGTTCCTGCGGGCGCGCCTACCCGGCTGAGCCGGCTTCGAGTCGGCCGACCCGCTCGATCGCGAGAGCAACCGGCCCAGGCGAGACCGGCAGACCACGTGGGCGCCGTAGGTCAGGCCTCCGACGATGAGGACGTCACCGACGCTGACCACGTTGGCCAGCGGCAGCGGGACCGGCCACGCGAAGACGTCGCCCAGCCAGGGAAGCACCGCATGCGCGCGCACGCCACTGTTGACGAAGCCTTCGGGGTGCACCGGCAGGCCGGCCGCCTTGAGGGCGCCGGCTCGGGCGGGCAGCGTGCCGTCGTTCAGGGCGATGGTCACGCCGTTGCTCACGGCGCCGAGCGCGACGAAGAGCAGGCCCGGGATCTTGCGGTTGAGCCAGATGAACGCGCCCGCCATGACGTAGGTCGCGATGTGGATGCCGGACAAGAGCGCAGGCAGGCCGTCGGGCACGATCTCGATGATGACGACCTGCAGCACGAGAGCGACGGGCGGCAGCCACAACGCCCGCACCGGCAGCTCGGCCAGCCGCCGACCGGACCCACCGAGCACCAGGGCAGACAGCACCCCCAGGACGGCCGCAACGAGGATCAACATGGCGCTCCCACCTCACGCAGTTCGGGTGCCAGGAGGGGCCGTGTCACCACGACCCCTCCTGCTGGGTCGGTCAGAGCCACTTCCACCCGGCGCCGACGACCGCGACCAGGGCGATCAGGGAGCTGGCTGCAACGGTGCTGCGAACCACGATTCCTTTGGTGAACTGCGACATGAGAATTCCCCTCGATCAGATCTACCGGTGCAGCACGAGCGCATCGGGTTCTCCCGGTGAGCTTCCGTCGGGCTGCTTACTCTTAGTGATCGACCGCTACTCAACGCGGTCAATACGCCGAATGCGGGAAGCGCCCTAAGGGCTTTGCACTAGGCGACCGACCGGCCCCTGTCGGGCGCGCGGTCGGCGGGCTAGCCTCTGGAACGTGGCGGTCATGGGGCAGCGGGCGCGGACGTTGGGTTTCCTCGCGGGCTGCGCGGTGCTGGCACTGGCGGTGGTCGGGCCCGCGCGGGCCGACCCGACCTTCCAGCTCACCGGCACCCTGCGCACGGCCACGGGCGAGCCGGTCTGCGGACAGATCGACGTCGCCGACCCCGCCAGCGGCACCTCGGTGGGGTCCCCCGTCACCGACGGCACGTTCAGCCTGACCGTCCCCGCGGGCGACGAAGTCGTGACCGTGACCGACGGCGGCTGCCCGACGGCGGGGCTGCCGTCCGGCTGGCAGCTCCCGCCGTTCCCGCTGACCGTGGTGGCCGATTCGTCGCTCGACCTCGCCCTCCCGGGCACGGTGCCGTTGACCCTCACGGTGCTGAGCCCCACCGGGACGCCGGTCGAGGGCGCTGTGGTGACCGGTAGCGACGCGGCCGACCCGTACCTCTCGTCCGTAGGAACGTTGGCGCCGGTGCAAAGCCTGTCCGGCGTCACGGATGCGACCGGCGCGGTGACGCTGCTGGCGTTCGGCGACGCCGACCTCGCCCACCTCGGGATCACCGGCAACCTGTCGGGTGGCCCCGGGTCCGCGCAGATCCAGCACCTGCAGCTCCAGACCGCGAAGAGCCTGCCGGTGGCTCTCGGCCCGGCGGCGGCGCCACGGGTCTATTCGCCGCCGGGCCCACCCACCACCGTGCTCGCCTTCCCCACCGGGCTCGTGACCGCGCCCAAGGTCAGGGTGAGCTGGCTCGCTCCCGCGTCGAACGGCGGTTCGCCGATCACCGGGTACGTCGCCACGGCGACGCCGGGCGGCTCGACGGTCGAGTCCTCGCCCACCCTCACCAGCGTGCTCTTCGCCGGTCTTGACGTGACCACCGAGTACACCTTCTCGGTGGCGGCGGGCAACGCGATCGGCCCCGGTCCGGCCTCCGACCCGAGTGCCGTCGTGGTCCCCGGCGTGTTCGACACCACGCCGCCGGTCCCCTCGATGACGGGGCCGGCGCTCCCCGTCTCGCTCGGCACGGCCACCGCGGTGACCTGGACCGCCACCGACCAGTCCGGGATCGGCTCGTACGACCTCCGCTGGCGGACGGCCCTGGCGGATGGCGTCTTCGGGAGCCTGACCACCAAGGTGCAGCTGACCGCGACGACGGCGTCCAGCACCAACATGCCGATAGCTGCGGGCACGACGATGTGCTTCTCCGTGCGCGCGAAGGACCGCGCGGGCAACGTCTCGGGCTGGACCGGCGAGCGGTGCACGACCCGCCCGCTGGACGACCGCGGACTCGTCATCGGCCCAGGCTGGACGCAGACCACGCCCACCAACGCCTACGGGCGGACGCTGTCCACCGGCGCGCTCGACGCAACCATGGGCCTTTCTGTCACGTCGTTCCAGCAGCTCGTGCTCGTCGCCAACACCTGCCGCACGTGCGGCACGGTGGAGGTATCCGTGGACGGCGTCGTCATCGGCAGCATCGACACCTACTCGGCCGGATCGAAGGTCGTCCGCAAGGTGCTGCTCACTCTCGTGCCGCTCGACGGGTGGCCCGTGCACTCGGGCCCGTTGAGCCTGCGCGTGAGCTCACCGGGCCACGCCGTACAGGTCGACGGGATCGCCCTCGTCGCACCGACGGGTCCTTAGCCGCATAGGGTCGGAGCATGACGCTCGACGTCCGACCCATCAGCGCGGCCGACCTGCTCGACTTCGTCGGGTCGCGCTCGGGCAGCTTTCTCCAGCTGCCTTCGTGGGCGGGCGTCAAGGCCGAGTGGCTGCACGAAAGGCTCGGCTGGTTCGACGACGACAAGCTCGTCGGTACCGCTCTCGTGCTGCTACGGCAGACCCCTCGGCTCAAGCGCTACCTCGCGTACATCCCTGAGGGCCCGGTCATCGACTGGAACGCGTACGACACCGCAGCCGTCCTGCAGCCGTTGCTCGACTGCCTCAAGCGCCGTCATGTCTTCACGGTGAAGATGGGCCCTCAGGCCGTAGTCCGGACCTGGCAGGCCGACACGATCAAGACAGCCATCGCTGACGGGGGAGCAGAGCGGCTGCTGGAGCTCACCCCCGATACGACCGACCCGGCCGCGATCGCCCTCGGCGACCGGCTCCGGGACCTGGGTTGGCTGCAGGCCACCGGCAACGGAGCCGGCTTCGGCGACTTCCAACCCAGGTACGTCTTCCAGGTGCCGCTCGCGGGGCGCACCCTCGACGACGTACTGGGCGGCTTCAACCAGCTGTGGCGCCGCAACATCAAGAAGGCGGCCAAGGCTGGCGTCGGCGTCAGCCAAGGCGGGTACGACGACCTCGCCGACTTCCACGCGCTGTACGTGGAGACCGCTGGCCGCGACCGGTTCACGCCGCGTCCGCTGCACTACTTCCAGCGGATGTGGACTGTCATGCGCGACGAGGACCCGGACCGGATCCGGCTGTACCTCGCCCATCGCGAGGGTGAGCTGCTCGCTGCCACCACCTGGGTCCGCGTGGGCAGTCACGTCTGGTACTCCTACGGTGCCTCGAGCACGCAGGGCCGCGAGCACCGCGGCAGCAACGCCGTGCAGTGGCAGATGATCGCCGACGCGCACGCGGCCGGCGCCGACGTCTACGACCTGCGCGGGATCTCCGACACGCTCGACCCCGACGACCACTTGTTCGGGCTGATCCAGTTCAAGCTCGGCACCGGGGGCTCGGCCGTCGAGTACCTCGGTGAGTGGGACTTCCCGCTGTCACCCGTCCTGCACCGAGCTTTCACGATGTACCTGAACCGCCGCTAGTCCACCGATCGACCGCAGAGATGCCGAGGTACTCATGCTGAGCCTGCACGTCGATGCTCCACGCTGGCGGGCCCACGCTGACGCCGTGCTCCTCGGGACGCCCGGGCTCGTACCGGTCATCAAGGGGAACGGCTACGGCTTCGGGCGCCCGGTGCTCGCCGCGGAGGCCGCCCGCCTGGGTGTCCCTACCGTCGCGGTGGGTCAGGCCGCCGAGATCGCCGACGTCCGGCCGGCGTTCGACGGCGACATCCTGGTCATGCAGCCCGAGCTGCCCGGAGCGGGCGCGCCCGGGGCCGACGACCGGGTGCTGCGCACGGCCGCGACCCTGGAGGCCGTACGGACGCTGGCCGGACAGCGCGTCGTCGTCGAGGTCCTCACGTCGATGCAGCGGTTCGGGCTCACCGACGTCGAGCTCGGCCAGCTCGCCGACCTGCTACCGAGCATCCGGTTCGAGGGCGTGGCGCTGCACCTGCCGATCGACGCGGGCGCGGTCGGCCGGGTCGCTGAGGTCGACGACCGGCTGGCCACGTTGCGCGCCGCGAACATCCCGATCGGCACCCTCTGGGTCAGCCACCTCACCGACGCCGAGCTCGGCCGGGTCGCGGCGGCCCACCCCGACGTCGCGTTCCGGTCCAGGATCGGCACCCGCCTGTGGCTCGGGGAGCGCACGGCGGCCCAGGCCCGGTCGACGGTCCTGGCGGCGCACCGGCTGCGCAAGGGCCAGCGCTTCGGGTACCGGCAGCACAAGGCTCCCCGCGACGGCATTCTCCTGGTCGTCGGCGGCGGCACCGCCAACGGCGTCGCCCTGTCGGCGCCCAGCCCGGCGCAAGGGATCACCCAACGAGTCAAGGTCGCGGCCATCGGCACGCTTGAGGCAGTCGGGCGCAGCCTCTCCCCGTTCCATGTCGACGGGTCGCAACGCTGGTTCGCCGAGCCGCCGCACATGCAGGTCTCGATGCTCTGGCTGCCGGACGGGGTCGTCGTACCTGCCGTCGGCAGCGAGATCGACGTCGACGTCAGGATGACCACGTCGACGTTCGACGAGGTGCTGCTCGAGGACTAGTCGCCCGAGGCGGACCCCACGGTGGTCAACGCCTCGCGCAACGGCGTGTGCCGCAGGTCAGGCGCGCCGTCGAGCACCCCGCCGGCCGGGTCGTCCGAACCATCCGCTCGGATCGGGTCGTGCTCGGGCCGCAGGATGTCGCGGACGATCACGCCGCAGACCCACAGGGTGGTCGCGATGCGAAGGAACGTCGCGCCCGTGTGGGTCCACTCGGGGATGCCGAGGTCCGGGTTGGACAGCCCTTCCAGGTGCCACCAAACGGCGACGAAGTAGACGACCTCGCCGGTCTGCCAGATCATCCAGTCACGCCAGCGCGGCCGGGCGAGCGGGAAGAGGGCCAGCAGCCACAGCACGTACTGCGGTGAGTAGACCTTGTTCGTGATGAGGAAGGCCGCGATCGCGAGAAAGCACAGCTGCCACAGCCGAGGCCGCCGCGGTGCGAACAGGGCCAGCCCGGCGATCGCCACGCAGAGCACCACGAACGAACCGCTCGCGACGGTGTTGAGCGATGACTGCTGGATGTAGAAGCCGGAGCGGTCGAGGGCGTACCAAGGTGAGCCGAAGCCGGCCTCGCGGTTCTGCGAGAACGTGTAGAACAGGCCCCAGCCGTCCGGCCACGCGAGCCGCACGGGCAGGTTGACCGCGACCCAGCTGGCGGCCGTCGCGACGAGCAGCCGACCATACGGACGCAGCTGGCCGCTGCGGAAGCACAGCAGGAAGAGCGGCCCCAGCAGCACGAGCGGGTAGAACTTCGCCGCCACCGCGAGCCCCAGCAGCACCCCCGCGAGCACGGGTCGACGCCGCGCCCACGCGAGTCCGAAGCCGGCGGTGAGCGCCACCGCTGGCAGGTCCCAGTTGATGTACGCGGCCAGCAGCAGGCTCGGTGCCACCGCGAACATGGCGGCGTCCCACGGGCGCCGGCCGGCGGTACGGGCGATCAGCCAGGTGGTCGCGAGGGCGCAGGCCGCGAGCAACAGGACGGTCAGGTCGAAGAAGGTCCGGCTACGGTCGACCTCGTCCTGGTCGCCCTGGACGACGTGGGTGATCCAACCGACCACGGCGATCACGGCCCCGCTGAGCACGGGGTACTCCAGCGCCGGGTGGTCCACGTCGGGCGAGGAGTATGGGGAGCCGCCGTTGACCAGGTCGCCGCGGCTGCGGTAGAGGAAGGCGATGTCGGAGTAGCACAGGTGCGGGTAGATGCCGTCTCCGGTCCAGGCCTCGGCCCGGCAGGGCTGCTTGGCCAGCAGGCCGAGGGCACAGACCAGCGTCGTGAGGATCAGCAGCACCGCCATCACCCGGGACGTGCCCGGGCGGATCCGACGTCCGGCCGGCCCGCCCAGCCCGGCGCTGGCCGCGGCGACCACCGGGTCGTCCTGCGACGGCCACACCAGGTCGGTCACGGCCCCACTCCCCTTACGGCGCTGCACCCGAGCGGCTGCCACCGGGCGCAAGGATGCCATCCGCGGGAGCCAACGCGCGCGACCTGACTGGCGCACGCGCAGGTGTCGCGCCTGCGGGGACCGAAGGGGACGGGCTCGGGGTGGGGCTGCTGCTCGGCGGAACGCTCGGGCTGACCGATGGGGTGGGGCTAGGGCTGGGCGTCGGGGATGAGCTGGGCGTCGGGCTCGGGGTGAGCGACTGGGTAGGAGTCGCCGACGGCGACGCCGAGGTCGCGGGGACGCTCGGGGTCGGGAAGGGCAACACCTTCTGGTCCTTGAGGGCGCTCTTCGTGTACGCGGTCCACACCGCGGCCGGGAAGCCGCCGCCGGTGACTGCGTGGTTCGGGTCCGAGCTCCCGACCCCCCGCATCGACTGGTTGGACTTGCCGTCCGGCGTCGGCTTGAACATGTTCACGGCGGTGGCAAGCTGCGGGGTGTACCCGACGAACCAGGCGGACACGTTGTTGTTGGTCGTCCCCGTCTTGCCGGCGGCCGGCCGGCCGAGGCCCTGCGCCCGGAACCCGGACCCTTGCGTGACGACGCCTTGCAGGGCGATGTCGACGTTGGCCACGACGTCCTGGTCGATCGTGCGGGTCGGTTTCGGCTGCAGCTCGTACAGGAGGCCGCCGTTGGACCCCACGACCTTGGCCAGCGAGGTCGGCGTGGTGTGCAGCCCGCCGGACGCGAACGTCGCGTACGCGGCAGCCATGTCGAGGGCCGTCGGCGAAGCGGTGCCCAGCGTCGCGGTCAGGTTGTCCGCGATGGCGACGTCGTCGGGTACCCCGGCCCGTCGGGCCGCGTCGACGACCTTCGAGGGACCGACCTGCGGTTGGTTCTCCACGTCGACGAACACCGTGTTGACCGAGCTGGCGGTGGCCTTGGCGAGCGTGATCCGGCCGAACGACTCGCCCCCGAAGTTGGGCACGGTGTAGGTTCCGGAGCCGTCCGGCTTGACGAAGGTCCGGGGGCTGTGGCCGTCCCACGTGGAGTCGAGCGTGATGCCGTTCTCGAGCGCGGCGACCAGGGTGAACGGCTTGAAGGTCGAACCGGCCTGGGCGATGCTCTGCGTCGCGTCGTTGGAGAACTGGGGGCGACCGTAGTCGGCCCCGCCGTACATCGCGACGATGCCGCCGGTCTGCGGGTTGATCGAGGCCAGGCCCATCCGGACACCCTTGGCGTTCTTGGTCGGCCGCTGGGTGTTGACGGCGTTGATGGCGGCGGCCTCGGCGTTCTTGTCGAACGTCGTCGTCACCCGCAGGCCCTGGTTGTTGAGGTCGTCCTGGCTGAAGCCCTGTCGGTCGAGCTCGGCCTTGACGTACGCGACGAGGTAGCCGGCCGGGCCACCGGTGCGCGAAGCCGGCTGTCGCGGCAAGATCTTCGGGAAGACCAGGCCGGCCCGCTGCACCGGCGTGAGCCAGCCCAGGGTGGTCTGCGCGTCGAGCGTCGTCGCCCAACGGCCCTTGAGCTTGTCGAGGTGGTTCTCCGGCGAGTACCCGCCCGGCGAGCGGATGATCGACGCGAGCACCGCGCCCTGTGCGGTCGTGAGCTGCGAGGCATGGACGCCGAAGTAGGCCCGCGCGGCCGATTCGAGGCCGTACGCCCCGCGACCGAAGTAGATGGTGTTCAGGTAGTCCTCGAGGATCTGGTCCTTCGACAGCTCCTGCTCGATCTTCACCGACACGATGAACTCGTTGACCTTGCGGGTGATCGTGCGGTCCTGGGTCAGGTAGTAGTTCTTCACGAGCTGCTGGGTGATCGTCGAGCCGCCCTGCTGCGACCCGCCCATCACGTTGTTCCAGAAGGCGCGTGCGATCCCCGTGATCGAGACCCCGCCGTGCTCGTAGAACTGGTGGTCCTCCGCAGCCAGGACCGAGTGCCGGGTGTTGATCGGCATCTGCGCGAGCGGGATCGAGGTGCGGTTGGCGCCACCGAAGCGGCCCAGCTCGGTGCGGCCGTCGGCGTAGTAGAGGACGGTGGACTGCTGCAAAGCCTGGTCGTTCGGCTTAGGGACGTCGATGGTGACGTAGAGGTACGCGAACGCAGCCACCGCGAGCGTGACGCCGAGGCCACCGAGGCCGAGCAGTTGCCGCCACGACGGTACGAACCGGCGCGCGCCGGACTTGCCCGTTCGGGGGTAGTCGATCCGCACAGGCGGGGTTCCTTCGATGCTGGGGGAGACGCTGGTCGTCGTCCTCGACGCGTACGAGAGGACGTACGAGCGGGGCAAGTGGTTCCATGCGCAGCGTAGGCACAGGCGCATCTGGGGTCGGTCCGGACCCGGACAGCACGACACCCCAGGGTCCCCAGTTTGCTTGCCGGACATCTGCCGTCTATCGTCGCTGATATATCGAGTCGATACATCCAGTCGGCCTAGCGGTAGCCGTAGCGGAGGAACCTCATGAGCAGGAAGACCGGCGTGCTGGAGCTCGCCGTCCTCGGCCTGCTGCACGAGTCCCCGATGCACGGCTACGAGCTCCGCAAGCGCCTCAACACGGTGCTCGGCTCGTTCCGGGCCTTCTCGTACGGGTCGCTCTACCCCTGTCTCAAGGACATGCTTGCGGCCGGCCTCATCGTCGAAGAGGCGCCCGAGCTCGTCGCGGCCTCCGCGCACGCCGGCCGTCGCTCGAAGATCGTCTACAAGCTGACGGCCGAAGGCAAGGAGCGGTTCGGGGAGCTGCTCTCCGACGCCGGCCCCGCCGCCTGGGACGACGAGAACTTCGGCGTCCACCTGGCGTTCTTCGGCCAGACCGACGCCGACGTGCGGCTGCGGATCCTCGAAGGTCGGCGCAGCCGGCTCGAGGAGCGAGTCGACACCCTGCGCCAGTCGGTCGCCCGCACCCGCGAGCGGGTCGACTCCTACACCCTCGAGCTCCAGCGCCACGGCCTGGAGTCGGTCGAGCGCGAAGTCCGCTGGCTGGGCGAGCTGATCGGCGCCGAGCGCGCCGGCCGCGGACCCGGCACGCCCCCCAGCATCAACCCCGATGCCAGCAGAAAACCCAATACCAGCAGCAGCAGCACGGTAGACCGGGCCCTCCCGGGTACCACCACGGAGAAGGAGTAACCGGAATGGGTTCCATCCGCGTAGCCATCGTCGGCGTCGGCAACTGTGCCTCGTCGCTGGTCCAGGGTGTCGAGTACTACAAGGACGCCGACCCGTCCGGCAAGGTGCCCGGCCTCATGCACGTGATGTTCGGCGACTACCACGTCCGCGACCTCAACTTCGTGGCCGCGTTCGACGTCGACTCCAAGAAGGTGGGCCAGGACCTCGCGTACGCCATCGGCGCCAGCGAGAACAACACCATCAAGATCTGCGACGTCCCGCCGACGGGCGTCACGGTCCAGCGTGGTCACACCCTCGACGGGCTCGGCAAGTACTACCGCGAGATGGTGACCGAGTCCGAGGAGACGCCGGTCGACGTCGTCGCGGCACTGCGCGACGCCCAGGTCGACGTCCTCGTCTGCTACCTGCCCGTCGGTTCCGAGCAGGCCGCGAAGTTCTACGCCCAGTGCGCCATCGACGCCGGCGTCGGCTTCGTCAACGCGCTTCCGGTCTTCATCGCCGGCACCAAGGAGTGGGCCGACAAGTTCACCGCCGCGGGCGTGCCGATCGTCGGCGACGACATCAAGAGCCAGGTCGGCGCCACGATCACCCACCGCGTGCTCGCGAAGCTGTTCGAGGACCGGGGCGTCACCGTCGACCGCACGTACCAGCTCAACGTCGGCGGCAACATGGACTTCATGAACATGCTCGAGCGCACCCGGCTCGAGTCGAAGAAGATCTCCAAGACCCAGTCGGTCACCTCGCAGATCGTCGGCGACATGCCGGCCCGCAACGTGCACATCGGCCCGTCCGACTACGTCGCGTGGCTCGACGACCGCAAGTGGGCGTTCGTCCGGCTCGAGGGTCGCAACTTCGGCGACATCCCGCTGTCGCTGGAGTACAAGCTCGAGGTGTGGGACTCCCCCAACTCGGCCGGCATCATCATCGATGCCGTCCGGGCGGCCAAGATCGGCCTCGACCGAGGCATCGGCGGCCCGCTGCTGTCGGCCTCCTCGTACTTCATGAAGTCGCCGCCCGTGCAGTACAGCGACGATGACGCCCGCGACGCGGTCGAGGCGTTCATCCGCGGTGACGTGGAGCGCTGACCGGCGCCCAATGCTTGCGGCACGCTCCGAACGGCCCTTTCCCGGTTGGGGGAGGGCCGTTCGGCAATTCTGTCAAGTTCATTGACCGGGAGGTCAGCAAGCGGCACGATGCGGCCAGCCGTCAAACACCGGGAGCACAGATGTCGTCTGGACTGGTCGAGCACTCGACTGCTGCTGCACTGGAAGAGAAGGCCAAGCTGAAGAAGCACTTCGGCCGGTTCGACATCTTCTTCTTCCTGATCTGCACGATCGTCGGTCTCGACACCCTCGGCGCGGTAGCGAACTTCGGCGCGCAGGCGTTCGTCTGGCTGATGGTCCTCGGGGTGTTCTTCTTCCTGCCCTACGCGATGCTGGTCGCCGAGCTCGGCTCGACCTTCCGCGACGAGGGCGGGTCGTACATCTGGACCAAGCTGTCGCTCGGGCGGCTGGTCGCCTCGATGAACGGCATCCTCTACTGGATGTCGAACCCGATCTGGCTCGGCGGCACGCTTGCCATCACCGCGTACACGACGTTCACGACGTTCTTCTGGAACCCGTCGGACAGCCTGGCCAAGCTCATCCAGATCCTCTTCGGCCTGATCTTCGTCTGGGTCGCAACCTGGTCGGCCATCCTCTCGTTCGGCGTCGGCAAGTGGATCCCGACCATCGGGGCCTGGGTCCGGGTCACCCTGCTGAGCGTGTTCGTCCTCACCGTGGTGATCTACGCCGCCAAGAACGGCGTGCACGGCGTGGCCGGAACCGACTTCAAGCCGACCACCGCGGTCTTCTTCGCCGCCGTCCCGGTGCTCTTCTTCAACTTCGTCGGTTTCGAGCTGCCGAGCGCTGCCGGTGACGAGATGAAGGACCCGCAGAAGGACGTCCCGGTCACGATCCGGCGAGCGTGGCTCGTCGCGATCCTGGCCTACGGGCTGCCGATCCTTGCGATCCTGCTGGTCCTGCCGTCGGAGCAAATCACCGGTCTGACCGGGTTCATCGGCGCGATCAAGACCGTGTTCACCGTCTACGGCGGCGAGGTCGCGGCGGACGGCACCGCCACCCTGACCGGCTTGGGCACCGTGCTCGGCGACATCGCCGCGATCGGGTTCATCCTCGCGCTGCTCTCCAGCGGCGCCACCTGGATCATGGGCGCCGACCGGGCCGAGGCCGTCGCGAGCTACGACGGTGCCGGCCCGCGCTGGCTCGGGACGTTCTCCGGCAAGTACGGCACCCCGATCGCGGTCAACCTGCTGTCGGGCGTGCTGTCGACGGTCGTCCTGGTGGTCGCGACGATCCTGACCGGCGCCGGTGGAGCCGAGAAGTACTTCACCGCGGTGCTGGGCCTGGCCATCTCGACGACCACCCTGTCGTACCTCGGGATCTTCCCGGCGCTGTACATCCTGCGCCGCAAGTACCCCAGCCTGCACCGGCCCTACCGCGCGCCCGGCGGCCTGACCGGCAGCCTGGTCATCACCGTGGTCACGATGTTCTGGGCGATCCTGGGCTCGGTCGCGCTGGTGTGGCCGGGGGCGCTGAACATCTTCACCGGCGACCCCGTCGACGCCGGCCTGCCCGAGCAGTTCGCCGGGCAGCGGTGGACCTACGAGGCCACCCAGCTCGTGCCGATCGCGCTGATGCTCGGTCTCGGGCTGCTCTTCTATAAGTGGGGCGCCAAGACCAGGGCCCAGCAGGTCGACGTGCCGCTCGACGTCGAGGCGTTGGTGGCCGAGCGCCAGCCGTAAGCCTGACGGTCAGGACCCGCGCCTCCATTCCAGGGTACGAGTACTGCCGTTTCCGGTCCCATGATGGATACTGCACAGGTGATTGCCGATACGTGCAGAAACGCGCACTTCATCCGGCGCGTTCCCCGATGACCGCGGAGGCGACCCAGTCGCCCGTCGTGGTGGTGGTCGGCGACGCGAACCCCGACCTCGTGCTCGCCGGCGACACGGTGCCGCGGTTCGGGCAGGCCGAGCAGCTGCTCGACGACGCGGTGCTCACGCTGGGTGGCTCCGCCGCCATCGTCGCCAGCGGGCTGGCCCGGCTCGGGGTGGCGACCGCGCTCGTCACCGTGGTCGGCGACGACCTGTTCGGCTCGTACGTCCGGTCCGAGCTGGTGGCCGCCGGCGTCGACACCCGCTGGGTGACCCACCGCTCCGACCGGCCGACCGGCGTCACCGTGGTGCTGTCGGGGCACGGCCGGGCGCTGCTCACCTTCCCGGGCACGATCTCGTTGCTGCGGGAGGGCGACGTGCCGGACGAGCTGCTCGCGACGACGCAGCACCTGCACGTCGCGTCGTACTTCCTGCAGCCCGGGCTGGCCGCCGAGCTGCCGAAGCTGTTCGCCCGGGCCCACGGACACGGCACCACCGTGTCGCTCGACACGAACTGGGACCCGGCCGAGCGGTGGATCGGGGTGCGCGAGCTGATGCCGTACGTCGACGTCCTGCTGCCCAACGCTGCGGAGCTGCTGGCCCTGGCCCGCAGCGCAAGGGTCGCCTCCGAGCCGGTCGCTCTCGAACGGGCCGCCCGCAGCCTCGGCTCCGGACGCACGACCATCGCGCTCAAGGCCGGGGCGGACGGCGGCGTCGTCTGGACGCCGGACCGGCAGCGGTTCGCCGTCCCGGTCCAGCCGCTGCCGGTGGTCGACACCACGGGCGCGGGCGACTCGTTCAACGCCGGGTACCTGTCCGGCTACGTCGAGGGACTGACACCGGCGGACTGCCTGGCTCGGGCTGTTGCCGCGGGCAGCCTGTCGACGCGGGCGGCCGGGGGTACGGCGGCGCAACCGACGCGGGCCGAGCTGCTTGCGGCGGTGGCCGGCGCGTAGCGCGGCCGGCTCAGCCTTTGAGGCCGCTGAAGGTCATCGTCGCGACGAACTGCCGCTGGGCGACGATGAAGCCGATGATCAGCGGCATCGTCGCGACGACGTTGCCGGCCATCAGCAGCGACCACTGGGTACGCCGGGTGCCCTGGAACGTCGTCAGGCCGACCTGCAGGGTGAAGTTGTCCTGGTTGCTGATCGCGATCAACGGCCAGATCAGGTCGTTCCACGAGTTGAGCAGGGTGAAGATGGCCAGCGTCGCCAGAGCCGGCTTGGCCAGCGGCAGGACGACCCGCCAGAACACCCCGAACGGGGAGCAGCCGTCGATCGTCGCGGCCTCCTCGAGCTCCTTCGGCAGCGACAGGAAGAACTGCCGCATCAAGAAGATGCCGAACGCCGAGGTGAGCCACGGGATGAACGCGGCCGCCAGGGTGTCCACCACGCCTAACTTCGCGAACATCACGTACGTCGGGATCATCAGCAGCTGCACCGGGATCATGATGGTGCCGACGATCGCGAAGAAGCCGAGGCTGCGCCCGCGGAACTTCAGCCGCGCGTACCCGTAGCCCGCGAGCGAGCACAGGATCAGGTGCGACACGACCGAGATCGTCGCGACGATCGTGGTGTTGAGCAGCCAGCGCGCCGCCGGGGTGTCTGTGAAGAAGCCGGCGTACCCGCCGAGGTTCAACGACCGCGGGAGGAACTTGGGCGGGAACGAGTTGATGTCGGCGTCGGTCATGAACGACGTCAGCACCATCTGGACGAGCGGGAGCGCGAAGATCAGCGCGACCGGCATCAGCAGCAGGTGCCACGGGCTGAACGGCAGGAACCCACGTCGACGGCGGCGGTGTGGCTTGCCTGAGCGGTCGAGCGACTGCTCGTCGAGGGCGTCGTTAGCGGCGCGGGTCAGGATGGACGCCATCAGAAGGCCTCGATCTTGGTGCGCCGGGAGTACCAGACCATGATCAGCGTGATCAGCATCGTGGCCGCGAACAGGACGTACGACACCGCGGCGCCGTAGCCGAACCGCCCACCACCGCCCTGGAAAGCCAGGTTGTAGATGTAGTAGACCAGCGTGGTCGTCGACTGCAGGGGGCCACCGCGGGTGGTCGTGAAGACGATGTCGAACAGCTGCAGCGCGGTGATCGTCTGCCAGACCGCGGTGAAAACGGTGACCGGTGCCAGCTCGGGCAGGGTGACGTAGCGGAAGACCTGTCGGCGGTTCGCGCCGTCGACGACCGCCGCCTCGACGATGTCCGGCGAGATGTCCTGGAGCGCCGCGAGGTACACGACCACGGTGAAGCCCACCTGGCCCCAGAGCGCGATGATCACGATGATCAACATCGCCTGGGTCGGCGACTCCAGGAAGGCCATCTGCGGCAGCCCGACCCGTCGGAACAGGTCGTTCGCGATGCCGTACTGCGGCTCGAAGACGAAGCTCGCCAGGATCCCGGTCGCGGCCGCCGACGCCACGAACGGGATGAAGATCGCCGTGCGGTAGAACCCGACGAACCGGATCCGCTGGTTCAGCGCGACCGCGAGCAGGATGCCGAGCAGGATCGAGACGGGGACGAACAGCGCCGTGAAGAACAGCGTGTGCTGCACGGCGGCCCACAGCTCGGGGTCCTTGATCAGCCGCTGGTAGTTGCGCCAGCCGACATCCTTCGGCGGCTTGATGCCGTTCCACTGGGTCCGCGAGATGAAGAAGGCCCACAGCGCAGGGAAGATCGACAGCCCGACGACGATCAATGTGGACGGACCGACGAACGCCCAGCCGGTGAGGTTGCCCTGCCGCCGGCGCCGCCGCTTGGCCTTGCGGCGCAGGCGGTCCTCCTCGGCGACGCTCGGTGGAGCCGCACGAAGGTCGAGCTCGGTCATCGGCTGCTCCGTCCCCGGGCCCCGGTTACTGGTTGAGCGCGTCGGCGGACTGGCTGGCCGCCTGGTCGAGGGCGTCCTTGCTCGCGGCCGCCCCCTGCAGCACCTTGGAGATCGCCTGGCCAACGTACTTCGACATCTCCGTGTAGCCGGGGACCGTGGGCCTGGGCTGCTTGACGTTCTTCAGGTTGTCGAAGAAGACCTGCGCCCCCGGCGCATAGTCGGCGGTCCACTTGGCGAACTCGGGCGTCGAGTTCTCGGACGACCGCAGCGGCAGGTTGCCGTACGCGAGGTTCCACCGCGCGTCGATCGCCTTGGACGTCAGCCAGATCAAGAAGTCGGTCGTGGCGCCGGCACGGTTGACGTCCGAGTGGTCGAAGCCCACCCACACGTCCGGCCCGGACACGGTCTGGTGGTCACCGTTGAACGCCGGCAGCGGGACGACACCGTACGAGACCTTGCGGTCCTTCAGGTCGAACAGGCTCCACGGGCCGGACAGGATCATGCCGATCCGGCCGTCGTAGAAGAGCGGGGCGTACTTCTCGTCGGTCTGGTCCAGGTACATCGACTTGTCGTCGACCGCCATCGACCGCAGGAAGTCCAGCGCCGCCACGCCCTGGTCGGAGTTGAACGCCACCGACTTGCCGTCGTCGGACAGGATCTTGCCGCCCTTCTGCCACAGCAACGGCCACAGGTGCCAGGTGGTGTCCTCGCTGCCGGACACCGAGTACGCGGCGCCGTAGATCTTCTTGGCGGGGTCGGTCAGCCGCTTCGCCGCGGCCCGGAAGTCGTCCCAGGTCCAGTCGGCCGTCGGGTACGGCACGCCCGCGTCGTCGAACACCTTCTTGTTGTAGATCAGGCCCAGGTTGTCGACCAGCGCGGGGATGCCGATCACCTTGCCGTCGACGGTCGCGGTCTTGCGCGCCCCCTCCGGGATCTCGGTCCAGTTGACCTCGGGCTTGGTGACCGCGGCAGTCATGTCGAGCGTGTGCCCGCTCTGGCCCAGCTCGGTGGCCCAGCTGCCGAAGGCGTACGACAGGTCGGGATAGTTGCCGCCGACGAACCCCGCGGACACCTTCTGCAGGAGGTCGTCCGTCGTCGACGCCCCGGGCGACGTCTTGATGGTGACGTTGCTGTGCGCCTTCATGTACTCCGCGGCCAGACCCTCGAGCAACTTCTCCGCCTCGGCCGTCTGCCCGGTCCACCAGGTGATGGTCACCGGAGCCTTCGGGTCGTACGCGGCCTTCGCCCCGGCGCTGCCGGAGGGAGTGGCGCTGCCGGACGTGCAGGCGACCAGCAGCAGGGAGCCGATCGACAGCCCGGCGATGGCAGCCAGTGAGCGGGACACGGTCTTCATCGGTGCTGTCCGTTCGTCGAAGGGGTCGAGGCCAGGATGACGGAGCGGGTCAGTCCACGTGGGTTGTCCGGGTCGAGGCCGCGCGACGCGGCGACGGCGAGAGCGAGCCGCTGCGCCACCACGAGCTGGGCGAGCGGGTCGAGGTCGCTGGTCACCACGGTCGCACCGGTGGCCTGCACTGTCTCGACCAGCCCGGCGGGCGGCGTGCCGAACACGAAGACGAGCGAGTGCGGGCCGGCCACGGCGATGGGCCCGTGCCGGTAGTCCATCGAGGGGTACGACTCCGACCAGGCCTGCGCTGCCTCGCGGATCTTCAGCGCCGCCTCGTGCGCCAGCCCGACCGACCAGCCGGTGCCGAGGAAGACGAAATGCTCGAATCGCGCGGGGTCGACCGGCAGCGGGGCCGCCACGGCGAGGTGCCCGTCCCGGACGACCGGGCCGAGGTCCTCGCCCAGTGCTCCCCGGACCAGCGCGAGCAGAGTCGTCGGGAACCGGGTCTGCACGACGCTCGTCTCGTCGGCGTAGTCGAGGACGAGCCGGTGGTCGACAAGTGCATCCACCGGCTCGCCCCGCACCGCGGTCACGGCGACCGTGCTCGAGCCCGGCTGCAGGGAGCGCAGGGCGTCGAGGATCTCGGTCGTCGTACCGGACCGGGTGATCGCGACGACGCGGTCGTAGCCGCGCCGCTGGACGACCGCGGACTCCGAGCCGTAGCTCGCGTCGGTCTCGCCGAACCCGGCCTCCTCGCGCAGGGCCGCGTAGGCCATCGCGACGAAGGCGGACGTCCCGCAACCCAGGGCCAGCACGCGCTCGCCTCGGGCGGCCAGCAGGGCGCCGGCCGTCCCGAGCTGCTGGCGGGCCTGCTCCCAGACGGCGGGCTGGCTGATGATCTCGCGCTCTGTTGCGTTCATGATGGCGTGAGTATGCTCATATCTGCTCGATTATGGGGAGAGTCTCGACCAAAGTGAACAAACGAGATGAGCGTTTCTATGAGTGATCTGCGACCCGGCAGCGCCGGACCAGGCCCTGGCGAGCTGACCGACCTCCGGCTGCGCGACTTCGCGCCGGTGCCGTCGATCCGCCGGCCGCTGACCTCGGTGCCCAGGCCGGCCGAGCCTGTCGTCGACATGCACAACCACGTAGGCCGTTGGCTGTCCGGGGACGGCAGCTGGCTCGCGCCGGACGTCGACGCGCTGCTCGCCGACCTGGACGACGTCGGAGTGGCCACCCTGGTCAACCTGGACGGTCGCTGGGGCGCCGAGCTGGCCGAGAACCTCGACCGGTACGACGCCGCGCACCCAGCCCGCTTCGCGACGTTCTGCCACCTCGACTGGTCGCTGCTGCGGGCCGACCGCCCGACCGAGGCGCTCGTCCGCTCGCTCACCGGGTCGGCTGCCGCCGGGGCCCGCGGGGTCAAGGTCTGGAAGGACCTCGGGCTACAGGTCACCGACAGTGCGGGGCAACAGGTGCTGCCCGACGACGAGCGGCTCACCGACGTCTTCCTCGCGGCGGGTGAGCTCGGCCTGCCTGTCCTCATCCACACCGCGGACCCGGTCGCGTTCTTCGCGCCCCTGGACCGGCACAACGAGCGGCTGGACGAGCTCGGCGAGATGCCGGCGTGGTGGTTCGGCGGCCCGGAGCACCCGACGTTCGACCGGCTGATGGCTGCTCTCGAGACCGTGGTGGCCCGCGCGCCGGGCACCACCTTCGTCGGCGCACACGTGGGGTGCGCGGCGGAGGACCTCGACTGGGTACGCCGGATGCTGCTGACCTACCCGAACTTCAACGTCGACCTCGGCGGCCGGCTCGGCGAGCTCGGGCGGCAGCCGCGCCGCTTCGCAGCGCTGGTCGCCGACCACCCGGACCGGGTGCTGTTCGGCACCGACTCGTTCCCGCCGGACCCGGCCGTCTACCGGACGTACTACCAGTTCCTCGAGACGGCGGACGAGTGCTTCCCGTACGCGCCCGGCTGTGAGGTGCCGCCGCAAGGGCGCTGGGAGATCAGCGGGGCGGCCCTCCCGGTGGAGCATCTGACCGCGGTCTACGGCGGCAATGCCCGGCGGATCCTCGGCTGACTCCGGGAGCTGTCAGGCGCCGGCCAGGACGGCCAGCTGGGTCGCCACGACGCCGGCCATGGCGGCGCGGGCGGGGGCGAGGTACTTGCGCGGGTCGACGACCGACTCGTTCGCAGCGAGGTAGGCCCGGACCGCCCCCGTGAACGCGATGTTCAGCGCCGTCCCGATGTTGACCTTGACCATGCCGGCCTGAACCGCCGCCCGGAGCTCGTCGTCCGGGACGCCGCTCGACCCGTGCAGCACGAGCGGGACGCCTACGGCGGCGGCCAGCCGGGCAATCAGGTCGTGATCGAGCACGGCCGTGCGGTCGGTCATCGCGTGCGAGCTGCCGACCGCGACGGCCAGCCCGTCGACCCCGGTTGCGGCGACGTAGGCGGCCGCCTGCTCCGGGTCTGTGCGCACGCCGGGGGCGTGGGCGCCGTCCTTGCCCCCGACTTCGCCCAGCTCGGCTTCGACCCACAGCCCCAGCGAATGGCCCCAGTCCGCCGCCGCGCGGGTCGCCGCCACGTTCTCGGCGAAGGGCCGCCTCGACGCGTCGTACATCACCGAACCGAACCCGTGGTCGGCCGCCTGGTGCAGCAGGGCGTCGTCCTCGACGTGATCCAGGTGCAGGGAGACGGGGACGTCCGCGGCGGCGGCGACTGCGACGCTCGCGGCCGCGAGCGGCCCGAGTCGGCCACCGTGGAACTTCACGGCGTTCTCGCTGATCGAGATGATGACGGCCAGTCGGGCCT
This sequence comes from Actinomycetes bacterium, assembly GCA_038210415.1. Taxonomy (GTDB): domain Bacteria; phylum Actinomycetota; class Actinomycetes; order Prado026; family Prado026; genus JBBQWS01. Next base: position 20,204 of record JBBQWS010000011.1, read on the forward strand.
GCTCGGCGCCGGCCACGATCGCCTCCGCGTGCTCGAGGCAGATGGCGTTGAACGCCCCGGCGGCCCCGCCGCGGCGGCGGACGTCGGCGATGAGCTCCGCGGTGGGGACGAGCGGCATGGCAGCGCGCCTTTCGTGGTGGTCAAGGAGCAGTGCGGCGAACGAGGGTCACAGGGCGAGCCCACCACGCAAGGTCTCGGGCAGCAGGTCTCCGTGGGCCAGGGTGAGCTCGTCGCACAGGGCCCAGATCTGGTCGACCGTCAACGTCGCCGCGGTGTTCGGGTCGAGCATGGCGGCAGTGCGGACGAGCCTCGGGTCGCCCGTCAGCGCGGCCTGCACGGCGAGCTCGCCCGGCGCGACGAACGCTCGGTTCAGTGCTGCCAGCGCAGGCGGCAGCGCGCCGACGTACGTCGGGTGGACGCCGAGCTCGTCGAGCGCGCACGGCACCTCGACGGCATAGTCCTGCGGCAGGTTCGTGATGAGCCCGGTATTGCGCACGTTGCCGAAGATGGTGCGTTTGGTGCCGGTCTCGAGCGAGTGGATGACCTGCGGGGCGTACTCGGTGGAGTCGCGGTCGATCTCGAGCCGCTCGCCGGCCCGCAGGGCGCGCCGGGTCTCGGCGTACTCAGCGAGGTTGTCCTCGCTGATGCCGATGTAGGCGCCGACGGCGAGACGCAGCCGCTCGACCTCCGCGTCGTGGTGGAGGTACCACGGGACGTACTCGCTGGAGTGCTCGCTCGTCTCGGTCGGGTAGAACCCGAGCCGGCGGTACATGTCGACCCGGACCCGGCGGCGCAGCTCAGGGTCGGCCGCGATCTTGGCGTCCAGCAACGGGTACAGGCTCTCGCCGCCGCGCTCCCACCGCAGGACCCAGGCCTGGTGGTTGACGCCGGCACTGGAGTACGAGACCTCGTCGAACGGCACGCCGACGACGTCGCAGAGGCCGCGTACCGTCCAGTAGACCGAGTGGCACAGGCCCACGACCTTGAGATCGGGAGCGGCCGCAGCGAGGTAGGCGATGTTCATCGCCATCGGGTTCGTGTAGTTGAGCAGCCAGGCGTCCGGGCAGATCTCGAGCATGTCGCGAGCGATCCCGTCGAGGACGGGGAAGGTGCGCAGGCCCCGGAAGATGCCGCCGATGCCGATCGTGTCGGCGATGGTCTGCCGCAGCCCGTACCTCGCCGGGATCTCGATGTCGCGCACCGTGGCCGCGTGCATCCCGACCTGGATCGCGTTGACGACGTAGTCGGCGCCGTCCAGGGCTCGGCGGCGGTCGGCGCTGGTCACGATCTCGGGGCGTACGCCGAGCTGGTCGGCGATCGCCCGGGCGAGGGCCTCGGCGGTCTCGAGCCGCTCGGGGTCGATGTCGTGCAGCACGATCCGCACCCCCGCAAGCTCGGGGAAGCCGAGGATGTCGCCGAGGAGCTCGCGGGTGAAGACGACGCTGCCGGCACCGAGAAACGTGATCGTAGTCATGACGGAAGTGTCGTTTCTCCTGGCCAAACGCGCAAGAAAAGACGACAATGTGCAGGCAAACGAACAGTACCGACTGCTCGTTCGGGTCGGTCCACCGTTCGGTCCACCCTGAGGAGCCCGCGCCGTGCCCCGTGTCTCGCTACGCCGTGCCGATCGCGTCTCGGCCATCCTCGAACAGCTGGCAGCCGACCATTCGGTCAACGCCACCGAGCTGGCCGCCCGGTTCGGCGTCTCGGCGGCCACGCTCCGCCGCGACCTGCAGATGCTCGAGGACCAGAAGCTGCTCAGCCGCACGCACGGCGGCGCGCTGGCCCAGGACGTCGCGTACGAGCTGCCGGTGCGGTACCGCGGCGGGCAGAACCGCGAGCAGAAGCGGGCCATCGCCACGGTGGCCGCGTCCCGGCTGCCCAAGGGGCCACTCACGCTCGGCCTCACCGGCGGCACGACGACCAGCGAGGTCGCCCGAATCATCGCCGACCGGGTCGACCTGACCGTCATCACGAATGCGCTCAACATCGCGACCGAGCTGGCCCTGCGGCCACGGGTCAAGATCATCGTGACCGGTGGGGTGAGCCGGTCACAGTCGTACGAGCTGGTCGGCCCGCTGGCCGAGCAGACCCTGCTGGGCCTGAACATGGAGGTCGCAGTCGTCGGCGTCGACGGGATCGACGCCGAAGGCGGCCTCACCACGCACGACGAGGTCGAGGGGCACACCAACGCCACGATGATCAAGCGGGCCCGGCGCGTGATCGTCGTCGCCGACGGGTCGAAGGTGGGCCGGGTCCTGCTCGCCGGCATCTGTCCGGTGTCGGCAATCGCCGAGCTCGTCACCGACCGGACCGCAGACCCGCAGGCCCTCGCTGCGCTGCGCGCGGCAGGGGTCACGGTGCACGTCGTCGAGAGCCCAACGGCTTCCGACCACTAGCCTGCGTTGCCATGAGGGGGACGCAGCCGCTGCCTAGCGGCATGAAGGGACCCATGTCGCGGAAGGGGGGGCGGGGGGTCCGGGGAGTGCTCGCCGGACGCGGCTTCCGGCGGCTGTTCGCGGTCCGGCTCACGTCCCAGTTCGCCGACGGGCTGCTGCAGTCAGGACTGGCGACGTACGTGCTGTTCGCGCCGGAGAAGCAGGCTTCGGGCGCGAAGATCGCGGCCTCGTTCGCCGTGCTGCTGCTGCCGTACTCGCTCGTCGGGCCGTTCGCCGGCGTGCTGCTGGACCGCTGGCGGCGGCGGCAGGTCCTGGTCGTCGCCAACCTCGTACGCGCCGTCTTCGTCGCCGCCCTCACCGCGCTCGTCGCTGCCGGCGCGGACGGCTGGGTGTTCGTCGCCTGCGCGTTGGCCTCGCTGGGCGTGAACCGGTTCTACCTCGCGGCGCTGTCCGCGGGGCTGCCGCATGTCGTCCACCGCGACCAGCTCGTCGTGGCCAACGCGCTCGCCACGACGACCGGAACCGTCACCGTCGCGCTGGGCGTGGGGCTCGGACTCACCGTCCGGGTGCTCGGCGGCGCGAACCACGCGGTCGATGCCGTGATCGTCGGGACCGCGGGCGCCGCCTACCTGATCGCGTCCCTGCTCGCGACCCGGCTGGGACGCGACCAGCTCGGCCCGGACCCGGGGGAGCACACTGCCGAGCTCGGGCCCGACTCACCCGGCCTGCGCTCGGGGGTCCGCTACCTCTACGGCCGCCGGACCGCCTGGAACGCGCTGGCCGCGCTCGGGGCCATGCGCGTGGCCTTCGGCACGATGACCGTGCTGGTCGTGCTGCTGCAACGGGCGACCTTCCATCGACCCGACGACGCCAACGCGGGCCTGAAGGGGGTGGCCATCACCTTTGTCGCCGTCGCCCTCGGGGTGCCGCTTGGCGCGATGGTGACCCCCAGCGGTGTGCTGCGCTACGGCGCAGGTCGCTGGATCCCGGGCCTCGAGCTGATCACCGGATCGGTGCTGCTCGGCGCCGTCCTGCCGTTCCGGCAGCCGCTGCTGATCCTGGCCGGGTTCGTGCTGGGGTTCGCAGCGCAAGGGGTGAAGGTATGCGTCGACTCGACGGTGCAGGCCACCGTCGACGACCAGCACCGGGGCTTCGCCTTCGCCCTGTACGACGTCCTGTTCAACGTCGCGTTCGTCGCCGCGGTGGTCGTGGCGGCGCTGGTGATCCCGCCGAGCGGAAAGTCGCCCGCGATCGTGGTGGCGACGTCGGCGCTGCTGACCGCCACCGCCCTGTGGTACGCCCGGGTCACCCCGTCCGAACCGCGCTAGCCGAGCACGGCCGCGTCAGGCACTCGACTCCGGCTGCTCCGCCCACCACGCCCGAAGCTCGGCCTCCGCGTCGGCCGGGTCGAGCGGGCCGCGGTCCAGGCGCAGCTCCATCAGGAATGCGTACGCCCGACCCACGAGACGGCCGGGGGGAACACCGAGGATCGCCATGATCTGGGTACCGTCGAGCGAAGGACGCAGCGCCGCCCGGCCCTCCTCCTCGGCCAGCCGCTCGATCCGCTGCTCCAGCGAGTCGTACGTGGCCTTGAGCAGCGCGGCCCGACGCTGGTTGCGGGTGGTGCAGTCGGCCCGGGTCAGCTTGTGCAGCCGGCTCAGCAGCGGCCCGGCGTCACGGACGTAGCGGCGTACCGCCGAGTCGGTCCACTCACCGTTGCCGTACCCGTGGAACCGCAGGTGCAGCTCGACCAGCTGGGCCACGTCGTCGGTGAGCTCGTTGCTGAACTTCAGCGCCTGCATCCTCTTGCGGGTGAGCTTCGCGCCGACGACCTCGTGGTGGTGGAAGCTCACCCCGCCACCGGTTTCGAAGCGCCGGGTGCGTGGCTTGCCAACGTCGTGCATGAGCGCCGCGAACCGCAGCACGAAGTCGGGGCCGGGAACGTCGCCGTTGGGGCCGTCCTCCAGGTCGATCGCCTGCTCGAGCACGATCAACGTGTGCTCGTAGACGTCCTTGTGCCGATGGTGCTCGTCGATCTCGAGCTTCAGCAGCGGAAGCTCGGGCAGCACGTGGGCGGCCAGCCCGGAGTCGGCGAGCAGCGCCAGTCCCTCGCGCGGGTAGAGCCCGCACACCAGCTTGACCAGCTCGCCCTGAACCCGCTCGGCGGACACGATGTCGATGCGCCCTGCCATCGCGGTCATCGCCGCGACGACGTCGGGGGCGACGTCGAACCCGAGCTGGGAGGCGAACCGGGCCGCACGCATCATCCGCAGCGGGTCGTCGGAGAACGAGTCCTCGGGGGTGCCCGGGGTACGAAGGACGCCCGCCGCGAGGTCGACGAGACCGCCGTACGGGTCGACGAAGGTGCGACCCGGCAGCGAGACGGCCATCGCGTTGACGCTGAAGTCGCGTCGCACCAGGTCGGCCTCGAGAGAGTCGCCGTACGTCACCTCGGGGTTGCGCGACGCCCGGTCGTACGCCTCCGAGCGGTACGTCGTGATCTCGAGCCGGTACTCGTCCTTGCTGACGCCGACGGTGCCGAACGCGATACCGACGTCCCAGACGGCGTCGGCCCAGCCGGCGACGAGCTCCAGCACCCGCTCGGGCGGGGCGGACGTGGCGAAGTCGAGGTCGTCGCCGAGCCGGCCGAGCAGCGCGTCCCGCACCGACCCACCGACCAGCGCGATCTGCTCACCGGCCTTGGCGAACCGCTCGCCGAGCGCGTCGATGACCGGCGCGAGGTGCAGCAGCTCGGTCACCGCCCGTCGCTGGGCAGCGCTCAGCCGGGCGGCGACGTCGGCCGTACGGGGCGCGGACTCAGAACCGGTGGACACGTGGAGCAAGGGTAGGGGGCGCGAAGCCTCGTACGATCACACGGTGCCCTCCTCCGAGCCCGCGCGGCGCCCGCGGCTCGCCGTCGTCCACGAGACGTCGGCGGGCGGACTGGTGGTCCAGCCCGGCGCACAAGGGCCCGAGGCGGCGCTGATCGCCCGTCGCTCCCGGCGCGGCACCCTCGAGTGGGTGCTGCCGAAGGGACACCTCGAAGCGGGCGAGACGCCCGAACAGGCGGCCGTCCGCGAGGTGGCCGAGGAGACCGGTATCCGCGGTCGGATCATCGGCGACCTCGGTACGTTGACGTACTGGTTCGTCCTCGGCGACCAGCGGGTCCGCAAGACGGTGCACCACTTCCTGCTCCAGGCCGAGTCGGGTGAGCTCTCCGACCTCGACGTGGAGACCGAGGAGGTGGCGTGGCTGCCGCTGGCCGAGGTCAGGCGCCGGCTGGCGTTCTCCGACGAGCGCACGCTGGTGACCGAAGCCGAGACTCTGCTGGCGGCGACGCAGTGAGGAACCGGGCGACCCTGGCCGTCCCGACCCTGCTCGGTGCTGTTTTCGCTCTGCTCGGTGCTGTTATCGCTCTGCTCGGTGCGGCGCTGCTGGTGCCCGGGGCGGCGCGCGCCGCCGTAAGCTCGCCGCCCCCGGTGGGGGTCACGCTGCGGAGCATGACCGCGATCGGAGTGAACCCGATCGTCTTCACCGGCCAGGTCACCAACAACGGGCCGGACACACTGCGCGACCTTCGGGTCCAGCTGCGGCTCTCCGACCGGCTCGGCTCGCGCAGCGCCCTGGCTGACTCCGCGCGCAGCACGGACCCCGCGCCGGGCTCGTCAGTCGACGGGGCGCTGGCGACCGTGGCGACGTCCCTGGCGCCCGGCGAGACCGTGGCCTGGCGGCTGAGCGTGCCCGTGGCCAGGCTGGGTCTGGGCCGGGGCTTCGGGGTGTACCCGATCGCGCTCGACGTCCGCGGCGAGCTACCGTCCGGCGGGCGCGCCTCGCTCGGGCTGGTCCGCACGTTCCTGCCCTGGGGGGCCGACGCGAACGCGGTGACACCGACCCGGCTGGCCCTGCTCGTGCCGGTCGTCGCTCCTCCGACCCGCGATGCCAAGGCGGCGGGCGGCGCGGACCAGCTGGACTCCCTGCTGACCGGCCGCCTGCAGTCGGTGCTCGCCGCGGTGACCGGGCACCGGGTCACGTACGCGCTCGACGGCGACCTGCTCGAGGCGGCGCGCGTCGACAGCCTCGACGCGACCGGACCGACCTGGCTGTCGACGCTCACCGGCCAGCTGCGCGGCAAGGACGTGGTCGCGCTTCCGTACGCCGACCCGGATCTGGTGGCGACGGCCCGGTCCGCGCACCCGGGCGACCTCACCCTCGCGCGGGCCCTGGGCGCCGCCTCCGTGCGCGCGAGCCTGCCGGCCGGCACCGAGGTGACCGACGACCTCGCCTGGCCCGCCGACGGCACCCTCGACGAGCGGACCCGGACGGCGCTGAAGCAGGCCGGCTTCCGGTCCTTGGTGCTGTCCGACCGGTACGCACCCACCGTCGACACCCTCGACCACACCGCCACGTCCGTCGGACCCGTCGCCTCCACCGGGTTCACGGCCGTCACGTCGGACGCGGTGCTCTCTCAGCTGATCGCGACGCCGACCTCGGGCCAGGGCGGAGCCGTCGTCGCCCGCCAGCGCTTCCTCGCCGAGGTCGCCATGATCACCGCCGAGGTGCCGAACCTCCAGCGCGGCATAGTCGTGACCGTTCCCCGCGGCTGGTCGCCCGCAGCCGGCTACATCCAGGGGTTGCTGCAGTCGGTCGACTCCTCGGGCTATGCCCAGCTGGCCACCGTGCCCGAGCTTCGCGCCGGCAGCGGGAGCACCAGTCCGGTCCGGCGCGCCCCGGTTTTCCCGAACCGGCTCGACAACGGGCTGGTGAGCGGATCCCAGCTCGCCAGCGTCGCGGCGGCGCACGACGGGCTGACTGCCCTCAGCGCCGTACTGACAACCCCCGCCACCGTGGTCGACCCGCTCCTGCGGGGGGTGCTGCGGGCCCAGTCGGCATCCTGGCGCGATGCCGTCGCGAGCGGGCGGGTCTTCGCGCAGCGGGTGCTCGCCACGGTGACCGCCACCCAGGACAAGGTGCACCTGGTCGGCGGCGGCGCACTGACCCTGTCGGGGCAGAGCGGACGGATCCCGGTCACCGTGGCGAACGACCTCGACCAGCCGGTCACGGTCCGGGTGCGGCTCACGGCGATCCCGGCGGTCCGGCTCAAGCTGAACGAACCCGACGTCGTCACCATCGGCCCCGGCCAGCGCCAGACCATAGAGGTCGCCGCGGATGCCGCGGGCAACGGGTCGGTCGAGGTGGCTGCCGTGCTCACCACCCCGGGCGGGGCGCCGTACGGTGCGGCGATGACGTTCCGCGTTCAGGTGACCGGACTCGGCGCGGTCGCATCGGCTGTGGTCGGCGGGGCACTCGCGCTGCTCGCGGTCGCACTGGTCATCCGGATCAGCCGTGCGGTCCGGCAGGGTCGCCGCCCCGGGTCGACGGCATCGGTCCGCGAGAAGGCGGCCGCGCCGTGACCGCCGAGGTCGACGCGAGCCTGCTGCGGTCCAGCTCGGTGATGGCGGTCGGGACCGTCGTCTCGCGCATCACCGGCGTGCTCCGCACGAGCGCGATCTCGGCCGCGATCGGCACCCTGCTCCTCGCCGACGCGTACTCCACCGCCAACACGTTGCCGAACATCGTCTACATCCTGCTCATCGGCGGCGCGCTGAACGCCGTCTTCATCCCCCAGCTCGTCCGGCACATGCAGGACGACGAGGACGGCGGCAACGCGTACGCCGACCGGCTGCTCACCCTGTCCGGGCTGGTGCTGCTGCTGATCACGGTCGTGGCCGTGCTCGCCGCACCCCTGCTCACCCAGCTGTACGCCGGGTCGCACTGGAGCCCGCGCCAGCTGCAGGTCGCGACCTCGTTCGCGTACCTCTGCCTGCCACAGATCCTCTTCTACGGCTTGTTCGCCCTGTACTCCCAGGTGCTCAACGCGCGCGGCCGGTTCGCAGCGCCGATGTTCGCGCCGCTCGTCAACAACGTCGTCGTCATCGCCGGGTGCCTCGGGTTCATCGCGACGGTTCAAGGCACCGGGCTCGAGACCATCACCCGGGGCCAGATCGCCTTCCTGGGCGTCCTCACCACGCTGGGGGTGATGGCCCAGGCCATGGTGCTGCTGCCACCGATGGCCCGGGCCGGGTACCGCTTCCGACCGCGCTTCGACCTGCGCGGGCAAGGCCTCGGCGTGGCAGTCGGCCTGGCCAAGTGGACGCTGTTCTTCGTCGCGGTGAACCAGGTGGCGTACGTCGTCATCATCCGGCTGGCGAACTCTGCAGGCGCGGTCGCCGCCGCCGCCGGCAGGGAGGGCGCGGGCAGCTACATCTACTCGACCGCTCACCTGATGTTCGTGCTGCCGCACTCGATCGTGACGGTCTCGGTGGTCACGGCGCTGCTGCCGCGGATGAGCCGCGCCGCGCACGACGGGCGGCTCGGTGACGTCCGGGCGGACGTCTCCCGCGGGATCCGGCTCGTTGCGGCGGCGATGGTCCCCGCCACGATCTCGCTGGTGCTGCTCGGCCCGCGCCTGGGCCAGCTGCTGGTGTCGTACGGCGCCACCAGCGACGCCACCGGTCGGCTGGTCGGGCAGGTGCTCCAGGCCTTCTCGGTCGGCGTCGTCGGGTACTCCGTCTACTACGTGCTGCTGCGCGGCTTCTTTGCGATCCAGGACACCAAGACGCCGGCCCTGGTCAACATCTTCCTCAACGCGGTGAACGTCTCAGTGGGGTACGGCCTGTACCGCTTGCTCCCCGCCGAGCAGCAGGTCTCCGGCCTTGCTGTGGGTTACGCCGTCGCGTACACAGCGACCGCGGGCGTGCTCTGGGTGATCCTGCGTGGCCGGCTCGGCGGGCTCGACACGTTCGTCACCGTCCGGACCCTCGTGCGCCTCCTCCTCGCCGGGGCCGTGTCGACCGTCCCAGCGCTGGTCGTGCTGCACTGGGTGGCTGGGCGCGTCGGCGAGGGCAAGCTCGGTGCGCTGATCACCTGCGCCGTCGTCGCACCGGTCGTCCTGGGCGGGTTCCTGGTGGTCGCCCGAAGAATCCGGATCACCGAGGTGAGCGACGTCATCAGCATGGTCGCCACGAAGTTCGGCCGCTGACGCTCAAGACCCGGCCTCAGCGCGACGACGCTTACCCAATGGCCGGTCGACGCGTCGGGGCCGTGCGGTGGCCGCACGGCGATGCCGGTCTGCTCATGATCGGGTTCATGCTGCGTGCGCTCGTCGGGCTCGCCGTCGTCGGCGTGGTCGGCTTTGACGCAGGTTCGGTTGTTCTCACCGGCAACAAGGTCACCGAGACGGCCGGGCTGGCGGCGGCCGAGGCGGCCCGGGTCTACCACGCGCGCCCGGACAGCAAGGCGGCCTACGCCGCGGCCGCCGCGGTCGCGCAGGCCGGCGGAGCCACGCTCTCACTCGCGGACTTCGCCGTCGGCAGGACCGGCGCCGTGACGCTCACCGTCCGGGCCACGGCCACGACGCTCGTGCTCCGGTTCGTCCCGGGCACCGACGACCTCACCCACCCGAGCGCCACGGCGGTCCGTACGGCCGGCTCCGGATGACCCACCGCCAACAGCTCACCGCCGCGGCACTGGTCCTCGGTGTGGCCCTCACCTCGTTGGCCGTCGGCTCGGACGTCGCCGGGGCCACCCCGTCGATCGCGGGCGCGAGGGCCCAGGCGAAGCAGATCGCCGGTCAGGTCGCCGTCCTCCAGGTGCAGGCAGAGGTCGCGAGCGAGGACTACAACGCCGTGCAGGAGCAGCTGGCCACGGTGGTGACGGCATACCTCACCGCGTCCCAGCGGCAGAGCGATCTCGGTCGGCAGGGCGACGACCTCGCCCTCGAGGCGGAGTCGCGGGTGCGTGCCCTCTACCGCGCCGGCGGGCCGATCGGGTTGTACGCCACCGTGCTCGACGGCGCCGACTTCGGGGACGCGCTCAGCCGCTACAGCGCTGTCACCCGGGTGCTCGCCGCCGACCAGCGAGCCATCACCGTGGGCGCGCAGAGCGTCGCGGCGGCGGGCTCGGCGACCGCAGCCCTGGATGCTCTGGCCGCCAGGCGCACCACGCTGGAGGCCGACCTGGCCTTTGCCAAGGCCAAGGTCGAGGGGTTGCTGGCCGAGCGTCAGGCGCAGCTGGCAGCCGCCAACGGCACCATCGCGGCGCTGGTCGCCGCCGAGGAGGCCAGGCTCGCGGCGCAGGCTGCGGCCCGGGCCAAGGTCACCCTGGGCACGGACCCGTCCGCGCCCGAGGGCGTCCCAGCGGGGACGCCGGGCACGATCGCCGCCGCGCTCGCGTACGGCCGCACCAAGATCGGCTCGCCGTACGTCTGGGGGGCGGTCGGTCCGGACACTTTCGACTGCTCCGGCCTGACCCGGTGGGCGTACGCGCAGGCCGGGCTGGCCCTGCCGCGCACCTCGCGCGAGCAGTGGTTCGTCGGCCCGCACCCGACGCTCGGGGAGCTGCAGCCCGGCGACCTGCTGTTCTGGGCGACGAACCGGGCCGACCCGGCCTCGATCCACCACGTAGCGTTGTACCTCGGCGGGGGGTACATGCTCGAGGCCCCGCACCCGGGAGCATTCGTCCGAATTGTGCCGGTGTACCTGGATGGGTACTTCGGGGCGACTCGTCCCTTCCTGCAATCCTCGCCCGGTGGTCCGTAGTCTGATGCTCGTGCGCACCCTGGCTGGCCGCTACACCCTCGAGGACCGCGTCCTCGAGGGCTCCGGCTGGTCGTACTGGCGGGGCGAGGACGCGATCTTGCACCGCGCGGTCGGAGTGCTCGTGCTCGCGGCCGGCGACCCTCGAGAGCTCGAGCTCGCCGAGGCCGCACGCCGCTCCTCCGCGACCGACGACCACCGGATCCAGCGGGTCCTCGACGTCCTCGACGACAGTGCCGACACCTGCCTCGTGGTCGAGTGGCTCGCCGGCAGCACCGGCCTCGAGGAAGCCCTCGCTGAGGGGCCACTGGTCGACGCCGAGAGCCGCCGACTCACCCTGGAGCTCGCGCGCACCCTCGCGACGGCTGCCCGCGACGGCCTGGAGCACGGCGCCCTCGCTCCCCGTTGGGTGATCCGCTCGGAGCAGGGCCGGGTACGCCTGCTCGGCGTGGCCATCGCCCCCGTCCTCACGGGGCGCAGGACCGCCGACGCGTACGGCCTGGGCGAGCTGCTCTATGCCTGCCTCACCGCGCGCTGGCCCGGTTCCCCTGACGACAGCGCACTGCCCGCAGCACCCCAGCAGGGCGGTCGACCGGTCCGGGCCCGCATGATCCGGGCCGGGGTCCCCGCGGCGCTGGACGACGTCGCCGCCCGTGCGCTCGGTCTGCCGGGGCGCGGTGCCCCACTGCTCAGCGCTGCCGACGTCGTCGCGGCCCTCGAGGCCGTGCCCGCCTGGTCGCCCGCGTTGACCGACCCGTCCGCGGTGGAACCCGGTCTGGTCGACCCGCCCGGCCCGCCTCGTCGCGGCGGTGGCCGCCGCGCCGTCGCCGTCGGGGCGGTCGTCGCGCTGGTGCTGGCCGCTGCCGTCATGACCGGGCTCTCGCTGGTCGGGCCCGGTCCCGGTGTCGCCAAGCCCGGCGCGAACGGGTCCGCCGCCTCGGCCAGCCGGTCCGGCTCCGGAGCCGGACCGGCGCCGGGGCAGGCGGCGCTGCCGGTCCTGTCCGTGCACGACTTCGACCCTCGTCCCAAGGGCAACGGCACCGAGAACCCGAGCCTGGTCCCGCTCGCCTTCGACGGCAACCCGGGCACCGCCTGGACCACGCTCTTCTACACCCGCCCGGACTGCGGCGGCCTCAAGCCCGGCGTCGGCCTCGTGGTCGACCTCGGGTTGACCACCCAGGTGGGCGCCGTGCGGCTCGGGCTGGTCGGGCACGGCACCTCGGTCGAGATCCTCGCGTCGACGTCGTTGCCCACCCAGGCCGACGACGCCATCGCCGTCGCCCGGGCCGACAACGCCGGCGAGTTCGTGACGCTGCCACTGGACCCGCCCGTACGTGCCCGATACCTCGTGATCTGGCTGACCAGGCTCCCCGCGGACATCGGTGGGTACCGCGGTGGCGTGAGCGAGATCCAGGTCTTCCACAGCTGACCGTGCGGCGGGGCAGCGCCGGCGAGAGCCCGTCCCGCACGTACGCTGGCGCAATGCCTGGCAGTGATCCCGAACCCGATCCCGCACGGGACGACCGGGAGCTCCTCGCCGCGCACGTCGCTGGCGACCGCACGGCGTTCGACGAGCTGGTGGTCCGGCACCGCGACCGGCTCTGGGCGGTCGCCCTGCGCACCATCGGCAATCCCGAGGACGCCGCCGACGCGGTGCAGAACGCCCTGATCTCCGCGTACCGCGGCGCTGCCTCCTACCGCGGTGACGCTGCGGTGACGACCTGGCTGCACCGCATCGTCGTCAACGCCTGCCTCGACCTGATGCGGCGGCAGAAGGTCCGGCCGGCAGATCCGCTGCCCGACGACGAGTCCCGGCACCCGGCTGCGCCGATCGACGAGATCGCCCAGCGCGACCTGACCCTCGTGGTCGAGGCAGCGCTGCGGACCCTGCCTGTCGAGCAGCGGGCCGCGCTGGTACTGGTCGACCTGCAGGGGTACTCCGTCGAGGACGCGGCGGCCGTGCTCGACTGCGCCGTCGGCACCGTCAAGAGCCGGTGCTCGCGCGGCCGCGCGCGGTTGCTGCCGCTGCTCGAGCACCTGCGGAACCCGGACGCGGGTTCCCGCGTCGAACCAGGCGGCGGCGATCCCGACCAGCTGCAGCGACCCAGCCAGCCAGAGCGACGCAGCCAGCCAGGAGGAGGTGAGCAACGATGACGGATCAGCCCGACCCGGAGCTGACCGACGCCGACGACGTGTTCGTCCGGTCGCTGCTCGCCGACGTCCCCGCCGTCGCCATGCCCGACGACGTCGTCGCCCGGATCCGCGCCGCCCTCGCCGACGAGCCCGACGTGGTCGCCGCCACCACCGTCGTCCCGCTGGCCGGTCGGCGACGCAGCGCACCTCGGCTGCTGCAAGCCGCGGCGGCCGTGGTGCTGGTCGTCGGAGGCGGCGCGTTCGCGGTGAAGGCCCTCGGCGGCTCCGGCGACTCGGCGAGCAGAACCACTTCAGGAGCCGCCTCAGCCGCTGGAGCCGAGACCGGTGCGCCGCCCGTGGTGACGAGCAGCGGCACCGCCTACACCCAGGCCAGCCTCGGGGGGGCGGCGCTGGACCTCGTGACCAAGGCCCGCAGCTCGGGGAGCCAGGCTGCGCCGTCGGCCCCACCCAGCACGGCCTTCGCCGCCAGGCTCGCCGACGACTCGCAGGTGCTGACGCAGTGCATCGTGGCCGTGCAGGGCAACCCGGTGCTCCCGCAACGTGCGATCACGGTCGACATCGGCACGTTCGAGGGCAAGCCGGCCGTGGTGGTCGTCGTACAGAGCACCGACCCCCAGGTGCTCACCACGTACGTCACGACCCCCAACTGCGGCACGACGCCCGAACCCACGATCTTGTACTTCGCAAACGTCCGGCGTCCGTAGCCGCGGAATGCGCGCGCCCTAGGATCGGTTCCAGGGGTACACCATCCGACCAGGGAGCCACCGTGTCGACCGGCACCAGCAAGGCGAGCAGCAGCGACGTCCGCAACGTCATCATCATCGGCTCCGGGCCGGCCGGCTACACCGCGGCGATCTACGCCGCACGCGCCAACCTGCGTCCGCTGGTCTTCGAGGGTTCGGTCACTGCCGGTGGCGCTCTGATGAACACCACCGACGTCGAGAACTTCCCGGGCTTCCCCGACGGAGTGATGGGTCCTGACCTGATGGACAGCCTCCGGGCGCAGGCCGAGAAGTTCGGTGCCGAGCTCGTCACCGACGACATCACCGGGGTCGACCTCACCGGTGCGGTCAAGGTCGTCACCGACGGCGCCGGCCAGACCCACAGCGCCCACGCGGTCATCCTCGCCACCGGGTCGAAGTACCGCGAGCTGGGCCTGCCGAACGAGAAGCGACTGTCCGGCCGCGGTGTCTCGTGGTGCGCCACCTGCGACGGCTTCTTCTTCAAGGAGCAGGACATCGCCGTGGTCGGTGGCGGTGACTCGGCCCTCGAGGAGGCGACGTTCCTGACCCGGTTCGCCCGCAGCGTCACCCTGATCCACCGCCGCGACTCGCTGCGCGCTTCCAAGATCATGCAGGATCGGGCGCTCGCCAACGAGAAGATGCGGTTCGCCTGGAACAGCGAGGTCGCCGACGTCCTCGGCGACGACCGCATGACCGGGCTACGACTGCGCGACACCCGCACCGGCGAGCAGCGCGACCTGGCCGCCACCGGCCTGTTCGTCGCCATCGGCCATGACCCGCGCAGCGAGCTCGTCGAGGGCCAGGTGCACCGCGACGAGGAAGGGTACGTCCAGGTCACGCACCCAAGCACCCGGACGAACCTGTCCGGGGTGTTCGCCTGCGGCGACCTCGTCGACCACCACTACCGGCAGGCCATCACCGCCGCCGGCACGGGCTGCGCGGCGGCGCTGGACGCTGAGCGCTACCTCGCCGACCTCGACGACGCGCAGCTCACCGGCGACTCCGCCCAGCTCGGCGTCTCGATGTCGGCCTGACCGCACGTTGGCCTGACCGTCCAAACCCCCTAACCCGACCAGCCCAGCAATCCCGAGAGGACTCCCCGTGGGAACCAACACCAGCAAGGTGACCGACGCGTCGTTCGCCGCCGACGTCCTGGCCAGCGACAAGCCCGTCCTGGTCGACTTCTGGGCGGAGTGGTGCGGCCCGTGCCGCGCAGTCGGTCCGATTCTCGAGGAGATCGCCGGCGAGCACGCCGACAGCATCCGCATCGTCAAGCTCAACATCGACGAGAACCCCAAGGTCGCCGCGTCGTACGGCATCACCTCGATCCCGACGATGAGCGTCTTCTCCGGCGGCGAGCTCGTGAAGCAGATCGTCGGCGCGAAGCCGAAGGCCGCCCTGCTCAAGGACCTCGCGCCGTTCCTGGCCTGACGGCCAGCCACACCTTCCGGAGGTCGTCCGGGTTACGATCTCGGTTCGTCCGAGTGATGCCCAGACGGCTTTCCGGGAGGTGGTGCAGGCAGTGACCCGTCCCTCGTCGAACCCGCTCTACCGCCTGGGTGACCGGGGTCCCGCCGTAGCCGAGATCCGGGCCCGGCTGGCTGTCCTCGGGCTGCTCCCCGGGGGTGTCGACGAGCTGCGCTCCGACGCCTTCGCCACCGCCGAGTTCGACCGTAGCGTCGACGCGGCGGTGCGCGGGTTCCAGCAGCAGCGTGGGGCCAGCGTCGACGGCATCGTCGGGCCCCAGACCTGGCGCCTGCTAGACGACGCACGGTGGCGCCTCGGCGACCGCGTCCTCTGGTTCGCCCCCAGCCACCTCCTCAGCGGCGACGACGTCGCGGCGCTCCAGCAACGCCTGCTCGACCTCGGCTTCGACGCCGGTCGGGCCGACGGCATCTTCGGCCGCGAGACCGAGCTGGCCCTGCGCGAGTTCCAGCGCGGCGTCGGGATCCCCGCTGACGGCACCTGCGGACCCGCCAGCTTCCAGGCCCTCGACCGGCTGGTGCGCACCGTCACCGGCGGCGCCCCCGCCGCCCTGCGCGAGGCGGAGCGGATTCGCCGCCGAGGTCCGACCCTCGCCGGCAAGGTCGTGGTGGTCGACCCGGGGCACGGCGGCGCCGACCTCGGCAACACCGCCCACGGCCTCACCGAGGCGAGGCTGACCGAGGACCTGGCCGCCCGTATCGAGGGTCGGCTGACGGCCACCGGTGTCACGGCCTACCTCACCCGCGGCCGGCTCGCCGACGACGAGTCGGCGCCCGGCGACATCGAACGCGCGGACACCGCCAACCGGCTCGAGGCCGACCTGATGATCTCGATCCACGTCGACGCCTGCGGTTCAAGCGCTGCCGCCAATGGGGTCGCGACGTACTTCTACGGAAACCGGCTTCCGGGCGGGCAGTCACCGGTGGGGCAGCGCTTCGCCGACCTCCTCCAGCGCGAGGTCGCGGCCCGCACCGACCTGCTCGACTGCGGGGTGCACGAGAAGACCTGGGACGTCCTGCGCCGCACCCGGATGCCCGCCGTACGCCTCGAGCTGGGCTACGTCACCCACGCCGGCGACGCCGCACGACTCGGCGACGCGGCCTTCCGGGACGCGGTCGCCGAGGCCGTGGTGGCCGCGGTGCAACGGCTCTACCTGCCGCTCGAGGACGACACCCCGACCGGGTCGATCCGGCTGCCCGACCTCGTGCCCAAGTAGTCGCCCGGCTAGCGGTCCCGCGGAAGCACGACGTAGCGGTCGAGCGAGGGGGCCGGCGGCACGTAGCCGGACCCCGCGGCGGGCCCGACCGGCGGCCGGTGCCGAGGCCGCAGCAGCTCGGCGACGAACCCGCCCAGCGCCGCCATCACCACAGCGACGAGCAACCATCGCGCGAGCTTCATCCAAGGCCTCCGGGGGGTCGTGAACTCGGTCACCGGCTCCGTACGGCAGGCTAGTACCCCGGCCAGCCGGCGGCGACCCACTCGGAGGTGACATGGACGGCTCCGCACTCCCCGCCGTTCCAGGACCCGTCCGCGGATCTCGGCTCGACCCGTTCTTGTCCTCCTACGCCGCGCGGGCCCGCTCGATGACCGCCTCCGAGATCCGGGCCCTGTTCTCCGTGGCCTCCCGGCCGGAGGTCGTGTCGCTGGCCGGCGGCATGCCGTTCGTGTCCGCGCTCGCGCTCGACTCGATCGGCCAGAGCTTCGCCACCCTGGTCACCGAGCGTGGCGCCGAGTCGTTGCAGTACGGCTCAGGCCAAGGTCACGTCGAGCTGCGCGAGCAGATCGCCGAGCTGTTGATGCCGCCGGTGGGCGTGCAGGCGCACCCCGACGACGTCGTCGTCACCGTCGGCTCGCAGCAGGCGCTCGACCTGGTCACCCGCATCCTGTGCGATCCCGGCGACGTCGTGGTCGCCGAGGCTCCGTCGTACGTCGGCGCGCTGTCGCTGTTCGCGGCATACGAGGTGGCTGTCGAGCACGTCGTGATGGACGCCGAGGGTCTGGTGCCCGAGGCGCTGCGCGAGCGGTTCGCCGCACTCGCCGCAGCCGGTCGACGGCCCAAGTTCCTCTACACCGTCCCCTCGTTCCACAACCCGGCCGGCGTCACCCAGGGCCAGACCCGGCGCACCGAAATCCTTGCCCTGTGCCAGGAATTCGGTGTCCCGGTGCTCGAGGACGACCCCTACGGGCTGCTCGGCTTCGACGGGGTCGTCCCCCGCGCCCTGCGCGCGGACGACCACGAAGGCGTGCTCTATCTGGGCTCGTTCTCCAAGACCTTCGCGCCCGGGCTCCGAGTCGGCTGGGTCGTCGCCCCGCACGGCGTCCGCGAGAAGCTCGTCCTGGCAGCGGAGGCCTCGGTGCTGTGCCCGTCGTCGTTCGCGCAGCTCGCCGTGAGCGGCTACCTCGCGACCCAGCCGTGGTGGGACCAGGTCAAGGTCTTCCGTGAGGTCTATCGCGAGCGACGTGATGCGCTGCTCGACGCGATGTCGGCCCAGTTCCCCGACGGCACCACCTGGACGGTGCCCGGCGGCGGCTTCTACTCGTGGGTGACCCTGCCCGAAGGCGTCGACGCCACCGCGATGCTCCCGCGTGCGGTGACCGAACGGGTCGCCTACGTCCCCGGCACCGCGTTCTACGCGGGCAGTGCCAAGATCCTCGGCCGGCGGTCGTTGCGACTGTCGTACTGCTATCCCGAGCCCGATCGCATCCGCGAAGGCGTCCGCAGGCTCGCCGCCGTCATCGAAGAGGAGCTCGACGTGCTGGCAACGTTCGGACCGGCCGCCACCGCGGGAGACACCGGCACCCCGTCCGACGTACCCGGACCGGCCACCGCATGACCGGCTCCGAGCGGGTGGTCGTGCTCGCCGGCGGGCTCTCGCACGAACGCGATGTGTCGCTCCGGTCCGGGCGTCGGGTCGCCGATGCGCTGCGCGGGGTCGGTGTCGAGGTCGCGCTGCTCGATGTCGACGGCGCCCTCCTGCCGGCCCTGGCTGCCGACCCGCCGGCCGTGGTCGTCCCGCTGCTGCACGGCGCGAGCGGTGAGGACGGCGCCCTGCGCGACGTGCTGGGCCTGCTCGGACTGCCGTACGTCGGATCGCGGCCAGCGGCCTGCCGAGTCGCATTCGATAAGCCTGCTGCTTCTACTGTGGCGGCTGCGGCTGGTCTGGCCACCCCATTGTCGGTGGCCCTGCCGCAGACGACGTTCCGTGAGCTCGGCGCCGCAGCCGTCATGACCGCGCTGCTCGACACCCTCGGTCTCCCGTTGATGGTGAAACCGGCCCGGGGAGGGTCGTCGCTGGGTGCGGCAGTCGTCCGAACGGCTGCCGAGCTGCCACCGGTGATGGTGAGCTGCTTCTCGTACGGTGACACCGCGGTCGTCGAGCGGTTCGTCACCGGCACCGAGGTCGCGGTGTCGGTCGTCGAGACCGACGGCGGTCTGATGGTGCTGCCCGGCGTCGAGATCGTGCCCGACGGGGGCTTCTACGACTATTCCGCGCGCTACACCGCGGGGGCCACGGAGTTCTTCGCGCCGGCCAGGCTGCCGGCCGAGGCGATCGTCGCGTGTGCCGACGCGGCGCTCACCGCGCACCAGGCCCTCGGGCTCAGCCACCTGTCCCGCACCGACCTGATCGTCGACGTCGACGGCCGGCCGTGGTTCCTCGAGGTCAACGTCGCTCCCGGCATGACCGAGACGTCGCTCTTCCCGCAGTCGGTCGCCGCCGCGGGCCTGGACCTGGGCACCCTGTGGAAGGCCCTGGTCGAGCGAGTGCGGCGGACCCCGTCGGCTACCGGCTGACGTCGTCGCCGGGCGCCAGCAGGCTGACGATGCGCTGGAGGTCGTCGAGCGAGGCGAAGTCGATCGTCACCTTGCCGCGGGTGCGGCCCAGGTCGACCCGGACCCGGGTCTCGTACCGGTCCGAAAGCCGGGCCGCCAGCTCGGCCAGCGCGGGAGCGTTCGGCCGCTTCGAGCGGTTACGCGGCTGTTGGTCTGATATCTCGGTATCGCCCAGCGTCACGATCTCCTCGACCGAACGCACGGACAGCCCCTCGGCGACGATCCGGTGCGCGAGCCGTTCCTGGGCATCGGGGTCCATGAGCCCCAGCAGGGCACGCGCGTGCCCGGCGGAGAGCACCCCGGCCGCCACCCGGCGCTGGACTGCTGGTGGCAGCCGGAGCAGCCGGATGGTGTTGGAGATCTGCGGCCTCGACCGGCCGATCCGGCGGGCGAGCTCCTCGTGCGTGCAGCCGAAGTCCTTCAGCAGCTGGTCGTAGGCCGCAGCCTCCTCCAGTGGGTTCAGCTGGCTCCGGTGCAGGTTCTCCAGCAGCGCGTCCCGCAGCAGGTCGTCGTCAGCGGTGTCACGCACGATCGCCGGGATCGTCGTGAGGCCGGCGACCTTGCTGGCCCGCAGTCGCCGTTCGCCCATCACGAGCTCGTACCGGTCACCGCCCAGCGGGCGCACGACGACCGGCTGCAGCAGCCCGATCTCGGTGATCGAGTGCACGAGCTCCGCGAGAGCCTCCTCGTCGAACACCGACCGTGGCTGCTTCGGGTTCGGCGTGATGGTGTCGATCGGCAGCTCGGCGAAGTGGGCGCCGGCCACCGTGGCGGGGGCGGCACCGGACTGGGCTCCGGGATCGGACTGCGCGGTCGGCGCACGGACCGCGTCCGGGTCCGGCGGGGGCACCGGTGCAGCCGGGATGAGGGCACCCAGCCCGCGACCGAGGCCGCCCTTGCGCACGTTCACCGCTGCTCCTCGTCGTCCGGGTCGATCGGGTCGGCTGGCGCCACCCCGCGGGCGGCCAGCTCACGCGCCGCCTCGAGGTACGACAGTGCGCCGCTGGACCCCGGGTCGTACGTCATGACCGTCTGACCGTAGCTGGGCGCCTCACTGATCCGGACCGAGCGGGGAATCAGCGTCTTCAGCACCCGGTCGGTGAAGTGCGTGCGGACCTCGTCCGCCACCTGTGCGGCCAGGCGCGTGCGTGCGTCATACATCGTGAGCAGGATCGTCGAGATGTGCAGCGCCGGGTTCAGGTGGGCCTGCACCAGCTCGACGTTACGCACGAGCTGTCCAAGCCCTTCCAGCGCGTAGTACTCGCACTGGATCGGGATGAACACCTCCTGGGCCGCCACCATCGCGTTGACGGTGAGAAGCCCCAGCGATGGCGGACAGTCGATGAGTACGTAGTCGAGGCGGTGTCCCCCGGGCTGGTACGCGGCGAGGGCACGCTGCAGCCGGGACTCCCGGGCCACCATCGACACGAGCTCGATCTCAGCACCGGCGAGGTCGATCGTCGCGGGCGCGCAGAACAGGCCGGAGATGCCATCGACCGACTGCACCACGTCCGCGAGCGGGACGCTGTCGACGAGCACCTCGTAGACGCTGGGTGTGCCCGCCTGGTGCGGCACGCCGAGCGCGGTCGACGCGTTCCCCTGGGGATCCAGGTCGAGCACGAGGACGCGCAGCCCGTGCATCGCCAGGGCGGCCGCCATGTTCACCGTCGACGTCGTCTTGCCGACGCCGCCCTTCTGGTTGGCCACGGTCATCACTCGGGTTCGGTCCGGGCGCGGCAGGTCGCCGGCGCGCCCGGACCGTACCGCTGCTGCTGTGGCAGCCGCCCGGGCGATCGGGGTGTCGTCGGTGGCTGCTTCGCCCAGCGCGGTGGTTTCACGTGAAACGGGCTCGTTCACCGGCGACCCTTCCGCTTCGGAATCCGATCGGAGCTCCGCTCGACGCGGACCACCGCGGTGGGTGGATCGACGACCCCGGCCCCCACCGTCAGGAGATCGATCGCGGCTACCCCCGCCGGGGAGCTCTCGCGGTAGGCGGCCACTTCGGCAGCCGCGGACTCCCCCTTCATGGCCAGCAAGGTACCGCCCGGCCGCACGAGCGGAAGACACCAGCCGGCCAGCTTCGGCAACGGGGCCACCGCCCGCGCGATCACGACATCGGCGGTCGGCCCGGAGCTGCCCCGGACCTCCGCCCGAGCCCGCACCACGGTCACCGAGGTCAGCCCGAGTTGCCTGATTACTTCGTCCAAGAACGTCGTGCGCCGAAGCAGCGGCTCCACCAGCGCGATGCGAAGGTCCGGGCGGATCAACGCCAGCACGATGCCCGGCAAGCCGGCGCCGCTGCCGACATCATCCACAGACACCCCGGCCGGGATCAGTTCAGCCACGACAGCGCAGTTCAAGATGTGCCGGTCCCACAGTCGGGAAACTTCACGCGGCCCGATCAGACCGCGCTCGACACCTGCGGCCGCCAGCAGGTCGACGTACGCCTGGACCTGTGGCAACCGGGCCCCGAACAGCGCGCGTGCGGCGTAGGGTGCCGGACCGAGCGGTTCGGTTTCACGTGAAACCGAACCAGCCGCCGGCTCGGACTGGGACCCGGCCGTCACGCGGGCCGGACGACCACGTATCGCAGGGGCTCGACGCCTTCTGACTCACTGACCAGCCCTGCGGCGGCGACGGCGTCGTGCACGATCTTGCGCTCGAACGGGGTCATCGGCGGCAGCGACACGGATTCGCCCGACTCGGTCGCCTTGGTTGCCGCCTCGGCTCCGGTGGCGGTGAGCTCGACCCGACGCTGCGCCCGGAAGCCGTCGACGTCGAGCATCAGCCGGCTACGGTCACCGGTCTCGCGAAGCACGGCCAACCGGGTGAGCTCCTGCAGCGCATCGAGCACCTCGCCGTTGCGCCCCACCAGGTGACGAAGGTCGCCGCCTACGATCGACACGAGCGCCCGGTCGGCCTCGACGTCCATGTCGATGTCACCGTCCAGGTCGGCGATGTCGAGAAGCCCCTCGAGGTAGTCGGCGGCGATGTCGCCCTCGGCCACCAGCCGGCTGGATCGCGGTGCGGGCGCGTCGGAATCCGTCGCCTCGGCGTCGGTCCCGTCAGCGTCGGTCACCACACCGTCGGTCAAGTCCGCGTCCGCATCAGCATTCGCGCTGGCGTCGGGCACGACCGCGGCCGGCTCGAGCTCGTCGGTGCTCGAGTCGACAGGCAGGGTGTCAGGGGTCTCGGACACAGGGTCACTCCGGGGTCAGGTTCAGCTCAGCAAGGGGGACAGTCGGGGGCGGAACGGTCAGGCCGGGGGAGCCTTGGGCTCACCTTCGCCCATCCCCGAGGGCGGGGCGGGGTTGCTGGGACCCGGCTTCGGCTGCGGCGGGGTGCGCTTGGCCCGCGGCTGGCGTTTTGGCTGGTTACGGACCACTTTGGGCTCTTCGTCCACCGTAGTGGCGATCGCGGTCGCCGTTGTCGCCGGGCTTTCACCACGAGCCGCGGCCTTCTCGGCCTGGCGCTGGAGCAGAGCCTTCTCGGCTTCGCTGCCGGGCGTCGGGTTCCGCCGGATCACGTACAGCTGCTGCCCCATCGTCCACACGTTCGTGGTGAGCCAGTAGATGAGTACGCCGATCGGGAAGTTGATGCCGAACACGGCGAACATCCCGGGCATGACGTACAGCAGGATCTTCTGCTGCTGAGCCATCGGGTTCGCCTGACCGAGCGGCTGGTTCTTGACCATGAGCTGGCGCTGCGTGGTGAACGTCGTGGCGGTCATCAAGATGATCAGGACCGCCGCGACGATCTTGGTCGTGACCGTGGTGGCGCTGACGAACGTGTCGGAGATCGGGGCACCGAAGAGCGTGGCCGCCTTGCCCTGCTGGACCTCCTCGAGGGTGAGGACGCCGACCGGCGTGCCCTTGGCGACCCCTTGCAGCACGTGGAAGAGGCCGAAGAAGAAGGGCGACTGCACGAGGATGGGCAGGCAGCTCGAGAGCGGGTTGGTGCCCGTCTCCTTGTAGAGCTTCATCATCTCTTCGGACTGCTTCTGCCGGTCGTTCTTGTACTTGGTCTGGATCTCCTTCATCTGCGGCTGCAGGGTCTGGAGTCCGCGGGTCGCCTTGATCTGCTTGACGAACAACGGGATCAGGGCGATCCGGATGACCACCACGAGCATGACGATCGACAGCGCCCACGCCACACCGCTGGCCGGGTCGAGGAAGGTGCTGAACAGGTTGTGGAACATCAGCAGCACCCAGGAGACCCCGTAGTAGATCGGGGCCATCACGGTGTTGAACAGGTCGGCCAAGCCGCTCACGTCAGGCTCCTAGCACGGGTTTCACGAGGTACGGGGGTCTTCGCCGGCGGCACGTGGTCGACCCCACCAGCCGTCCAGGGGTGGCAGCGGCCGAGCCGCCGGACGGCCAGCCAGCCACCTCGGACCACCCCGTGGGACTGCACCGCCTCGAGGGCGTACTGCGAGCACGACGGGTAGAAGCGGCACGACGACATCGTCCACGGCGAGATCACCAGCTGGTACGCGCGGATCGCCGCGACGAACGGGAACCGGACGACCGTGCGGGTGATGTCCCGCGCGCGGGCGCGGACGGCAGCGGTGCTCATCGCAGGACCCGGTCGAGCGCAGAGTCGACGTCGGCGCTGAGCGCGGCGCTGCTGGCTCCGGCGCTGGCCGGGAGCGCGCGTACGACCAGGAGGGACCCGGCGGGCAGCCGGCCGAGACGCTCGCGGACGATCGGACGCAGGCGGCGGGTCACGGTGTTGCGCACGACTGCTCCTCCTACGGCCTTGCTGACGACGAAGCCGGCGCGGGGGGCCTCGAGCGAGCCCTCCACGACGGCCAGGTGCAGGACCAGATGTGGACGCCCAGCCCTTCGGCCCCGGCGGACGGCGACCGTGAAGTCGTCGCCCCGTCGGATCCGGTTCCGGCTGGCCAGCACGAGCCCGAGGCTGCTGAGACCTAGGCCGAGAGCTCGGTCCGGCCCTTGCCGCGACGGTTCGACAGGATGGCGCGGCCCGCGCGGGTCCGCATCCGGAGCCGGAAACCGTGGGTCTTGGCCCGACGACGGTTGTTCGGCTGGAAGGTGCGCTTGCTCACGGGGAAGCTCCTGGGGACAGTGGTACGCCCACGCAGCGGGGCGCGGGCACGCGACAGACAACCGAGACTTCGGCTCCTCCACGGTACGGGCGGGCCTGGCGGCCGGTCAAACCGGGGTCGAGCGGCTGACTGCCGTCTGTGGAAGCAGTGTGAACAGACCAGGATCCATGCGCGCGCCACGGGTGTACGGTGCGACACGCCGCCGGAACCTGGACCGCGGCTTGAAGCATGGGTCCTCGGCCTTGTACGGTCTCCCGCCGGCGCCGTACACAGCCTGTGGATGACCATGTGGACGAGTCATTCCGATGACCCGCCACACGCACACCGAGGAGAACCGACCAGTGCCGGATCTGACCGACGACGTGGCCGCCGATGAGCTGGCTGTCGTGTGGGGTCGTACCCTGGCCGGGTTGGCCGACGGCACGCTCTCACCCCAGCACCGGGCCTTCCTGCGGCTGACCCGCCCGATGGCCCTCGTCGGTGACACGGTCCTGATCGCTGCGCCCAACGACTTCGCCCGGGACGTGATCGAGAACCGCCTGCGAACGGTCCTGACCGAGGCCTTGGCCGCAGAGCTCGGCAGTGACGTCCAGATCGCGGTGACCGTCGACCCGGGTGCCGCGGGGGAGCACAGCCCGCTGGACGAGCTGACCGACGACGTCGCCGACGGCACGTTCGCCGCCGACCTCGACGCCGCATCCGCTGCCGGGCCCGGGCCGGTCGGCGGCCGGGACCCGCGCGCGCCCGACCCGTTCGAGCCGACGCCGTACCGGCCGGGCTCCGGTCAGCCACGTGGCCGGCGCGACGCCGAGCCCAGCCGGCTGAACCCGAAGTACACCTTCGACACGTTCGTCATCGGGTCCAGCAACCGGTTCGCCCACGCCGCCGCGGTCGCAGTTGCTGAGGCACCCGCCAAGGCGTACAACCCCTTGTTCGTCTACGGGGAGTCTGGCCTCGGCAAGACCCACCTGCTGCATGCCATCGGCGACTACGCCCGGAACCTCTACAGCGGCGCCCGGGTTCGCTACGTGAGCTCGGAGGAGTTCACGAACGAGTTCATCAACTCGATCCGCGACGACAAGGCCGCGACCTTCCAGCGCCGCTACCGCGAGGTCGACGTGCTGCTGGTCGACGACATCCAGTTCTTGCAGGGCAAGGTGCAGACGCAGGAGGAGTTCTTCCACACGTTCAACACCCTGCACAACGCGAACAAGCAGATCGTGATCACTTCGGACAAGCCGCCGAAGCTGCTACCGGAGTTCGAGGAGCGCATGCGTTCGCGGTTCGAGTGGGGACTCATCACCGACGTCCAGCCGCCCGACCTCGAGACCCGCATCGCCATCTTGCGCAAGAAGGCCGCGCAGGAACGACTCTCGGCGCCGCCCGAGGTCCTGGAGTACATCGCCAGCAAGATCTCGACGAACATCCGAGAGCTCGAAGGTGCGTTGATCCGGGTCACGGCGTTCGCGAGCCTGAACCGGCAGCCGGTCGACTTCGCATTGGCCGAGGTCGTGCTCAAGGACCTGATCACGGACTCGACCGGCCCCGAGATCACCTCGGCCACGATCATGGCCCAGACCGCTGCGTACTTCGGGCTGTCGATGGAGGACCTGTGCGGAGCCTCGCGCTCCCGGGTCCTGGTGACGGCCCGGCAGATCGCGATGTACCTGTGCCGTGAGCTGACCGACCTTTCGTTGCCGAAGATCGGTCAGCAGTTCGGCGGGCGCGACCACACGACGGTGATGCACGCGGACCGCAAGATCCGCCAGCTGATGGCCGAGCGCCGCAGCGTCTACAACCAGGTCACCGAGCTGACCAACCGGATCAAGTCGCAGACCCGTAGTTGACCGCCCGTGTGCGCCACGCCGGGCACGCATCACGCTACGTGCACACACTGTGGACAAGCCTGTGGATCTGTGGACGATGTGGGGACTCGGTGGGGGAAAGCTGGCGCCACTGGAGGGAAGGCCCGGCACCGTCCACCGGCAATCCTCCATCGTCCACCGTCCGTCCACAGGCGCTGTGGACGGAGAGACCGCGCTGATCGGCCGAAACAGTGGTTATCCCCAGTTTCCACCATGCCTATGAAGACGATGAACAGACCTACTAGGAGAGTGCTGAACCACCAGATCAAGTGCCCCGATCCCTGTGGACCTGGATCTGGCCTACAGTTCGCTGAGTTCATCTCGCGCTGAGCTCAACCATGCATACCTAGATCGAGGAGGATCCGTGCGGTTCCGGGTCGAGCGTGACGTACTTGCAGAAGCCGTGGCCTGGACGGCGCGGAGCCTGCCGGCGCGTCCTCCTGTGCCGGTGCTCGCCGGACTCCTGCTCGAGGCCGGTGCCGACGGCGTCACGCTGTCCGGGTTCGACTACGAGGTCTCGGCCCGAGTGACGGCTCAGGCCGACGTCCTCGAACCCGGTCGCGCGCTCGTCAACGGTCGGCTGCTGGCTGACATCTCGCGCAGCCTGCCGGGGCGCCCGGTCGAGATCACGACCGACGGACCCAAGGTGGTCCTGGTCTGCGGCAGCGCGCGCTTCACCCTGCTGACCCTGCCCGTCGACGAGTACCCCACGCTGCCCGAGATGCCCAACGTCACCGGCACGCTGTCGAGCAGCCTGTTCGCTGCCGCCGTCCAGCAGGTCGCGATCGCCGCCGGCCGCGACGACACGCTGCCCGTGCTCACCGGGATCCGGGTCGAGATCGACGGCGACACCGTCACCCTGGCCGCCACCGACCGCTACCGCCTGGCCGTACGTGAGTTCTCCTGGCGCCCGGAGCAGGCCGGTCTCGATGCGGTTGCGCTGGTGCCGGCTCGCACGCTCGCGGAGACCGCCAAGGCGCTTGCGTCCGCCGACTCCGTGGCGATCGCCCTGGCCAACAGCGTCAGCGGTGAAGGTCTCATGGGTTTCGAGGGCTCCGGCCGCCGCACCACGACCCGGCTGCTCGAGGGCGAGTTCCCGAAGTACCGCGCGCTGCTTCCGGCTGAGGCGCTGACCACGGCCGACGTCGAGACGGCGGCGCTCGTCGAGGCGGTCAAGCGGGTGGCGCTGGTGGCCGAGCGCAACACCCCCGTGCGGTTGTCCTTCACGGCCGGCGAGCTCCAGCTCGACGCCGGTAGCGGCGACGAGGCGCAGGCGTCCGAGGCGCTGGCCTGTGCTCTCGACGGCGACCCGATCACGATCGCGTTCAACCCGCAGTTCCTGCTCGACGGTCTTGGGGCGGTCGACTCGTCGGTGAGCAGGTTGTCGTTCACCACGTCGACCAAGCCGGCGGTCCTCACCGGTGGTGCCGCCGAGGGCGCTGCGGCCGGTGACGGCGGGGTCGGCGGCGCCTACCGCTACCTGCTGATGCCGGTCCGCCTGTCTGGCTGATCCAGGTGTTCGTCGCGCACCTGTCGCTGGCTGACTTCCGGTCGTACCCGACGGTCGAGCTCCCCCTCGAGCCTGGGGTGACCTGCCTGATCGGACCCAACGGACAGGGCAAGACCAACCTGGTCGAGGCGATCGGGTACGTCGCGACGTTGGGCAGCCATCGGGTCGCGAGCGACGCCCCGCTGGTGCGGTTCGGGGCTGAGCGCGCCGTGGTCCGCGTGAGCGTGGTCCGCGACGACCGGCCGACCCTGGTCGAGCTGGAGATCACCGCGGGGCGGGCGAACCGGGCCCGGATCAACCGGTCGCCGGTGTCGCGGGCCCGCGAGGTGCTCGGCCTGCTGCGCACCGTGCTGTTCGCGCCCGAGGACCTCGCGCTGGTCAAAGGCGACCCGGCCGACCGGCGCCGGTTCCTCGACGAGCTGCTCGTCGCTCGAGCTCCGCGGCTCGCCGGTGTGCGCGCCGACTACGACCGGGTCCTGAAGCAACGCAACGCCTTGCTGAAGTCGGCTGGTGCGTCGGTGCGGGGCCGGACGGCGTCGGCCGAGCTGCCGACCCTCGACGTGTGGGACACCCACCTGGCCACGACGGGCGCCGAGCTGCTCGCTGCCCGGCTCGACCTGGTGCGGTCGCTCGAACCGCTGGTCGCCCGGTCCTACTCCGCCGTGGCGCCGGGTTCGGCGCCGGTGACGCTCGCATACGGCTCGAGCCTTGGCCCGGACGCCGACCTGACCGCCGACCGCGACCACCTGGTCGAGGCGTTGCAGGCGGCGCTGCTCGCGGCGCGGCCCAAGGAGCTCGACCGCGGCGTCTCGCTCGTCGGTCCGCACCGCGACGAGCTCGTGCTGTCGCTGGGGCCGTTGCCGGCCAGGGGGTATGCCAGCCACGGCGAGTCGTGGTCGTTCGCGCTGGCGCTGCGGCTCGCGTCGTACGACCTGCTCACCGCGGACGGCGGGGAGCCGGTGCTGATCCTGGATGATGTGTTTGCCGAGCTCGACGTCACGCGGCGCGAGCGGTTGGCCGAGCTCGTGGCCCCCGCTGAGCAGGTCCTGGTGACCGCCGCTGTGGCGCAAGATGTGCCCAGGGCACTGTCCGGTGCCCGGGTGGACGTCACCGCCGGGGAGGTGCACCGTGCCGGATGACCAGCCGCCGGATGACCAGCCGGAGCCACGGCCCGAGTCACAACCGGCGTCCGGGATCGACCTCGCCCGCGCGGCCCTGGCGGCAGCCAAGGCCGACGCCCGGGCCAAGGGCCTGCGCCGGTCGGAACGCACCGCTCTGCGGCGCGGCGACGTCGCAGGCCAGCGGCGCAGCAGTGCGCACCCGGACGACCGCGACCCGCAGCCGCTCGCCCAGGCGGTCGACCGGTTGGTCGCCGACCGTGGCTGGCAGACGCAGGCGGCGGTCGGTGGGGTGATGGCCCGGTGGGACTCCGTGGTGGGCGCCGACGTGGCCGCCCACTGCGCTCCCGAGAGCTACGACGAGACGGTGCTGACCGTACGGGCCGACTCGACGGCCTGGGCCACCCAGGTCCGGCTGCTTGCGGCCCAGCTCGTGCAGCGGCTGAACGACGAGTGCGGTGCCGGGTCGGTGACCCGGGTGATGGTGCTGGGCCCGGGCCGGCCGTCTTGGCGCAAGGGTCCGTTGCACGTCCGCGGCCGGGGCCCGCGTGACACCTACGGCTGATGGCGTCGCGGCCTCAGAAGCCGTGATCGGACCCGGGGTACGTGGGGGGACACGCCCGGGGGGGCGTTCGGGCCGTCCGGGCCCTTTCCCTGCCCGTCCTGGCGGGTTTCTGGTCGCGCCGACGGGTAGCATGGACGAGATCTCCCGGACCCCTCCACCCCTGCCGACAGGAGCTCCACCCCGTGTCGTATGACGCCTCGTCGATCACCGTGCTTGAGGGTCTGGACGCCGTCCGCAAACGTCCAGGCATGTACATCGGCTCGACGGGCGAGCGCGGGCTCCACCACATCGTCTACGAGGTGGTCGACAACTCCGTCGATGAGGCCCTGGCCGGCTACTGCGACACCATCTCGGTGGTGCTCCAGGCCGATGGCGGGGTGCGGGTCGCCGACAACGGCCGAGGCATCCCGGTCGGCATCATGCCGAGCGAGAACCGGCCGGCCCTCGAGGTCGTGCTGACCGTCCTGCACGCGGGCGGCAAGTTCGGTGGTGGTGGTTACTCCGTCTCCGGCGGTCTGCACGGGGTCGGCATCTCTGTGGTCAACGCGCTGTCCCGCGATCTCGACGTGGTCGTCCGGACCGACGGCGCGACCTTCACCCAGTCGTACGCGTACGGCGTTCCGACGGCGCCACTGGTCAAAGGCGAGCCGACCGAAGAGACCGGCACGCAGATCACGTTCTGGGCCGACGGCGACATCTTCGAGTCGACCGACTACGACTTCGACACCCTGTCCCTGCGCTTCCAGGAGATGGCGTTCCTCAACAAGGGGCTCAGCCTCTCGCTGCGCGACGAGCGGCCGGAGCACCCCGACGACGACGGCGGCGTGCGCGAGGTCGTCTACCAGTACCAGGACGGCATCACCGACTTCGTCCGGCACCTCAACAACGCCAAGGGCCCGGCGCACAAGAACATCATCGCGTTCGACTCCGAGGACACCGTGGCCCGGCTGTCGCTCGAGGTCGCGATGCAGTGGAACTCCGGCTTCTCCGAGTCGGTCTACACCTTCGCGAACACGATCAACACGCACGAGGGCGGGACCCACGAGGAGGGCTTCCGGTCGGCGCTGACGACGCTGGTCAACAAGTTCTCCCGCGAGTGGGGGGTGCTCAAGGAGAAGGAGCCCAACCTCACCGGCGAGGACTGCCGCGAGGGGCTGACCGCGATCGTCTCGATCAAGCTGGGCGAGCCGCAGTTCGAGGGTCAGACCAAGACCAAGCTCGGCAACACCGAGGCCAAGGCCTTTGTGCAGAAGGTCTGCAACGACCAGCTCGGCGCGTGGTTCGAGCAGAATCCCACCGAGGGCAAGGAGATCGCGCGCAAGGCGGTCGCCGCCGCGAGCGCCCGCACCGCTGCCCGCAAGGCCCGCGACCTGGCCCGCGGCCGCAAGGGTCTGCTCGAGTCGGGCGGGCTTCCCGGCAAGCTTGCCGACTGCCAGTGGACCGATCCGGTCAAGTGCGAGCTCTACATCGTCGAGGGCGACTCCGCCGGCGGCTCGGCCAAGGGCGGGCGCGACTCCCGCTTCCAGGCCATCCTGCCGATCCGGGGCAAGATCTTGAACGTCGAGAAGGCCCGCATCGACAAGGTGCTGCAGAACAACGAGGTGCAGGCGTTGATCTCGGCGCTGGGCACCGGCATCCACGACGAGTTCGACCTGGCCCGGCTGCGGTATCACAAGATCATCCTGATGGCCGACGCCGACGTCGACGGCCAGCACATCCGCACGCTGCTGCTCACGTTCCTTTTCCGGTTCATGCGTCCGCTCGTCGAGGCTGGCAACGTCTACCTCGCCCAGCCGCCGCTCTACAAGATCAAGTGGCCCGGCAAGGAGCCGGTGCAGTACGCCTACTCGGACCGCGAGCGCGACGGCCTGATCCAGCTCGGTGTCGACAGCGGCAAGCGGCTGCCGAAGGAAGACGGCATCCAGCGGTTCAAGGGCCTCGGCGAGATGCCGGCCAAGGAGCTGTGGGAGACCACGATGGACCCCGATGCCCGGGTGCTCATGCAGGTCACCCTCGACGACGCGGCCGCAGCCGACAGCCTGTTCTCGATCCTGATGGGCGAGGACGTCGAGCAGCGGCGTTCGTTCATCCAGCGCAACGCGAAGGACGTCAGGTTCCTCGACATCTAGCCGGCGGCTCACCCCGTACCCCACCCCCGCGGTAAGCCGTTCGACGGAAGGACCAAGGCAGTGCCCGACGAGACCACCCCCCCGGCTCCCGACGAGACCGTTCCCGAGGTCATCACCGACCGTGTCGAGCTGGTCGACATCCAGGTCGAGATGCAGCGCTCCTACCTCGACTACGCGATGAGCGTCATCGTCGGCCGGGCCTTGCCGGACGTCCGCGACGGCCTCAAACCGGTGCACCGCCGAGTGCTCTACGCGATGTACGACGGCGGCTACCGCCCGGACCGTGGGTACTCCAAGTGCGCCCGCGTCGTCGGGGCGGTCATGGGCGACTACCACCCGCACGGCGACTCCTCGATCTACGACGCCCTCGTCCGGCTGGCCCAGCCGTGGTCGCTGCGCTACCCGCTGATCGACGGCAACGGAAACTTTGGCTCGCCGGGCAACGACCCGGCCGCGGCCATGCGCTACACCGAGTGCCGGCTCGACCCGCTGGCCATGGAGATGATGCGCGACATCGACGAGGACACCGTCGACTTCTCGCCCAACTACGACGGCCGCGCGCAGGAGCCGAACGTCCTGCCGAGCCGGTTCCCCAACCTCCTCGTCAACGGTTCGTCCGGGATCGCCGTCGGCATGGCCACCA
This sequence comes from Actinomycetes bacterium, assembly GCA_038210415.1. Lineage (GTDB taxonomy): Bacteria > Actinomycetota > Actinomycetes > Prado026 > Prado026 > JBBQWS01. The sequence goes on from JBBQWS010000011.1 coordinate 52,309, forward strand.
GCATCCCGCCGCACAACCTGCGCGAGGTGGCGTCGGGCGTCCTGTGGTACCTCGAGAACCCTGCTGCTTCGTCTGAGGAGCTGCTCGATGCGCTGCTCGAGCGGATCAAGGGCCCCGACTTCCCGACCCGCGGCCTGATCGTCGGCCGTCGCGGCATCGACGAGGCCTACCGCACCGGGCGCGGCTCGATCACCATGCGCGCCGTGGTGGAGGTCGAGGAGATCAACAACCGCGCCTGCCTGGTGATCACCGAGCTGCCCTTCCAGGTCAACCCCGACAACCTCGCGCTCAAGATCGCCGACCTCGTCAAGGACGGCAAGATCGGCGGCATCGCCGACGTCCGGGACGAGGGCAACGAGCGCAAGGGCCAGCGGCTCGTCATCGTGCTCAAGCGCGACGCCGTCGCCAAGGTCGTGCTGAACAACCTCTACAAGCACACACAGCTGCAGGACACGTTCGGCTGCAACATGCTGGCCCTGGTCGACGGGGTGCCGCGCACGTTGCGGCTCGACGAGTTCGTCCGCGCGTACGTCGTCCACCAGGTCGAGGTCATCCGGCGGCGCACCGCGTACCGCCTGCGCAAGGCCGAGGAGCGCGCCCACATCCTGCGCGGGCTGGCGAAAGCGCTCGACCAGCTCGACGCGGTGATCGCGCTCATCCGCAGCTCGCCGTCCGCCGACGAGGCCCGCGGCGGGCTGATCTCCCTGCTCGACATCGACGAGCTGCAGGCCAACGCGATCCTCGACATGCAGCTGCGCCGGCTGGCGGCCCTCGAACGGCAACGGATCATTGACACCCTGGCCGAGATCGAGGCCGAGATCGCCGAGCTCAGCGCGATCCTGGCCAGCGACGAGCGGCAGCGTTCCATCGTCGCGGAGGAGCTCACCACCCTCGTCGAGAAGTACGGCGACGAGCGGCGCACCCGGATCATCGGGGCCGAGGGCGAGATGTCCATGGAGGACCTCATCGCCGAGGAAGACGTCGTCGTGACGATCACGCGCGGCGGCTATGCCAAGCGCACCAAGGCCGACCTGTACCGCCTGCAGCGGCGCGGCGGCAAGGGCGTTCGCGGGGCCCAGCTTCGTGAGGACGACCTGGTCGAGCAGTTCTTCGTCACGACGACGCACGACTGGATCCTGTTCTTCACGAACATGGGCCGGGTCTACCGTGCGAAGGCGTACGAGCTGCCCGAGCTCGGGCGCGACGCCAAGGGCCAGCATGTCGCGAACCTGCTCGCGTTCCAGCCCGACGAGCGGATCGCCGAGGTGCTCGACCTGCGCGACTACTCCGTCGCGCCCAACCTGGTGCTGGCGACCAAGCACGGCTTGGTGAAGAAGACCCGGCTGCTCGACTACGACTCCAACCGCAGCGGCGGGGTCATCGCGATCAACCTGCGTGACGACGACGAGCTCATCGCCGCGCGGCTGGTCGGGCACGCCGACGACCTGTTGCTGGTGAGCCGTCGCGGCCAGTCGGTGCGCTTCACCGCCGACAACGACAGCCTGCGCCCGATGGGCCGGGCCACCTCCGGCGTGATCGGGATGCGGTTCCGCGGCGACGACGAGCTGCTCGCGATGGACGTCGTCCGCGACGGAGGGTCGGCGCTGCTGACCGTCACCGACGGCGGCTACGCCAAGCGCACCCCGCTCGAGGCCTGGACGCCCAAGGGCCGCGGCGGCCTGGGCGTCATCGCGATGCGCATCGTCGAGGAACGCGGGTCGCTCGTGGGCGCGATGGTCGTCAACGAGGGGGACGAGGTGATGGCGATAACGGCGGCCGGTGGGGTGATCCGGACCCCGATCAACACCGACTCGCTGCGGCTGACGTCGCGCGACACCATGGGCGTGCGCTTGATGAACCTCGGCGAGGGTGACACCGTCGTGGCTGTGGCGCACAACGCTGAGAGCGATGACGACGACGACAGCGAGGACACGGACTACTCCGGCGAGTCGGTCGAGGTCGAGGTGACGCCTGCAGATGCGCCGGCGGTCGAGCCCGAGGCGAGCTCGTGACGGCCGGCCCGACCACCGATCGGGGCACCGTGGTCGCGCCAACCAACAAGCCCGTCGCCTCGGTGCGCCGGGCCCGCGTCGCGATCACCAAGGTCGACCCGTGGTCGGTGATGAAGCTGTCGTTCGTCCTGTCGATCGGGCTCGGCGTGGTCACCGTGGTCGCGGTCACGCTGCTCTACGGCGTGCTGGCCGCCACGGGCACGTTCGACGCACTGAGCAAGACGATCGGCAGCGTGGCCGGCAACGACACCGGCTTCCGGATCGAAGACGTCATCTCGATGCAGGTCGTGGTGCGCTACTCCACCGTGATCGCGCTGATCGATGTCGTGCTCATCACGGCGCTGGCGACCCTCGGGTCGTTCCTGTTCAACCTCACCACCGGCCTGGTGGGAGGGATCGACATCACCCTGACCGAGTCCGACTGACCTGGTTGGGTGGGTCGTCGCAGGTCAGGTAACCTGTCGTTCGCGCTGCGGCGCACGGGGCCTATAGCTCAGACGGTTAGAGCGCTTCCCTGATAAGGAAGAGGCCGGAGGTTCAAGTCCTCCTAGGCCCACCCCGCATCACCGCGCTGGCCGCGGCACGCCGGAGGTCCCGACCCGCCGACTATGCTGGCCCCCAAGGACTCGATGAGAGGGACGACCGTGAAGAAGATTGTTCTGCTCGGGCTGGCAGGGGCGGCTGGCTTCTTCGCGTGGAAGAAGGTCCAGAGCGACAAGCAGGAGCAGGACCTGTGGACCGAGGCGACGAACGAGGCCGCCGACCTTCGCTAGTCCGCACCTTGCGCCACGCACGACTCCAGGGGACGTAGCTCAATTGGCAGAGCACTGCCTTTGCAAGGCAGGGGTTAGGGGTTCGATTCCCCTCGTCTCCACCGCCGCTCGTCAGAGCCCACTGATTCCGCGCGACGACTGGCCCGATGGCGGCTCAAGCGGCAGGCTTTGGTCATGCGCGTACGCGTGACGCTCGGTGACCTGGCGCAGACGCCGGCCGATGCCATCGTGCGCGCGACCGTCCCCCGGTTCGAGGTCGCCACCAACGAGCCTCTGCTCTCCGCGGCCGGCCCGCAGGTTGCCAGCGCGTGCGACGAGCTCCGCCGGCTCGTCTACCCTCAGGGCCTGCCGATCGGCGAGGCCGTCTCGACCTCAGCGGGTGACCTGCCGGCGCGGTGGCTGATCCACGTCGCCGTACCTCTGTTCACGGTCCGCGCCGATCACGAGTACCTCTACACCGCCGCGTACCGGTCGGCCCTGCGGGTCGCCGACGAGCTCGGTGCGCGGACGCTGGCCGTGCAACCGTTCGGCTCGACGCATCCGTACTGGCCGCTGGACCAGGCGATCCGCTGCACGTTCAGCACCCTCCTCGGTACGCCGACCGTTGTGCGCGAGGTCCTGCTGGTGCTCAAGACCGCGGCGGCGTGCGAGGCCTACGCCGAGGCGCTCGCCCGACAGTAGGCATCCGGCGTCGGCATGGCAGGATCGTGGGGTACGCGTGCGCACATCATCGAAGGAGCCTTCGTGGCCGAGCAGCTGTTTGCGACCCTGAACACCAACCACGGCGCCATCCGGATCCAGCTGTTCCCGGACCACGCCCCCAAGACCGTGCGCAACTTCGTCGAGCTGGCCGAGGGCGGCCGCGAGTGGACCCACCCGGGCACCGGCGCGAAGAGCTCCACGCCGCTGTACGACGGCACGAAGTTCCACCGCGTGATCCCGGGCTTCATGATCCATGGCGGCGACCCGATGGGCAGCGGCATGGGCGGGCCGGGCTACAAGTTCCCCGACGAGTTCCACCCCGAGCTCGGCTTCGACCGACCGTACCTCCTGGCCATGGCGAACTCCGGCCCCAACACCAACGGCTCGCAGTTCTTCGTGACCGTCGGCGCCACGACCTGGCTGAACTTCAAGCACACGATCTTCGGAGAGGTGGCCGACGCGGCGAGCCGCGCGGTCGTCGACAGCATCGCGGGGACCCCGACCGGTCGCGGCGACGTGCCGGTGGAGCCCGTGGTCGTCGAGTCGGTCACCATCGAACGCGTCGAGACCTGAGCCAGGGCCTCGGTGAGCGGAAGCTCGATGGAGCCCGCGGAGTCCGCCGCTCCGCAGCGGTCGGTCTGCTACCGCCACTCTGACCGCGAGACGTACATCCGGTGCGGGCGGTGCGACCGGCTGATCTGTCCCGACTGCATGACCAGTGCGTCGGTGGGCTTCCAGTGCCCCGAGTGCGTGCACGACGGGAAGACTTCGGTGCGGCAGGCCCGCACCGTCTTCGGAGCCGACGCGTCGGTCCGCCGGGCGATCGTCACCGAGACCCTCGTCGCGGCGTGCGTCGCCTGCTACGCCCTGCAGATCGCCATCCCGACGTTCACGGCTCGGTTCGAGCTGTCGGGGCTGCGGATCGCGAATGGCGACTGGTGGCGGTTGTTCACCGGCGGCTTCCTGCACGGGGGCCTGATCCACCTCGCGTTCAACATGTGGGCGCTGCTCCTCGTGGGACGACAGCTGGAGCTCCAGCTCGGCCGGGTGCGGTTCGGTGCGCTGTACGCCGTGTCGTTGCTGGCCGGCTCCACGGCGTCGTACGTCTTCAGCCCGGCCACCTACCTGGGCGTCGGGGCGTCGGGGGCGATCTTCGGCCTGTTCGGTGGGCTGATCGTGGTCGCGCGCCGGATGAATTGGCAGCTGAACGCCTTGGTCGGCCTGGTGCTGGTCAACTTCCTGATCCCCTTCGTCGTGCCGAACGTCGACTGGCGGGCGCACGTCGGTGGGCTCGTCGCGGGGCTCGTGCTGACCACGGCGTTCGCCTACTCCCCGGCAGGGCTACGCATCGTGCTGCCCGCGGTGGTGATCGCGGTCGTCAGCGTCGGTTGTGCCGTCGCGGTGACCCAGCGGTCGCAGGCGATCCGCAACGACCCCGAGTTCGCGTTCGTCTTCGAGTCGCCGGACCAGTACCTCCCGCTGCAGGAGTACCGCCCGTTCCCCTGACCGACCAACCCTCTTGGAGGTTGTCATGCGTGACGCCGTGATCGTCGCCGCGGTTCGGACGCCGGTAGGTCGGCGCGGCGGGGTCCTGGCCGCGGTGCACCCGGTCGACCTCTCCGCGACCGTGCTGCGAGCGCTCGTCGAGCGCACCGGTATCGACCCGGGCCTGGTGGACGACGTCATCTGGGGCTGCGTGTCGCAGGTGGGCGAGCAGACCTTCAATATCGGGCGGAGCGCGGTGCTCGCCGCCGGTTGGCCCGAGTCCGTCCCCGCCACGACGGTCGATCGACAGTGCGGTTCGTCGCAGCAGGCGGTCGCGTTCGCCGCGGCCGGGCTGATCGCGGGGCAGTACGACGTCGTCGTGGCTGGTGGCGTCGAGGTGATGTCGCGGGTGCCGCTGGGGTCGTCTGCCGGCGTGGGTGGAATGCCGTTCGGCGAGACGGTGCTGGCCCGCTATGCCGACGAGCTGGGCGCCGCCGGCACTCCGATGTTCAACCAGGGGGTCAGCGCGGAGATGATCGCCGCGCAGTGGGGTCAGACCCGCGAGCAGCTCGACGCGTTCGCCCTTCGCTCGCACGAGCGGGCCGCCCGGGCCATCGACGAAGGGCGTTTCGCCGGGCAGATCGTGCCGGTGACCCTGCCCGATGGCACGGTCGTCGACACCGACCAGGGCGTACGCCGCGGCGGCACGCTCGGGTCGATGGCCGCGCTGCCGACCCCGTTCCGGCCGGACGGCGTCGTGACCGCAGGCTCGTCGTCGCAGATCTCGGACGGCTCGGCCGCCCTGCTTCTGATGACGTCCGAACGCGCCGGACAGCTCGGCCTGACGCCCCTGGCCCGGGTGCACAGCACGGTGGTGGTCGGCGCCGACCCGGTGCTGATGCTGACCGCCCCGATGCCGGCCACGACCGCCGTGCTCAAGAAGGCGGGGTTGGCCCTGGACGACATCGGTGCGTTCGAGGTCAACGAGGCGTTCGCCCCGGTGCCGCTGGCCTGGCTGGCCGACACGGGCGCCGATCCCGACCGGCTGAACGTCAACGGTGGGGCGATCGCGCTGGGGCACCCGCTGGGCGGCTCCGGTGCCCGGCTGATGACGACCCTGCTGCACCACCTGGTCGACGACGGGCTGCAGTACGGGCTGCAGACCATGTGCGAAGGCGGCGGGCTCGCCAACGCGACCATCCTGGAACGGCTCTGACGCTCGTGCGCGGCCCGAGTTGTCCACACTGGGGACAAGCCATGTGGAGAACTACACCGGTGTAAGTCCGCGGGCTACTTCCAGCGGGTGGCGGTGAGGAACCCGGCGCCGAGCAGGCCGAACCCGATCACGATGTTCCAGTTGCCGAGGCTGGTGCCCGGGATCACGGTGCCCGCGATGTAGAACGTCACGATCCAGATGAGTCCCAGGATGAAGAACGTCACCATGAGCGGCGCCACCCAGCGCCCGCTGACCCGCTGGGACAGCGGCACCGCCTTGGTCGGCGGCGTGAAGTTCGCCTTGCGTCGGATTCGCGACTTCGGCACGGCGGACACTCCTCAAAGAATGGGCTCTGGCGTCCGTTAGCGTAGACGACATGAACCCGGCTGCGAGGTGGCGACTCGGCGTGCCCGTCGTCTGCGCATTCGCCGGGCTGCTCATGGCCACCAGCGCGACCACCGCACACGGCACCGACCTGCGCTCCGATCGCCGGCTTGATCTCGCCGACCTGATCCGCGAGCAGGCCCGGCGGGCCGCCGTCGGCACCGACCAGGTGCAGCAGGTTCGCGACGAGGTCGACCGGCTGACCCAGCTCCGGGGCGCCGACGACGTACGCGTTCAGCAGGCCCGGGCGGAGGCTGACCGGTTGGCCGTGCTGGCCGGCCTGACCTCGGTCGTCGGGCCCGGCGTGACCGTCGCGCTCGACGACGCCCACCGAGACCCCGGTTCGCCGTTGCCCGCGGGAGTGTCCCCGGACGACCTGGTGATCCACCAGCAGGACGTTCAGGCCGTGGTCAACGCGATGTGGGCCGGCGGCGCCGAAGCGGTCGAGGTGATGGACCAGCGGCTGCTGTCGACCAGTGCGGTCCGGTGCGTCGGCAACACCTTGATCCTCGGCGGCCGGGTCTACTCGCCGCCGTTCACGATCGCCGCTGTCGGCAGTCCTGTCGCGCTGCGCAACGCCATCGACTCGGCGCCCGATCTGGTCAACCTGCGGCAGTGGGTCGACGCGGTCGGGCTGGGCTACTCCGTGGTGACGTCGCGAACCCTGACCGTCCCGGCGTACGCCGGCCCGTTGGCCCTCACCCACGCGAGGACCCCGTGACCGACGGTGGCGAGGTCGGCTCGATGCCGTCCTCCCTGTACGGCTGGCTGTGGAGCAAGCTGCCGGGCGGGCGCGCCCTGCATCTGGTCCTCGTGCTGCTGGCCGTTGCGGCTGTCGTGCTCGTGCTGTTCGGCTGGGTCTTCCCCTGGCTCGAGCCGCGACTGCCCTGGGTCGACGTCACCGTCGGCGGCCCGGGTACGGGAGGATGACCCGGTGACCGCGACCGCTCCCGCTGCTGCGACCGGACAGGTGCGCCCCCGCATCGACGGCAGGGCGCCCGTCCGGGTGCTCGTCGTCGACAACTACGACTCCTTCGTCTTCAACCTCGTGCAGTACCTCGCGCAGCTCGGCGCCCAGACCGTGGTCCTGCGCAACGACGAGCTGACGCCCGCCGACGCCGACGAGTTCGACGGTGTGCTCCTGTCACCCGGGCCGGGCACGCCGCAGGAGGCCGGGGTCTGCATCGACCTGGTGCGGCACGCGATGGGGCGGATCCCGCTGCTGGGGGTGTGCCTGGGTCACCAGGCCATCGCGGTCGCGTTCGGTGCGACGGTCGACCGCGCTCCCGAGCTGCTGCACGGCAAGACCTCACTGGTGCACCACTCAGGCGAGGGAATCCTGGCCGGGCTCCCCGACCCGTTCACGGCCACCCGCTACCACTCGCTCGCCGTGCGGTCCGAGACCGTGCCGCCCGAGCTCGTGGTCACCGGTCACACCGACAGCGGTGTGATCATGGCGCTCCGGCACCGTGACCTCGACCTCGAGGGCGTGCAGTTCCACCCGGAGTCGGTGCTCACGCAGGGCGGCCACCGCATGCTGGCCAACTGGCTGGTCCGGCTCGGCGACCCGACCGCCGTCGAGCGGTCGGCCGGGCTGGCCCCCGTGGTCAGCGCCTGACCGGTCCGGTCAGGGGGTCGGCGAGATGCTGGGCGACGGCGAGATGCTCGGGCTCGGCGGCGGGCTCGGTGGTGCCACGGCCACGGTGATCGTGACGATCTTCCCCTGCTCGAGCAGGGTCCCGCTGGGCGGGGTCTGGGTGATCACGGTGCCCGGGGCGAACGCGTCGGTCTGCTGCTTGCTCACGTTGACCTTGAAGCCGGCGTTGGTCAGCGCCCCCTCTGCGTCGGCCTGCGCGAGGCCGACGACCTTCGGAACCGCAACCTTGCCGCTGGAGATGGTGAGGTTCACCGGTGTGCCCTTGGGCACCTGCGTGCCCTCGGCCGGGCTGACCGCGAGCACCTGCCCGGCCACCTGGTCGGAGTCCTTGAGTGTGATCGTGCCGTTGGTCAGTCCGGCGGCGCTGAGCGCGGTGAGTGCCTGATCCTTGGTGAGGCCCACGAGGATCGGCACGCGCACCTTCTCCGGACCGCCCGACAACGTGAGGTCGACGGGTGTGCCCTTGGCCACCTTCGCGCCCGAGGTCGGGTCCTGGTTGATGACGGTGCCGATCGGCTTGTCGCTGGTCTCGGTTCGCTCGACGCCCTCCTTCAGCCCGCGTTCGGTGAGCTGGGCCACGGCGACGTTCTTGACCAGCCCCGCGAGTTGAGGCACGACGACCTGCTCCCCTGTGCTGTCGAAGAGGCCGCGACCGAGGAAGAACGCCAGCGCCAGCGCGGCGACCACGCCGACCGCCAGCAGGGCGTACCAGCCGTTGCGCGACTGGTCGGGCGGCGGCAGCTCTCGGGCCGGAGCGACGGTGGTGCTGATCGGTGTGATCAGCTGGGTGCGGTCGGCGTCGCCCTCGGTGACGAGCGCCGGAGCGAGCGGCTCCCCCGCGCCGATCCGCTGGATGTCGGCGCGCATGTCGATGGCCGACTGGTAGCGCTCGCCGGGGCTCTTGGCGAGGGCCCGCATCACCAGGGCGTCGCACGCGAGAGGCACGTCGGGGTTGACCCGCGAGGGTGGCGGGGCGGTCTCGCGGACGTGCTGGTACGCGACCGAGACCGGTGAGTCGCCGACGAACGGCGGCCGTCCGCAGAGCAGCTCGTAGAGCATGCAGCCCACGGAGTACAGGTCGCTGCGTGCGTCGACTAGCTCGCCGCGCGCCTGTTCCGGTGAGAGGTACTGCGCCGTACCCAGGACGGCCGAGGTCTGGGTCATGGTGGCGGCACTGTCGGCGATGGCCCGGGCGATGCCGAAGTCCATCACCTTGACCTCGCCGGCCCGGTTGAGCATGACGTTGCCGGGCTTGATGTCGCGGTGGATGATGCCGTGCCGGTGCGAGTAGTCCAGCGCGGCCAGGGTGCCGTCGGTGATCTCCAGGGCACGCTCCGGCAGGAACCGGTGCCCCGATCGCAGCATGTCGCGCAGAGTGGTGCCGTCGACGAACTCCATCACGATGTACGGCACGGCGACACCGCTGACGTCGGTCTCGCCGGTGTCGTACACCGCCACGATGTTGGGGTGGTTCAGCGACGCGGAGGCTTGTGCCTCACGCCGGAACCTCGCCTGGAACGAGGGGTCGCGGGCGAGGTCGGTGCGCAGCAGCTTGACCGCGACACGGCGGCCCAGGCGCAGGTCACGACCGACGTGGACCTCGGCCATGCCGCCCCGGCCGATCACCTCGCCGAGCTCGTACCGTCCGCCGAGCCGTCGGGGCTCGTCCATGCGCGTCTCCTCGGGGCCGTCGCTGTCGCTGGTGCCGCTCGTGCCGTCGGTCGAGCCCGTTCCGTCAGTCATCCGACATCCTCTCGTGCCTTCATCGACCGAGCACCGCCTGCATGACTGCTCTTGCCACGGGGGCCGCGAGCCGGCCGCCGGAGATCTCCCCGTCGTTGGGGGCGCCCTCGATCACGACGGCGACTGCCACCTGGGCGTCGTCGGCGGGCGCGAACGACACGAACCACGCGTCGGCCGGGCGGCCGGGAACGGTCTGGGCGGTGCCTGTCTTGCCGGCGACCCGAATCCCGGGGATCGCGGCGTTGCGGCCCGTCCCGTTCTCGACGACCCCGACCATCATGTCGGTGACGACCTGGGCCACCGCGGCGGTGACCGCCTGGCCGAACTCCTCGGCGCGCGCCGTCGTCAGGATCGCGAGGTCGGGCCCGCGCACCTCCTGCACGAGGTACGGGCGGTTGACGATGCCGCGGTTGGCGACACCGGCGCCGACCATGGCCATCTGCAGGGCGGTGGACCGCACGTCGAACTGCCCGATCGCGACCTGGGCCGACTGCGGCGCGTTGACGTCGGTCGGGAACCGGCTCGTGGCCGCGGTCATCGGCACCTGGAAGGAGTTGTTGAAGCCGAAGCCCTCGGCCTGGGTGCGGATGGTCTCGCCGCCGAGGGCGATGCCGACGTTCGCGAAGGCCGTGTTGCACGAGATCGCCAGCGCCTCGGCGAGCGTGACCTTGCCGTTGCCGCAGGGCCGGCGGTTGTAGTTGGACAAGGTGGTGGTCGTCCCCGGCAGGGTGATCTTGGCCGGAGCGTCGATCAGTGTCGTGGGGGTGAACTTGCCGCTCGACAGTGCTGCGGAGAGCGTCACGATCTTGAACGTCGATCCCGGGGGGTAGACCTCGGCGAGCGGCCGGTTCAGCATCGGGTTCGCCGGGTCGGTCGTGTACGTGTTCCACGCCTTGCGCTCGACGGCCGGGTCCAGGCTGGCCAGGAGGTTCGGGTCGAACGACGGCGTCGACACCAGGGCGAGGATCGCGCCGGTGGCCGGCTGGATCGCGACGACCGCGCCCTTCATCCCCCGCATCGCTGCGGCAGCCGCGGCCTGCGCCTTGGGGTTGATCGTCAGCAGCACGCTGCCGCCCTTGACGGTGCGTCCGGCGACCAGGTCCGACAGGTTCTGCAGCGCGAAACGCGGGTCGGAGCCGGACAGCACGTCGTTCTCGGCCCGCTCGATGCCGGTGCGTCCGTAGATCAGCGAGTAGTAGCCGGTCGCCGGTGCGTACAGCGGCCCGTTGGCGTAGGTGCGGACGTACCGCAGCTGACCGGACCCCAGCTTCGACGACGCGACCGGCTTGCCACCGCCGAGGATCGGCCCGCGCTCGCGGGCGTACTCCTTGATGACGTTGCGGTTGTTGCCGGGTCGGCCGGCGAGGTCGTTGGCCCGGCCCACCTGCACGACGTTGAGGTTGACCAGCAAGGCGAGGAACAGCAGTGCCGCCACGACTGCCAGGCGGCGGATCGTGCCCGCCATGCTCCCGGTCACAGCGAGATCACCTGCGTCATCGCCTGGTCGCCGACCACGACCGGCAACGGTTGCGGCCGCGCGGCTGAGTCACTGATCCGCAGCAGCAGCCCGATGACCATCCAGTTCGCGACGAGCGACGAGCCCCCGGCGGAGAGGAATGGCGTGGTGAGGCCGGTGAGCGGGATCAGACCGCTGACGCCGCCGACGACGATGAACACCTGGAGCGCCATGACGAAGGCGAGCCCGGTGGCCAGAAGTCGACCGAAGACGTCGCGGGCCGCCAGCGCCGTGCGCAGACCGCGCGCCACGATGATCGCGTACAGGACCAGCAGGGCCATCAGCCCGGTGAGGCCCAGCTCCTCGCCGACCGTCGAGATGATGAAGTCGGACTTCGCGTACGGGACGAGGTCGGGGGTGCCGCGGCCGATACCGGTGCCGAGGATGCCGCCGTCGGCCATGCCGTACAGGCTCTGCACGACCTGGTAGCCCTGGCCGCCAGGGTCGGCGAACGGGTGCAGCCAGACGTCGACGCGTACGCGCACGTGGGCGAACAGGTAGTAGCCGACCGTCGAGCCGAGCAGGAACAGCGCGCCGCCGATGACCGGCCAGCCGCGGCGGCCGGTGGCGACGTAGAGCAGGGCGACGAACAGGCCGAAGAACAGCAACGAGGTGCCGAGGTCCTTCTCGAACACGAGCACTCCGAGGCTGACCAGCCACGCGACGATGATCGGCCCCAGGTCGCGTCCGCGGGGCACGTCGACGCCCAGGACCCGGGTGCGCACCACGGCAAGCGCATCGCGCTTCACGGTGAGGTAGCCGGCGAAGAACACGGCCAGGGCGATCTTGGCGACCTCGGACGGCTGGAACGAGAATCCCAGGGCCCGCACCCAGATCCGGGCCCCGTTGATGGTCACCCCGAGGCCGGGCACCAGCGGCGCAACGAGCAGCGCGAGCCCGACAAACATCGCGGTGTAGGTGAACCGCTGAAGCTGTCTCGGGTCGCGCACCGCGGCGAGCACGACGACCATCAGCACCACGGCGAGGGCCGTCCAGAGCAGCTGGGTCGGCGCCGTGGCCTTGGGCAGGTCCTTGCCCGCTGCGACGGCCTTCTTCGCGGCTGCGACGTCCAGCCGGTGGATCATGGCCAGGCCGAGCCCGTTGATGGCCACGGCCACGGGCAGGAGCACCTGGTCGGAGTACGGCGCCAGCCAGCGCACCGCCGCGTGCGCGACCAGCGCCCCGCCTGCAGTCATCGCTGTGAAGCCGCCGAACCCTTGGGGCAGTCGGCCGTCGGTGGCCCAGCCGACCTGCGCGTACGCGAGCAGCCCGACCGCGAGAGCGGGCACGAGCAGCAACAGCTCGGGGATGCGCTTCGGCCGGAGGGTGGTCATCCGGACACCACGGGTGCGCCCGGACAGCCGTCCGGGATCGGGAGGCGTGCGCAGGCCTGGGCCTCCAGGCGCAGCGTGTCCAGAATCGTCCGCGCGTGCTCCAGGCTGTCGGCCTGGATGGTGGCGCCGAGCTGCTGTCGCGCGAAGTCCGGCAGGGTGGCGGGATCGATCCCGCTGGGCTCGACCACCCGCGAGAGGCTGTGCCCGAACACCTGCTGGTGCACGCCCTGGTAGATCGCCACCTCGTTGCCCGACACTCCGACGTAGTACTGCGACTGTGACCAGCGGTAGCCGCCGAACGCGGCCAGCCCGAGGAGTGCGGCCAGCACCAGAAGCAGCGGGCCGAAGACCCGGAGCCGTCGGGCGCGGGTCACCGGCTCGGCAGCGGCGTCGACGTCGGTCCCGTCGGTGGCGGGGGGCTCGGTCGCGGCGGCCTCGGGGTCGTCGGGCGACGACTCGGTCGGTAGCTCGAGCTCGCGATCGGCAGCCGCACCGACGACGACCGGGTCGGCCTCTGCGGTGTCGGTGTCGGTCAGGTCGGCCACGATGCAGGTGACGTTGTCCGGCGCACCGCCGCGCAGTGCGAGGTCGACCAGGGTGCGTGCCGACTCGTCGGGTGTGCCCACCGACAGCACGTCGCACAGCGTCGCCTCGGACACGACGCTCGAGAGCCCGTCGCTGCACAGGAGGTAGCGATCACCGTCGCGCGGGGTCCGCAGGACGATGTCGGGCTCGACCTCGACCCGCCCGTCGAGCGCCTGCAGCAACATGTTGCGCTGCGGATGATTGCCCGCGTCGGCGCGGCTGATCCGGCCCTGGTCGATCAGCGACTGCACGAACGTCTGGTCGTGGGTGACCTGCTCGAGGACGCCGTCGCGCAGCAGGTAGCCGCGCGAGTCGCCGACCTGCGCGATAGTCACGCGGTCGCCGAGCTGCAGCAGCAAGGTCATGGTGGTGCCCATGCCTTCGAGCTCGGGCCGGTCGTCGATCAGCCGGCGCAGCTCGTCGCCGGCCCGGGAGACCGCGTCGCGGATCAGCGCAGCCGGGTCGACGCTGTCGTGCTCGGCCGTGACCGCGAGGGCGTCGACGACCGTACGCAGCGCGATCGTGCTGGCCACCTCGCCGAACGCCGCTCCGCCCATGCCGTCGGTGACCGCGAGCAGGTGCGGCCCGGCGTACCCGGAGTCCTCGTTGCCGCTGCGCACCATCCCGACGTGGGAGGTGGCGGCGAAGTCGAGTCGCAGGGCCATGCGGGCCTACTTCCGCAGCTCGAGCAGCGTCTTGCCGATGCGGACGGGAGTCCCCGGCGGGATCGCCATGGGTGCCGACAGCCGGCTCTTGCCGAGGTAGGTGCCGTTCGTCGACCCGAGGTCCTCGACCACCCACGCACCTTCGTGCGGGTAGAGCCGGGCGTGCCGACCGGAGACATAGTCGTCGTCGAGGACCACAGTGTTCTCCGGGGCCCGGCCTACGGTGATCGGTGTGGCACCGAGCTCGATCGTGGTGCCGTCGTGCGAGCCGCCGGTGACTACGAGGTGCCGCGGGGCGCCGCGTCGAGGCTTGGCGGGCTTGGCCGCCTTGTCGGGGGTGGTTGGCGTTTCGGGCTTCGCTGCCTTGCCGACCTTGGCCGCCTTGACCGGCTTGGGCGTCTTGGCCCGGCGGCGGGCGAACAGGTCGCTGCGCATCGTGGTGGCTACGAACAGGACGAGCAGCCACAGCAGCGCCAGGAACCCGACCTGGATCAGCTTGAGGGTCAGCTCGGACATCGGGTCAGCCGCCGAACCGGAAGACCAGCGCGAGCGCTCCGATGCCGATGCGCGCACCGTCGTAGATCTCGGCCGACGTCACCCGCTCACCATCGACGAACGTCCCGTTGGTCGAACCGAGGTCGGTGATGCGCGGCGGGTCAGACAGGACGATCTCGGCGTGCCGGCGTGAGACGCCGGGGTCGTCCAGCCGCAGGTCGGCCTCAGCGCCGCGGCCCAGCACGGTGTGCTGTCGGGTGAGCGCCAGGGTCGTGTGGCCGAACTCGAGGGCGGCTGATCGCGCCGCGGGCGGGTTGGCCGCCGCGTCTGCGCCGGCAGCGGGTTCGCCCGGGGCGACCTGGCTACGGATCCGGAACACCCCGGTGTCGAGGTCGTCGACCAGCTCGAGCCGGACGCTGACCGGACCGACGAACTGGTACCGCTGCTCGGCCGCGTGCTCCTGCACCATGGCGGCAAGCTCGGCGCCCAGCGGCTCCTCGTACATCCAGAGCCGGTCGTGGTCGTGCGAACCCAGCTCGACGACGAACTCGTTGGGGACCATGGTGCGGTCACGGGTCACGATGGCGGCCCGGTCGTCGCACTCGCGCTGGAGCGCGGCAGCGATCTCGACCGGCTGCACTTCGGACTTGAACGCCTTGGCGAACGCACCGCTCACCAGTCGGTCCAGCCGCCGCTCGAAGCGGTCCATGACTCCCACGTCAGCGATGGTATCCGGGCCGTTCGCCGGCCCCGGGCGGCGCCGCGCCCCGTGGTAGCCTGCTCGGGCTCGCGCGAGTGGCGGAATAGGCAGACGCGCTGGATTCAGGTTCCAGTGCCCGAAAGGGTGTGGGGGTTCAACTCCCCCCTCGCGCACCACACAGTGGAAATTTCCGCAGGCTCAGCAGTTCCTCGGGTCAGGTCCCAGTTCAAGCCGGCCGACGCTCGCGGTGTCTGGTTGACCCGGGTGGTGGTGAGCCCGACCGGCGACTACGCCCGGGGACCCCGCCGTGTCGACGGGAATCATCCACAACGTACAGATCAACGGACCGCGTCCGAGGCCGGGCTTCTCGACCTCTCCGGTTCGTCGACGGGATCGCGGAGATCCCCAACTCGCTCCGCGGTGGCACCGCCGTCCTCCTGGGAACCGTTTCGGTCTCCTCGATCAGAGGATGACGGCTCGGCCGGACCGGTCGACGACCTGCCCGCCCACCGAGGCCCAGGCGCTCATGCCGCCGGACAGGCTGACAGCGTCGTAGCCCATGGCGATCAACGTCCTTGCGCCCGACCGCGACCGGTTGCCGCTGCGGCAGAGGACGACGACCCGCTTGCCGCCACGGACCTTCTTCGCGGCTTCGCTGATCCGGCCGAGGGGCAGGTGCGCCGCCTGGGGGGCGTGCCCGGCGTTCCACTCGGCGTTCTCGCGTACGTCGAGCAGGACCGCGCCGGCGCGGACGAGCTCACGGGCCGTGGTGGCGTCGACCGACGGCGCCCGGCTGAACAGATCCAGAAGTCCCATGGCTCAGCAGCTCCTCAGCAGGACGGACAACTCAGCGGCAGGTGCAACGCTTCTCGATCGGGAACTTCGCCAGCACCTGCGCCGCGTGCGCACCGCAACCCGACCAGGTCACCTTGCGGCAGGACGGGCACAACACTGGACTGCACACGACGGAACCTCCGGGCCGTTGACGACACCGACCAGGATACCCCATGGGGTATGCCTCACTGGACCACGATGAAAGCTGAGTCGTCGTTGTCTGTTGGGCTGGCCGTGGTGTCCACGGTGGAGCTGAGAGGTGCGGTGCCGAGCGGGTTGGTCTCAGCCGGCTGCCCCACTGCCGGCAGCACGTAGGTCACCACGCCCAGCGACCCAGGGGCCGCACCCACCGGGACCACCGCGGAGACATCGACCGCGATCGACGTGACGCCAGGGCTGAGCGGACCTCGTCCTGTGCAACGGACGAACGGGTACCCCGCAGTTGTCGTGCCCTTCGCACAGGTTCGTAGGGCGTTGGCCGAAGGCAGCACCGGGGCGCCGGCCTTGGGCAGCACCAACGTGAGCGTCCAGCCCGAGACCGCCAGAGCCGGACCATCGTTGAAGGCGCTCACCCGCCACGTCATCGGGCTCCCTGGCTGCCACCCGGACGGTGGAGCCGTCGACAGCAGCACGACGCGCGACCGAAGGTCGTACGCAGAGTCGGTGCCGACCGACTCCTCGACGTTGTGCCCGACCGGATCGACCTCGTCGGGCTCGACCTGCTTGTCGTGGATCCCGGTCGGGCACTGCCGGACGTCGGCGACCGGGTCGCAGCCCGGGCCGAACGAGTCGGGGTCGCCGGCCTGGTCGGTGTGGGTCACGGCCAGAACCAACGGCGCCCCGAACGGTTCTCCGGTGGGGCAGATGGTGGTCGGCGCACCGCGCACGCACCCTGGGGTCCCCACGGTGCCGCCAGCGACCAACTTGCTGGACACCTTGACGAGCCCCCCCGGGACGAGGGTCCCCGTGAACGTCATCAGGACGGTCCCGGCCGCGGTCAGCGGACCCGGGGTCAGGGACGTGATCCCCGGAGAGGTGGCTGTGGCGTTCAGTGTGAAGTCGCGCGTCACGTCTCCCGTCGCGACGTGGTCGCCGGTCGGCAGGGCCAGAACGGCGCGCAGCCCGGTGATCGCAGTCGTGCCCTGGTTGAGGAACTGGGACGTGACGGTGTAGGTGTCGCCGGGTCGGCAGATGAAGTACTTCCCGTCGCTGCAGGAGCTGGTCGCCCACGACAGCCGCGACGCCACGTCGACCGCATTCGCAGGGGTGACCCCGGCTTGTGGCGCGGGGGCCGCGGACGTGTGACCGGGCCAGTCCGGCAGCAGGCCGACATCGATGCCGACCAGGCTCTGGGTCACCGTCGACATGGGCAGCTGGATGAACTGGTTGGCGGTCCGGAAGTCGTTGTCCGGGCCCGGTCCTGGCGGGCACGACAGCGCCGCGCACTGCGACCGGAACCACCCGGTCTCCACGACGATGCTGCCCGACCCACCGGTCGGCAGACCGGCGAGGGTGTAGGTGCCATCGGGCGCGGTGACCGTGGTCGGTGTCCCCGCCCCGGCATTGAGGTGCACCCGGATGCCCGCGACGCCGGGCTCACCCAGGTCGGCAGTGCCGTTGTTGTTCTGGTCCCAGAAGACCCGACCCGAGACCAAAAGTCCGCCTGCGGCGCCGGCGCTCGACGACCACGGACCGAGTGCGGCCACCACGACGACGGACATGGTGGCGATTCCCACCCACCAGCGGTTCCTGCCTGCGCTTGCCATAACGAGACCCCCCTTGCTTGCCGTACGTCAGCGGTTGTCGCGCTTGGCCTGTCTGCGGTCACCCATTGCGAGGGTGCTCGCGTAGGGCCGCGGGTTGGTTCTTCGGCTGCGCCTGCCGCGGCCACCCTGTTCGGCGACCCGCACGCTCACCCCCATGCGGTACCGGCCGATGTACTTGTTGCGCGCCCGCCGGAACCGGTTGTGCAGCTCGCCGACCGCGTCCTCGGAGTCGTTGAGCACTGCGAGCCGGAATGCGCTCATCTGACCTCGATTTCGACGGCAACCGACCGCCCGAGCGTAGCGAGCGCGAGCAACACCGGCCTGGTACTTCGCCGATCCGACCATGCGGGCGAACGCGCGAACGCGAGGGGACCCGATGGACGCGCTCGCCGCCTTGTACCGCGACCTGCACGCCCACCCGGAGCTGTCGTTCCAGGAGGAGCGCACCGCCGCGATCGTCGCGGAGCAGCTGCGCGGCCTCGGCTACGAGACCACGACCGGTGTCGGCACCGCTTGCGACGTCGGCATGCTGCGCAACGGCGACGGACCGACGGCTCTGCTCCGCGCCGACATGGACCGGCTGCCGGTCGCCGAGGACACCGGTCTCGGCTAGGCCAGCACCCAGCGCGGCTCCGACCGGGGCGGTCACGAGGTCGCGATCGTGCACGCGCGCGGCCACGACGTCGACGTGACCTGCCTGCTCGATGCCGCGCCCGAGCTGGCTCGCGACCGGTCGATCTGGTCCGGCATCCTGCTGCTGGTGTTACAGCCGGCCGAGGAGATCGGCTGCGGGGCCGAAGCGATGCTCGCGGACGGTCTGTTCTGGCACTTGGGCCGACCTGATGTGGTGCTCGGTCAGCATGTGGCTCCGCTACGCGCCGCGTTGATCGGGTTGCGCCAGGGTCCGGAGTTCGCGGGCGCCGACGCGCTCCGTGCCACGTTGCAACCACTCGCCGCTCTTCGCCCCGGTCATCGAACCGACCCTCCCGACCGGGGTCACCGCCCTGGTGACCGCAACCCGTTGCTGGCTCCCGACCCGGGCCTGATCACTCGGTCGGCACGCCGGGCTCCGACAGGAACAGGTTCAGCCCCAGCCGCGCCGACAGGAACTTCGTCACCCGCTGACCACGGACACTGTTGCCGGCCGCGTCGAGCGGGGCAGAGTACGTCGCGAGCCCGCCCTTGCCCGGCGACATGGTGACGATGCCGCCGCTCACCCCACTCTTGCCCGGCAGGCCGACGTCGTAGAGCCAGTCGCCGGACCGTTCGTAGAGGCCGCACGTGGCGAGGACCGCGAGAACGCGGCTGCAGTGCTCGGCGACGACGCCGGAGGTGTCCGAGCGGTAGCGGTCGTACGCCTCGGCGACGAGTTCGGCGACGAGCGCCGCGGGCGGCAGCAGACCGGTCGAGACGGTAGGCAGGTCCAGCGCTTCAACCGATTGGGACAGGTACGGAGTAGTGCAGTTGCGCTATTGGGTGTAGTGCATGCGGTTCAGAAGGGCATCCACCTGGCCGACACCTG
The DNA here is from genome assembly GCA_038210415.1 of Actinomycetes bacterium. Classification (GTDB taxonomy): domain Bacteria; phylum Actinomycetota; class Actinomycetes; order Prado026; family Prado026; genus JBBQWS01. The sequence goes on from JBBQWS010000011.1 coordinate 71,698, forward strand.
AACTGAGTCGATACCCGCGCACGCACCGAAAGTTGGAACTGAATGATCCAGAGTGGGGGAGCCGCCGCGCGCGATGGTTTGCGGTCGTTCGGGCCGGAGGAGCTCTTGGGACGCCCGCACGACACGGTGCTGGGCGCCGGCGCGCACCGGCTGATCGAGGGTTCTCGGGTCCTGGTGACCGGCGGCGGTGGCTCGATCGGCAGCGAGCTGGCCCGGCAGGTCGCCCAGATGGGTCCGGGCGCGCTGCACGTGCTCGACCACGACGAGTCGGCCATGCATGCCGTACAGCTGCGGCTCAGCGGCCACGGGCTGCTCGACGACGAATTCGCGGTGCTCGCGGACATCCGGGACCGAGAGCGGATTCGCTCGGTCGTGAGTGAGCTACGGCCGGACGTCATCTTTCATGCCGCGGCTCACAAGCACCTGCCGCTGCTCGAGCGCTACCCCGTCGAGGGTGTGAAGACCAACGTTCTCGGCACCCAGCACGTCGTTGATGCCGCCTGCGAGTTCGGTGTCGACCGCTTCATCCTGATCAGCACCGACAAGGCTGCTGCACCCACGTCGGTGCTGGGTTCGACGAAGCGGTTGGCCGAGCTGATCGTCGCGCAGGCCGCGGACCGCGGCCGGACGAGGTTCGCCAGCGTCCGCTTCGGCAACGTGCTTGGCAGCCGCGGGTCGTTCCTCGACACCCTCGACTGGCAGGTGGCGAACGACCTGCCCGTCACTGTCACCGACGAGCGGGTCACCCGATTCTTCATGACGGTGCCCGAGGCAGTGGGCCTCGTCATCGAGGCAGCGGTGTACGCAGAGACTGGTGAGACGTACGTCCTGGACATGGGCGAGCCGATCCGGATCATCGACCTAGTGCGCCGCTACGGCGTGCTCGCGGGTCGGCCTGACCTCCAGGTGAGGTTCACCGGGCTTCGCCCCGGCGAGAAGCTGCACGAGGTGCTCTATGGCGAGGGCGAGCTCCTAGCGCCAAGTGCCCACCCGCGGATCTCGATGGTCCCGCCGCAGCCGATCGACCCGCAGTTCCACTCCCACCTGATGCCGCTCTATGCCGCCGCTGCGATGTCCGACGGTGCGCGGGCCAAACGGCTGCTCGACGCACACCCGAGCTTCGCCCCGTCGATCTCGCTGAGTCTCGACTAACCGCCCCGGGTGCTGACTGCGATGAGCTTC
>JBBQWS010000012.1:0-65933 GCA_038210415.1 Actinomycetes bacterium
TCCCCGGCTGCCACCGAAGACCCCGCACCTGCCACGTCCACCACATCCACCACTGGGCCGACGGCGGCACCACCGAACTCCACAACCTGGTCCTGCTCTGCAGCTACCACCACCACCAGATCCACACACCCGACCACTGGCACATCAACCACACCAGCACCGGACCCGAATTCGTCCCACCCCAATGGATCCGCGGACCCTAGCGGCAGCCAGCAGACCGGTGCCTCAGCCTCGCGGGACCACGAACTCGGTCATCGTGGCCTTACCGCTCGCGATCTCGGCCCAGTCGGTCTCGACGTCCAGTACGGCCAGGCCGCAGGTCGGAAACTTCGTCTCGGCCAGGACCCGCGCCTCCGACCGCCCGCGATCGGTCAGGGCAAGGACCAGTTCCTGGACGCCCGGGTTGTGGCCAACCAGCAGCACGAGCCCGCTCTTGCGCGGCGACTCGGCCAACACTGCAAGCAGGGCTTCCGGCTCGGCCTCGTAGATGCGGTCGTCGAGGTGCGGCTCCGGTGCCTCGTCGAACGCCGGGGCGACGTGGGCCCAGGTCTCGCGTGTGCGCGCCGCGGACGAGCACCACACGACGTCGGGGGTGCCGAGCGACGCGGCGAGCCAACGGCCCGCGGCCTCGGCGTCCCGGATGCCGCGGCGGGCGAGGGGACGCTCGTGGTCCTGAGTGCCTACCGGCCAGTCCGACTTCGCGTGCCGCAGCACCACGAGGCGTCGCCTCATCGAGCACCCCGTTCCAGGGGGCGGTCGCCCGCGTCGGATCGCAGGGCTTCGATCTGGGCCAAGGTGCCGACCACGATCACCACGTCTCCCGGTTCGATGACCGTGTCGGGGGCTGGATTGGTCTGGAAAGTGCCCGATCCGCCGCCGGAGCGCAGGGCGAGCAGCAGCGCTCCCCCACCCTCCTGCAGCCGGGCGGAACGCACGGTCGACCCGGCCACCGTCGACCCCGCCGCCACGCTCACCTCTTCGAGCCTGAATTCCACACCTGAGTCACGCATGGCCACGTCAAGGAAGTCGACGACGTGCGGCTGCAGCGCGAACGCCGCGATCCGGTCCCCACCGATCCGCTGTGGGTTGACGACTCGGTTGGCGCCGGCCCGCTCGAGCTTCGCCGTGGCTGCGTCGGTACGCGACCGGGCGATGATCGTGACGGACGGGTTGAGCGCCCGGGCGCTGAGCACCAGGTAGACCGACAGCGCGTCGTTCTCGAGGCTGGCCACCAGGGTCGAGGCACGCTCGACTCCGGCGCGACGCAGGACCGCGTCGTCGGTGGCGTCCCCCACGATCTGGAGGTAGGGGCAGTCCGCGAGCCGATCGGGGCTCACGTCGATGACGATGATGTCGAGCCCGGACTTCGCGAGCTGGTGCGACGTGGCCCGACCGACCCGACCCCAGCCGCACACGATCGCGTGCCCTGAGAGGCGGTCGATCTCTCGTTCCATCCGGCGGTTCCCCCAGAGGTCGGCCAAGTGGCCCTCGACGAGCGACTCGAGCAAGGTGGTCAGGGTATACAGCACGGCGCCCACACCGACCAGTGCGAAGACCATGGTGAAGATCTTCTCGCCGGGGCCGAACGGCACCACCTCGCGGAAGCCGATCGTCGTCACAGTCGTCACCGCCTGGTACGCGGCGTCGAGCGGATCGATACCGAACGACATGTAGCCGAGCGTCCCGACCACCAGCACCGTCGTGAGCAGCGCCAGTCCACGGCTGATCCTGTACGCCCGGCGCACGCCGGACCCGGGTCGAGGCGGTGGGTTCACGGGACCATCATGCCGGGAACCCGAGCCGCCGAGAGGGGACCTGACCCGGCGCGCCCCGACCCACGGGTTGGCGCCTGGCCGTACGCTGCTCCCGTGCCGCTCAGCGCTGTCCCCACGCCTGCCGTTCTCACACCGGTTCCCAGTGGCACGCTCATGATCATCGGCGGCGCCGAGGAGAAGCTCGGCCGCAAGCCGGTTCTTCGGCGCTTCGTCGAGCTCGCCGGTGGCCGCGACGCGCGCATCGTGGTCTGCGCCACGGCCTCGGCGCTCGGGGAGGAGATCACCCAGCTCTACCAGACCGTCTTCCGCCGGCTCGGCGTCGCGTTCACCGAGTCGGTGCGGCCGCAGACGCGTGATGAGGCCGAAGGACCTGAGCTGGTCCGTGCCATCGAGCAGGCGACTGCGGTCTTCCTCACCGGTGGCAACCAGCTCAAGCTGTCCGCGGTCGTGACAGGGACAGCTTTCGGCGAGGCGATCGCTGCGGCGTACCACCGCGGCGCCGTCATCGGCGGGACCAGTGCGGGCGCCAGCGTGCTGAGCGAGCACATGGTGGCGTTCGGGACCGGCGGCGCCACCCCCAAGAACCGCATGTCCCAGCTGGCCCGGGGGCTCGGCCTGCTGCCCGGAGTGGTCGTGGACCAGCACTTCTCGCAGCGCAACCGCTACGGACGTCTCCTTTCGCTGGTCGCCCAGAACCCCAGCCTGCTGGGCATGGGGATCGACGAGGACACCGCCGCGATCGTGTCCGGCGGACGGTTCGTCGAAGTCGCCGGGCGAGGCAGCGTCTTCGTCTTCGACGGCCGGTCCGCGGTCAGCAACGCCGCCTCGGCGACCCGCACCACCCCGTTGCTGGTCTCCGGCGCTGTCATCCACGCGCTACCGGTGGGTTCGAGGTTCGACCTCGCCGAGGCACGGCTCGTCGACTACGAGGCGATCGGGAGCGAGCCGCGGCCGGCCACAACGGAGGAGGAGCGCGAGCCGGTCGAGCCGTACGTCGGCATCGTGGCTCGCAAGGTCGCCGCCGAGGGCGCCGACGACACCGTGGTCGAGCGCAATGCCCGGCGCCGGCGTCGCCGTAACGCCGACGATGACGACGACGAGTGACATTCTGGACCCTATGACCACCGATCTGACCCCGAGCAGCCCGGCCCGGGCCGACCTGACCATCGTCGAGACTCGGGTGTACCGCGGTCCGAACGTCTGGTCGTATGATCCCGCCCTGCACCTCATCGTCGACCTGGGCTCGCTCGAGGAGTACCCGACCGACACGCTGCCCGGTTTCGTCGACGGCCTCCTGGCGGCACTGCCGGGGCTGGCGGAGCACAGCTGCTCGCGAGGTCACCGGGGCGGCTTCGTCGAGCGGCTGAGCGAAGGCACCTGGCTCGGGCACGTCACGGAGCACGTCGCCCTGCAGCTGCAGCAGGAGGCGGGGTTCGAGGTCCGCAGGGGGAAGACCCGGCAAGTGCCTGGCCAGGCGGGGCGCTACAACGTCGTCTACGGGTTCGGGGACGAGCGGGTCGGCCTGGCTGCGGCGAAGCTCGCCGTACGGCTGGTCAACCACCTCGTCGAGCCCGACCCTTCGTTCGACTTCGCGAGCGAGCTCGAACAGTTCCTGGTGGCCGCCGAGCGCACCGCCTTCGGTCCGTCGACGCAGGCGATCATCGACGAGGCGGTGTCGCGTGACATCCCGTGGATCAGGCTCAACCAGCACTCGCTCGTCCAGCTCGGGCAGGGGGTCCACCAGAAACGGATCCGGGCGACGATGACCTCGCAGACTTCGGCGCTCGCCGTCGACGTGGCTGGCGACAAGGACCTCACCGGCAAGCTGTTGGCCGCTGCCGGGCTGCCCGTGCCCAAGTCCGACTCGGTGCGCACCGCGGACGCCGCCGTCGAGCTGGCCCGCCGGATCGGCTACCCGGTCGTCGTCAAGCCGCTCGACGGCAACCACGGGCGCGGCGTGTGCCTCGATCTGCAGGACGACGATGCAGTCCGCACCGCATTCGTGGTGGCGGAGTCGGAGTCCCGGCGCGGCTGGGTCCTCGTCGAGAATCACGTCGTCGGTCGCGACTACCGCGTCCTCGTCGTAGGCGGCCGCATGGTTGCGATCGCCGAGCGCGTGCCGGCCCACGTCACCGGCGACGGCCGGCACACCGTGCGGCAGCTGGTCGACCAGACCAACGCCGACCCCCGTCGAGGCGTCGGCCACGAGAAGGTCCTCACCCGGATCAAGGTCGACGAAGCGGCCGTCGAGCTGGTGCGCGACCAGGGCTTTGCGCTCGACGAAGTGCCTGAGGCCGGCGCGGTCGTCAAGCTCGCCCTCACCGGCAACATGTCGACGGGCGGCATCTCGATCGACCGCACCTTCGAGGCGCACCCGGACAACGTCGACATCGCCGAGGAAGCCGCACGGGTGGTCGGCCTCGACGTCGCCGGCATCGACTTCATCTGTCCGGACATCACTGAGCCGGTCCGTGAGGCCGGCGGCGCGATCTGTGAGGTGAACGCGGCCCCCGGCTTTCGGATGCACACGCACCCGACCGTCGGCGAGCCGCAGTTCGTGGCCAAGCCGGTCGTCGACCTGCTGTTCCCGCCCGGTACTCCGAGCCGGGTGCCGATCATCGCCATTACCGGCACCAACGGGAAGACGACGACCTCGCGCATGGTGGCGCACATCTTCAAGGGCCTGGGACGCAAGGTCGGCATGACGTCCACCGACGGGGTGGTGATCGACGAGCGGCTGGTGATCCGCGCCGACGCGTCCGGCCCGAAATCCGCCCGTATGGTGCTGCAGAACCCCCGGGTCGACTTCGCCGTCTTCGAGGTGGCCCGTGGCGGCATCCTTCGCGAGGGCCTGGGCTTCGACCGGTGCGACGTCGCCGTCGTGACCAACGTGGCCGCCGACCACCTCGGCATGCGCGGAATCGACACCCTCGAACAGCTGGCCGAGGTGAAGGCGGTCGTCGTGGAGGCGGTGCCCCGCGACGGGTTCGCGGTGCTCAACGCAGACGACCCCCTCGTGCGGCAGATGCGGCAGAAGGCACCGAGCGGACAGGTGGTCTGGTTCACCCTCGCCGAAGAGGGCAGCGAGACCATGGAGATGGTGGACGCGTACTGCCGCCGCGACGGACGGGCGGTGGTGCTCGAGCGCAGCGAGCTCGGCGAGATGATCGTGATCCGGCACGGGCGGCGACGGATCCAGCTGGCCTGGACCCACCTGCTCCCGGCAACGTTCGGCGGCAAAGCTCGGTTCAACGTGGCCAACGCGATGGCGGCCGCCGGCGCGGCCTTCGCAGCCGGTGCTCCGCTGCACGACATCCGGCAGGGCCTGCGCACCTTCACCACCTCGTACTACCTCTCCCCCGGTCGCCTCAACGAAGTACAGGTCGGTGGCGTCACCGTCTTCGTCGACTACTGCCACAACGCCCACGGCATGCGGGCCATGGGCGATTTCGTCGAACGGCTCATGCAGGGTCGCGATCCTGGCCCGGACGTGATGCGGCACCGTTGTCTGGCTGTCGTCGCCACTGCCGGCGACCGGCGCGACGACGACATGCGAGAGCTCGGCGCCGTCGCCGCCGAGTTCTTCGACTCGGTCATCGTCCGGGAGGACACCGCCCTGCGCGGACGTCAGCGCGGAGCGTCGGCCGAGCTCGTCGAGGAAGGCGCCAAGAGCGCCATGGCGAAGGGCGGTCGTTGCCGTTCGACTTCGATCGTGCTCGACGAGATCGACGCCGTCCGTGAGGCGATGGCCTGGGTCAACCCCGGGGACGTCGTCGTGGTCTGCGCCGACAAGCACGCGACGGTGCTGGCCGAGCTGGAGGCGCTGTCGCACCAGGCCCAGGCCGGCGCGCACGGCTCCGACCGCATCGCCGACCCCGACTTCGTCGGTTGATCGGGGGTCGGTCAGCCGACCAGCACCGTCAGGGTCTTCGACGTCGTCGAGGTGAGCGCGTTACCGGCGTACTTCACCGTCAGCTTCACCTTGCCGGCGACGGTCGCCGTACCTGCGGCGAACGAGAATGTCCCGCCCGGTCCGGTCATGACCGGGGGCAGCTTGGTGATGATGGTCCCGTCCCTGCGGGTGACGGTGACGAGCAGGCCGACGGCCGGCGGGAGCCCGTTGACCAGCAGCGTCCCCGTGGCCGTGACGGCGCTGCCCACTGCGACAGGGGTGGTCGACTGCAGGTTCAGCGCGGTGGGGCGCGGCAGGTGCGTGACGTACGCGAACAGCGCAGCCCCTGGGCCGTCCGGCCCGGCGCCGCAGACGGTCGGTGTCCCGTTCCAGTCCGCCAGCAAGGTCGTGCCTACGCGAAGGTCCCCGGACATGCCGAGGACTCCGATGCCGCGGTCGCCGAGGTAGCTCAGGAAGCCGGGCGCCGTCGTCTGGCTGGCGGTGCCGCAGTTCGCCGTCGGGTAGTTCCACTCGGTCGCGACGACCGGGACGGACGACGCCAACGCACCGAACCGGAACTCCCAGTCCCTGAGGTGTGCCGGTTGGTCGAGGCCGGCCGTGTAGAAGTAGGGGTGCACCGAGTACGCCACGTTCGGCGGGTTCATCGTGTCGTGGACCAGGGCTGCCCCCTGGTTCGGGCCTGGCAGGATGCCGGAGCGGTTCAGCCCGTCGACGAGGATCACATTGCGCACACCGAGGCCGCGAAGGTGCGTGAGCAGCTGCTGATGGCCGACTGCGCCGCCCTGGTTGGCGTCCGGGGTCGAGCCCCCTTCCAGCCACTCGGCCCAGCTGGCCGCCGGGAGCGGAACGAGCGAGACGGGGGTCCCTGCGGTCGCGTCGATCGGTTCGTTGAACAGCTCGTACATCACGTCGGGCGCACCCGAGTAGACCGGCGCGAGCGCGTCCCATGCCTTCTGCGTCGCCAAGCTCGGCAGGTCGTGCGAGAGTCCGCAACTCAGGTTGTTGTCCTGCATCGACAGGATGACCGCGAGGTGAGCGGTCCGGGCGTACCCGACGCCCGTCGCGATCGAACCGAGGTAGGCGCTGACAGTGGCCGGGTCCGGGCTCGACAGCGCGCTCTGCGACACCTGGAACCGCACGGTGTTCGCATGCCAAGCGACTGCGAGGTTGGTGATCTCGTCGGAGGAGAAGTGGCTCACAGCCGACGCGGTGTCGGGGTTCGTGCAGCCAGGGCCGGCCAGCAGGCCGATCATGGTGAACCCCCGGGGCGCGAACGGCACGTGGTTCAGCGTGAGGGTGGCACCGGACACACGGAGTCCGGTCGTGGCCGCACTCGCGGTGGCTCCGGCACCGAGCAGAGGACCGAGCGCGAGCGCCACCGCGATCGTCAGCGCCGTCGTGGTACGGCTGGCTTTCATCGCATCCCCCCGGATGGTTCGGTCGTCGGCTCCTGTTCAGGCGAGTGTCCGGCACGGGCCAACCGCTCGCAGGTGGTTCCTGAGATAAGACTCAGGACTCTATGGACCCCAAGATCAGTTGATTGCTAATCTTCAGAGGTGCCCTTACCCGCCGAACCGTACCGGGCCACCGCCCTCATCGGCGACGTGGTCGCGTCGAAGCAGGCGCCGGACCGTGGCGCCCTGCAGGACCGTCTGCTGCTGGCCCTGGCCGCAGTGAACTCCGCCGTCCCGTCGCTGCAACCGCTCGAGGCGACGATCGGCGACGAGTTCCAGGGCGTGTACGCCTCGGCGAGCCTGGCCCTGCGCGCGAGCGCCCAGGTGCGGCTGCACCTGCTCCCCGTCGACACGAGGTACGGCCTGGGCACCGGTGAGCTGACCGTCTTCGATGTGGACCGTGCTCCGGTGTCGCAGGACGGCCCGGCCTGGTGGGCCGCTCGCGAGGCCATCGACTACGTACAGGGCCGACAGGCCCGACGCGGCCATGCGCGTCACCTGCGCACGTGGCTGGTCGACCCGCAGGAGCCCGACGCGGCGACGTACGTCAACGCGTTCCTCCTGAGCCGCGACGAGACCATCGGCCTGCAGAGCCACCGGGCCCGTCGGTTGCTCCTCGGATCGCTGCTCGGGCGGACCCAGCTCGAGCTCGCCGAGTCGGAGCAGATCAGCCAGTCCGCCGTGTCGCAGCAGCTCGCGACCAGTGGGGCCTACGCGATCTGCGACGCTCATACCCTGCTCGAGAGCCTGCCCTCGATCGGAGGCCGTCCATGACGCTGGTTGCCCTCTGGCTGCTCGTCGCCGGCCTCGCCGACCTCGTGCGCGGTTCGACCGACGCCAAGCGGCGCTCGTTCCCGGCGGGGCTGGTCGTCTTCGCCACCGTGCTCGTGGTCGCGGTGCTAGGCGGGTTCACGTTCTCCGGCTACCTCGTCAGCCTGCTGCTCGTCGTGCTTCCAGCCTGGCTGTGGATCGTCACGTCGTCGTCCGCGCTGCGCGGCCGATCGTCCGTCGCCGCACCGCTGAGCGTGCTCGGCGGCACGATGGCCGTGCTGCTGCTCTGGAGCGGATCCACCCCGGTGCTGGCCGGCCACCTTGCCGACTGGTACGGCGGGCTCGGCGTCCCCCTGCTCGCCGACGTCCCGCTGGCGCGCTCCGCCACAGTGCTGGGCGCCCTGTTGTTCCTCCAGGTCTCGGCCAACATCGTGGTTCGACTGGTGCTGGACGGTGCGGGCAGCTCGGCTCCGCGGGGCGAGTCCAGCCTGCGGGGCGGGCGGGTGCTGGGGCCGATGGAGCGCACCTTCATCTTCGCCCTGGGTCTGGCCGGCCAGCTCACGGCCGCGTCGATCATCGTTGCTGCCAAAGGACTTCTGCGCTTCCCTGAGATCCAGGCCCGGCGCGAGACCTCCGACACGGTCGACGCCCTGACCGAGTACTTCCTGGTCGGCTCGATGGCGAGCTGGTTGCTCGCGCTCGCCTTCCTGCCTCTGGTCTGACGCGATGCGGCTCACCGGACGGTTCGTCACCCTCGATCCGCTGGCGCGGGAGCACGCGAACGACCTCGTCCGGATCCGGCGTACCCCCGAGGTGCACGCCCGCTGGGGCGACGTCGACGGCGACCCGGGGTTCCCGTTCGAGGAGCCCGAGTCGGCACGTTTCGCATGGTGCAGTACGCGGAGGAGTCGACCCCGCACTACCGCCACGCCGGCATCGACCTGTTCCTGGACCCCGCGGTGCACGGGCGCGGCGTCGGCCGGGACGTCATACGCGCCGTGGCCGTCGACCTCGTGCGCTAGCCGACGGCGGCCGCGGCCTTGGCCCGGATCGTCTCGGGATCGTCGACCGTCGCTCCGGAGTCGCTCAGCCAGGCATCGATCTCGGCCCGTTCGGCGTGGCACATGACCGCGACGACATCGCCGGGCTGCGCGTGCCTCAGCAGCCGCTGCAGCCCGGCCAGCTCGGTCGGCTCCTCGGGCAGGTCACTGACGCCGACCGAAGCGGCCCCGGCGCGATAGAGCGCCGCCATCTCCGCCGGGGTCCTGCCCCGCAGGTACCGCTCCTTGTGCCCGATCACCACGTCGTCAGCGCCACGCGCCGCGAGCTCGCCGAGCAGCGTGAGCACGTCGTCGGTGCGGTCACCAGCCGTGCCGAGTACCAGCCGGACCGAGCAGCCCGGGGCGCGCAGCCCGTGCAGCACGGACAGCAATGACCTCAGCCCCGCTTCGTTGTGGGCCAGGTCGACCACCACGGTGACGCGGTGCAGGCTGTAGACGTTCAACCGGCCCGGGTTGTGCTCCGGCCCCGGGCGGAACGTCCGCAGCCCCTCGACCACGGCGGCGCGCGGCAGCCCGAGCGCGAGCGCCGCAGCCGTGGCGGCGAGGGCGTTGGCCACGTCGTGCCTCGACAGACCGGCCATCGCCACCGGCAGGTCGAGCACCGGCAGCAGGAGGTCCGGGTCGAGCGAACCGTCCAGCACAGCCAGCTGCCCGTCCACGACGGTGGCTCCGCGGCCACCCTCGTCGATGGCGGCGCGCAACGAGGGCGACTCCGGGTCGAGGGAGAAGATCCACGGCCGGGCCTTCGTCCGGGTTCGCATGGCGAAGGTCCGCGGGTCGTCACCGTTCAGCACGGTCCAGCCGCCGGCCCTCGTCACCCCCACCACGATGGCCTTGACCTCTGCCAGCTGGTCGAGGGTGTCGATGCCCTGCATCCCCAGGTGGTCGGCCGAGACGTTCGTGACGACGGACACGTCGTTGTGGTCGACACCCATCCCCCGCAGCAGCAGCCCGCCGCGGGCGGTCTCGAGCACCGCGAGCTCTATACCCGGCTCGGCGAGCACGCGTCGCGCACCCCCGGGGCCCGACCAGTCGCCCGCCTCGACGAGCTCACCGTGCAGGTAGATGCCGTCCGTGTTGTTCCAGCCGGTGCGCAGCCCCGCCGTCATCGAGAGGTGGCTGATCAGCCGGGTGACAGTTGTCTTCCCGTTGGTGCCGGTCACCGAGACAACCGGGATGCGTGGGTTGAGCACCTCGGGGCGCGGACCAAGCGGCGACACCCGAACCTCGGCCGCGGCCTCGGCGAGCCAGTCCGGCGGCAGCGCGGCCGGATCCCCGGAGAGCACCCGGGCGGCCACCTCGCCGAGCGACTCGGCCCGGCCGCGGTGCCGCCACGGGTACGCGACGACGATCTCCGCGAGGTCGGCACCCGGTCTGGCCCGAACCCCGAGCCGCGTCGTGCCAGAAGCGGTGGCTAGCCGACGGAGCACCGACTCACCTAGCCGCAGCAACGCCGCCTGCCGCGCTCGGGTGGCTGGCGACCCGGGCCGGCCGATCCGGACGCCGAGGGCACGCGCCGCCGGGCCGAACTCCGCTACGGACAGCCCGGCGTAAGGCCCGAGGTCTAGGGTCAGCTTGATCGCCGGACGGGGGAAGTAGAGGTTCGGCCCGTCGAGCACCCGCAGCTCGACCAGCGCGGACACCGGCGGCTCAGCCTTCGATCGCGTGGACGCCACCGTCGACGTGGACGATCTCGCCGGTGGTCTTGGGGAACCAGTCCGACATCAGCGCCACGCAGCCCTGTGCCGCGGGAACGGGGTCACCGAGGTCCCAGCCGATCGGCGACCGCACGTTCCACATGTTCTCGAACTGCTCGAAGCCGGGGATCGACGTCGCGGCGATCGTCTTGATGGGACCCGCGGCGACGAGGTTGACCCGGATCCCCTTGGGGCCGAGGTCTCTGGCGAGGTAGCGCGAGGTCGACTCGAACGCAGCCTTGGCCACACCCATCCAGTCGTACTTGGGCCAGGCCACCGTCGCGTCGAACGTGAGGCCCACGACGGCACCGCCGTCGGTCATCAGCGGCAGGGCCGCCATCGCCAGCGACTTCAACGAGAAGGCCGAGACGTGGACCGCGGTGGCGACGTCGGCCCACTCGGTGTTGAGGAAGTTGCCGCCCAGCGCTGCTGCTGGCGCGAAGCCGATCGAGTGCAGCACCCCGTCGAGGCCGTCGACGTGCTCGCGCACCCGCTCGGCCAGGGCCGCGAGGTCGTCGCTGCTCGTGACGTCCAGCTCGACGACTGCGGCCGGGTGCGGGAGCCGGCCGCCGATCCGACGGGTGAGGCTCAGCCCCCGCCCGAACCCGGTGAGGACGACCGTCGCGCCCTCTTCTTGTGCCAGCCGCGCCACGTGGAAGGCGATCGACGCCTCAGTGAGCACGCCCGTCACGAGGATGCGCTTGCCCTCGAGGATTCCCATGCCCTGCCTCATCCCTGGTTCGTGTGGTGCTGACTGCGGAGCGGTGCAGAAGGCTAGTGGCCCATCCCCAGGCCCCCGTCCACCGGGATGACCGCCCCGGTGATGTACGCGGCGTCAGCCGAGGCCAGGAAGCAGACCACCTTCGCGATCTCGGCCGGATCCGCATAGCGCCCCAGCGGCACGGACGCCAGGATCGCCGCCTTGCGCTCGTCCGTGAGCTCGGCCGTCATGTCGGTGTCGACGAAGCCGGGCGCTACCACGTTGGCGGTGATCGACCGGGAGCCGAGCTCGCGGGCGAGCGACCGGGCCAGCCCCACGAGGCCGGCCTTGGACGCGGCGTAGTTGGCCTGACCGGGCGAGCCCATCAGTCCGACCACCGACGACATGAAGATCAGCCGCCCCGTACGTGCCCGCAGCATGCCTTTGGTCGCACGCTTGGCGACCCGGAACGAGCCGGTCAGGTTGGTGTCGAGCACCGAGGTGAAGTCCTCCTCGGACATCCGCAGCAGCAAGGTGTCCTGGGTGATGCCCGCGTTCGCCACGAGCACCTCGACCGGTCCCTGCTGGGCCTCGACGGCGGTGAAGGCGGCGTCCACCGACGCGGCATCGGTGACGTCGCACGCGACGGCGAACAGACCGTCGGGAGCGACTCCGGACCGAGAGGTGACCGCTACGTGGTCCCCCTGCGCCACGAAGGCGCGGGCCACCGCGAGACCGATCCCGCGGTTGCCGCCAGTCACGAGCACCGATCGCGCCACGTCCACCCTCCGGACCGTCCGCGGACCCGAAATGGCCCGCCGCTGGGCAGCGACGCTAGCGCCTACCCGCCAGTACGCCGAACGGACGCTCCGGACGGGCCGCGCCCGGGACCAGGGCCGTGACATCCTCGTCTCGTCGGACCGGTCCCCAGCAGGAGGAGTCGTTCAGCGTGCGTGCCATCCAGATCAGCGAGTTCGGCGGTCCCGAGGTGCTTCAGTTGGTCGACCTGCCGGAGCCGGCAGCCACGGGGCACCAGTTCGTGGTCGACGTCGACACGGCGGGGGTCAACTACGCGGACACGCACCAGATCGAGAACACCTACCTGTCGCGACAGACGCTGCCCATGGTCCCCGGCGCCGAGGTGGTGGGCCGGGCGCCGGACGGGCGCCGCGTGCTGGCGGTCGCTCTGACCGGCGGCTACGCGGAGCGCACGCTCGCCACCCCGGCGACGACGTTCGACGTGCCCGACGCGGTCGACGACGCGTCCGCCGTGGCGATGATGGTGCAGGGTGCGACCGCCTGGCACCTGCTTCAGACGTCGGCCCACCTCGTACCCGGCGAGACGGTCGTCGTGCACGCCGCCGCCGGCGGGGTCGGCACGATCGCGGTCCAGCTGGCCAAGGCCTGGGGCGCGGGTCGGGTGATCGCGACCGCCTCGACCCAGGAAAAGCGCGACCTCGCCCTGTCCCTCGGGGCCGACGTGGCGGTCGAGGCCGACGGCGACGGGCTGACGGAGCGCTTGCGCGAGGCGAACGACGGACGCCTGGTCGACATCGTGCTCGAGATGACCGGTGGCCCGGTGTTCGACCAGAGCCTGGCCGCCCTCGCGCCGTTCGGCCGCCTGGCAACGTTCGGCATGGCCGCCCGCACGCCACCGACTCCGGTGAACGCCGGTGACCTGATGGCGCACTCGCGTGCCGTGATCGGATTCTGGCTGGCCCACTGCTTCAGCCACCCCGAAATGCTCGCCGCCCCGATCGCTGAGCTGTTCGCGATGCTCGAGGCGGGCTCGCTCCGCGTCATCGCCGGTGGGCACTACCCGCTCGCCGAGGCGGCCAGGGCCCACCAGGACCTGCTCGCTCGGCGCAGCGTCGGCAAGCTGGTGCTGGACGTGAGCGGCGCAACCTCGACCGGAGGCGGCAGCGCGTGACCGGGAACCACGAGGTCGATGCTGACTTCCGCACCCTCCCGCACCGGGCGGTGGCCGACGCCGCGCTGAGCCGGTGCCGCGAGCTCGGCGCCGAGAACGCCGACGTACGCGTGGAGCGGCACAGCGGCCAGCTGCTGAGGCTTCGTGACGGACGGCTCGAAGGAAGCTCCGACAGCCAGGACACCGGGTTCTCCGTACGAGTCGTCCACGACGGCTCTTGGGGCTTCGCCGCTGCCGTCGACCTCACCCCGGACGAGGCGGTGCGGGCCGCGGAGCGAGCCGTCGACATGGCCCGGCTGTCCCGGCCGTTGTCCACCGAGCGCGTCGTGCTCGCCGATGAGCCCGTCTACGTCGACGCGACGTTCGTCTCCGCGTACGACGTCGATCCGTTCGGTGTCTCCGAAGCCGACAAGGTCGCGCTGCTCGCGTCGTGGAGCGAGCGCCTGCTGGCCGCCGCGGGGGTGGACCACGTCGACGCGAGCAGCTACGCCGTAAAGGAGCAGACCTTCTACGCCGATCTCGCCGGCACGAGCACGACCCAGCAGCGGGTCCGGATCGAGCCGGAGGTCACCGTCGTCGGTATCGACCCGTCCGGTGCTGGCTTCGAGACGATGCGCACGGTCGCGCCGCCGGTCGGCCGGGGCTGGGAGTACCTCCTCGGTACCGGGTGGGACTGGGTCGCCGAGCTCGACGAGCTGCCCGAACTGCTGCGCGAGCGGCTGCTCGCCCCGTCGGTCGAGGCCGGCCGCTACGACCTCGTGGTCGACCCGACCAACCTCTGGCTGACCATCCACGAGTCGGTCGGTCACGCCACCGAGCTCGACCGGGCCCTGGGCTACGAGGCCAACTACGCGGGCACCTCGTTCGCGACCTTCGACCAGCTCGGCACGTTGAAGTACGGCTCCGAGCTGATGCACGTCACCGGGGACCGCACCACCGTCCACGGCCTGTCCACCGTCGGGTACGACGACGAAGGTGTCGCCGCGCAGGAATGGGACCTGATCAAGAACGGCCTGCTCGTGGGTTACCAGCTCGACCGCTCGATGGCGAGCCTCAAAGGATTCGCCCGCTCGAACGGTTGCGCGTACGCCGACTCCGCGTCGCACGTCCCCGTCCAGCGGATGCCCAACGTGTCGTTGCAGCCGGCCGCGAACGGCCCTAGCACGGCGGAGCTGATCGCCGGCGTCGACGACGGGCTCTACGTCGTGGGCGACAAGAGCTGGTCGATCGACATGCAGCGGTACAACTTCCAGTTCACCGGGCAACGGTTCTACCGGATCCGCGGCGGGCGGCTCGCCGGCCAGGTCAAGGACGCCGCCTACCAGGCGACCACCACCGACTTCTGGGGGTCGATGACCGGTCTGGGTGGTCCCCAGACGTTCCTGCTGGGCGGCGCCTTCAACTGCGGCAAGGCGCAGCCCGGACAGGTTGCCGCCGTCAGCCATGGCTGCCCAGCTGCGCTGTTCAGCCAGATCAACATCCTCAACACCGTGCAGGAGGCAGGGCGATGACCCCGCAGGAGCTCGTCGAGCGGACGCTGGCGCTCTCCCGCACGGACGGTTGCGTCGTGCTCGCCCAGGAGTCGAGCAGCGCCAACCTTCGCTGGGCCGGCAACACCCTGACCACCAACGGCGTGATGCGGGGTCGTGCGCTCACGGTCATCGCCACGGTCGACGGTGCCGAGGGCACCGCCTCAGGTTCGCTGTCGCGCAGCAACGTGGCCGCTGACGAGCTCGAACGGCTGGTGCGCGCCGCGGAGTCAGCGGCCCGCGCCGCCGGCCCGGCAGAGGACGCCCGCCCGCTGGTGTCTGACGCGCCCGCCTCAACGGACTGGGCCGACGAGCCGGCGGTGACGTCCGGCTCGGTCTTCGAGACGTTCGCCCCAGCGCTCGGCGCGGCCTTCGAACGAGCTCGAGCGCAGGACCGCGAGCTCTTCGGGTTCGCCGAGCACGACCTGGTGACCACCTACCTGGGCTCTTCGACCGGGCTCCGGCTGCGGCACGACCAGCCGACCGGGAAGGTCGAGATCACCGGGAAGTCCGCGGCCCGGACCCGGTCAACGTACGTCGGCCAGGCCACGAGCGACTTCTCCGACATCGACGTCGACGCCCTCGAGGCCGAGGTGGTCCGCCGGCTGGGCTGGGCCGAGCGCGCCATCGACATCGACCCGGGCCGCTACGACACGATCCTGCCGCCCGGTGCCATGGCTGACCTGATGATCTACCTGTACTGGTCCGGCTCGGCCCGCGAGGCGCACGACGGCCGAACGGTGTTCAGTCGTTCCGGCGGAGGCACCCGCATCGGAGACCGACTGGCCGACGTGCCCCTCGAGCTCTGGAGCGACCCGGCGCACCCGGGCCTTGCGTGCGAGCCTTTCGTCGCGACGGGCTCGTCGGGCTCCACCACGTCGGTGTTCGACAATGGGCTCCCCCTCGACCGCACGTCCTGGATCCGCGACGGCAAGCTCGCCGCGCTGCTGCAGACCCGCGCCTCTGCCGAGCTGACCGGGCTTCCGGTCACGCCCGGCATCGACAACCTGCTCCTCGCGGTGCCCGGGGCGACGGGCGATACCGACGACCTGGTCGCGGCGACCCGTGGCCGGGCCCTGCTGGTGACCTGCCTGTGGTACATCCGCGAGGTCGACCCGCAGACCCTGCTCCTGACCGGCCTCACCCGAGACGGCGTGTACGTCGTCGACGACGGCGAGGTCGTCGGTGCGGCCACCAACTTCCGGTTCAACGAGAGCCCGGTCGATCTGCTGAGCCGGATCGCCGGAGCGTCCGCGACCTTGCCGTGCCTGCCGCGTGAGTGGAACGACTACTTCACGCGTACGGCGATGCCCGCGCTGCGCATCAGTGGGTTCAACATGTCGACGCCCAGCCAGGCGAACTAGCGGCTCAGCGTCACGAGTCCTCGAGGCGGAAACCGACCTTCATGCCGACCTGCACGTGCTCGACCTCGCCGTCGACGATCTGCCCACGGATCTCGGTGACCTCGAACCAGTCGAGGTGGCGAAGCGTCTGGCCGGCGCGGGCGATCCCGTTGCGTATGGCTACGTCGATCCCCTCGTCGCTGGTGCCGACGATCTCGGTGACGCGGTAGGTACGGTTCGACATGGCGACTCCTTGTTCGGACGCTGGTTCGGGGCGCCTCATCATGACCCATCGGCTGGACGTCACTCGAGATGCCCTCGCCAGTCGGGGCACGTACCGTATTCACAGCACCGACGACGGCAGGTTTGGGCGGTTCGAGCAGCAGAGAGCAGGGAACACGTGGCGGGCAGATCGGTGCCGGTCTACCGGATCACCGCTGCTGGCGCACCGTTGTCCGAGGAGCAGAGGGGCCGCACCCGGCGCTATCTGATCTCGATGGGAATCCGCACCCTGTGCTTCCTCGGCGCGATCGTCGTGGCGGGGCCGATGCGTTGGGTGCTGGTCGTCGGGGCGGTCGGCCTTCCGTATGTCGCTGTAGTCCTCGCCAACGCGGGCAAGGAAAGCAAGCGGGCGGCCCCGGTGGTCACCTTCGACGTGGCTCGCACCCAGCTTCCGCCGGGAGGTTCGGGCCCAAACTAACCCACCTCGACATCATCTGAGGTAACCTTCCCCAGAGGCGCCGCGGTCCCCCGGTTGCGGTGCCCCGCGATGCCGGATGGCTCCCCCCGTGGCTGTCCGGCATCGCTTTTCCCATTGGTGCAAGGCCTTTTCTCACGGCGCAACGCCCGCGGATTCAGCCGCCGATGGCCGACATGGGTCGATCCGGCTGCAGGAAAGTCGGGTCGTCGATGCCATGTCCGGCCTTCTTCGCCAGCAGCGAACCGCGCATCATCTCGACCAACCGGGCGTCGTCCGCGCCCGCGCGCAGCGCCCCTCGCAGGTCGGTCTCTGACTGGGCGAACAGGCAGTCGCGCAGCTGGCCGTCAGCCGTGAAGCGCAGCCGGTCGCAGGAGCCGCAGAACGGCCGGGTCACCGATCCGATGACGCCGACCCGGCCACGGCCGCCGTCCACGATCCAGGTCTCGGCCGGCGCACTCCCCCGCGAGCCGTCCGGCTCCGGATCGAGCCGGAACGACGCGTGCAGCAGGGTCAGGATCTCATCGGCGGTCACCATCTGATTGCGATCCCAGCCGTGCTGGGCGTCCAGCGGCATCTGCTCGATGAATCGCAGCTCGTAGCCGCGCTCGAGGCACCAGGCGAGCAGCTGCGGCGCCTGCGTGTCGTTGACCCCGCGTAGCAGCACCGCGTTGACCTTCACCGGGCGCAATCCGGCCTGGTGGGCGGCGGCCAGTCCGGCGAGCACATCGGCCAGCCGGTCGCGGTGCGCCAACGCGATGAACTGATCGCGGTCCAGGGTGTCGAGGCTGACGTTGACCCGGTCGAGCCCGGCGTCACGCAACGGCCCCGCGACCCGCTCCAAGCCGATCCCGTTCGTCGTGACCGAGAGCTTGGGGCGAGGCTCCAGCGCAGCGACTCGCTCGACGATGGAGACCAGACCACGCCGGAGCAGCGGCTCGCCGCCGGTGAAGCGGACCTCGGTGACTCCTTCGCCGACGGCCAGCGAGATCAGGCGGACGAGCTCGTCGTCGGTCAGCAGGTCTGGAGTCGGCAACCACTCGAGGCCCTCGGGTGGCATGCAGTAGGAGCAGCGCAGGTTGCACTTGTCGGTCAACGAGACGCGCAGGTCGGTCGCGATGCGACCGAACGTGTCCAGCAGCACGTCGTCTCCTCCGTCACGCAGGGTTGCCAGGTCGTGGCCTCCGCCAGCGTACGCGCCGGCGGCGTGCCTGGCTCGCGGAGTCGCAAGGGTGTGCAGGTACCGTCGTGGGGTGTACGGCTTCTTGCGCGGACGTCGATGGATCGGCTTTGCGCTGCTCGCCGTCTTCTTCATGCTGCTGTTCGTCCGGCTCGGCTTCTGGCAGCTCAACCGGCTCTCCGAGCGACGCGCCTCCAACGCCACCATCACCGCGAACACGGCCGCCACGCCAGCGGCGTTCACCGACCTCGTGCTCTCGGCGCCGCATCCCGGCGACGCCCTGGAGTGGCGCACCGTGACCGTCACCGGCCGCTGGGACGGCGCCCACCAGGTCTATTGGCGCAACCGCACGTTCGACGGCGCCAACGGGTACGAAGTGATCACCCCGCTGCTGCCGGCGTCCGGGCCGGCCCTGCTGGTCAACCGTGGGTGGGTCCCGTCGGGTGCCTCTGCCGGCGCGCCCGACAACGTCCCTGTCCCCCAGGACGGGATCGTCTCCGTGGTCGGCTGGCTGCGGATGACCCAGCCGCAGCGCCCGAGCAGCTCTCTGCCGGCGAACCAGGTGCTGGCGATCAACGCCGAGGCGATCGCCAAGGGCATGCCGTTCCCGGTGTACGACGCGTACGCGATCCTGACCACCGAGTCGCCGGCGCCGCCCGCCGCGCCCAAGCTGCTGCCCGGGCCGGACCTGACCGAGGGCCCGCACCTGCTGTACGCGATCCAGTGGTACCTCTTCGCGGGGATCGCAGTCGCAGGCTGGTTCGTCTACGTCAGGCGGGAGGCGCAGGATCGGGCCGCCGCCGGTCCGCCCCCGGCCATGGCCCCGGCGTCGACGAGTTGAGGTCGCGGTACTCCACCGTCTCGTCGACCACGGTGAGCCCGCGCGCCCTGTAGTTGGCGAGCGCCGCGGGGCCGTCCAACGAGCAGGTGTGCACCCAGACCCGGGCGGCGCCCGGAGTCGCCCAGGCTTCGCGTAGCGCCTGCTCGAGCAACCACCCGCCGAGCCCCAGCCCGGTGAACTGCGGGAGCAGCCCGAAGTAGGCGACCTCGACCGCTCCCTGCGGCTGGCCGTCTAGCTCCGCGTACCCGGCGGGTGCGCCGCCGACCTGGGCGAGCAGCGTCCGGTGCTCGGGCCGGTCGACCCAGGCTTGCCACTGCGCGTACGTCCACGGCAGCCGGTCGACCCAGTACCAGTCGCCGCCCACGGCCGTGTAGAGGAAGCGGTTCAGCTCAGGCACCGCCGTCTCGACCTCCACGAGGTCCGCCGGGACGCGAGGTGGTCGCGCGGGCACGACGTCCGCAGGGCTGCGCTGCTCGAGGGTCCAGACCCGCACCTCGGTGGCTCCCGGCTCGGGGCCCGCGAGCAGGGTCACGGCCGGCTCGGGCGCGGGGCGGCGCCACCGGTTCTGTCCACTCGGGCAGGATAG
Organism: Actinomycetes bacterium; assembly: GCA_038210415.1. Classification (GTDB taxonomy): domain Bacteria; phylum Actinomycetota; class Actinomycetes; order Prado026; family Prado026; genus JBBQWS01. The sequence goes on from JBBQWS010000012.1 coordinate 19,478, forward strand.
TGCGATGGACCTCGGACTCGACGGCAGCGTCTTCCTTGTCAGCGGTGGCACCCGGGGTCTCGGCCGGGCCGCCGCGAACGTGCTGGTGGCCGAGGGGGCGTGCGTCGTGGTCTCCGGGCGCAACCCTGCCGCAGTGCAGGCGGCAGCTGCGGAGCTCCATCCGCAGCGAGCGCTGGGGATCAGCGCCGACAACGCCGACCCGGCCGCACCCGAGCGGCTCGTCGCTGCCGCCGTGGCCCGGTTCGGCCGCCTCGACGGTGCACTCATCAGCGTGGGCGGGCCGCCAGGCGGTGGCATCGACGACCTCACCGATGACCAGTGGCGGAAGGCTTTCGACACCGTGTTCCTGGGTGCTGTGCGGATGGCCAGGGCGGTGGCGCGGGCACTGCCGGTCGGCGGAGGGTCGATCGCGTTCGTCCTGTCGTCGTCGGTGCACGAGCCGATCCGGGGGCTCGCCGCGTCGAACGGTCTGCGCCCGGGGCTCGCGATGGTGGCGAAGTCGATGGCTGACGAGTGGGGGTCAGCCGGGATCCGCGTGAACGGGCTGTTGCCCGGCCGGATCGCCACCGACCGGCTCAAGTCGCTGGACAAGTCGGTCCGCAAGGGCGATGCCAGCGCGCTGAGGGCCGCCGTACCGCTCAAGCGCGACGGCGACCCGGCGGAGTTCGGTCGGGTGGCCGCGTTCGTGCTCTCGCCCGCCGCCTCGTACGTCACCGGCGCGATGATCCCCGTCGACGGGGGCACCTACCGCGGGCTTTAGCGTCGACTGTCCCGTCGTACGCCCCGCCCCCCTCCCCACAAGGGTTCCTTCATGCCAATGGGACGAGTTCTCGCGACACTCTCCGGGAGCCGTGGGAAGCGCGCGACTGCGCCTTCCGCGGCCCTTCAGGCAACACAGTCCGCATCGCGCAAGCCTGACCACCGCGGCGCTGGCTCACGGGCAGCGGCCGATGTCAGGCCTGGAGCTCGGCCGCCGGCGTTTGCCGCTCGAACTGCGTGCGGTAGAGGTCGGCATACAGCCCTGCCGCAGCAAGCAGCTCGTCGTGGGTGCCCCGCTCGACGATCCGCCCGTCGTCCACGACCAGGATCAGGTCGGCGTCGCGCACGGTCGACAGCCGGTGCGCGATCACCAGGGATGTCCGACCCGTGAGCGCGGTGGCCAGGGCCCGTTGCACCGCCGCCTCGGACTCCGAGTCGAGGTGCGCCGTCGCCTCGTCCAGCACCACGATCCGGGGTGCCTTGAGAAGCAGTCGGGCGATGGCCAGCCGCTGCTTCTCGCCGCCGGACAAGCGGTAGCCCCGATCGCCAACGACGGTGTCGAGCCCGTCGGGCAGGCTGGAGACGAGGTCCCAGATCTGGGCAGAACGACACGCCTGCTCGAAGTCGGCGTCCGTCGCGCCCGGTGCGGCGTACTGCAGGTTGGCCCGGATCGTGTCGTGGAACATGTGTGCGTCCTGGGTGACCACCCCGATGACGCGGTGCAACGACTCCTGCGTGACGCCGCGGACGTCCTCTCCGCCCACCAGCACAGCGCCTTCGGTGACGTCGTACAGCCGGGACACCAGCGAGGTGATCGTGCTCTTGCCCGCGCCGGACGGGCCGACGAGCGCCACCAGCTCGCCGGGTCGCACGGTGAACGAGACACCGTCGAGCACGAGGGCCGAGGGAGCAGAGTCGAGCACGGCCACCGACTCGAGCGACGCCAGCGACACCTCGTCGGCGGACGGGTAGCGGAACACGACGTCGCGCAGCTCGATGGTGTCCGCTGACGGCGGAAGGGTGGTCGCGTCCGGTGCGTCGTCGACCATGGGCGGCAGGTCGAGCACCTCGAACACCCGCTCGAACGACACGAGCGCCGTCATGACGTCGACCTGCACGTTCGAAAGAGCGGTCAGCGGACCATAGAGCTGGGTCAACAACGAGGCCAGAGCCACCAGGGTCCCGACCTTCAGGGTCCCGTTGATGGCCAGCACCCCACCCATGCCGTAGACGAGTGCCGTTGCCAGCGCCGCGACCGTGGTCAGGGCGGCGAAGAAGACCCGGCTGTACATCGCGGACAGGACGCCGATGTCACGCACCCGGCCGGCCTTGGCCGCGAACGCCGCCGACTCCTCGTCCGGCCGGCCGAAGATCTTGACCAGGAGCGCCCCTGAGACGTTGAACCGCTCGGTCATCGTCTGGCTCATGGACGCGTTGGTCTGCATGGCCTCACGGGTGATGGCCGCCAACCGCTTGCCGACCCAGCGCGCCGGCAGGACGAACAGCGGCAGCAGCAGCAAAGCGAGGGCCGTGATCTGCCACGACAGGATGATCATGGTCGTGAGGACGAGGACGAGGCTGACGACGTTGGACACGACCGAGGACAAGGTGGACGTGAAGGCCTGCTGCGCCCCGACGACGTCGCTGTTGAGGCGCGACACCAACGAGCCGGTCTGGGTGCGGGTGAAGAACGCCACGGGCATCCGCTGGACATGGTCGAAGACCCGAGTGCGCAGGTCGTAGATGAGGCCCTCGCCGATCCGCGACGAGAAGTAGCGCCCGACCAGGGTGAGTGACGTCGCGATGATTGCGAGGGCGGCGATGCCGAACGCTGTACGGATCACGACCGCGGTGTCCTGCTTCGCGACGCCCTCGTCGATGATGACCTTGAACAGCAAGGGGGTGAGGACCACGGTGAAGGACGCCAGGACCACCGTGACCAGGAACCAGCTGATCTCGCGCCGATAGGGCCGGGCGAACCCGAGGATCCGCTTCGCTGTGCCAGGCGCGAGCCGCTTGCGGTCCGGGCCCTGCCGGGTCAGCGAGCGGTACTGCGACCAGTTCGAGTGGGACATCGACATGCAGGTGGCTCCGGGGGTTGCGTGACCGGGCGGACGACGGAACGTGCTGGGCACAAGAACACCACAGACGCCTGACGGTGTTCCCGGGTGCCTGCGCTCGACCGACCCGATCGCCAGTTAGTCCTGACCGGCCAGGTCCCGGATGCGACGTCGCTGGGCCGTCCGTTCAGCGACGAGTTGTGCGTCGTAGTCGCGGTGCGCCGCAGCCAGCAGCAGCGACTTCGTCTCGCGGACAGCGCCATAGGGAGCCAGGGTCAGCGACGCGACAACGTCGGCAGTGGCGTCCGCCAGCTGGTCGCCCGGCACAGCCGCGGTCGCCAGGCCCCACGAGACAGCCTCCGCCGCGCCGAGCCGCCGCCCCGAGACGCACAGCTCCAACGCCCGTGCGTAGCCGACGGCCTGCACCAGCGGCTGGGTACCGCCCAGGTCGGGCACCAGCCCAAGGGTCGTCTCCAGCATGCAGAACTGGGCGTCGTCGGTCATCACTCGCAGGTCGCAGGCGAGAGCAAGCTGGAAACCGGCCCCGACTGCGTGGCCCTGCACTGCGGCGATACTCACGAAGGCGGGATCGCGCAGCCACGAGAACGCGCTCTGGTATGCCGCGACCGTCTCGTCGAACGTCTCGGCGTCGACCGTGGCCAGGCTGGCGAACGAGGCTTCGCCCGGAATCCCCTCCGGAGTGAACATCCGCCGGTCGAGGCCGGCCGAGAACGACGGGCCTTCGGCGCGAAGGACTACGACTCGGCATCCGGCCACGGCGGCAGGCAGAGCGGCCAGCCCACGCCACAGGGCCGGGGTCTGTGCGTTGAGACGCTCAGGGCGGTCGAGAGTGACGGTGGCGACCGGTCCGGCGACCTCGAGCCGAAACCCCTCGGCCCTGTTCTCGGTTACTTCTTCGCCTTGCCGCGAGTGGCTCCGCCGCGACCGCGGAGCGTGACGTCGGCTTCGGTCAGCACCCGATGGATGAAGCCGTACGACCGGCCCGTCGACTCCGCGAGGGCTCGGATGCTGGCGCCGCCTTGGTACTTCTTCTTGAGATCGTCGGCGAGCTTGCCTCGCTCAGCGCCGGTGACGCGGCGTCCCTTGCCAATGTCGGCCACGGGGCCCTCCTCGGTTGAGCTGCTGGTGGCTTGCCCCCCATGATCACTCAACCATGCGACGGCCGCCACCGGTAGCCTCCGCCCGCTAGGCCAGCGCGACCAGGTCCGCGTAGTCGTCGCTCCAGAGGTCCTCGACGCCGTCCGGGAGCAGCACCACCCGCTCGGGCCGGAGGGCCAGGACGGCGCCCTCGTCGTGGGTCACCATCACGACGGCACCCTTATACGTCTGCAGGGCTCCGAGCACCTCGACCCGACTGGCCGGGTCGAGGTTGTTGGTCGGCTCGTCCAGGAGCAGCACGTTGGCGCTGGAGACCACCAACGTGGCCAGCGCAAGTCGGGTCTTCTCTCCGCCGGAGAGCACCCCGGCCGGCTTCTCCACGTCGTCTCCGCTGAACATGAAGCTGCCGAGAATCCGCCGGAGCTCGACCTCCGCGAGGTCGGGGGCCGCAGCCGCCATGTTCTCCAGGACGGTGCGTTCGATGTCGAGGGTGTCGTGCTCCTGCGCGTAGTAGCCGAGCTTGAGTCCGTGGCCGGGCAGCACCTCGCCCGTGTCGGGCTTCTCGACCCCGGCAAGCACCCGAAGCAACGTGGTCTTCCCCGCACCGTTGAGCCCGAGGATGACCACCCGTGACCCCTTGTCGATCGCGAGGTCCACGTCGGTGAAGATCTCCAGAGAGCCGTACGACTTCGACAGCTCGCTGGCCATGAGCGGTGTCTTTCCGCACGGCGCGGGCTCGGGGAAGCGCAGCCTGGCGACCTTGTCGGAGCGCCGGGTCTCCTCGAGACCGCCGAGCAGCCGCTCGGCCCGACGGTCCATGTTCTGCGCCGCCTTGGCCTTGGTGGCCTTGTAGCGCATCCGGTCGGCCTGGGCCTTGAGCACGTGCGCCTGCTTCTCGGCGTTCATCCGCTCGCGCTTGCGCCGCCGCTCGTCGGCCTCACGCTGGCCGAGGTACGCCGTCCAGCCCACGTTGTACAGATCGATCACCGCACGGTTCGCGTCGAGGTGGAAGACCCGGTTGACGCAGGCCTCGAGCAAGCCTGTGTCGTGGCTGATCACGACGAGACCGCCCTTGTGCGACTTCAGGAAGTCGCGCAGCCAGACGATCGAGTCGGCGTCGAGGTGGTTGGTCGGTTCGTCGAGCAGCAGCGTCTCGGCTCCGCTGAACAGGATGCGGGACAGCTCGACCCGGCGGCGCTGACCGCCGGACAGGGTGCCAATCGGCTGGTCGAGCACGCGCTCCGGAAGAGCCAGGCTTGCGGCGATCTGGGCAGCCTCGGACTCCGCGGAGTAGCCGCCCGCGGCAGCGAACTCCTCCTGGATCCGTGAGTACTGCCGCATCGCCTGCTCGGACGTCGCCAGGTCGGCGCTGGCCATGCTGCCTTCGAGCTCGCGCATCCGGCGGACGATGTCGTCGAGGCCCCGCGCCGACAGAATCCGGTCGCGGGCCAGCTGCTCGAGGTCGCCCTCCCTCGGGTCCTGCGGCAGGTAGCCGACCGATCCCGACCGGGTGATCGTGCCCCCAGCGGGTTGACCCTCGCCGGACAGCATGCGGGTGAGAGTGGTCTTGCCGGCACCGTTGCGTCCGACGAGCCCGATCCGGTCGCCGGGGCCGACGCGGAAGGTCGCGTCCGACATCAGTACGCGCGCACCGACGCGCACCTCGACGGCGTGGGCGATGATCACTGGGGACGAACCTCTCCGGGGGACGGCGGTGAACGGGTGCTGACGCGATGATCGCGAGAACCGTTCGTCAGGGCTCGGAGCGGTGCATGCCCGTAGTCTACCGGCGCGATCCGTGTCACCAGCCGAGCCGCGGCTGTTCCGACTGGGAGGTCCTCGATGCAGTTCGACAACCAAGGGGTGGACGTCTCCGGGGTGGACGACCAGCGTGGTGGCGGCGGCATGGGCCGGGGCACGATGGTCGCCGGCGGTGGGGGCATCGTCGGGTTGATCGTCACCCTGCTCGTGGTGTTCCTTGGCGGCAGTGACACCGGTGGCACGGGCGGAGCAGCGGGCGAGACGCTCGACCAGCTCAAGGCCCGCTGCAACACCAACGGCGCCCTGAACCAGTACAACGACTGCTACCTGATCAAGGTCTTCAACGAGACCGACCAGGTGTGGAAGGCGGAGTTCGCCCGGCTCGGGCAGACCTACCGCCGACCTACCTTGACGTTCTTCACCGGGCAGGTACGCACCGGCTGCGGGGCTGCCTCGTCGCAGGTCGGGCCGTTCTACTGCCCGCCGGACCAGCACATCTACATCGACGTCGACTTCCTGAACCAGCTGCAGCAGCAGTTCGGTGCACAGGGTCGCTACGCCGAGGCGTACATCCTGGCGCACGAGTACGGCCACCACCTGCAGACGATGCTGGGCGTCGAGCCCAAGGTCCGTCGCCTACAGCAGGCCAACCCCACTCAGCAGAACCCGCTGTCGGTCAAGCTCGAGCTGCAGGCCGACTGCTTCGCGGGGGTCTGGGGCGCGCTGGCCAACCGGGACGGCAAGGTCACGGTGACCAAGTCCGACGTCGCCGAGGCACAGCGGGCCGCCGCCGCGGTCGGCGACGACCGGATCCAGAAGGCGTCGACCGGCCGGGTGAATCCGGAGTCGTGGACGCACGGTTCGGCCGCAGCCCGGCAGCGCTGGTACACCACCGGCTACAACAGCGCCAGCCTCCAGCGCTGCGACACCTTCGCCACGTAGCACCGGCTTACTGCGGGGTCACACGTTGAAGCCGAGCGCCCGCAGCTGTTCGCGGCCCTCGTCGGTGATCTTGTCGGGGCCCCACGGGGGCATCCAGACCCAGTTGATGCGTACGTCGTCCGACAACGGGGCCAACGCCGACCGGGTCTGGTCCTCGATCACGTCCGTGAGCGGGCAGGCCGCGCTGGTCAGGGTCATGTCGAGAACAGCTGTGCGGTTCTGGTCGAGCGTGATCCCGTAGACCAGGCCCAGGTCGACGACGTTGATGCCGAGCTCGGGGTCGACGACGTCACGCATCGCCTCCGTGAGCTCCTCGATCACGGCTACCGACGGCTCGCTCATGCTTGCTCCTCCACCGAGTCCTGGTGAGCGGCTGCCGCGTGAGCAGCCGCATCCTTGAACGCCATCCATCCGAGCAGCGCGCACTTGATCCGCGCCGGGTACTTCGACACCCCGACGAACGCCACGGCGTCCTCGAGCACGTCCTCGTCCGGCTCCGCCTCGCCCTTGCTCTGCATCAGCGCCAGGAAGGCCTCCTGCGCCTGCAGGGCCTCTCGCAGCGAGCGGCCGTCGACCAGGTCCGACATGACCGACGTGGAGGCCTGGCTGATCGAGCAGCCCAACCCGTCGTGCGACACGTCGAGGACGGTGAAGTCGGGCCCGTCGCCGAGCCTGACCCGGACGGTCACCTCGTCGCCGCAGGTGGGGTTCACGTGGTGCGCCTCGGCATCGAACTCGTCCGAGAGACCGCGATGGTGCGGGCGTCGGTAGTGGTCCAGGATGATCTCCTGGTACATGTCCTCGAGCTTCATCCGGCCACCTTGAAGAACGCCTGCGCCTCGCGCACGCCCGCCACCAGCGCGTCGACGTCGGACTCGTCGTTGTAGAGGTAGAACGAGGCCCGCGTAGTCGCGGCGACTCCGAACCGGCGGGCGAGCGGCCACGCACAGTGGTGTCCGACCCGCACCTCGACCCCTAGGTCGTCCAGCACCTGGCCGACGTCGTGCGGGTGGATGCCCTGGACGTCGAACGACACGGCTCCCCCACGCGCCTCGGTGGTCAGCGGGCCGATCACCCGGACGCCCGCGTTCTGGGCCAGACCGGCCAGGGCGTAGTCGACCAGCCGCCGCTCGTGCTCCGCGACGGCGGACATGCCCCCGGGCAGCGCCGTGAGGTAGTCGCAGGCGGCAGCCAGACCGACTGCCTGCGCGGCCATCGGGACGCCGGCTTCGAACCGTTGCGGTGGCGCGGCGAACGTCGACCCCTCCATCCGGACCACCTCGATCATCGACCCGCCGGTGAGGAACGGCGGCATCGCGGCGAGCAGCTCGGGCCGCCCCCAGAGCACGCCGATGCCGAGCGGGCCGAGCATCTTGTGGCCGGAGAAGACGGCGAAGTCGACGCCCATGCTGGACACGTCGAACGGCTGGTGCGGCACGGACTGGCACGCGTCGAGGACGACCAACGCCCCCACGGCCCGCGCCCGCGCCACCAGCAGGTCGACGGGGTTGACGGTGCCGAGGACGTTCGACTGGTGGGTGAACGCGACGACCTTGGTCGACTGGTCGATCAACGAGTCGAGCGCCGACATGTCGAGCCGGCCGTCGTCGGTGACGCCGAGCCAGCGAAGGGTCGCACCCGTGCGCTGGGCGAGCATCTGCCACGGCACCAGGTTCGCGTGGTGCTCCATCTCGGTGACGACGATCGAGTCGCCGGGCCCCACCACGAACCGAGCCGCCTCCGGCCCGGCAGTCGAGGCGTTCGAGAGCGAGTACGCGACGAGGTTGATCCCCTCCGTCGCGTTCTTGGTGAACACGACCTCGTCCGGCTCGGCGCCGATGAACGTGGCGATCGTCAGCCGGGCCTGCTCGTACGCGTCGGTGGCCTCCTCTGCGAGCTGGTGCGCCCCCCGGTGCACGGCAGCGTTGTGCTTCTCGTAGAAACCGCGCTCGGCGTCGAGCACCCGGACCGGCTTCTGCGAGGTGGCGCCGCTGTCGAGGTAGACCAGCCGACGTCCGTCGCGAACCGTGCGCGCGAGGATCGGGAAGTCGGCCTTGATCCGCGCGACATCGAGCACAGGCGTCGTGTTCACCTGGACCGGAGCCGTCTGCTCGATGGTCATGCGTCGGCCGCTGCCTTGGTGAAGCGCTCGTAGCCCTCGTCCTCGAGCTGGTCAGCGAGCTCCGGGCCGCCCTGCTCCACGATGCGCCCGGCGGAGAACACGTGCACGAAGTCGGGCTTGATGTAGCGCAGGATCCGCGTGTAGTGGGTGATCAGGAGCACGCCCACGTCGCCACCCTCGCGCACCCGGTTGACGCCCTCGGAAACCACCTTGAGAGCATCGACGTCCAGGCCCGAGTCGGTCTCGTCGAGGATGGCGATCTTGGGCCGGAGCAGCTCGAGCTGCAGGATCTCGTGCCGCTTCTTCTCGCCGCCGGAGAAGCCCTCGTTGACGTTGCGGCTCGCGAACGACGGGTCGATCGACAGCCGCTCCATCGCCGCGTTGACGTCCTTGACCCAGGTGCGCAGCTTGGGCGCCTCGCCCCGGATCGCAGTGGCTGCGGTGCGCAGGAAGTTCGACACGGAGACGCCGGGGATCTCGACCGGGTACTGCATCGCGAGGAACAGTCCGGCCCGAGCCCGCTCGTCGACGCTCATGGCGAGCACGTCGACGCCGTCGAGGGTGACCGTGCCGCCGGTCACCTGGTACTTGGGATGCCCCGCGACGGAGTAGGCCAAGGTCGACTTGCCGGAACCGTTCGGGCCCATGATCGCGTGGGTCTCACCCTGCCGGACGGTCAGGTCGACACCGCGCAGGATCTCGCGCGGGCCGCCCTCGGCCTCGACGGAGACGTGCAGGTCGCGGATCTCGAGCACAGACATCAAAGGCCTCAGTTCTCTGCGGATTGGGGGGTGACGCAGACCAGGACGTCGTCGCCCTCGATCTTCACGGGGTACACCGGCACCGGCCGCGTGGCCGGCAGGCTGGTGGGGCGTCCGGTGACCAGGTCGAAAGTCGAGCCGTGCAGCCAGCACTCGATGGTCAGGCCGTCCACCTCACCCTCGGCGAGGGACACGTCGGCGTGCGAGCAGACGTCGCTGATCGCGTGCACCTCGCCGTCGGTGCGGACCAGGCAGATCGCCAGGCCGTCGACCTCTACCCGCTTGGCGCTGCCTTCGGCCAGGTCGGCCAACGGGCACGCCCGGGTGAACTCACTCATGCCTTAGCTCCTTCGAGAACTCCGCGCTCCAGCTCGGCATCGACGGCCTCGAGCAGGCGGTCAGCCAGCTCGGGGATGCCGATCTTCTGCAGGACGTCGGCGAAGAACCCTCGCACGACGAGACGCCGGGCCTCGTCCTGCGGGATGCCACGAGCCTGAAGGTAGAACAGCTGCTCGTCGTCAAACCGGCCGGTGGCACTGGCGTGGCCGGCCCCGACGATCTCGCCGGTCTCGATCTCGAGGTTCGGGACCGAGTCGGCGCGAGCGCCCTCGGTCAGCACGAGGTTGCGGTTCATCTCGTACGTGTCGGTGCCGACCGCGTTGCCCCGGATCAGCACGTCACCGATCCAGACCGTACGGGCGTCCGCGCCCTGGAGCGCACCCTTGTACGTCACGTTGCTGCGGCAATGCGGTACCGCATGGTCGACGAACAGCCGGTGCTCGAGATGCTGGCCGGGCCCGGCGAAGTACAGCCCGAGCAGCTCGACGTCGCCCCCAGGCCCGTCGAACTCGACGACCGGGTGCAGTCGCACGACGTCGCCACCGAGGGTCACCACGACGTGCCGCAGGCGGGCGTCGCGGCCGACCCGGAGCCGGTGGCTCGACACGTGCACGCTGTCGTCGGCCCACTCCTGCAGGCTGACCAGGGTGAGCTGAGCGCCGTCGCCGAGCACGACCTCGAGCTGGTCCGCGTAAGTGGCCGAGCCCACGTGGTCGACCACGACCACCGCCACCGCGAACGGCTCCAGCTCGACGAGCAAGTGCCCGAAGGCGGCGCCGTCGGCGCCTTCGCCACGTCGGGTGACGACGGTCGGACTACCGGCGACGACGTCGCGCGGCACCGTGATGATGGTTGCCTGCTCGACCGCGGCCCAGGCCTGAGCGGCCACCCTGTCGTTAGGCGGGCCGCTGCGGTTGAGCCGTGCGTCGGTGCGGTCGACCGTCTCGACGCGTACCTGCGCGTCAGCATCGACCTCGACCACGACCTTGCCCTCGGGAGCGGCCACGGCAGTGCCGTCGTGCAGCCCGCGCAGGCGGCTGAGCGGGGTGAACCGCCACGCCTCCTCGCGTCCGTTCGGGACCGGATGGTCGGCGAGGTCGAACGAGGCGACCTCCACCGGCCGGACGTCGGCGGCGGTCTGCCCGCTCTCTGCTGGTGTGTGCGTGACTCCCATAGTCAGCCCACGGCCCCTTCCATCTGCAGCTCGATCAACCGGTTGAGCTCGAGGGCGTACTCCATCGGCAGCTCGCGGGCGATCGGCTCGACAAAGCCACGGACGATCATCGCCATGGCTTCCTCTTCGCTCATGCCGCGGCTCATCAGGTAGAAGAGCTGCTCGTCGGAGACCTTCGACACCGTGGCCTCGTGCCCCATCGAGACGTCGTCCTCACGAACGTCGACGTACGGGTACGTGTCGGAGCGGCTGATGTCGTCAACGAGGAGCGCGTCACAGCGGACGGTCGACTTCGACCCGTACGCGCCCTCCTGAACCTGGACCAGGCCGCGGTAGGACGTCCGGCCACCGCCTCGGGCGACCGACTTCGACACGATGGTGGACGACGTGTGCGGCGCGCAGTGGACCATCTTGGCGCCGGCGTCCTGGTGCTGCCCTTCGCCCGCGAAGGCGACGGAGAGCGTCTCGCCCTTGGCGTGCTGGCCGAGCAGGAAGACCGCCGGGTACTTCATCGTCACCTTGGAGCCGATGTTGCCGTCGATCCACTCCATGGTCGCGCCCTCTGCCGCAGTCGCCCGCTTGGTGACGAGGTTGTAGACGTTGTTGGACCAGTTCTGGATGGTCGTGTAGCGGACCCGGGCGTTCTTCTTCACGATGATCTCGACGACCGCCGAGTGAAGGGAGTCGGACGAGTAGATCGGCGCCGTGCAGCCCTCGACGTAGTGAACGTAGGAGTCCTCGTCGGCGATGATCAGCGTGCGCTCGAACTGGCCCATGTTCTCGGTGTTGATGCGGAAGTAGGCCTGCAGAGGGATGTCGACCTTGACCCCCTTGGGCACGTAGATGAACGAGCCGCCCGACCAGACCGAGGTGTTCAGCGCCGCGAACTTGTTGTCGCCCACCGGGATCACGGTGCCGAAGTACTCGCGGAACAGCGCCTCGTGCTCGCGCAGTCCCGTGTCGGTGTCGACGAAGATGACCCCCTGCTCCTCGAGGTCCTCGCGGATCTGGTGGTACACGACCTCGGACTCGTACTGAGCCGCGACACCGGAGACGAGCCGCTGCTTCTCGGCCTCGGGGATGCCGAGCCGGTCGTAGGTGTTCTTGATGTCGTCGGGCAGCTCGTCCCAAGTGGTCGCCTGCTTCTCGGTCGACCGGACGAAGTACTTGATGTTGTCGAAGTGGATGCCGGACAGGTCGGAGCCCCACGTCGGCATCGGCTTCTTCTCGAACAGACGCAGGCCCTTGAGCCGCATGTCGAGCATCCACTGCGGCTCGCTCTTGAGCCCGGAGATGTTGCGCACGACGTCCTCGGAAAGTCCGCGTCGAGCGTTGTCGCCGGCTTCGGACTTGTCGTGCCAGCCGTACTCGTAGGTACCGAGACCTTCGAGCGGGTCGATCTCGGGGGTGGTCTGCGTCATGACGCGGTCCCTTCGGAGGTGGCTGGTACGGCGGGCTGGCGCGGGATGGCCGTGGTGCAGACGTGCGCACCGGCGGCGATGGTCGCAAGGCGTTGGACGTGCGTGCCGAGCAGGTCGGCGAAGAGCTCGGTCTCGGCCTCGCACAGCTGCGAGAACTCGGCCGCCACGTGGGCCACCGGGCAGTGGTGCTGGCACAGCTGGTCGCCGAGCCCCCCGGGACCGGAGGCGATCGAGGCGGCGTAGCCCTCCCCGGTGAGCGCGGCGGCCAGAGCGGCCGCCCGTTCACCGCGCGGAGCGGCGAGGATCATCGGCTGGTAGCGCTCGCGGATGCGCTCGACCCGGCGGCGGGCGAACGTCTCGACGGCCTCGGCTCCCCCGACCTCGGCCAGGTAGCGGAGCGCCTGGCTGGCGAGGTCGTCGTAGGCCTGGTGGAACGTATCGCGTCCGAGCACGGTGAGCGCGAACACCCGGGCCGGACGACCACGGCCCCGGCGCGGGTCGGGTCCGTACGGCGGGCGGTCGCTGCCCTCGACCTGGCCGTCGAGCACAAGAGCGTCAAGGTGGCGGCGTACTGCAGCGGACGTCAGGCCCATACGGGTCGCCAGCGCGGCGGCAGTGGCCGGGCCTTCGGAGAGCAGTGATCGGACCACGCGCACCCGAGTGCCTCCGTGGTCGTTCACCTCGACCTCCGCGATTTTCACAACGTCAGTGTGCGCTTATTCGTCTCGACGTTCAACTCGAACCGCCGCTCGCTAGCCTGAGCCCATGTCATCAGCCGGCCACGTGGCCTCCGAGGCCGCCAGGATCGCCGCTACCCCGACGCCGAGGACCCGCGAAGGGCTCGGCGCCGACCTGCGTGCGCTGGGCGTCAGGTCGGGTGACACGCTGCTGGTGCACTCGTCGCTCACCTCGGTGGGCTGGGTCGTCGGCGGTCAGGTGGCCGTCGTACAGGCCCTGCTCGACGTGCTCGGGCCGGACGGCACGCTCGTCGTGCCCGCCCATTCCGGCGACAACAGCGACCCCAAGGAATGGGCGAACCCGCCAGTGCCTCAGGACTGGTGGCAGCCGATTCGCGACCACATGCCGGCGTTCGACCCCGACCTCACCCCGACCCGCTCGATTGGCGTGATCGCCGAGGCCGTACGCACCTGGCCCGGCGCGACTCGGTCGGATCACCCGGTGACCTCGTTCGCCGCCGTCGGCCCGCGGGCCGGCGAGATCACGGCAGTGCACGACCTCGACTGTCAGGCCGGCGAACGCTCTCCACTCGCCGCTCTGGAGCGACTGGCTGCCCGCGGGCTGTTGCTCGGCGCGGGCTGGGACTCCTGCACGAGCTTCCATCTGGCGGAGTACCGGGTCCCCGGCCTCCCCAGGACCGAGCACGGCGCCGCCGTCCGGGTTCGCGCGGAGGACGGTTCGGTCGGCCGGTCCTGGGTCACGTTCAGTGATCTCGCTCTCGACAGCGAGGACTTCGCGGACCTCGGGACCGCGTTCGAAGATTCGCCGAACAGCGGAGTGACCGTGGGGCAGGTGGGCTCGGCCGACGCCCGGCTGTTCCCGCTCCCGGAAGCCGTCGCGTTCGCGGAAGCGTGGCTGCGGGCGCACCGGGCCGCAGCCGCGCCCGGCTCGGGTTCCTAGACTCCTGCACATGGAAGCTCCCGCGGTCGAGGTCATCGACCTCGTCGTCCGGTACGGCCAGAAGACCGCGGTCGCGGGGCTGTCGATGACTGCGCCGCTGGGCGCTGTCACCGCGGTGCTGGGACCGAACGGCGCCGGCAAGACCACCACGATCGAGGCCTGCGAGGGGTATCGGCGAGCGGCGTCCGGGTTCGTACGGGTGCTGGGCCGCGACCCGCAGGACCGGCACGCGAGCCACGCGGCCGACCTGCGCAGCCGGGTCGGGGTGATGCTTCAGGCCGGCGGGGTCGCAGGCGCAGTGCGGGCCGGCGAGATCCTCGCCTACTCCGCGGGCCTGTACGCCGCCCCGCTCGACCCGGCCGCGCTGGCTGCCCGGCTCGGCATCGAGCACGTGCTCCGCACGCCGTACCGGCGGCTCTCCGGCGGAGAGCAACAACGGGTCAAGCTCGCACTCGCCGTCGTCGGCCGCCCGGAGCTCGTGTTCCTCGACGAGCCCACCGCCGGGCTGGACCCGCAGGCGCGACACGCAGCCTGGCAGCTGGTCCGCGACCTGCGCACCAGCGGCGTCTCGGTCGTCCTCACCACGCACCTGATGGACGAGGCCGAAGAGCTCGCCGACCATGTCGTGATCATCGACCGAGGGGTGACGGTCGCCGCCGGTTCGCCAGCCGAGCTCACGGCCCGCGACGCGGAGAACTCACTGCGGTTCCGCGGTCCCGGCGGCCTGGACCTCGCCCAGCTGCTGCTGGCCCTTCCCGAACGAACCCGGGCCGCCGAGGTCTCACCGGGCTCCTACCGGATCGACGGCCACGTCGACCCGTCTCTGCTCGCCACGGTGACCGCATGGTGCGCGTCGAACGGCGTGATGCCCGAGGGGCTCGCGGTCGAGCGGCGCAGCCTCGAGGACGTCTTCCTCGCCCTCACCGGAAGGGAGCTGCGCGCATGACCGACCTGGACCTCCGCCCACGACCCGGCGCCGCTCCCGCACGACGGCGGGTGGCACGCCACGCCCGCTTCGAGATCGGCCAGCTGCTTCGCAACGGCGAGCAGCTGCTGCTGACTCTGGTGATCCCGGTCGTGCTCCTGGTGCTCATGGCCAAGGTCGAGATCGTCGACCTCGGGCCCAGCGGCCGGCTCCAGTTCCTCGTCCCCGGCATGTTCTGTCTGGCCGTGCTGTCGACCGCATTCACCGGGCAGGCGATCGGCACCGGCTTCGAGCGACGCTACGGCGTGCTCAAACGGCTCGGCTCCACCCCCCTCACCCGCACCCAGCTGCTCGCCGGCAAATCCCTGGCCGTCCTCGCCGTCGAGCTGGGCCAGGTCGCGCTGCTGGCCGCGGTGGGGGTCGCTCTGGGCTGGCGGCCCACCGCGCCCGCCTACGGCGTGGCCCTGCTGTTCCTGGTCGTGGGCACGATCGCCTTCGCCGCAGTCGGTCTGCTGATGGCGGGGACGCTGCGGGCCGAGGTCACCCTCGCCGCGGCCAACCTCGTCTACGTCCTTCTGCTCCTCGGCGGGGGCATCGTGGTGCCGACCTCGAAGTTCCCAGCCGGGATGGCCAGGGTGCTCGAGTGGCTTCCCTCCAGCGCCCTCGCCACCGGGCTCCGGTCGGCACTCGGCGGGCAGGGCCTGGCCGTCCACGCCCTCGTCGTGCTCGGTGTTTGGGCGGCCACCGGCTTCGTGGCAGCTGCCCGGCTCTTTCGCTGGGAGTAGCCAAGCAGACCCCGAACACCTGTGCAGCGTCCAGCTCGGAGCCGCCGGGCACCGGCGAACCCGCGTCACCACCGCGCCTCGGTCGGCGGAACATCGACTGCGCCGAAGGGCACGCCTCAAGCCGGCCCACCACCCGCTCGGCTGGCAGTGCGGCTGCAGCCAGGACGAGTCCCTCGGCGAGAGTGGCCGGCGGAGAAGCTGCGATCGCCGCCTGGCGGGTGACCACCACCTCCAGGGCGAGCCCGAGGCGCACTGCCTCCGCGGCGGCCCAGCGCGCTGCAGCGTGCCCGGATTCGCCCCCGTCGACGTCCACAACGATCACCGCGTCACCCATGGCGACCGGGTCCTCCGGTCAGCGCGTGCTGCATCCAATCCGGGGTACGAAGCGGAAGAAGAGGAGACGAGCCAATTCCGTCGTCCCACTCGAGCGAAGGACAGGACACATGCGCAAGATCCTCGGAGCCGCCGCCATCGCGGCGCTCACCCTCCCCGGAGCACTGCTCCTGACCGCCCCGGCGCAGGCTGCCGACAACGCCATGGTCTCCGTGCTGCACGGCATTCCTGGTGTCACGGTGGACGTCTACGTGAATGACAAGCTCACGCTCGACAACTTCAAGCCCGGCACCCTGGCCGGCCCCCTGACCCTGCCGGCCGGAACGTACAACATCAAGATCACCGACCCGGCAGACGCCACCAAGGTCATCATCGGCCCGGCGGCCGTGCCGGTTTCCGGCGGCATGAACTACACCATCGTCGCGTTCCTCGGCACCGACGGAAAGCCGACCGCGAAGCCGTTCGTGAACGACATCAGCAAGTTGTCGGCAGGCCAGGGCCGAGTGACCGTCCGCCACGTGGCCAACGCGCCCGCCGTCAAGGTGACCGCCGGTGGGGCCACGCTGATCCCCAGCCTGGCAAACGGCTCCGAGGCCGTGGCGAACGTCCCGGCGAAGACCTACCCGGTCGCGGTCCTGCCGGCCGCTGGCGGCGCAGCAGTCTTCTCGACGAACCTTCCCGTGACCGAAGGCGCGAACACGATCGTCTACGCGTACGGCGACCTGGCCGGCGGAACCTTCGCCGCGAAGGTCCAGACGATCACGGGTCTGCACTCGATGCCGAGCGGCGTGCCTGCCGGTGACGGCGGTCTGGCCGACGACGGCGCCGGGTTCCCGGCCTGGGCGGTAGCTCTCGTGGCGGTCGGACTCCTTGGCACCGGGCTCTCAGCCCGCCGTCTTGCGACCTCCCGGTCCCAGGGCTGACCGTCGCCGACCAAGAAGGCGGACCAGGACGAACATGTCGCTGAACCGACGCACTGCGGCCGGCGCGGGGCTCCTCGTGAGCCTCGCGCTGGTCGTCGGCGTTCCCAGCTGCTGGGCGCTGACCCGCCCGGCCGGCGATGTCGGATCGCTGCCGGTGACGGCGCCCTCGATCCCGCCCACGCCGGACGCCCCGACCGCAACTCCGTCTCCGCGCGCCACCACCCCGACGGCCACCAGCCCCGCGCCGGCGACCCCCAACCCGCCGCCCGTGCGGTTCGCAGCTCCCCGACTCGGCGTGACCGCCGCCGTCGACCCGGTGGGGGTCGACTCCCGTGGCGCCGTCGCCATCCCGCCAGACGCCCGACGGGTGGGCTGGTACCGGTTCGGCCCGGTACCGGGCGACCCGGTCGGATCTGCCGTCCTGGTGGGCCATCGCGACTCTCGTACGCAGGGCAAGGGCGCGTTGTTCCCGATGGCAGACCTGGTCGTCGGTGACGTCCTGCTGGTCGCGCAGGTCGACGGGAGCGTGTTGAAGTACCGCGTCGTCGAACGCAGGCTGTACCAGAAGGTCGGACTGCCGGTTCAGATCTTCTTCGCCCGGTCGGGGCCACCCCGGCTCACCGTCATCACCTGCGGCGGACCCTACGACCCCGACAGGGGCGGCTACCAGGACAACCTGGTGGTCACGGCCGTACCGTTGGGGTCCAACCCGTGAACCGGCTCGAGGAAGGCACGCCCGTGGAAGTGCAGCCTCTCGCGGACGCCGACGTCGCCCACGGCTTTCGAGAGGGCGATGAGACCTGCCTCGCCGAGGCCTACGCCCGTTGGAGCTCGTTGGTCTTCTCGGTCAGCCTGCGCTCTCTGGGCGACCGCAGCGATGCCGAAGACGTGACGCAGACTGTCTTCGTCGCCGCCTGGCAAAGTCGCGCCCGGTACGACGCGTCGTCCGGCAACATGGCGGCGTGGCTGCTCGGCATCACTCGCAACAAAGTCGCCGACCGCTGGGCGGCGAAAGCTCGCGAACGGCGAGCCGTTGCGGCGGTGCTCGAGGTGACGGCGCCGGAGCCGGTCAGCCCCGCTGCAACCGAGGAGGTCGCAGACCGGGTGCTGCTGGCGGACGAGCTTGCCAGGTTGGGCGAGCCCCAGCATCGGATCATGATGCTGGCGTTCTACCAGGACCTCACCCACGCCCAGATCGCAAGCCTGCTGAGCCTCCCGCTCGGCACCGTGAAGAGCCACATCCGCAGATCGTTGGAACGACTTCGTACGCGATTGGAGGTGGACGGTGCAGCACTGTGAGCAGGAGACCCTCGCGCTGCTCGCGCTCGGCGAGTCGGCAGCGTCCGCGGAGGACGACCGCCATCTCAGTCGTTGTGCGCCCTGCCAGTCCGATCTTGCCTCGCTACGCGTGGTCGTGACGACGAGCCGGCAGATCACCCCGGCGGACCGTCCCGTCTCGCCACCGCCTGCCGTCTGGGACCGGATCATCGGCGAGCTCGGGATAGCACCGGCCCCGGAGGCCCTTTCGGAGCGCGACTCGGAGTCGGAGTCGGAGTCTGAGCCGGTCGTGGCCGTGGTGGCGCTTGACGGACACCGGCGCACGCGCTGGACGCGGCGCACCGCCCGCCTCACAGCCGCTGCGGCATTCGTTGCGGTGCTCGCCGGGGTCGTGGGGGCGGGCCTGGTGCGCTCGGGCGGGTCGAGCGACCCCGTGCTCCTCGCTGCGACCGACCTGAAGCCGTTGTCGGTTGCCAATGCCTCAGGCAGCGCGTCGATACACCGGTCGGACGCAGGCGAGACACTGAGGGTGCAGATCAGTGGACTCCGAAACGTGCCGGATGGTTTCTACGAGGTGTGGCTCGCGGACAAGCAGACCAAGAAGATGGTGGCCGTCGGCATTCTCGACGCCAACGACCAAGGGTCCTTCGACGTGCCCGGCGGCCTCGACCTGGCGGAGTACCGCGTCGTCGACGTGTCGTTGGAGGCGTTCGACGGCAATCCCCTGCACTCCGCGATCAGCGTGGTGCGGGGCGTCTTCCCCGCCTGAGCGGCGCCGGAGGCTGACACCTAGGATGATTCCTGTGACGACCACGGCCGACTCGGACAGGGCTGCTGTAAAGGGCGTGAATGCTCGTACGGCCCACCGCGTCTACGTCGCAGGCGTCGTCGTCCAGGCGGGCATCGTCGTCACCGGCGGTCTGGTCCGGCTGACGGGATCCGGGCTCGGCTGCCCCACTGTGCCGCAGTGCGTGCCGGGGTCCTACGTCCCGGTCGAGCGGCAGCCGCAGGGTTACCACAAGCTGATCGAGTTCGGGAACCGCTCGCTCACGTTCGTCGTGGCTGCTGTCATCGTGGCCTGCGTCGTGGTGGCCTGGCGCAGCGTGCCCCGACGCCCGCCCCTCGTGCTCCTCGCCGCGGTCGGTCTGCTCGGTGTCCTCGGTCAGGCACTCCTCGGCGCCGTTGCCGTGCTCACCAAGCTCAGCCCCGGGATCGTCGCAGCGCACTTCCTGCTCTCGTTGCCGCTGATCGCTGCGGCGGTCGCACTCGCGGAGCGGTCGAAGGACGCCGGGGACGCCCCCCCGGCCGCCACCGTGGGTCGCGAGGTGAGGCTGCTCTCCCGCGCGTTGCTCGGAGCCGCGCTGGTCGTGATCGCCCTCGGCACCGTCGTGACCGGCAGCGGGCCGTACTCCGGCGACAAGGACCAACCCGCGCGGTTCGGTGTCGACGAGGCGAAGGTGTCCTGGCTGCACGCAGACGCGGTGCTGCTCTTCGTCGGTCTCGTCGTCGCCCTGGTCGTCGCGGTCCGCATGAGTGACGCCCCTCGGGTCGCGGTCCGCCGGGTCTACGTGCTGGTCGCAGTCACGCTGCTGCAGGCCCTGATCGGCTACACGCAGTACTTCACCGGCCTGCCGTGGGCGCTGGTGTCCGTGCACATGCTCGGAGCCACCCTGCTGTGGATCTCGGTGCTACGCGTGCAATTCGCACTGCGCCGTCGCGACGCGGCCCCGTCGAGCGCTCAGTAGTCGCTCGCTCCGGAGTCACTGGTCTCGACGGACTGGGTGGGCACGCCCTTGACGCAGACGATCTGCACGCCGACCTCGGTGCTCCCGAGGAACTTCACCTCGGCCTGCTGGCCACCGTCGGACTCGATCAGCACGCGGTAGCCCTGGCTGGGGGAAGCAGAAACGACCCGGACCACGGCGCCCGTGCACTTGGCCAGGATACTTCCGCCGGGTGAGACCAACGAGCGGAAGACGGGGCTGGACCCGCCGCCGGTGCTCGGTCCCGTGGTTGGGGTCTGCGACGGCTGCTGACTGGGTTCGGTCGACGGGTGGCTGCTGGGCCCGGAGCTCGGTCGAGTGGACGGACGCGGTCCCTCGGAGCTGTGACCACCGCCAGCCGGTGGCGAACGAGTCGGGTGCACCGACGGGCCGGTCGAGGTGGTCGGGTCGGGCGTGGCGTCGGTGCTGGGCCCGGCGCTGCCGATGGGGGCAGCGCGGTCCTGGCCGGCGATCTCGCTCTGGCTGAGCGTCACCACGGAGGAGGGCTCACCGACGGCTCCACGGACCACCGCCACGGTGCCCATGCCTACGGTGGTGGCCACCGCTGTGACGGTGAGCCACCCGACCACGATGGCGGAGCGAGAGGGCATGACCCCATGCTCGGGCATCGCCCGACTTCTTGGACTAAGGGCGTCCTAAGAGGTGACCAACTGCGCGGACGGACCGACCCATCACCCCCGGAACCGCGCGGGTAGGCGCCCGGCAGGGCTACGGTTCGAAGGTGGCCCACGTACTGGTAGTCGAGGACGACCCGTCGATCCGCACCGCACTGAACCGCACCCTGGGCGAACGGGGTCACGCCGTCTCATCCGCCCCCGACGCGATGTCGGGGCTGCGTGAGGCGCTCGACAACCGGCCCGACCTCGTGGTCCTCGACCTCGGGCTCCCCGACCTGGACGGCAGCGAGCTTCTCCGCATGTTGCGGGCGGTGAGCGCGGTGCCCGTGATCGTCGCGACCGCCCGCGACGACGACGCCTCTGTGGTCCGAGCTCTCGACGCCGGTGCCGACGACTACGTCGTCAAGCCCTACAGCGCCGAGACCCTCGACGCGCGGATCCGCGCGGTGCTCCGGCGGGCCTCGTCACCCGACGAGGAACAGCCGCTCGTCGTCGGCGGGCTCTACGTCGACCCACGGTCACGGGTCGTCACCGTCGACGGGCAGACGGTCGAGCTGAGCCCTCGCGAATTCGACCTGCTCGCCTACCTGGCCGCGCGTCCGGGCCAGGTCGTGTCCAAGCGTGAGCTCCTCACCGAGGTGTGGCGCCTGCCCTACGGAGGCGCCGACAAGACCGTCGACGTTCACCTGTCGTGGCTGCGTCGCAAGCTCGGCGAGAACGCCCAGGAGCCGCGCTACCTGGTGTCGGTGCGCGGCGTGGGAGTCAAGTTGGTGGAGCCCGCCGCGTGAGGCGTCAGATACTCATCACGGTGGCCGCCTCGACCCTGCTGGTGCTCCTGGCATTCCTGATCCCGCTCGCCTGGCTGGTGCGGGCGTCCGCGGCCGACCGCGCTTCGAGCGAGGCGACCCTGGGCGTGCAGCCGCTCACCTCCACCGTCGGCCTGCTCGGGGCCGGGCTGCCGGGCGTGGTCGCCGACACCCAGGAACAGCTCGGCGAGCCGGTCACGGTGTTCCTCGGGAACGGCCAGGTGGTGGGGACCCCCCGCCCGGTGACCGACTCGGTACGCCTGGCCCGCGGCGACGTCGCCAACCGCGTCGCGCCACGCGCTTTCAGCGCGAACCTGCCTGACGGTGGCCGCGAGATCCTGATCCCGGTCGTCGGCCTCGATGCCGGGACGGCGGTCGTCCGGGTCGAGGTTCCGGCGGCCAAGCTGACCGATGGCGTGGCCACTGCCTGGTGGGTGCTCGGCGGGCTCGGGGTGTCGCTGCTCGCGCTGGCGCTGCTGGTCGCGGACCGGCTCGCCCGCTCGTACCTCGGGCCGGTCCTGGCCCTGACCGACACCGCTGCGCTGCTGGGTGCCGGCGAGCTGTCGGCCCGGGTGGTGCCAAGCGGCCCACCCGAGGTCACGGCCGCGGGCCGGGCCCTGAACCGGCTCGGATCCCGGATCGGCGACCTGCTCACCGCCGAGCGAGAAGCCGCCGCCGACCTGTCGCACCGGCTGCGCACACCCGTGGCCGCCCTGCGACTCGACGTTGACGGCCTCTCCGACCCCGAGGACCGCGAGCGGATGGCTCGCGACGTCGCCGAGCTCTCGCGCGCCATCGACCAGCTCATCGCCGAGGCGCGACGTCCGATCCGCGAGGGGATGGTGCCCGCTTGCGACGCCACGGCCGTCGTCGGTGCACGGGTGGCGTTCTGGCGGGTCCTGGCCGAGGACACCGACCGGGAGCTGACCGTGTCGGTCGCCCCCGGACCGCTGAGGGTCCGGCTGGTTCCGGGCGACCTCGCTGACGCCGTCGACGCCCTGCTCGGCAACGTGTTTGCTCACACCCCCGACGGCACGTCGTTTCGGGTCGTGCTGTCCTCGCGGGCCGGTGGCGGCGCGCGGTTGGTGATCGAGGACACCGGTCCGGGCCTGCCGGGCGGCGACGTGATGTCGCGAGGCGAGAGCGGCGCCGGCTCCACCGGGCTCGGGCTCGACATCGTGCGGCGGTCGGCCGAAGCCTCGGGCGGGTCGCTGGCCCTCGTCCCGGCGCACGACGGCGGCACGCGGGTCGTGCTCGAGCTCGGGCCGCCGAGCTGACCCCTGCCGGCAGGGCAGGAACGCGGCCTTCCCTTTGCTCGCCCTGTGGCTGGCGGGGTGCGCCCGACCGACCGTCGACCCGCGACCTCGCCCTTCGGGCCGGTTGCGCGGCCCGACATCAGCATCGAGTCAGCGGACGCGGCAGTGGTCGTGCTCACGCGGGACGCCCGACGCCGGTCGAGACCGCCTGCGCCCAGGCCAGCCCCTCAGCGCTGCCAGAGCGGCCCGAGCGGCAGCAACGGGTCGATCGCGACTGCGACGAACAAGACGGTGAGATAGCTGATCGACCCGTGGAAGAGCCGCATCGGACGAAGGTCGTCAGCGCCTGAACGGGCCCGACCGAGCAGACGGTAGGCCTCCCGCAGGAAGAAGCCGCCGAGCACCACTGCCGCCGTGGCATAGACCACCGTCGTGGACGCCACGGGCACCAGGACCATGGAGGCCGCCACCATGACCCAGCTGTACGCCACGATCTGCCGGGCGACCTTCAGCGGCGACGCCACGACGGGCAACATGGGCACGCCCGCGGCGGCGTAGTCGTCGACGAAGCGCAACGACAGCGGCCAGTAGTGCGGCGGGGTCCAGAAGAAGATCACCGCGAACAGCACGAACGGTGTCCAGCTGAGCGATCCGGTGACGGCGGACCAGCCGATCAGGACCGGCATGCAGCCCGCCGCGCCTCCCCAGACGATGTTCTGCGGAGTGCGCCGCTTGAGCAACATCGTGTAGACGACGACGTAGAAGGCGATGGCGGCCAGCGCGAGCCAGGCAGCCGGCGGGTTGACCAGCAACGCCATCCAGACGACGGCGGCGACCCCGAGCACGAGCCCGAACACCAGCGCGGCACGCGGGCTGATGGCGCCGGTCGCCAACGGCCGACGGCCGGTGCGGTGCATGAGCGCGTCGATGTCGCGATCGACGTAGCAGTTCAGCGTGTTCGCGCTGCCCGCCGCGAGTGCCCCACCGACGAGCGTCGCCACGACCAGCCCGAGCCGGGGTACGCCGCCGGCTGCCAGGAACATCGTGGGCACCGTGGTGACGAGGAGGAGCTCGATGATGCGGGGCTTGGTGAGCGCGACGTACGAACTGACCCTCGCCCTGACACCCGAACGGCCGGCGGGCGGGACGACACCGGCACCCGCGCCCACGCGGGGCCTGGGGTCGACGGCGGTCACGCGAACGTCCTCCGGTGAGCAGTAGGTCGGGCACGGATCGAGAATCAGGGCTTACGGCACCATGACGACATCGGAATACCGCTCATCGTATCGGTAGGCTCGCCGACAGAGGTGGGTGGACTCCCCCTCGAGGCCGCGCCTCCCCGGCGGTCCCACGTCTCCCGAGAGGATCAGCGAGCCCGGTGCAGAGCGACGAGACCGCAACCCAGCCGACCGGATCTGCGACTCCCTGGACCGACTTGGACGACCGGGCCGTCGCGACCGCTCGTGGCCTGGCGATGGACGCGGTCGAGAAGGTCGGCAACGGCCACCCCGGCACCGCCATGAGCCTGGCGCCCGCCGCGTACCTGCTGTTCCAGAAGTTCATGCGGCACGACCCGTCCGACCCCACCTGGGTCGGACGCGACCGCTTCGTGCTGTCCTGCGGCCACTCGAGTCTCACGTTGTACACCCAGCTGTTCTTCGCCGGGTACGGCCTCCAGCTCGCGGACCTGCAGGCGTTCCGCACGGCCGGGTCCCTGACCCCAGGACATCCCGAGCACGGGCACACCCGTGGCGTCGAGACCACGACCGGCCCGCTGGGCCAGGGAGTCGGGAACGCGGTCGGCATGGCGATCGCCGCGCGTCGCGAGCGAGGACTGTTCGACCCGGCTGCAGCGCCCGGCACTTCCCCGTTCGACCACCTGATCTGGGCGATCTGCTCCGACGGCGACCTGGAGGAGGGCGTGTCCGGAGAGGCCAGCTCGCTCGCGGGACGCCAGCAGCTCGGCAACCTGACCCTGATCTGGGACGACAACCACATCTCCATCGAGGACGACACCGCGGTCGCGTTCGACGAGGACGTCGTCGCCCGCTACGCCGCGTACGGCTGGCACACGCAGTACGTCGAGGTGAACGCCGACGGCAGCGCCGACGTCGTCGGTCTGACCGCCGCCCTCGAGGCCGCCCGGGCCGAGACGGCCAGGCCCTCGTTCATCGCGCTGCGCACCGTGATCGGCTGGCCGGCCCCGACGCTGCGGAACACCGGCAAGGCGCACGGCTCGGCCATGGGCGCGGCCGAGATCGCGGCGACCAAACCGCTGCTGGGACTCGACCCGGCCCGGTCGTTCCAGGTCGACGCCGACGTGCTCGAGCACACCCGCGCGGTCACCGCCCGCGGCCAGGCCGCTCACGCCGCGTGGCAGGTCGGCTTCGACGCCTGGCGGGCGGCCAGTCCCGAGGCGGCCGCGCTCTTCGACCGGCTCCAGGCGCACGAGCTGCCAGCCGGGTGGGCACAGGCGCTCCCCTTCTTCCCCGCAGACCCCAAGGGGATGGCGACCCGCAAGGCGTCCGGCGAGGTCCTCACCGCGCTCGCGGCAGTGCTGCCGGAGCTGTGGGGCGGTTCGGCCGACCTCGCCGAGTCCAACAACACCACCATGAAGGGCGAGCCGTCGTTCCTTCCTGCGGGCGTCGAGACGGCCAACTGGAAGGGCGGACCGTACGGTCGCACGCTGCACTTCGGCATTCGCGAGCACGCCATGGGCTCGATCATGAACGGCATCGCCCTGCACGGGCCGACCCGGGTCTACGGCGGCACGTTCTCGTGTTCAGCGACTACATGCGCGGCGCGGTGCGGCTCGCGGCACTGATGGGTCTGCCCGTCACGTACGTCTGGACGCACGACTCCATCGGGCTCGGCGAGGACGGCCCGACCCACCAGCCGGTCGAGCACCTGGCCGCGCTGCGCGCCATCCCCGGCCTCGACGTCGTACGACCCGCCGACGCCAACGAGACCACCGTGGCGTGGCGCACCATCCTCGAGCGCAGGAAACGTCCGGCTGGGCTCGCTCTGAGTCGGCAGAACCTCCCGGTGGTCGACCGCGGCGTCCTGGCCTCCGCCGAAGGGGTCGCCCAGGGCGGCTACGTCCTAGCCGAGGCCGACGGTGGCGCGCCACAGGTCGTGCTCATCGGCACCGGTTCCGAGGTGCAGCTGGCCCTCGCCGCACGTGATCACCTCCAGGCCGAGGGGATTCCCACCCGGGTGGTCTCCATGCCCTGCGTCGAGTGGTTCGACGAGCAGGACGCGACGTACCGCGAGAGCGTGCTGCCGCGCGCGGTCCGAGCCCGAGTGTCGGTCGAGGCCGGCATCGCGCTCACCTGGCACCGGTTCGTCGGCGACGCCGGCCGCTGCGTGAGCCTGGAACACTTCGGCGCTTCGGCGGCGTCCGAGACCCTGTTCGAGGAGTTCGGCATCACGCTGGACGCGGTAACCGCCGCCGCGAAGGCAAGCATCGCCGACTCCGCCGGCTGAGCACGACCCAAGACCGTCCGGACGCACCCCTTCCCGAGGAGAGCCAGCATGAGCCCTGCTTCACCGCCGATCACGAGCCTCGCCGCCAACGGAGTCTCGGTGTGGCTCGACGACCTGAGCCGGCATCGCCTGCTCACCGGCGACCTGAGCGCCCAGGTCGACCGGGGAGTTGTCGGCGTGACCACGAACCCGTCGATCTTCGAGCAGGCGCTGCGCGCAGGCGCCGACTACGCAAGCCAGGTACGCGATCTCGCCGCGCGCGGGCTGTCCGTCGACGAAGCCGTCCGCATGATCACCACGTACGACGTGCGGTGGGCCTGCGACGTCCTGCGCCCGGTCGCCGACCGCACCGCCGGGGTCGACGGCAGGGTCTCGATCGAGGTCGATCCAAGGCGGGCCCGCGACACCGAGGCGACGGTCGCCGAGGCACGCGGACTCTGGTGGCTGGTCGACCGTCCCAACGCCCTGATCAAGATCCCGGCAACAGTCGAGGGCCTACCCGCGGTCACCCGCGTCATCGCCGACGGCATCAGCGTCAACGTGACCCTGATCTTCAGCCTCGACCGCTACCGCGCCGTCATCGACGCCTACCTCACCGGGCTCGAGCAGGCGCTCGCGGCCGGACACGACCTCTCGATGATCCACTCGGTCGCGTCGTTCTTCGTCAGCCGCGTCGACACCGAGACCGACGCCCGGCTCGAGAAGATCGGCACCCCGGAAGCACTGGCCCTGCGTGGCACCGCCGCGATCGCCAACGCCCAGCTCGCCTACGAGGTCTTCGAAGCCTCGCTGGCAACCCCCCGCTGGCAGGTGCTGGCGGCGCGGGGAGCTCGCCCGCAGCGGCCGCTTTGGGCTTCGACCGGGGTCAAGAACCCGTTGTTCGACGACACCCGCTACGTCGTCGAGCTGGTCGCCCCCGGAACCGTCAACACCATGCCGGAGAAGACCCTCGACGCCGTCGTCGACCACGGCGCCGTGCGAGGCGACTCCATCCGGCCGGCCTACGCGCAGGCCCGCGCGGCGCTCGCAGCGATCACCTCCGTCGGTGTCGACCTGCACGACGTCGTCCAGGTGCTCGAGGTCGAGGGGGTCAAGAAGTTCGCGGACTCCTGGAACGACCTGCTCGCCTCGCTGCAGCAGGCGCTCGAGCAGGCGGTCTGACGTGACCCTCGTCAACCCGTTGCGGGACGCCCGCGATCGGCGGCTCCCCCGCGTGGCCGGACCCTGCGGGATGGTCATCTTCGGGGTCACCGGCGACCTCGCCCGCAAGAAGCTGATGCCGGCAATCTACGACCTGGCCAACCGCGGTCTCCTGCCACCGGGGTTCGCGCTCGTAGGGTTCGCCCGTCGCGACTGGGCCGACCAGGATTTCATGCAGGTAGTCCACGACTCCGTCAAGGAGCACGCCCGCACCGAGTTCCGCGAGGACGTGTGGAACAACCTCGCCGAGGGCCTCCGATTCGTCCCTGGCGACTTCAGCGACGACGCGGCGTTCGCCCAGCTCAAGGCGACGATCGAGGAGCTCGACGCGAGCCGGGGCACCGGCGGCAACCACGCGTTCTACCTGTCGGTCCCGCCCAAATTCTTCCCCGACGTCGTCCGGCAGCTCAAGGAGCATGGCCTCGCCGAGGGTCCCGGCGACGCGTGGCGCCGGGTGGTCATCGAGAAGCCGTTCGGGCACGACCTCGCCAGCGCGCAGGAGCTCAACACCGTGGTCGGCGAGGTCTTCGACTCCGGGTCGGTCTTCCGCATCGACCACTACCTGGGCAAGGAGACCGTCCAGAACATCCTCGCTCTGCGGTTCGCCAACGAGCTGTTCGAGCCGATCTGGAACGCCAACTACGTCGACCACGTGCAGATCACCATGGCCGAGGACGTCGGCATCGGCGGCCGAGCCGGCTACTACGACGGCATCGGCGCCGCCCGCGACGTCATCCAGAACCACTTGCTGCAGCTTCTGGCCCTCACCGCCATGGAGGAGCCCGTCTCCTTCGAGGCCTCGGCGGTCCGGATCGAGAAGGAAAAGGTGCTGTCGGCAGTCCGGCTGCCCAAGGACCTCGCAGCGAACACCGCGCGTGGCCAATACGCCGCCGGTTGGCAGGGCGGCACTCCGGTC
This sequence comes from Actinomycetes bacterium, assembly GCA_038210415.1. GTDB lineage: Bacteria > Actinomycetota > Actinomycetes > Prado026 > Prado026 > JBBQWS01. The sequence goes on from JBBQWS010000012.1 coordinate 47,883, forward strand.
TCGGGCTACCTGCAGGAGGACGGCATCTCCGCCGAGTCGACCACCGAGACCTATGCCGCGGTCCGGCTCGACATCGACACCCGGCGCTGGGCGGGCGTCCCGTTCTACCTGCGCACCGGCAAACGGCTCGGTCGCCGGGTCACTGAGGTCGCGATCGTCTTCAAGCGCGCACCGCACCTGCCGTTCGAGACGACGGCCACCGAGGAGCTCGGCCAGAACGCGCTGGTGTTCCGGGTGCAGCCCGACGAGGGTCTGGCCCTGCGGTTCGGCTCCAAGGTCCCCGGCACCGCGATGGAGGTCCGCGACGTCACGATGGACTTCGCGTACGGAGAGGCGTTCACCGAGTCGAGCCCCGAAGCGTACGAGCGGCTGATTCTCGATGTGCTCATCGGCGAGGCGCCGCTCTTCCCCCGGCACGAGGAGGTCGAGCAGTCTTGGCGGATCCTCGACCCTGTCGAGGAGTTCTGGGCGGCCCGGGGCCAGCCTGAGCCCTACCCTGCCGGGACCTGGGGTCCGGACGGCGCAACCAAGATGCTCGCCCGCGACGGACGCACCTGGAGGCGACCATGATCGTCGACCTGACCGACACCACCGCCGCCGCCATCGCGGCCGCCCTCGTACAGGCCCGGCACACCGCCGGCGTACCTGCCGTGGGCATGGTCCTGACTCTGGTCATCGTGACCAACGAAGGCGACAGCTACGACGCGCTCCGGGCCGCACTCGAGGCCGCCCACGAGCACCCGTCGCGGGTCCTGGTGACGATCCTGCGGCCCGGCAGGTCCGCTCCCAAGCTCGACGCCGAGGTGCGGTTCCTGGGCGACTCAGGGCCCGGTGAGACCGTCGTCATGCGCCTGCACGGAGAGCTGGCGTCGCACGCCGAGAGCGTGCTGCTCCCCCTGCTGCTCCCGGACGCACCGGTGGTGGCCTGGTGGCCGGGCGGGGCCCCGGACAACCCCGCGCTCGACCCGGTCGGCTCGCTCGCGCAGCGCCGGATCACCGACTCCGCAGCGGCCGACGACCCGATGACTGAGCTCGCGCGTCGGGCCAACGGCTACCAGCCCGGCGACACCGACCTCGCCTGGACCCGGATCACGCAGTGGCGCACCCTGCTGGCTGCATCCCTGGACCAGCCGTTCGACCCGCTCGTGGGCGGGTCGGTCAGCTGCGAGCCCGGCAGCCCGAGTGCCGAGCTGCTGGCCCGTTGGCTGGAGTCGCGGCTCCGGGTCCCGATCGAGCGCACCATCTCCGGCGGTCCCGGCATCACTTCGGTGAGTCTGGTCACCGAAGGCGGCGAGATCCTCGTCAGTCGGCCCGACGGCCGGGTGGCGCACATGATCCGGCCGGGGCAGCCCGAACGTCAGGTCTCGCTGATGCAGCGCGAGACGGCTGAGATCATGGCCGAGGAGATGCGTCGGCTGGACCCCGACGACATCTACGGCGAGATCGTCACCCAGACGTCCGCCGCTCCGGCGTCCTGATGAGCACTCCGACGGTGCTGGTGCACAGAGACGCTGGCCTCCTCGCCCAGGCCGTCGCCGCCCGGTTGGTGACCCGCGTGGTCGATGCCCAGTCGGCCCGTGGCCGCGCTTCCGTCGTGCTCACCGGCGGCGGGCTCGGCACCGCCACCTTGGCGGCTCTCGCGCAGTCGCCCGCCCGCGATGCCATCGACTGGGGTCGGGTCGACGTGTGGTGGGGCGACGAACGATTCCTGCTCTCCGGCGACCCGCAGCGCAACGAGACCGGCGCTCGGGCGGCCCTGCTGGACCACGTCGACGTGAACCCGGCCCGGGTGCACCCGATGCCTGCCTCGGACGGCCCCGACGGCAACGACCCCGAGGCAGCCGCCGTGCGTTACGCCGCCGAGCTGGCGGCGGCGGTGCAGCCGGGAGACCACCTCGGCGTGCCGACCTTCGACGTGCTGCTGCTCGGCGTCGGCCCGGACGCCCACGTCGCCTCGCTCTTCCCCGAACAGCCAGCGCTGCACGAGACCGACCGCACGGTGGTTGCCGTACGCGGGGCGCCGAAGCCGCCCCCCATCCGGATCAGCCTGACCCTGCGCAGTATCCAGGCAGCGACGGACGTGTGGTTGATCGCAGCCGGCGCGGAGAAGGCCGGAGCGATCCGGCTGGCGCTGGGAGCGGCCGGTCCGGTCCAGGTTCCGGCCGCTGCAGCGCGAGGCGCGCGCTCCACGCTGGTGCTGCTCGACGAGGCCGCTGCGTCGGCACTGCCGCCGGGGCTCACCCGGCTGGCCAGCCCCTAACCTGAGGACCCCGCGAAAGACGAGCCGGGTCAGCTCTTGTCGCGGAACTTCGCCAGCGCCTCGGCCAGGATCGCCTCGCCGTCCTCCTCGGACCGCCGCTCGCGCACGTACGCCAGGTGAGTCTTGTACGGCTCGGTCTTAGGCGGTGCGGGCGGGTTCTCCTGGTCGCGGCCCGCTGGCCACCCGCAACGCGGGCAGTCCCAGGTCTCCGGGATCGCGGCCTCGGCCGAGAACGACGGCCGGGTCTCGTGACCTTTGGCGCACCAGAACACGATCCGGCTGCGCGGGGCCGTGTCGCCGCGCTCGGCTTCGCCCATCGGACCCGCACCGACCCGGCTGCCGCGGATAGCGCTACCACTGGCCACGAGGAATCTCCTGCTCTCGAGTCAACTGGATCAGGTGGTGACGCGTTTGAGAATGAGCCCGAGGCCCACGACGCAAGCGAACCACACCAGCAGGATCGCGATGGTGATTCGGTCAAGGTTGCGCTCTGCGACCGAGGAACCGCCGACACTGGACGTGACGCCGCCACCGAACATGTCGGACAGTCCGCCGCCCTTGCCTTTGTGCAGCAGCACCAGCAGGATCAGCAACAGACTGGTGATCACCAGGATCGTGACCAGAGTGTAAGCGAGCAGGTTCATGCGGTAACGCCTCTCTCCTCCGGGAAGTGGCACGCCACTTGATGACCCGGTGCGATCTGCAGGAGTGGCGGCTCCTGAGTCTTGCAGACCTCTTGCGCTTTCCAGCACCGAGTGTGGAACCGGCACGCGGGTGGCGGGTTGAGTGGGCTCGGCAGGTCGCCCTGGAGCAGGATACGCGCCCGAGCCTTCTCCTTCGCCGGATCCGGCACGGGGACCGCCGACATCAGCGCGTGGGTGTACGGGTGCATCGCTCGTTCGTACAACGCGTCGCGGCCGGCCATCTCCATGACCTTGCCGAGGTACATGACGGCCACACGGTCGGAGATGTGCCGCACGACGGACAAGTCGTGCGCGATGAACAGGTACGCGAGATTGAACTCGCGTTGCAGGTCCTCCAGCAGGTTGATGACCTGCGCCTGGATCGACACGTCGAGCGCGGACACCGGCTCGTCCGCGACGATCAGCTTGGGCTGCAGCGCGACCGCTCGTGCGATCCCGATGCGCTGCCGCTGACCGCCGGAGAACTGGTGCGGGTAGCGGTTGTAGTGCTCCGGGTTCAGCCCGACCAGCTCGAGCAGCTCCTGGACCCGCTTCTTGTCGCCACCGGGCGGGCTGATCTTCTGGAGCTTCAGCGCCGTGCCGATGATCGTGCCGACGTTGTGTCGCGGGTTCAGCGACGAGAAGGGGTCCTGGAAGATCATCTGGATGTCCCGGCGAAGCGGCCGCAGGTCGCCCGTCGAGACATGCGTGATGTCCTGCCCTTCGAAGATCACCTGGCCGTCCGTCGGCTCAAGCAACCGGTTCACCAGGCGGCCGAGGGTCGACTTGCCGCAACCGGACTCCCCCACGACCCCGAGCGTCTCGCCCGCCGCGACCGTCAGCGAGACGCCGTCGACCGCCTGGACCGCACCGACCTGCTTCTTGATGAAGATGCCACGGGTCACCGGGAAGTACTTCTGCACGCTCCGCACCTCGAGCAGCGGGACGCCACCGCCCGCCGAAGCACCAGCCGGCTGTTCGATCGACGTGGTCACTGCGCGATCTCCTGGTGGTCGGTCGTGACGCGGTGCCCGGTCACAGGGTGGGCGCGATCTCGTCGCGGAAGATGTCCGTGCGCTGAGCGTCACTCAAGTGACACGCCACGGCGTGCCCCGGAACGACGGTCACCAACTCAGGCCGCTCGGTCTGACATCGGTCGCCGTTCAGCGGCGCGTAGGTGCAGCGCGGGTTGAACGCGCAGCCGGAGGGCACCGAGATCAGGCTCGGCGGGGTCCCCGGGATCGGCCGCAACCGCTCCTCACGGACCCGGTCGAGCCGGGTCACCGAGCCGAGCAGCCCCCAGGCGTACGGGTGCTGCGGTCGGTAGAAGACGTCGTCGGCTGTGCCGTACTCGGCGCAGCGGCCGCCATACATCACGAGCACGTCGTCGGCGATCTCGGCGACGACGCCGAGATCGTGGGTGATGATGATGATCGCCGAGCCGAACTCGGACTGCAGATCCTTCATCAGGTCGATGATCTGCGCTTGCACGGTGACGTCGAGCGCGGTGGTCGGCTCGTCCGCGATCAGCAGCGACGGGTCGTTGACGAGCGCCATGGCGATCATCGCCCGCTGCCGCATCCCGCCCGAGAACTGATGACCGTAGTCGGAGTACCGCTTGTCCGGGTTCGGGATGCCGACCCGTCGGAGCATCTCGATCGTGCGGTCTCGGGCCTCCGACTTGGACACGTCAGGGTGGTGCTGGCGGTAGCCCTCGGCGATCTGGGCCCCGACCTTGAAGTACGGGTGCAGCGCCGAGAGCGGGTCCTGGAAGATCATGGCCATCTTTGAGCCGCGCAGCTTGCGGACGTCCTCGGCGCCGGCGTGGACGAGCTCCTGGCCGTCGAGCCAAATCTCGCCGCCGAGGTGCGCACGAGTGCCCTTGTGCAGCCCGAGGACGGCCTGGGCGGTCACGCTCTTGCCGCTGCCCGACTCCCCCACGATGCCGAGCGTCTGGCCCTTCTCGAGCGTGAACGACAGACCGTCCACCGACTTGACCAGGCCGTCGTCGGTCGGGAAGTGGACCTGGAGGTCGCGCACCTCCAGGTAGGACCGCGGTGCGGCGGACGGGGCGGAGACCCCATCTTCCAAGACCGATGACACGACTGGCACTCCCTGACTCGTGAGACGACCTGGCGGTGGACGAGCTGGCTGCGGCGTCCGGACTAGCTGAGCCGGACCTTCGGGTCGATCGCCGCGTACAGGATGTCGACGATGAGGTTGGCCACGATGATGAAGAACGCCGCGATGATCGTGACGGCCATCAGGACGGGTAGGTCGTAGTTCGTGGCCGCATCGACGGTCACCGCGCCGAGCCCGCGGAACGTGAAGATCTTCTCGGTGATCACGGCGCCGCCGAGCAGCCCGCCGAGGTCTAGGCCGGCAATCGTGACGATCGGGGTCAGCGCGGCGCGCAGCCCATGCTTGAAGATGACCCTTCGCTCGGACAGACCCTTGGCTCGCGCCGTGCGGATGTAGTCCTCGTTCATGGTCTCGAGCATGTTCGCGCGGGTGATCCGGGTGTATAGCGCGGCGTTCAGGATCGCGATGACGATCCACAGCGGCAGCAGGTTCTGGGCCCACTCGAAGGGGTTCTGCGAGAAGGGGACGTAGTGCGGGATGGGATACCAGCCCCAGGCGATGATCGGGAACAGCAGCACGGTCGCGCCGGTGAAGAACGAGGGCAGCGAGTATCCGCCCAAGGTCAGGAACATCAGCACTCTGTCGAGCAGGCTCCCGCGTCTCAAGGCGGAGATCACCCCCACCGTGACGCCGCCGACGATCCACAGGACGAAAGCGCCGATCGCGATCGAGAAGGTGATCGGGAAGGCATCGGTGATCAGCCCGGTGACGGGGGTCTCGCGGCGGAACGAGTAGCCCAGGCAGGGCGCCGGACACACGTTGACCACGTCAGAATTGGTCGCTTCGGTGGACTGGCCCCACGGATACGTACGGCCGAGCGGGATGGCATAGAGCCACCGCCCGTACTGGATCAGGAAGGGCTGGTCGAGCTCCAGCTTCTTCTCGATCTTCGCGATCTTCTCGGGGGTGCAGTTCTTGCCGCAGTAGAGCGTCGCGGGGTTCGACGGGACCAGGTTGAACAGCCCGTAGGTGACGAAGCTGATCACGAACAGCAGGACGGCGACTCCGGTCACCCGCCTGATCAAGAACCGACCCATGGTCTCCTCGTTCCGTCCCGCGTCACGATCTTGCGTTGCTGAGGGTCATCCTGCACGCCCTGGTCCCGGAATGCACGCGCTTGGCGGGCATTCCGGGACCAGAGTCAGTGCGGTCTTACGTGGCGACCGGCTTGGTCACCGTCGTGCTCAGGCGACGGACAGCGTCGCCAGGTCGACCTCACCGTAGAACGCGTGCAGGAACGCGCCCTTGACCTTCGAACCGACCATCTGGTTGGTGGTGCCCCAGATGAGCGGAATGATCGCGGCCTTGTCCTTCACGACCATCTCGTCCAGGTCACCCCAGAGTGCGGCCTGCTTGGTCAGGTCGGTCTCAGCGTTGGCTGCGTCGATCTTCGCGTTGACGTCCTGGTCGTTCAGCTGGCTGAAGATCTGGTTGCCTTCCGACTTGATCTGCCGACCGTCGAACAGCGGCGGGATGACGGACGAGCCGTTGGGCCAGTCCGGGCCCCAACCGGCGAGGGACAGGTCGCCCTGCGTCGCCGGCTTGCCGATGGTGTCGTAGTAGACGTCGGAGTTGATCGCGTTCAGCGTGACCTTGAACAGGGCAACCCGCTCGAGAGCCTCCTTGAACGCAGCAGCCGACTTGGCGCCGGTTGCCGTGTTCCCGAAGTCCAGCTTGAGGTTGACCGGAGCCGTCACGCCTGCCGACGCCAGCAGGGCAGTGGCTGCAACCGGGTCACCCTCGGGGTTGTCGGTCGCGCGGTCCTTGAAGTCCTTGAACGACGACAGCGCCGGGGTGATGGTCGACGTGGCGTACTTGCCAGCCGCCTCGCCACCACGGGTGCCGCGGTAGGACTTCTTGTTGATCGCCAGCTGGATGGCCTGGCGGACCTTCACGTCGGTGACCTTGGCCGTGTTGATGGCGAGGTACCGGGTGAAGCCGTCGAAGCCGCTGGAGATCCGTGACTTCAGGGCCGGATCGGCCAGGAAGGCGTTGAGGTTCTCACCCTGGATCGTCGAGTCCAGCATGATCGCGTTCTGGTCCTCGCCGGAGTCGGCCTTGAGCCGGGCGTCGATCGTCGGACCCTCGATGCCGAAGGTCACGTTGATCGTGTCCGGGTAGGCCTTGCGGATCGGGTCGGTCTTCTCGTCCCAGCTCTTGTTGCGGACCAGCACCATGTTCTTGTCGCGGTTGTACGTCTGGACCTGGTACGGACCGGTCGACCACAGCACGTTGTCGTACTTGATGTTGGTGTCCTTTGCTTGCGGCACCGGCGAGAAGGTGGGCAGCGAGACGGTGTAGTTGAAGTCACCGATCGCCCGGTTGAGCTCGAACTTGACCTTCTTGCCGTCGCACGTGACAGCGGTGAGACCTTCCGGCGACTTGTCGACGTACGGGCCCTTGTAGGTCGCAGCGTTGCCGGCCAGGTAGTCCTTGGCGTACGACGGACCGCCGGAGATCTGGTCGGAGAACGAACGCTCGATGCCGTACTTCAGGTCCGGACAGGTGACGTCAGTGCCGTCTTGGAACTTCACACCGTCACGGATGGTGAATTCCCAGGTCTTGTTGCCGTTGCTGGCGGTGCCGAGGTCGGTCGCCAGGTCGGGCTCGAGGTCGGAGCCAGCCTTGCCGGCCACCGACTTGTACCCGGTCAGCGAGCGGTACAGCAGCCGCGAGCCAAAGTTCAACGCGTCAGAGACGTAGTTGCGCTGCGGGTCGAGGTGCTCGAAGTCGGCGATCATCAGAACATTGAGCGTGCCGCCCTTGTTGCCGGCCGGCGCGGCTGAGGACGAGTTCGCCCCCGGGCTGCTGCTCCCGCCGCAAGCGGCGAGTGCCAGGGCCGCGACGGCGCCAAGGCTGGCTACCTTCACGCCCGTCTTTGTGAGCGTCATGCGCTCTCCTTGATCTTTACGTCGCCACCGGAGTGGCGGTTTTCCTGCGTCAGACGGCGGGCGCCGCAGACGTTCTGACCGCTAGCGGCCAGCCTTCGGGTCGAGGGCGTCACGCAGCCCGTCACCGAAGAGGTTGAAGACGAGCACGACCAGGAACAAGGCCAGGCCCGGGATGAAGAAGTACGCAGGGTCCTGCTCGGCGTACCGCACGGCGTCGGCGAGCATGTTGCCCCAGGTCGGCGTCGGCGGGTTGATGCCGACCCCGAGGAACGACAGCGCGGCCTCGAACCCGATGTAGGTCGGGATCGTCAGCGAGGCGAAGACCAGGATCTGGGTCCACAGGTTCGGCAGCATCTGCCGGAAGATGATGTGCGACCCCGAGGCGCCCAGCGCGCGGGCCGCCTCGACGAACTCGCGCTCACGCAGCGACAGCACGGTGCCACGGATGATGCGGCCGAAGTACGGCCAGCCGAACAACCCGAAGATCATGATCAGGTAGAACACGCGTGCTCCGGTGTTGTCCTCCTTGAGCCCGAACCGCGGGAACAGGCCCTGCGTGATGATCGGTGTGAAGGACAACAGGAAGAGCAGCAACGGGAACGCGAGCAACAGATCCATGAACCGGCTGATCGCGCCGTCCCAGAACCCGCCGAGGTAGCCGGCCACAGAGCCGAAGACGGTGCCGAGGAACACCGACAGGAAGGTCGCGCCGAGCGCGATGGTCAGCGAGATGCGCATGCCGTAGACAAGTCGGGCGAAGATGTCGCGGCCTAGGCCCGGCTCGACACCGAACGGGTGCCGCCAGGAGATGCCGCCCCAGCCGCCGATCGGCAGACCGCCGGTGTCGGCGTCCACGGCGTCGCTGTAGATCTTGTCCGGGGACAGGTCCAGCAGGTGGTTGATGACGTCCGAGAGCAGCGCAGCGACCAGCAACAGGACGATGATGATGCCGCAACCCATCGCGACCTTGTCCTTCTTCAGCCGCGCCCAGGCGATCTGCCCGAGCGATCGACCCTCGAAACTGGCTGCGCCCTGAACTGGTTCGCCGACCGGCGAGTCGAGCAGCGCGGTTGTCGACTTCGCGGTGAGGCCCTCAGCCGCAGCGACGTCAGCGATCTTGTCCGAGTCGCTCGGACCGTCGTGGGACATCATCGACATCGGCGGTGATCCAACCTTCCGTGTCTTGCGGGTGGGGCGGGCTCTCGCGGCGCGGGTCACGCGCAGTGCAGGAACAGGATCACCTTAAGAGCCCGCCATGGCGGTTATTGCACACACACGGTGTTCGGGACGCAATCGTGACCGAACGGTTACTCGACTTCAAGCCCTCCGGCCGCTGGCCCTCGGCACCGATATATTTCCTGTCCCGCGCAGATTTGGCGCGAGCGCGCACTCAGTCGACCGGAGCCAGTCGGAACTTGCAGACGGCTGAGAACTCTGCCGCGTCGAGGCTCGCACCGCCGACCAGGGCACCGTCGACGTCGGGCTGAGCCATGATCCCGGCCACGTTCGACGCCTTGACCGAGCCGCCATAGAGGACCCGGACGTGGTCGGCCAGATCGCCGGAGTACAGCTCCGCCAGCCGGGTCCGGATCGCCGCACAGACCTCCTGGGCGTCGTCGGGAGTGGCCACCTCGCCGGTGCCGATCGCCCACACCGGCTCGTACGCGACCACTGCCACGCGGGCCTGGTCGGCCGGGACGTCGGCGAACGCGCCGTCCAGCTGACTAAGCGTGTGCGCGACCTGCTCGCCGGCCCGTCGGACCTCGAGCCCCTCGCCGACACAGACGATCGGCACGAGTCCGTGCCGGAACGCCGCCTTGACCTTCGCGTTGACCAAGGCGTCGTCCTCGTGGTGATACTGCCGGCGCTCGGAGTGGCCGACCACGACGTAGGTGCAGCCGATCTTCGACAGCATCGCGCCGGAGATCTCACCGGTGTACGCCCCGGCGTCGAACGCGGAGAGGTCCTGGGCGCCGTACTTCAGCTTGAGCTTGTCACCGTCGACCAGCGTCTGCACCGAGCGCAGGTCGGTGAACGGGGGCAGGACCGCTACCTCGACCGCCTCGAAGTCCTGCGCGGACAACGAGAAGGCGAGCCGCTGGGTGAGAGCGATGGCCTCGAGGTGGTTCTGCGTCATCTTCCAGTTGCCGGCCATCAGCGGCATACGTCCGGTGCTGCTCACGCGTTCTCCTCGAGTACGGCCAGGCCGGGCAGGGTCTTGCCCTCGAGCAGCTCCAGGCTGGCGCCGCCTCCGGTGGAGATGTGGGTGAAGCCGTCCTCGGGCAGGCCAAGCAGCCGCACCGCAGCGGCGGAGTCGCCGCCGCCGACGACGGTCGTCCCGTCGACCGCGATGATCGCTTCGGCGACCAACCTGGTGCCAGCGGCGAACGGCGCCATCTCGAAGACACCCATCGGGCCGTTCCAGACGACCGTCTTCGCATTGGCCAACCGGGCGGCGAACAGCTCGATGGTCCGCGGCCCGATGTCGAGCCCGCTCCACCCCGGCTCGATCGAGTCGACCGGGACCACTTTGGTCGTGGCGTCGGCGCTGAACGCGTCGGCGACCACGACGTCGACGGGAAGCAGCAGCTCGACCCCGCGTCGCGCGGCGTCGTCGAGGAACCCGCGGCAGGTGGGGATCTGGTCGGCCTCGAGCAACGAGTTGCCGACGCCGTGGCCCTGGGCGGCGAGGAAGGTGAAGCACATGCCTCCGCCGATGAGCAGCCGGTCGACGTGCTGGAGCAGGTTGCCGATCACCCCGAGCTTGTCGGAGACCTTGGACCCCCCGAGCACCACGACGTAGGGGCGGTCGGGGTCGTGGAGGACCTTGCCGAAGACCTCGGCCTCTGCCTGCACGAGCCCGCCGGCCGCGTGCGGCAGGAGCAGGGCGACGTCGTAGACGCTGGCCTGCTTGCGGTGCACGACGCCGAAGCCGTCGCTGACGAAGAGGTCGGCGAGGCCGGCGAGCTTCGTCGCGAACGCCGCCCGTTCGTCGTCGTCCTTGCTCGTCTCGGCGCCCTCGAACCGGAGGTTCTCGAGCATCGCGACCTGGCCGTCCTGGAGGGCCGCGACGACGGCGTGCGCCGACTCCCCCACGACGTCGGACGCCAAAGTGACCGGCTGGCCGAGCAGCTCGGCGAGCCGTGCCGCAGCGGGCGCCAGCGAGAACTCCGGTCGGACCTCGCCCTTGGGACGGCCGAGGTGGGCGCACACGACCACGCGGGCCCCGCGAGCGAGCAGGGCCCGGATCGTCGGGACACTGGCCCGGATCCGGCCGTCGTCGGTGATGACCCGTAGGCCAGCCGCGTCCTCGCCCAGCGGGACGTTGAGGTCCGCCCGGACGAGGACGCGGCGACCCGCGACGTCGAGGTCGCTGATCGAGCGAACAGCCATGCCTACAGGCTCGCGCCGACGTAGCCGACGAGGTCGACCAAGCGGTTGCTGTAGCCCCACTCGTTGTCGTACCAGCCGAGCACCTTGGCCGTGTTGCCCGACGCGATGGTGATGCCGGCGTCGAAGATGCAGGACGCGGGGTTCGTCACGATGTCGCTGGAGACGATCGGGTCCTCGGTGTACTCCAGGAACCCCTTGAGCGGGCCGTCGGCCGCCGCCTTCATCGCCGCGTTGATCTCGTCGCGGGTGCCCGGTCGGGTCATCGTGAACGTGAGGTCGGTGGCCGAGCCGGTCGGGACCGGGACGCGCATCGCGTAGCCGTCGAGCCGGCCCTTGAGCTCGGGCATGACCAGTGCGATGGCCTTCGCGGCGCCCGTCGTGGTGGGGATCATGTTGAGGGCGGCGGCCCGGGCCCGACGTAGGTCCTTGTGCGGGAAGTCGAGGATGACCTGGTCGTTGGTGTACGCGTGGATCGTGGTCATCAGCCCGGACTCGATGCCGAACGTCTCGTGCAGCACCTTCGCCATCGGGCCGAGACAGTTGGTCGTGCACGAGGCGTTGGAGATGATCGCGTGGTTCGCGGGGTCGTAGATGCCTTCGTTGACGCCCATCACGATCGTGACGTCCTCACCCTTGGCGGGGGCCGAGATGATGACCTTCTTGGCGCCGCCGTCGATGTGCTTGCGTGCGTCGGCACCGTTGGTGAAGTGGCCGGTCGACTCGATGACGATGTCGGCGCCGAGGTCGCCCCAGGGCAGCTTGGCCGGGTCACGCTCGGCGAGCGCGGCGATCCGGGTGCTCCCGACGACGATCGCGTCGTCGGTGTAGGTGACGTCCTGGCCCAGCCGACCGAGGATGCTGTCGTACTTGAGCAGGTGGGCCAGCGTCGCGTTGTCGGTCAGGTCGTTGACCCCGACGATCTGGACGTCCGCGCCCTGGGCGGCGAGGGCACGGTAGAAGTTGCGGCCGATGCGGCCGAAGCCGTTGATGCCTACGCGGATGGTCACGCATGTCTCCTCGGTGGGGCGGCCGACCCGGGCCGGCCGGTCACGGTCGATGTGGCGGTTGCACGAACGCCCCGACCCTATCGGACCGTAACCGTTCTGAGACGTGACCAAAGTCCCCGGCGGACTTGTCGTGACGTGCCCGCAACAGGGCTTGACGTCCGCGAAACGAAGGACTCAGGTATGCAGCATGTCCGGGGTGAGGTCGGCCTCGGTGCTCGGCAGACCGAGGTCGGAGGCCCGCTTGTCAGCCATCGCGAGCAGCCGCCGGATCCGGCCGGCGACGGCATCCTTGGTCAGCGGCGGGTCGGCGAGCTGACCTAGCTCCTCGAGGCTGGCCTGCGAGTGCTCCAGGCGAAGCGCTCCAGCCGAAGCCAGGTGCTCAGGGATGTCGTCGCCGAGGATTTCCAGGGCCCGCTTGACCCGGGACCCGGCCGCGACGGCCGCCCGCGCCGACCGGCGAAGGTTCGCGTCGTCGAAGTTGGCGAGCCGGTTCGCGGTCGCCCTGACCTCGCGACGCATGCGGCGTTCCTCCCAGGCCAGGACACAGTCGTGCGCACCTAGCCGGGTCAGCAGCGCACTGATCGCGTCGCCGTCGCGGACCACCACCCGATCGACCCCACGGACCTCACGGGCCTTCGCCGGGATACCGAGCCGGCGGGCGGCGCCGACAAGGGCGAGTGCGGCCTCGGGCCCCGGACAGGTGACCTCGAGGGACGACGACCGCCCTGGCTCCGTGAGCGAGCCGTGGGCCAGGAACGCACCGCGCCACGCGCCCTCTGCGTCGCAGGTCGAGCCGGACACCACCTGCGGCGGCAGACCTCGGACCGGGCGACCACGGCCGTCGAGCAGGCCGGTCTGGCGAGCCAGCGCCTCGCCGTCCTTGATCACGCGTACGACGTAGCGGTTGCCCCGCCGCAACCCACCCGGCGCGAGGACTGAGATCTCGCTCGGATGGCCGAAGACCTCGGCGACCTCCTTGCGCAGCCGCCGGGCCGCCGCCCCGGTGTCGAGCTCCGCCTCGACCACGATGCGACCGCTCACGATGTGCAGCCCGCCAGCGAATCTGAGCATGGCCGAGACCTCGGCCTTGCGGCAGCAGGGCTTGGTGACGACCAGCCGAGCCAGCTCGTCCTTCACCGCTGACGTCATTGCCATAGGGGGATCTTGCCACGACGCAGGATGGTCTCGTACGCGACCGCCAAGAGTGCCGGGTCGTGACGCGCCGAGCCGTCTGCGGCCCGAACCGGCGCGAGCACCAGCTCTGCGCCCAGCCGGGCCGACGAGGCGCGCAAGGATTCCGCGTCGTCTGCCTGGGACTCGTCGGCCAGGACGATGTCGACCCGTAGCCCCGCTGCGTGCTGGGCGAGCACCTCGAGGTGCCGGTCCGGCGAGAAGCCGGCCGTCTCGCCCGCTTGCGGCTCGAGGTTGAGCACGACGATCCGGCGGGCCGGCGTCGTCACGAGCGCTTCGCACAGCTCGGGGACGAGCAGGTGCGGCAGGACGCTGGAGAACCACGATCCCGGCCCCAGCACCACCCAGTCCGCGGCGTGGATCGCAGCGACGGCCTGCGGGCAGGCTCGCGGCGCTGCAGGAACCAGCGCGATCGACATCACCTCGCCGGGCGCTGTCGCGACCGCCACCTGGCCCTGGACCAGCGTCAGGTCGCCGGTGTCAGCAGAGCGGACCCAGGCGGTTATGTCGAGCGGGTCCAGCGACATCGGCAGCACCCGGCCGTGCGCCCCGAGCAACCGCGCGACGTAGTCGAGCGCCTCGACGGTGTCGCCGAGGATCTGCCACAGCGCCACGATCAGCAGGTTCCCCACCGCGTGCTCGTCGAGCGGGCCCTGGCTCTGGAACCGGTGCTGGGCGACGTCGCTCCAGAGCCGGCCCCACTCGTCGTCTCCGCAGAGTGCGGCGAGGGCCATCCGCAGGTCACCGGGCGGAAGGCAGCCGAACTCGCGTCTGAGCCGGCCGCTCGACCCACCGTCGTCGGCGACCGTGACGACCGCGGTCAGCTGGTCGGTCACCCGCCGCAGCGCGGTGAGGGAAGCCGCCAGGCCGTGTCCGCCCCCGAGGGCCACCACCGGTACACGAGTCACTCGCGGCCCAGGTCTCGGTGCACGACGTGGGTGTCGACGCCCTCGGCGACCAGCTGCGCACCCAGCCGCTCGGCCATGGCGACGCTGCGGTGCTTGCCGCCGGTACAGCCGACCGCCAACGTGACGTAGCGCTTGCCCTCGCGGATGTAGCCCGGGATGACCAGGTGCAGCACCCCGCCGTACCGCACCAGCAGCTCCTGGGCGTCCGGACTGCTCGTGACGTAGTCCGCGACGTCCGGGTCGAGCCCCGTCTGCGGGCGTAGCTCCGGGACCCAGTGCGGGTTCGGCAGGAACCGCACGTCGACCACCAGGTCGGCGTCGACCGGCAGCCCGTACTTGAACCCGAACGAGACCACGGTCGCCTGAAGCGGAAGGCGGTCTTCGCCGCCGAAAGCATGCTCGATCTGGATCCGGAGCTCGTGGACGTTCATGCCGCTGGTGTCGATGACGAGGTCGGCCTCCCCGCGCAGGTCGCCGAGAAGCAGCCGTTCGCGGGCGATCCCGTCGACGATGCGACCGTCGTCCTGCAGGGGGTGCTTGCGCCGTACCCCCTCGAACCTGCGCACCAGCGCCTCGTCGCTGGCCTCGAGGAAGACGATGCGCGGGTCGACTGCGAGCGCGCTCAGCTGGTCGATCGATTCGCGGAGGTCGGCGAAGAACGAACGTCCGCGGACGTCGACGACTGCGGCCACCCGCCGGATCGCCCCCTGGGTGTGGCCCGCCAGCTCGACCATCGGTCCGAGCAGGCCCGGAGGAAGGTTGTCGACGACGAACCAGCCGAGGTCCTCGAGCACCCGGGCCGCCGTGCTTCGGCCGGCCCCGGACATGCCGGTCACGATGGTGAGCTCAGGACCAGGCGTCAGCTCGGCGGCGGTCATGGGGCTGATTGTCGCGTACGCCGGACCCTGGTGGGCTCAGTCGAGGATCTCGCCGGTCGTGACGTTGACCGCAGCCACCGCGACCGGGTCGCCGACGGCCGGCTCGGCGAGCGCCCGCACGATCGCCGCGGCGGTCTGCGGGCCGATGCCGGCGACCTCGGCGACCTCGTCCTGGCTGGCTGCCCGAAGCCGCTTGACCGAGCCGAAGTGCCGGAGCAACGCCTTGCGGCGCACCTCACCCAACCCCGGCACGGCGTCGAGACGGGAGTCGACCATGCTGCGCGAACGGCGCTGCCGGTGGTACGTGATCGCGAACCGGTGGGCCTCGTCGCGCACGCGTTGCAGCAGGTAGAGCGCCTCGCTCGTTCGCGGCAGGATCACCGGCTCCGGGTCACCCGGCAGCCACACCTCCTCCAGCCGCTTGGCCAGCCCGCACAGGGCGACATCGACGACACCCAGCTCGGCGAGGGACGCGCGGGCCGCCTCGACCTGGGGCTGACCCCCGTCGACCACGATGAGGTTCGGTGGGTAGGCGAACCGGCGCGGTCGACCGGTGTCGGGGTCGACGCCTGGCCGAGTCGAGTCCTCCTCGGCGGCCGCGAGCTCAGCCTGGTCGTCGAGATGGCGGCGGAACCGGCGGGTGATCACCTCGGCGATGCTGCGCACGTCGTCGGAACCGTTCTCACCGACGGTTCGGATCTGGAACCTGCGGTACTCGGACTTTCGGGCGAGGCCGTCCTCGAACACCACCATCGACGCCACGATCTCGGTGCCCTGCAGGTTGGAGATGTCGAAGCACTCGATCCGTAGCGGAGCCTGGTCGAGGCCCAGTGCGTCCTGCAGCTCTTGCAGGGCGACGCTTCGGGCCGTCAGGTCGCCGGCCCGCCGGGTCTTGTGGAGAGCGAGGGTCTGCTGGGCGTTGCGCTGCACCGTCTCCTGAAGGGCGCGCTTGTCGCCACGCTGGGGCACTCGCAGCTCGACCGGCCCGCCGCGCAGCGACCCGAGCCACTCGGCGACAGCGACGGCGTCCTCGGGCAGCGCCGGGACCAGGACTTCGCGCGGCACGGCATCGCCTCGCTCGCCGCCGTACAGCTGGAGCAGGAGGTGCTCGACGAGGTCGCCCTCGCTGAGCTCCTCGGTGCGCTCGACGACGAAGCCCCGCTGCCCGCGGATCCGCCCGCCGCGCACGTGGAACACCTGGACCGCGGCCTCGAGCGGGTCGTCGGCCAGGGCGATGACGTCGGCGTCGGTGCCGTCGCCCAGCACCACAGCGCTCTTCTCCATCGCGCGGCGCAAGGCCCCGACGTCGTCACGGAGCCGGGCGGCCCGCTCGTAGTCGAGCTGGTCGGCCGCGTCGCGCATCTGCTGCTCGAGCCGTCGGGTGAACCGGTCGGTCTGGCCGGCCATGAACGCGCAGAAGTCCTCGACGACGGCGCGGTGCTCCTCGGCGGACACCGCGCCGACGCACGGCGCGGAGCACTTGTCGATGTAGCCCAGCAGGCACGGGCGCCCGATCTGACCGGCCCGCCGGAACACCCCGGCGCTGCAGGTGCGGACGGGGAAGACCCTGAGCAGCAGGTCGACGGTGTCGCGGATCGCCCAGGCGTGGGAGTACGGGCCGACGTAGCGCACACCTTTGCGCTTCGCCCCACGCAGCACCTGGACCCGAGGGAACTCCTCGTCGACCGTCACGGCGAGGTAGGGGTAGCTCTTGTCGTCGCGGTACTTCACGTTGAACCGCGGGTCGTACTCCTTGATCCAGGAGTACTCCAGCTGCAGGGCCTCGACCTCGGTGGAGACGACCGTCCACTCGACGGACGCTGCGGTCGTGACCATCGACTGGGTCCGCGGGTGCAGACCGGCGAGGTCCTGGAAGTACGAGCCGAGCCGTGACCGCAGGCTCTTGGCTTTGCCGACGTAGATCACCCGACGGGACCCGTCACGAAAGCGGTAGACGCCGGGCTCGTCAGGCACGGACCCCGCTGCAGGTCGGTACGTCGACGGATCAGCCACCGGTCCACTGTACGGCGGGACTCAGACAGGCAGCGGTCTCAGCCGATGACGACCTGGTCCCCACTCACGGAGGCCGAGCGCTTGGCGAGTCCCTGCTGAGCCGGCCCCTGCTGGACCGACCCGTCCTTGATCGAGAACCTGCTGCCGTGGCAGCCGCACACGATCAGACCCGACTCGATCCGGCTGACCGTGCAGCCCTGATGCGGGCAGGTGCCGTCGAAGGCCAGGAATGTCCCTGCAGTCGGCTGGACCACTACGGTGCCGTCGGCGATCACCCCACTGCCGAGCGGTACGGACGCGACCGGGACCTTCTGCGTCTGGACCGCAGTCGCCCCGCCGCCCGCGGAAGATGTTCCGCCGCAGGCCGACAGCAGTGGAGCCGCCGCCACGATCGCGCTGCCAACCCCGACCGCGCGCAGCACGGACCTGCGGTCGATCTGGTCACTGGGTTCGCTGGGGTCGTTTTGCTCACTGACGAGGTGGTCGGACATCTGGATCGGTCACTCCTCTGGGCCGTTGCGAACAGCATCGACGGTAACCCGCGCGCCCCCAGGCTGCATGCTCCGGATCTCCGGGCCCGCGATCCCCGCGAGCACGGCAGCCATCCACCGGACCGCGAAGTTGGTGGGCGCCCGCCCTTCCAGCTCCAGAAACCCCGCTGCGCCCCCGACCAGCGGCTCAGCCA
>JBBQWS010000013.1:0-65801 GCA_038210415.1 Actinomycetes bacterium
CCCGTTTGACGGCGCGGGCTGGCGCGGGTATCTGTAGGGGATGACCGGATCATCTCTGAACGAAAGCCCCGAGAGCGTGCAGAGGCCTGCGATGTCGGCTCAAGGAGCCGGGGGGTGGGGCTACGGCATCGCCATGCTGGCGTTGGCTGCAGGTGGGCTCGCCTGGTCCAGACGCCGGCACGGACGGCCGGCAAGGATCGCCGCTGATGAACGGTTACGAGACCACGACTCGATTGCTGGTGTCCCGCGGGGCCACGTGCGAAGGGCCGTGGAGGCGAGCAAGGGGGCCGTGGCGGCGGCGAGCGCAGCTGCGAGGCGCTGAAGTTTGGAGACGGTTCCACAACGCGGGCGGTGGTCCGCAATCTCGCACGACCCAGGACCCTCGGAAACCTGAGGGACAGGGCTGTGCTCACGGGAGTGGGCACAGAGCTGGTCACAGCACTCGTGGGCGCCGGCGGTCAGCGCGGGACAGTCGTGGACGTCGCCCAGCCTCTGACCCGCGACGATACGACTTCCGGCGGACGACCACGGCACGAGCCGGACACCCAGAGTCGGAGTTCGAATCCCGCCCACGGCGTCCACCCCCAGAGGATGGAGGACCTTGTTCTCGCCCAGGCGCCTCTCGTGGACGACGCCTCGCTAGATCACGCCGAGCAGCGGAGGTCGAGCCGAGCCCAGGAGACAAGATTTGGGACAGATCCAGTTGGGTTCAAGTTGGGTTCGGACGAGCGGTCAACCGCGGCTACCTGCAGGTAGCCAAAGATCTGAGAGCCGTTGGGCAGCAACACATTCTGGGCCTAGTCGGGCGAGCCTGGCACGTCTTGAAATGATTCCTAGTCGACTCGGAATCCGGGGGATGGCGTGGTTCGGGAACGGCCACGACGGGCTGGTGACGGTTTCGCGCGGCTATATCGCGATGATGTTGACACGTCTGCCGACCGCCCCGGCAAGCGCCTCGATGTCCTGCTGATCACTGGTGACGACTGCATCGCCTCGCCGTAGGGCTCCGGCGACAACGCTGGCGTCGACCACGTCAGTGGCGTTCGAACGGGCGAGCACCTGGCCGACCACCCAGGCTCTGGGCTCGTCCAGTGCCTCGATCACACAGCCGTCCAGGATCCGCGAGAGCAGCGGCTGTGGACCGCCGCGCCATGCCTGAGCCAGCGTGGCGGCGGGGACCGTGGGCGTGTGGAGGCGTTCCAGTGCTCGCCGGTGCAACGCCCACATGCGCCGGTCGTTGGCCTCGGCTGCCAAGAGCGCACCGGTGTCGTAGGTCAGACCGGTCATGTGCGCGCCTGGCGCGACCTCGTCGTCTGCTTCGCCGTGTGCTTCGGCGGCTTCAGACGCGGCTCAGCGATCCTCAAGTCGACCAAACCGGCGGCCTCCAGCATCCGATCCGCCTCAGCCAACTCGGTGTCGCTGAACACGCCGTACTCGGCCTCGTACGCCGCAACGGCCGCCAGCCCGCGCTCACGGCGCAGGTACAGCGCGAGCGCATCGTTGACCATAGGCGACACCGGACCCGAGCCGACTTCGCGCTGCAGGTCATCCCACAAGGCGGAATCGAACGACACTGACCGCTTCACCACACCCATGACCCTATGGTACGACCGGCGGTACGACCGGTCAATCGCGTGCGGGTTTGGTTGCGGACCGTGTGCCCTTCCCCGGGGTGAGGAAATCCGGATCCATCGAGTGCTCAGCGACGAAGCTGCGGATCCCGATCTGGCGGAGGTGGTCGAAGAACCGTCCGATCTCCTCCGCTTGAGCGTCGACGCCGTCGGCGTACTCATCCAGCAAAGCCAGCAACAGTTCTTTGCGCCGGCGGCGGTAGTCGCCAAGGGCATGCTGGGTCGGTGCGCCGTAGACCCGTTCTAGGCCAACGTCGTCCGAGTCTGGCTCCGGCAGCCTTAGCTCTCGGAATCGGTCGTACAGAATCTCCAGCTGGTCTTCTCGGCCAAGCGCCAACACGTAGAGCTCGTTCACGAAGTCCGAGGTCCCTGCCAGTCTGCGGTTGTCGTCGGGCGGTGGCAGGAAGAACCACAACAATGGCACGTCGAAGCCGCATGCGAACGCGAGGATCTCCTGAGCGTCGAACTCTCGTCGGCGTTCTCCGGAGAACGCGCCCTCGATCGCCGAGATGCTCGCTTGGCGGAGTCGTTGGCCCAGAAAGGGTTCGAGGCGGATGGCGGCCTCGTCCTGAGTCAGCCCGCGTAGTTCCCTGGCTCGGCGGAAGTTGTAGGCGACGACCTGGTTGAGATCGGCGGCGTCCGGCGGCGCCGCCTGAGGTGCGCTCTGCACGGTCGGAGTTCGTTTGGCTCTAGCCACTTCCCCATCGTACATGTCCTGGGTGTTGTTGGCTCACTTGCCGTAGACCATGTAATGGTATCGTTGGTGGGTGATCTAGCCACCGCCTACCGGTGATACCCGGGCGACGCCGCCGGAAGGAAGGAACATGCCATGGCTCTGCTGACCGTGGACCAAGCCGCCGACCGCTTGTCCACCAAGCCGCGATTCATCCGCAGGCTCATCGCCGAACGCCGGATTCCCTACGTCAAGATCGGGACGCACGTGCGCATCGACGACCGCGACGTCGACGCGTTCATCGAGGCAGGGCGGATCACACCGTTGCCAACACCGGCTGGCGGTCCGGCCGTCGGAACGGCACGCTGAGGCGAAGCCGAGGAGGCGGGATCCATGGCACACATCGAGGACCGCTGGGAGAAGAACGTAAACGGCCAGCGACTGCGGACCGCCCGCTTCGGCCAGGGGGATCGCTGGCGCGCCCGGTACCTCGATCCGCAGGGGCGCGAGCGGTCGAGGACGTTCGCGCGCAAGGTCGAAGCGACGCGGTTTCTCACGACGGTCGAGAGCGACAAGATGCACGGCGCCTACATCGATCCGGATGCCGGCAACGTCACTCTTGAGGCCTACTTCGCCGACTGGGCGAGTCGGCAACTATGGGAGACCGGCACGCGCAGGGCCATGGACCTCGCACTCCGCAGCTCATCCCTCGGCGGGATGCCATTGGGGAAGCTCCGCCGCTCACACATCGAGACGTGGATCAAGCGCATGTCCGCCGACGGCCTAGCGCCGGGGACGGTCAAGACGCGGGTCAACAACGTCCGCGCGGTCCTGCGGGCAGCAGTTCGAGACCGGGCGATTGCCGCCGATCCGAGCGACAACGTGGTTCTTCCCCGCGATCGTCGGCGCGAGGCCGCCATGGTTCTCCCGACCGCCGAACAAATTGCGACGGTCATGGCCGCGGCTGAGCCCCGGTTCGAAGCCTTCGTCGCCCTAGCCGCGTTTGCTGGGCTGCGCCTCGGCGAAGCAGCCGGACTTCAAGTCGGTGACCTCAACTTCCTCAGCCGTTCACTGGACGTGCGTCGCCAGGTGCAGCGCGGCGACGCTGGCGCCCTCGAGATCCGAGCCCCCAAATACGGAAGCGAACGCACCGTCTTTCTCGCCGACGGCCTACTGGAGCTGCTCTCCCGGCACATCGCCACCCACCGAATAGGCGACGATCCTCGCCGTTGGCTGTTCGAGGCCAGCCCGGGCCTCCCCCCGCACCAGAACACCGTGGGCCATCAATGGCGCCGAGCTTGCCGTGGGGCTGGTGTCGCTGGAGTGACCCTGCACGACCTCCGCCACTTCTACGCGTCCGGGCTAATCGCGGCCGGCTGCGACGTAGTGACCGTGCAACGGGCACTCGGGCACGCCAAGGCGACGACGACGCTGAACACCTACGCACACCTGTGGCCGTCAGCGGAAGACCGCACCCGACAGGCGGCCGGAGAGTTGTTCGCCTCCACACTCAGCAAAATCTCTCACGGCCCAGTGACGGCCCAGAAGGGGTGACACCCCCTCTGACCTGCGGGAACGTCCTGATTCAGACGTTGAAACGGAACTCCACCACATCGCCGTCGGCCATGACGTAGTCCTTGCCCTCGATCCGGACCTTGCCGCGAGCCTTGGCCTCAACCATGGAACCCGCCGCCACCAAGTCGTCGAACCCGACGACCTCTGCCTTGATGAAGCCGCGCTGGAAGTCGGTGTGGATGACCCCGGCGGCCATAGGCGCCGTGTCGCCCTTGTGGATCGTCCAGGCGCGGGCCTCCTTGGGTCCGGCGGTGAGGTAGGTCTGCAGACCGAGGGTGTCGAAGCCGACCCGCGCGAGCAGGCTCAGCCCGGACTCGTCCTGCCCGAGCGACCGGAGCAGCTCGAGCGCCTCGTCGTCGTCGAGCTCGGCCAGCTCGGCCTCGATCTTGGCGTCGAGGAAGATCGCCTCGGCGGGTGCGACGAGCCCGCGCAGCTCGGCCTTCAGCTCCGCGTTGCCGAGCTCCTCGTCGTCGAGGTTGAACACGTACAGGAACGGCTTGGCTGTGAGCAGGTGCAGCTCGGCGAGGGGCTCGAGGTCGAGCCTGGACGCGAAGAGTGTCGTGCCGCCGTCGAGGAGCTCCTTCGCCTGCTCGGTCTCCGCGAGCACGGACGCCCGCTCCTTGTTCATCCGCGCCTCCTTCTGCAGTCGCGGCAAGGCCTTCTCGATGGTCTGCAGGTCGGCCAGGATCAGCTCGGTGTTGATGGTCTCCATGTCGTCGCGCGGTGAGATGCGGCCGTCGACGTGCACGACGTCGGGGTCGGTAAACACCCGGATGACCTGGCAGACCGCGTCGGACTCGCGGATGTTGGCTAGGAACTTGTTGCCGAGTCCCTGACCCTCGGACGCGCCCTTGACGATGCCGGCGATGTCGACGAACGAGACGGCCGCCGGAAGGATCTTCTGGGACCCGAAGATCTTCGCCAGAACGTCCAGCCGGGGATCGGGCACCCCGACCACCCCCACGTTGGGCTCGATCGTGGCGAACGGGTAGTTCGCCGCGAGCACGTCGTTCTTGGTCAGGGCGTTGAAGAGGGTGGACTTGCCGACGTTCGGCAGGCCGACGATCCCGATGGAGAGGCTCACGGGCGCCGAGTCTAGGTGCCCGGGCGCGTCCATCCCGAATCTGTCGGAGCCCCCCGGCAAACTGGAACGCATGGACACCACCAGCCTGCTGCTTCTCGTCTTGGGTCTCGCGCTGGGCGCCGCCCTCGGCGCGGCCCTGACTCGCGGCCGGCAGGCCGGGCTCCAGGCCGAACGCGACGGCGCCGTGCGCGATCTCGCGCGCGTCGCAGCCGAGTCGGCCGCGCTGGCCGCCCGAGCGGGCGCTGCCGAGACCACCGCAGCGGGGGCCGCCGCTTCCCTGGTCGCCGAGCGAGCGTCCGCCGCTGAGCGCGAGCAGCTCATCCGAGGCGAGCAGGAGCGCTTGCTGGAGCAGTTCCGGGCGCTGTCGGCCGATGCGCTCCGACACAACAACGAAGCCTTCCTGACCCTCGCCGACGAACGGTTCAAAGCAGCCCAGGTCGTCCATGCGGGCGACCTCGAGCAGCGCAAGCTCGCCGTCGAGAGCCTCGTCGCGCCGCTGCGCGAGACCCTCGGCAAGGTCGAGGGCCAGCTCCGCGAGCTCGAGACCACCCGGATCACCGCTTACACCGCCCTGACCGAGCAGGTCACCTTCGTCCAGCGCTCCTCCGAACAGCTGCGAACCGAGACCACCGCGCTCGTGACGGCGCTTCGGGCCCCCCAGGCCCGCGGCCGCTGGGGCGAGATGCAGCTGAGGCGGGTCGTCGACGTCGCCGGGATGCAGGCCCACGTCGACTTCGACGAGCAGGCCACCGCGACCACGGCCGACGGAGCAGTACGCCCTGACATGGTGGTCCGCCTCGCTGGCGGCAAGAACATCGTCGTCGACTCCAAGGTGACGCTCGCTGCGTACCTCGAAGCCGCCGAGACCACCGACCCTGACCTTCGGGCCGACCGCATCGCTGCCCACGCCCGCCACCTGCGCAAGCACGTCGACGACCTCGCGGCAAAGACGTACTGGATCCACTTCAGCCCCGCCCCGGAGTTCGTGGTGCTGTTCGTCCCCGGTGAGGCGTTCCTCGCGCCGGCCCTCGAGGAGGACCCGACGCTCCTCGAGTTCGCGATGAGCAAGAACGTCATCATCGCGACGCCGACGACGCTCATGTCGCTGCTGCGCACGGTGGGTTACGCGTGGCAGCAGGCCGCCCTCACCGACAACGCCAAAGAGGTGTTCAACCTCGGCCGCGAGCTCTACGACCGGATCGGCAAGCTAGGCCAGCACGTCGACAAGCTCGGTCGTTCGATCAGCCGGGTCGTCAACGACTACAACGCGTCGGTCAGCTCGCTCGAGAGCCGGGTCCTCGTCACCGCACGGAAGATGGCCGAGCTGAAAGTCGTCGAGGGCGAGCTCGAAAGCCCTGGCCCGGTAGACGACGCGGTCCGATCCCTCAGCCACGCCGGCCTGCTCGACTCCGTCACCGAAGCCCGCCAGGTGCGAGCGCTGCCCGCGCCGGACGCCGACGAGATCGACCAGTCAGCCGACCCGATCGAGCGCGACGCGCGGTTCGGCGTCGTGCCCGAGGGCGACCAGGACAACCGCCCCCGGCTCGCTGACACCGGGGCGTAGCCTTGATCGACATGAGCACCCCAGCCGAGCATCCGGCGCCGGAGAGCCCACGCACCTACTCCGCACCCGCCGGACTCACCACCCCCGGCGTGTTCGTCGTCGTCCTCGCCGGATCACTGGTCGGCCTGCTCCTCGACGTCTTCACCGGCGGCGGAACCGGCTGGATCTTCGCAATCGCTCTCATCGCCAGCAGCGCCTACGCGGCCGTCGGCGTCCGCCCCAGCGACCGGCTCGCCGCGGTCAGCGCCCCGCCCCTGGTCTTCGCCGGGCTCATGCTGCTCGACAACCTCATCGCCGGCAACGGCGACCTGGTGACCCGGCTCGCGAACGCGGCCAACGACCTGCTCAAGTACGGACCGATGCTCTGGATCGCCGAAACCGTGACGATCGCTGTCGTCGGCACCCAGATCTGGCTCGCCCGATCACGTGGGCGCACCACGCCCTTGCGCCGCACGCCCTAACTACGGCCGGCCGCCTTCAGATCCCGGCGCAGCTCCGGCGGCAAAGCGAAGAGCAGACTCTCCCGCGCCGAGCTCACCTCCTCGACGTCGGTGAACCCGCGCTCAGCCAGCCAATCCAGCACCCCACGCACCAGGATCTCCGGCACAGACGCGCCGCTGGTCACCCCGACGGTGCGCACCCCCGCCAGCCACGCCTCGTCGAGCTCCCGGGCGAAGTCCACCAGGTAGGCGGCCGTCGAGCCAGCCGAAATCGCCACCTCGACCAGTCGTACCGAGTTCGACGAGTTCCGCGACCCCACCACGATCATCAGGTCCGACTCGGCCGCGATTGCCTTCACCGCCTCTTGACGGTTCTGCGTCGCGTAACAGATGTCGTCAGACGGCGGGTCCAGCAGCAACGGGAATTTCACCCGCAACGCATCGACCGTCTCAGTCGTCTCGTCGACCGACAACGTGGTCTGCGACAACCACGCCACCCTGGTCGGGTCCGGCACGTGCAACCCGTCGACAGCACCCGGGCCGTCGACGATCGTGATGTGATCGGGCGCCTCACCCGACGTCCCGACGACCTCCTCATGACCCTCGTGGCCGATCAACAGGATCTGGTAGCCCTCGTTCGCGAACCGCACCGCCTCGTAGTGCACCTTGGTGACCAACGGACACGTCGCGTCGATCGTCCTCAAGCCACGAGCCTCGGCCTCCGCGTGCACCGACGGGGCGACCCCGTGGGCCGAGAACACCACGATCGAGCCCTCCGGCACCTCGTCGGTCTCCTCCACGAAGACCGCCCCCCGCTCCTCCAACGTCTCGACGACGTGACGGTTGTGCACGATCTGCTTGCGGACGTAGACCGGGGCGCCGTAGAGATCCAACGCCTTCTCGACGGTGATCACCGCACGGTCGACACCCGCGCAGTAGCCGCGCGGGGCCGCCAGCAGGATCCGGCCGGGACGAGGGTTCGCGGCGTCAGTCATACGACCATCGTAGGCGCCTACTCTGGGCCCGTGCCCCTTGAGACCTCCGCCGCGCAACCGATCCCGGTCCGCACGGCAGCACGCCTGATCAGTGACTGGATCGCCCGGCTCGGTCGGGTATGGGTCGAGGGCCAGGTCGCGCAGCTGACCGCCCGGCCCGGCTCCGGCACGGCTTTCATCGTCCTGCGCGACCCGGTCGCTGACGTGTCCCTGAACGTCACGTGCCCACGCGCCGTGCTCGGGTCGGTCGTCCCACCGCTCTCCGAAGGCGCGCGGGTCGTGGTCCACGCCAAACCCGACTTCTACCTGACCCGGGGCACCCTCTCGCTGTCGGCCATCGAGATCCGAGCCGTCGGGCTCGGCGACCTGCTGGCCCGCCTCGAGCGCGTCAAAGCCGTGCTCGCCGCCGAAGGGCTGTTCGAGATCGGCCGCAAACGTCCGCTGCCGTTCCTGCCCCGCACCGTCGGACTCATCTGCGGTCGAGCCTCGGCTGCCGAGCACGACGTCCTCGAGAACGCCCGGATCCGTTGGCCCGCCGTCGGATTCCGGGTCGAGAACGTCGCTGTGCAAGGGGTCAACGCGGTCAGCGAGGTCATCGACGCGCTCAGCCGGCTCGACCGCGATCCCACTGTCGACGTCATCGTCATCACGCGCGGCGGCGGATCCGTCGAAGACCTGCTGCCGTTCTCGGACGAGACGCTGGTGCGTGCGGTGGCGGCCTGTTTCACGCCCGTCGTCAGCGCCATCGGGCACGAGCAAGACACCCCGCTGCTCGACCTCGTCGCCGACCTGCGCGCCTCCACCCCGACCGACGCCGCACGCCGCGTGGTCCCCGACGTACGCGAGGAGCAGACCCGGCTGCGGCAGGCGCAGGACCGGCTAACCCGCGGCGTCCGGTCGCTCGTCCAGCGCGAGACCGCGGGCCTGACCGCGCTGCGGTCGCGGCCGGTGCTGGCCGACCCGGTGGCCGGGCTGGTCGCTCCCCGGGTGGCCGAGATCACGTCCCTGCGCGAACGCGCCCACCGCACCATTACGCATCGCCTCGAACGGGCCGAAGACGAGCTCGGGCACACGCAGGCCCGGGTACGCGCCCTGTCGCCGGCCGCCACCCTCGAGCGGGGGTACGCCGTGGTGCAGACGGCAGTCGGGTCGGTCGTCCGCGACCCGGTCGGGATCTCGCCCGGGGACCCGCTCCGCGTACGGGTCGCCGGAGGCGAGTTCGCCGCCACCGTCGCGGACACGCCCTAGGCTGACCGGCATGGCCGCCAAGCACATCGAGCCCCCCGCCGACGCCGAGCCCGAGCTGGGTTACGAGCAGGCGCGCGACGAGCTCGTCGACGTCGTGCGTCGGCTGGAGGCCGGAGGGGCCACGCTGGAGGAGTCGCTCGCGCTCTGGGAACGGGGCGAGAAGCTCGCCTCGGTCTGCCAGCGGTGGCTCGACGGCGCCAAGGCCCGGCTGGAGCAGGCCGCGCCGACACCCGACTGAGGCGCTCACAATTGTTACGCGTTCCCCAGAATTCGGACAGACCACCCTCAGGTGACCTGTCGAGACTGGGCTCGTGGACGGCTGCCCGTCGCCGTCTGCGTCCGCCTGTCCGGTCGTCGCACGGTCGGCGCGCTGGATGGCGTGCGGATCCGCGGCCAGCCACGATGAGGAGATCATGACCAGCGAGCCACCGGGCCGGATCGCCGTCCCGCCCGGAACCCTCGTCCTCGTGGCGGAGGACGACGCCTCGGTGAGCGCTGCCCTCGTCCGCTGTCTACGGGTCGAGGG
The DNA here is from genome assembly GCA_038210415.1 of Actinomycetes bacterium. Taxonomy (GTDB): domain Bacteria; phylum Actinomycetota; class Actinomycetes; order Prado026; family Prado026; genus JBBQWS01. The sequence continues at coordinate 9,737 of JBBQWS010000013.1, forward strand.
GTACCGCGTCCGGACAGTCGCCGACGGTGCGGCCGTGGTCGGCGCCGTGGTCGAGCACGAGCCGGACGTCGTCGTCCTCGACATCATGATGCCCAACGTCAACGGTTTCGAGGCCTGCCAGGACCTGCGGGCCCGCGGGCTCCAGGTGCCGGTCCTGATGCTCACCGCCCGCGATGCCGTCCAGGACCGTGTCTTCGGACTTGACTCCGGGGCGGACGACTACCTGCCCAAGCCGTTCGCCCTCGACGAGCTGATGGCCCGGCTGCGCGTGCTGGTCCGGCGGAACAAGGTGATCTCCGGCACCCGGCTCACCTACGCCGACCTGACGGTCGATGTCAGCACCCGTGAGGTCCATCGCGGGCCCCGCGAGGTCGTGCTGACCAAGCTGGAGTTCGACCTGCTCGAGCTGCTCGTCGAGAACCCTCGACGGGTCATCTCGCGCAGTCAGATCGTGGACCGGGTCTGGGACGAGCAGTCCGCGCCCAGCGACAACGCGCTCGACGTCGTGGTCTCCGGGATGCGGCGCAAGCTCGAGGAGGGCCACGAACCGCGCCTTCTGCAGACGGTGCGGGGCGTCGGCTACACGTTGCGTGAGACGCCGTGAGTCGGCGTCGGGCCAGCCTGCGTCGACGGACGACGACGCTCGTCACGACGGTCGTCGCGGGCGTTGTCGTCGTCATCGCACTGATCTCGTTCGCGGCGTCGTCGAGGGTGCTGAGGCAGAACTCCGACGAGGCGCTGCTCCGATCAGCGGAGCGGTTCGCCAACGGCGCGCCGTTCGTCGGCGGTCCACCTGGCGACCCGCAGCCCATCCCGACGAGGCAGGTGCCGTCGGCGAACGCGCCGGCGCTGTACTCGCAGCTGATCAGTCCCACCGGAGCCGTCACCCGGCCGACGTTCGGCGCGCTGCAGACCCAGCCGCTGCCAGTGACCGGTACCGACCTGGCGATCGCCAAGGCCGGTACCGGCACCGCGTTCCGGGACGTCACCCTTGACGGCATCCACTTGCGTATGGTCACGCTCGGCGCTGGAGCAGCAGGGGCGGTTCAGGACGCGCGGTCGGTCGAGGACATCGACCAGACGTTGCAGGGCCTCATGATTCTGCTGCTCGTGACGTCCCTCTTCGGGGTCGCGGGGGCCGCGCTCATCGGTACCTTCGTCAGTCGCGCCACTCTGCGGCCGGTGCGCGAGATCGGTGACGCCGCCTTGCTGGTCGCGCAGACCCAGGACCTGTCGGCCCTGATCCCCGAGGTCGGGCCGCAGGAGATCGCAGCTATCGCGCACAGCGTGAACCGGATGCTCGTCACGCTCGACTCCACGCGGCAGCACCAGAGCCGGCTGGTCGACGACCTGAGCCACGAGCTGCGCACCCCGCTCACCAGCGTGCGGGCCAACCTCGACCTGCTCCTGCGGATCGAGGGTGACCCGGAGGCGGTCACCCTCCTGCCGACCGCCGACCGGCGCGCCTTGCTCACCGACCTCCAGGCCCAGCTCGTCGAGCTGTCGGAGCTGTTCACCCAGCTCGTCGAGCTGGCCCGTCAGGACTCCGCGCCTGAGGCCGAAGAGACGATCGATGTGGCCGCGCTGCTCTACCGAGCGAGTCGACGGGTGCGGCTGCGCGCTCCGGGCGTCGACTTCGAGGTGCGTGCGGCCCCGGACCTGGTCCTGACCGGTCGGCCGGTGGCCCTGGAGCGCGCCGTCGTCAACCTGCTCGACAACGCGGCGAAGTTCGGCCCCGCCAACGGCCAGGTCGTCGTCACCGCGCGACCGGGCGAGATCACGGTCACGGACGAGGGGCCCGGGGTTGCTGCCGGCGAGGCCGAGCGCGTCTTCGACCGGTTCTACCGCGCCCCGACGACGCGCTCGCTGCCCGGCCGGGGGCTCGGGCTGTCGATCGTCGCCGAGACTGCGCGCGAGCATGGCGGCTCGGCGTCCGTCGTCGGCGGAGTCGAGCCGGGCGCGACCTTCCGGCTCACGCTGCCCAGCCTCGTTTCGTCGCTTAGCCTGCCGTCCGGGGTCGCCGGACCCTGAGCCGCCGGGCGCTGATTCAGCCGGCTCGCAGGGCCGCTGCGAACTGCTCCAGCTCGGGCCACCCGGCCGTGCCGTGGACGACCAGACTCGCCTTGCCCTGCACCAGGCTGATCGCGTGCCGACCGTTGTCGCCCGTCCAACGGGTCCACGTGACGCCGTTCACCGCTGACGCACCGTCCTGGCGGACCGGGCCGATCTGCGCATCGAGCACATGCGCGACCGTGTCGTTCGTCTGCTCGAAGCCGGCGTACTGCTGTGCGGGCGTCACGTAGCCGACGTGCCAGAGGACGATGCCCGCCTTGCCGGTGACCTGCGACGGCGAGTAGTCGCCGCTCGTCGCCTCCCACTCGGTGGGGAGCTTCTCGGGAGCCAGTACCGCGAACGGCGCCACCCGACGCGCCTCGGTCAGCGTCGAGGTGTAGTCGACGACCCGCACCTGCTGCCCGTGCGTACGGATCGTGATCAGGACGATGACCAGCACGACAGCGAGCACGACCCCCAGCGACCGCACCATGTCGCCCACGGTCTCGAAGCCGCGCCGTTTCTTCGCCACCCGCCCATGATCCCCGATGGCCGCACCTGCTGCCGCCTCGGGTCTCTGCCATGATCGCCGGATGGGCGGACTCGGCGACGCGACCGTCGTGCGTCGGCTGACCGGCGCCGACTGGAGACTTCTGCGCGAGGTCCGCCTGACGGCCCTCGCCGAGGCCCCACTGGCGTTCGGCTCGACCCTGGCCCGCGAGCAGGCCTTCACCGACGAGGTGTGGAGGGCTCGCTGCACCGACGGAGTGCGGTTCGTCGCTCAGGCCGGAGCGTCCGCGCTGGGCATGGCCGCGGGCTTCCACGAGGACGACACCCCCCGAACCGAGCAGCACCTCGTAGCCATGTGGGTGGCTCCCGCGTTCCGCGGTCGCGGCATCGCCGCGCTGCTCGTGCGCGCCGTCGCCGACTGGGCCTCCGCGGAGGCCGGAGCGACTGTGTTGTCGTTGTGCGTGGCGGAAGGGAACGACGTGGCCCAACGACTGTACGAACGGCTCGGCTTCACCGAGACCGGGAGAGTCGAGCCCCTGCCGACCGACCCCTCGCGCGTGCAGCGTCACCTCGCCCGGCCGCTGCCCTGGTAGTCAGCCCTGGTGGTCAGCCCCAGCAGTCGGTCAGCCGAGCGACCGGCGGATCTCGACGATCGCGGCCAGCAAGGAAGCGAGCTCGTCAGCCGTGTTGTAGAAGTGCGGCCCCACGCGGATTCCTGCGCCCGGCCGGTGGTCCACGACGAAGCCGCGCTCGTGCAGCCCGTCGTGCACCTCCTGCGAACGTCCGGGGTCGATCGTCACGTGCCCGCCGCGCCGGTCCGGGTCGTGCGGCGACCGAACGTCGAAACCGTGCTCCAGCGCGCCTTCGAGCAGCGGCTGGGTGAGCGAGACCGAACGCTGCCTGATCCGCTCGACACCGGCCGCGAGCACCCCCTCGTACCCGGCCGAGGCGGCGTACGCGGCCGACACCGCCGGCGTCCCGCCCGCGAAGCGCTGCACCCCGGGGGCGTACCGCACGTCGTCGAAGGAGAAGTCGAACGGTCGCTCGTGACCGAACCAACCGACCTGCGCCGGCCGCAGCGACTCGACGAGCCCCGGCCGGACATACAGCCAACCCACGCCCGGGCCGCCGCAGAGGTACTTCACCGAGCCCCCGACACAGAAGTCGGCGCCCAGCGCCGCCACCTCTATCGGCAGGGCACCCGCGGCCTGGTAGGCGTCGAGCAACACCAGAGCGCCGACCTCGTGGGCCCGCGCGATCACCGGGCGCACGTCGACGAGCGTCGAAGACCTGAACAGCACCAACGAGATCGGGACGAGCGCCGTCCGTTCGTCGATGGCGTCGACGAGGCGCTGCGCGTCGAGGTGGATACCGTCGTCGGAGGGCACGACGACGACCTCGGCGCCGAACCGCTGGTGCTGAGTCCACAGGTAGTGCGACGACGGCCACTCCTGGTCGGAGTAGACGATGCGGTTCCGCGGCCCCGACCAGTCGATGCACGACGCGACCGCACCGATCGCCGAGGCGGTGTCCGGCCGAAGCACGGTGCACCCGGGCTCGGCGCCGATGATCGAGCCCACGAGACCGCCGATCCGCCGCATCTCGGGAAGCCAGTGCTCCCAGGCGACCACGCCGCGGGTCGCCCATTCGTCGAAGTAGGCCGTGAGCAGGTCGGCCGACCTTCGGTGCACTGCACCGAGCGAGTTGTTCACGAGGTAGGTCGACCGCGCGAGGATCGGGTAGTCGGCGCGGGCGCTCAGCAGGTCTTCGTGGGTCACGTTCGCCAGCCTAGGCAGTCGCCGGTTCGGCGCTCACGGCGCGTCAAAAGCCACGTCGACCGGCTGACCGCCGAGCTGCCCGGCGAGGTGCGCCGACGCTCCGACTGCGTTGCTGTCCCAGCCGCCGATGAGGTCGCCAGCCACCACCGAGCCCCTGACCAAGGCACCGGCCGGGTCGGTCTCGCGCAGCCGCAACGAGCAGTGCACCGTATGCGCGTACCGGTCCCAGCTGGCCGTCCCGCTCACCGCGAGGTCTGCGGTCAGCCGCACGTCGGTGAAGCTGAACTGGACGGTGCGATTGCCGTTCGACGTCCACCGGCCGCCGCGCAGCCCGAGCCCAGACGTGCCCACGGCCTGCAGGTAGCGGTCGGTCAGGTCCGCCACCGTGGCGGCCGCCGTCGCCGCTGCCCGCGTCCGGTCGTCAGCGACCTGCCCCACTCCCGCGCGCAAGACGGCTGTGGTCGCGTACGAGCGGCCGAACGCCGGGGTCGCACGGATCGGCGGAACGGTCGCAGCGCAGGCAAGGAGCGGCTGCGGCAGCGGATCGGTCGGCTGGGTCACGAAGCTGCGCACCAGGGCCTGTGCACAGCCGTCGGTGTCGCCGACCGCGTCGACGTGGAAGCTGTTGGCCACCACCACCTGCCGCGCCCGCGGGAACTCAGCCGCGACCAGCGCGCCCTCTGCGGGCGTCGTGATCGAGTCGAGCTCGCCCGAGAGCACCAGGACCGGAACGTCCGGGTAGTGGCCCGCGATCGGCTGGGGCGGACCAGGTGTCTGGGCAGCACCCGCGACCGGCCACTGGAGGCACCAGTCCTGCTCCTCCCAGAACGACGCGAGGTACTCGTCGACGGTGAACGGTCCGTAGACGTCCGGCGCCGACTGCCGTTGCGCTGCGACCGCTGCGGCGAACTGGGCCTGCCGGGTGCTCGGCGGCGCGGTCATGTCGTACAGCTGCGGGTAGTCCTGGCAGCTTGCGGCCGCGTCCAGCCCCTCGCTGTAGGCGGACGGGGAGCCGCCGCCTGCGCCGGTGAACAGGACCTCGGCCGCAAGACGCCCGATCGGGACCGCGTCCCCGGCCAGGGCGGCGCGTACTGCGGCGTCGAGCTCTCGGTACGTCGGCGGTGCGTACGTCGCGTTGAACGCCACGTAGACCAGGGTCGGCCCGTCGACGGTCACCCGGTGCTGCTTGCCGTCGGCCCCGGGCGCGCTCACGTGCAGCGGAGCGGCGCGGACCCGGCCGAGCAGCGTCTCGAGCCGGGCCATCGCGCTGCCGCCGATCGCGGCGCAGGCCGGTGCCCGGGCGCAGACCTTCTCGAACGACGACCGCATCGCCGGGCCCTGCGTCGGGTACCACGCGGTCTCCCCCACGACGGGGTAGGCGCCGTCGAGCACGATGCTGCGCACCTGGTCGGGGTGCCGGCCGGCGAAGACCTGGCTGAAGAACGTCCCGTACGAGTCGCCGTAGAGGTCGACCGGGCCCAGGCCCAACGCGTCGACGACCGCGGCCTCGTCGTCGGCGGACAGCTCGGCTCCGTAGAGGTTCGCGTGGGTGCCCAGCGAGGCCGCGCACTCGGCCGCCGCCCTCGGGTAGCTGCCCGAGAGGTTCTGCAACACCGGGCAGTTGATCGGCACCGTGTTGCCGGTGCCGCGCTGGTCGACGAGCAGCAGGTTCCGATGATCGAGCAACGGGCCGTACATCCGGGAGTAGAACGCGGCAGAGCCGGACGTGCTGTACCCCGGCCCGCCCTCGTGCGGCACCAGCGTGCCGACAGCGGGCGTCGACTGGTCGGTGGGCAACAGCAACGCGAAGCCGACCTGGAGGGTCCCTTTCACGGCGCCCGACGGGTCCCACGCCCGGGTCAGCGAGCCGCACAGCGCACCGGGGAGGAGGTGGCAGGCGTGCAGGTCGACCGACCCGACGCGGGTCACGGGCGACGCGGCCGAGGCAGCGCCGGCGGGCACCGTGGAGAGCGCCGCGAGGGCCCAGGCCGTGGCTAGGACGAGCCAGGGGCGTCGTCGCCGCGTCATCGTGCTCCGTCCGCTCAGGGAGGCGGTGGAGCCGAACGGTACACCTCGAGGTCGTTCGCCTTCACCGAAATCCAGACACCCAGCCCGGGCTGCAGACCGAGGTCCGCGACGGCCGCGGCGGTCACGTCGGCCAACACCGAGGGAGCACCGTCGATCGCGACCCGCACCCGGTCACCGACGAGCTCGATCCCGGTCACAGTGCCCCGCCACACGTTGCGTGGGCTGCCTTCGGGGTGCGATGCGTGCAGGGCGACCGCACCCGGACGAAGGGCGACCAGCACCGGACCTGTGGCCGAGCTCGTCCCGGCCGCCCGCAGGACCCCACCGCCGTCCAAGGCGACCGCCCCGTCGGGAGCACGCGTGCCGCGGTAGAGGTTGAGCCCCACGAGGCGGGCCACGAAGTCGGTGTGCGGTCGGCGGGCCACGTCACCGGGGGGGCCCGCCTGGACGACGCGGCCGGCCTCCACGACGACCAGCCGGTCGGCCAGCACGAGTGCGTCAAGCGGGTCGTGGGTCACGAGCACCGACGGCCCCCCGTACGTCGTCAGGTGCTCGCGCAGCTCGGTGCGCAGAACAGCCCGGGTCGATGCGTCGAGCGCTGCCAGCGGCTCGTCGAGCAGCAGGAGCTGGGGACCGGCTGCGAGCGCACGCGTGAGCGCCACCTGCTGGGCCTGGCCTCCGGACAGCGCAGCCGGCCGCACGGCGGCGAGGTGGTCCAGCCGCAGCCGCTCCAGCCACTCGGCAGCGACCCGGCGTGAGGCGGCCCTGTCGGCACCACGGGCCCGGACCCCGAACGCTACGTTGTCGCGCACGGTGAGGTGCGGGAACAGCAGTGGGTCCTGGTGGACCAGCCCGACCGGCCGGCGCTCCGGGGGGACGAAGACACCTGCCTCGACGTCGTCGAGCACCTGGTCGCCCAGCGCGATGCGGCCCGCGGTCAACGCAGTCAGGCCGGCCAGGGCCCGCAGCGCGGTGCTCTTGCCCGCCCCGTTGGGCCCGAGGAGCACCACGACCTCACCCGCGGACGCAGCAAGGTCGACGTGAAGGGACAACGAGCCTCTCTCCACCTGCAACTGCGCGGCGAGGGCACCCCCGGTCATGTGAGGAGGTCCCGGCGCAACCAGCGGTCCCGCAGGAGCAACAGCACCGCAAGCGAGACCACCAGCAGCACGAGGCTCAGCGCGATCGCCGCCTGCGGGTCGTCCTCCAGCGCCAGGTAGACCGCAAGCGGCATCGTCTGGGTCCGCCCTGGTGCGTTACCGGCGAAGGTGATTGTCGCGCCGAACTCCCCGAGCGCTCGGGCGAAGCAGAGCACGACACCTGCCGCCAGCGACGGCGCCAACATCGGCAAGGTCACCCGTCGCAGCACGGTCAACCGGCCGGCACCGAGCATCGCCCCGGCTTCTTCGTAACGTTGGTCGAAACCACGCAGCGCCCCTTCAACGGTGATGACGAGGAACGGCATCGCGACAAAGGTCTCGGCGACAACGACGGCGGCAGTGCTGAACGGGAGCGACCAGCCCGTCCAGTCGTAGATCAGCCCCCCGACCACGCCGCGGCGACCCAGGGCCAGCAGCAGTGCGACGCCACCGACGACGGGCGGGAGCACCAGCGGCAACGTGACCAGGGCCCGGGCCAACGACCGACCCGGGAAGTCGACCCGGGCAAGAACCCAGGCCAACGGCACGCCCACCACGGTGGCGACCGACGTCGCGATGACGGCCGTGACCAGCGAGAGCCGAAGCGCGTCGCGAACGGAGGGCTCACCCAGCAGCCTCGGCAACGAAGCCCAGGGCGCGCGCAGCAGCAGGGCGAGGAGCGGAAGCAGCAGGAACAGCAGCGCGAGCGCTGCTAGGACGGTGAGCGACCAAGGCGGCAGGGCCCGACCCCGTCGCACTATGGCCCGCCGAACCCGGCGGCGGCCAGCGTCTGCCTGCCGGCCGACGACAGGACGAACGCGACGAACTCCGCGGCGGCGGCCTGCTCCGTCGAGGCCGTCACGACCCCGATCGGGTACGAGGTGGAGACGTTGCTCGCAGTCGGGATCTCAATACCCCGGACCTTCGCCCCGGCGGCCTTCACGTCGGTGACGTAGACCACTCCTGCGTCGACCTCACCCAGCTCGACCTTGGTCAGCACGGACTTGACGTCGGCTTCCTGCGACACCGAGGTCACTGAGAGGCCGGCCTTGGTGAACAGCTCGGCCGCCCCCGCGCCGCACGGCACTGCCGGCTGGCAGACCGCGACCTTGACGCCGGACCGAGCCAGATCGGCCAAAGCGCTCACGTGACCGGGGTCGTCCGGCGGGGTTGCGATCTCCAGCACGTTGGTTGCGAACACTCTCGACGTCGTCACCGAACCGGCCGTGACCGCGGTCTGCATCGTTGTCTTGCTCGCCGACGCGAACACGTCGGCAGGCGCACCCTGGGTCAGCTGCTGGGCCAGGGTCGAGCTGGAACCGAACGAGAAGACCACGGTCGTACCAGGGTGGGCGGCGGAGAACTCCTTGCCCAGCAACGTGAACACGTCCTTCAGGGACGACGCGGCGTAGACGGTGATCATGGGCTTGCCGCCACCCGGCGCCGCGGATGACGAGGAGGAACCGCGCGCCGAGCCACAGGCGGCCAACCCGATCACTGTGGCGACTGTCAGCGCCAATACCGTCGTGGAACGGCCGCCGCGGGCCGTCACCGCGAACCCGGGATCTCGACGACCACGTTGGTCGACTTCACCGACGCGACCGCGATCACACCGGGCTCGAGGCCGAGCTCGTCGGCGGCCTCACGGCTCATCAGCGACACGATGCGGAACGGGCCGGCCTGCAGCTCGACCTGCGCCATCACGCCGTCCTTGACGACGCGCGTGACGATCCCCCGCATGCGGTTGCGAGCCGACGCCTGCACCGCCGGGCCCGGGACGGGGGCGTCGGCCTGGGCCAGGGCGAAGACCGCCAGGGCCGCGCCGTCGACCGATAGCCGGCCGTCCTCACCGCGCGCGACGGGAAGCCGCCCGCCGTCGGCCCAGCGGCGCACGGTGTCGTCGCTCACCCCGAGGAGCTCGGCTGCCTCGCTCATCCGTATCTGCGGCACGAATGAGATGCTAGCGCCGCGAATGCGGCGTCGCCAGTGAGTGCACCGGGTCGACCGGGTTGGCACCAGCGCTCGAGTGACGTCAGTACGATCATGCGGAAACGTACGCACCGCGGACGACACGTGAGGACACCGGACTGATGACTGCCGACGCCAACCCCGAGGTCCCCGACCGCAACCTCGCCCTCGAGCTCGTCCGCGTCACCGAGGCGGCGGCGATGGCGGCCGGACGCTGGGTAGGTCGGGGAGACAAGAACGGCGCCGACGGGGCTGCGGTGAACGCGATGCGGAAGCTGATCGCGTCGGTCTCGATGAACGGCATCGTCGTCATCGGCGAGGGCGAGAAGGACGACGCACCCATGCTGTTCAACGGCGAGAACGTCGGCACCGGCGAGGGTCCGGAGGCCGACGTCGCTGTCGACCCGGTCGACGGGACGTCCTTGTGCGCCAAGGGGATGAACAACGCGATCGCCGTGATGGCGGTCTCCGAGCGCGGCTCGATGTACGACCCTTCGGCCGTCTTCTACATGGAGAAGCTGGTCACCGGAGCCGAGGCCGCCGACTACGTCGACATCACCGCGCCGGTGGGAGTCAACATCCGGCGCGTGGCCAAGGCCAAGGGCGAGAGCCCGGAGGACGTCACGGTGTGCATCCTCGACCGACCGCGTCACGAGACGATCGTCAGAGAGATCCGCGAGACCGGTGCCCGGATCAAGTTCATCAGCGACGGCGACGTCGCCGGGGCGATCATGGCGGCTCGGGCCGGCACCGGGGTCGACCTGCTCCTCGGCATCGGCGGAACACCCGAAGGCATCATCTCGGCATGTGCGATGAAGTGCCTCGGGGGCGTCATCCAGGCTCGCCTGTGGCCTCGCGACGCCGCGGAACGGCAGCGGGCGCTCGACGCGGGGCACGACCTCGACCGCGTGCTCACGACCGACGACCTGGTCACAAGCGACAACGTGTTCTTCGTCGCGACCGGCATCACCGACGGCGAGCTCCTGCGTGGAGTGCGGTACCGCGGCGGCGGCGCCGAGACCCACTCGCTGGTGATGCGTTCCAAGAGCGGCACGATCCGACTGGTCGAGAGCGAGCACCGGCTAGACAAGCTGCAGGACTACTCGTCGGTCGACTTCCAGCACGCGCGCTGATCCCTGGGCCGCGGCCTCAGCCCGTCGAGCGGTCGGCCATCTCCCAGGCGTGGTCGAGGACGTGCCAGGCGATCCGGCGGGCTGCGTACCTCGGCGGCCAGCCGCCGTCGCGCAGTGGACCGCCGTCGGAAGGCCGGGACAGCACCTCGAGCAGACCGACGCGTACGAGATCGGAGGCGCTTGTGCCGCTCGGGAGCGGCTTGGGCGCCCGCACGTCCAGCTTGCGGGCGTAAGCCTCCTCGGCGGCCACGACGTGCGCGACCATCGCGTCGCGGTCGCGCCCTCCGCCGCGTGGACCCTTGCGAAGCTCCTCGGGGGTCTGGACGACCGTCGCCGCAAGCACCCGCCACGTCGCCCCAACGAGTGCTGCTTCCCGCGCGGCCTGGTCGGCCGTCAGCGGCATCCGGTCGGCGGCAGCGATCGCCTCGGGCGCGCCGAACTCGGTCGTCCGGCCACCGGGAACCCGCTCCACGACCCGGACGTCGCAACGGGACAGCGCCACCGGGTCGAGGCCCGCTTCGCGCACGACGACACCGTACCGGTCGGCGTAGTCGAGCAAGGTAGCGACCGCCTCGGCCTCAGTCCGGCCGGCGCGAGCCCAGCCGGGCCAGCCCAGCGCGGTCGCGAAGGCGCGCTTGGGAGTGCTCTCGACACAGACCTCGAGCGCACCCACGCGCGATCAGCGCCCTGCGCCCGCACGCACCGCACGCGTGGCGGCTCCCGGCCGCTTCGGGGGCGGCGCGGAGCTCCCCCGGATCACGACGTGCGTCTGGACGATCTCGTGCTCGGGCACGACCTCACCGGCGAGGGCGGCCAGGATCTGCCGCGCAGCGCGGGCACCCTGCTCGAGCACCGGCTGGGCGACGGTGGTCAGGTCGAGCAGCTCAGCCATCTCGTGGTCGTCGAATCCGACGACCGAGATGTCCTCCGGGCAGCGCAGCCCGACCGCACGGATCATCCGCATGGCACCGAAGGCCATCTCGTCCGAGTGCGCGAAGACCGCAGTGGGCGGGTTCTCGGTCGAGAGCAGCGCAGCCATCGCCCGGCCCCCGCCTGCGACCGTGAACTGGCCGTCGACGGTGAGCGCAGGGTCGACCTCGAGCCCCGCGGCGACCATCGCCTGCAGGTAACCCTCACGCCGCTCCTCGGGCGCGGTGAACCGGGCCGGTTCGATGCCGGCTCCCGTGATCGTCGCGATCCGCTCGTGCCCGAGGTTGATCAGGTGGTTGACGGCCTTGGCAGCGCCGGCGATGTCGTCGATGCGGACCGACGAGAACCCCTCGACCGTCGCCCCGACCAGCGCGGTGGGCAGGTGCAGTCCGGAGAGTGAGGCCACCTCAGGCTCCGTCAGCGGAAGCGTCAGGATCAGTACTGCGTCCACGCGGCGCCGCAGCGGCAGCTCGCCGAAGAACCGGCGTCGACTCTCGTCCGAGCCGACCGCGTACAGCAGCATGTCGTAGCCGGCCTTGCGAAGCTCCAGCTCGGCGCCGCTCAGCACCTGACCGAAGAACCACCGGCCGACGAACGGGACGATCACCCCGACGGTGCTGGTGCGCCCGGTGGCCAGACTCGAGGCACTGGGCGACACCACGTAGTCGAGCGCTCGAGCGGCATCACGAACGCGTTCGCGGGTGCGCGTCGACACGTTCGGCAGGCCCCGGAGGGCTCGCGAGACGGTAGCCGTGGAGACGCCCGCGCGCGCAGCGACATCCTCGATGCTGACCGTCATTGGTCGCCGCTCCCGCCGTGTCCTGGGGCCGACGTCATCAGGCCCGGTGAGGGAAACGTAGATCGTCGGCACCACCGACGCAAGCGCTTGCAGCCGCGGGTCGTACCCAGGGCTGGACTCCCTGCCGCTGGAGTGCCAACCTGACCCTCCTGAAAGCGTTTGCACCCCGGGCCGCCCCGCCCCCGTCCGATCGTGGAGCCCGCATGCAACCGGCGAATCCAGAGGCGCCTGACCTCATCGCCCTGGCCCGCTCGTTGCTGGTCGGGGAGACCGCTGGCGAGGTCGACGACTTTGTGGCCCGGCTGGATCGCTGGCTCCCCGAGCTCATCGCCGGACTCGACGCGGTGTACGCGGATCCGGACCTGCTGCCCCGGCTGATCGAGCTCATGGCTGCCGCCCGACGCCGACGCCCGCCCCGGCTGCGCGCGCTCGACCGCTACCGCCTCCTGCGGCCCGACTGGGTCCAGCAGCCAAGGGTGCTGGGCTACGCGGCCTATGCCGACCGGTTCGCCGCCGACCTGCCCGGCGTCCGCGCCCGGGTGCCCTACCTGCGCGAGCTCGGCGTGACCTACCTGCACCTGATGCCACTGCTGAAACCGCGCCCCGGGCCGAACGACGGCGGCTACGCGGTGATGGACTACCGCTCCGTGCGCGAGGACCTCGGCACGATGGCCGACGTCGTCGACCTCGCCGACACTCTGCACGAGAACGGCATGAGCCTCACCCTCGACCTCGTCCTGAACCATGTCGCCCGCGAGCACGAGTGGGCCGAGCGGGCCCGCGCCGGCGAGGCGAAGTACCGCGACTACTTCCGCGTCTTCGCCGACCGCTCAGGCCCGGACGAATACGAGCGGACCCTGCCGGAGGTGTTCCCGAGCTTCGCACCCGGCAGCTTCACCTGGGACGAGGCTCTCCAGGGGTGGGTCTGGACGACGTTCCACAGCTGGCAGTGGGACCTCAACTGGGCCAACCCGGACGTCTTCGCGGAGTTCGCCGAGATCATCCTGCTGCTCGCCAACCACGGGATCGACTGCCTCCGGCTCGACGCGATCGCGTTCCTGTGGAAGCGGTTGGGCACCAACTCGCAGAACCAGCCCGAGGTCCACGCGATTACCCAGGCACTCCGGGCGCTCACCCACGTCGTCGCGCCGGCGACCGTGTTCAAGGCCGAGGCGATCGTGGGTCCGCAGCAGGTGGTCGCCTACCTCGGCACCGGTGCACACGCCGGCAAGGTCTCGGACCTCGCCTACCACAACTCGTTGATGGTCCAGGTCTGGTCGGCGCTCGCGGCCCGCGACGGACGGCTCCTCGTACGCGCCCTCGCGCGCTTCCCCGAGAAACCGACGAACACGAGCTGGGCGACCTACCTGCGCTGCCACGACGACATCGGCTGGGCCATCGACGACGCCGACGCCGCCGCCGTCGGCTGGGACGGAGCCGCTCATCGCTCGTTCCTGTCCGACTTCTACTCCGGCGACCACCCGGGCAGCTTCGCCCGCGGCGCCGTCTTCCAGGCGAACCCCCTCACGGGGGACCGTCGGATCAGCGGCTCGGCCGCCAGCCTCGCCGGGGTGGAAGAGGCGCTGGACAGCGGCGACGCTGAAGCACTCGAGCTCGCCGTCGGGCGGTTGCTGTGCGCCCACGCCATCGTCTTCGGTTTCGGTGGTCCACCCTTGCTGTACATGGGGGACGAGCTCGCCCTGGTCAACGACCGCTCCTACTCGGACGACCCCGAGCACGCCGACGACAACCGCTGGCTGCACCGCCCTCGGATGCCCTGGCAGGTGGCCGAGCGACGGCACGACGCGTCCACCATCGAGGGCCGGATGTTCCAGGGCATCGTGCGGCTGGCGCGGGCGCGCGCCGGGCTCGACTCGCTGCACGCGTCGGTCGAGACCGTCGTGCTCGGGACGGCCAACCCGTCGGTGATCGTGGCCCTGCGGCGGCCCGCCTCAGGGTTGCTCGTCCAGGTCTACAACCTGTCGGAGCGACCGCAGCGGATGGCCGCCGCAGACCTCCGCCAGCATGGCCTCCCAGCACAGACCTGGGACCGCCTGGGCAGCCAGGTCGTCCCGCTCGGGGTGCCGACGGTCGAGCTTCCGCCGTACGCCGCCTGGTGGCTGACGGCGGACCCGACGTCGCCATGAGCACCGAGCCGGCGCTGTCCTTGCGGGGAGTCGTCAAGCGGTTCGGTTCGCTGACCGCAGTCGACGGCCTCGATCTGGACGTGGCCCCCGGCACCTGCCTGGGGCTGCTCGGCCCCAACGGCGCGGGCAAGTCCACGACCATGCGGATGATCATCGGGCAGACGCTGGCCGACGCGGGCGAGATCACCGTGCTCGGTCACCCGGTGCCCGCCGAGTCCAAGCAGGCGCGGGCGTTGATGGGCGTGGTCCCCCAGCTCGACAACCTCGACGTCGAGCTCACAGCACGCCAGAACCTGCAGCTGTACGCGCGGCTCTACCGAGTACCCAGGGGGCAGCGCGACGAAGCCGTCGCGCGCGCTCTCCACATGGCCCAGCTCGCCGACCGGGCGGACGAGAAGGCCGACAAGCTCTCCGGTGGGATGCGGCGGCGGCTGCTGATCGCGCGCGGGCTGGTGCACAGCCCCGCGCTGCTGCTCCTGGACGAACCAACGGTCGGGCTGGACCCGCAGATCCGCGGCGATCTCTGGGCGCTGATCGACCGGCTCCGCACCGAGGGTGTCACGATCGTGATGTCCACCCACTACATCGAGGAGGCGGAGCGGCTCGCCGACGACGTCGCCGTGGTCTCTCTGGGCAAGGTCATCGCCCGTGGGTCGCCGGCCGAGCTGCTCAACCGGTACGCCGGCGCTGAGGCCTTGGAGTTCTACGGCCCACCGGACCGCCTCGCCGCGGTCGAGGCCGCGGCCGAGGCGGCCGGCCTGCCCACCCGCCGGACGGGGCCGGCCGTGTCCGTGCTCCGGGCCGAGACCGCGTCCGCGTCGTTCCTGGAGCGCAACGGGAACGGATACCGCCGCCCGGCGACGCTCGAGGACGTCTTCGTCCTGCTCACAGGAGAGGTGCCCGAGTGACCACTACCCGTTCCGTCGAGGTGGCCGCCCGCGCCTTCGAACCCGCGGCGTTCGGTGCTGTGCTGGTCCGCGAGATGACGTTGTTCCGCCGCTCCTGGCGGTCGACGACCTTCGCCGCGGTGGTCGAGCCGACGGTCTACCTGCTGGCCTTCGGGTTTGGGCTCGGCGCCGTGATCGCCACCCTCGACGGAATCCCGTACGTCCAGTTCGTCGGCACCGGAACCGTGGCGACGGCAGTGCTCTTCTCGTCGGCGTTCGGGAGCATGTTCGACACCTACGTCAAGCGCTACTACATGCACACCTACGACGCCCTGCTGTCCGCACCGGTCGACGTCCACGAGGTCGTCGCGGCGGAGGCCGTCTGGTTCGGAACCAAGGCCGCGGTCTACGGCTGCGCGCCCCTGGTTGTCTCGGTGGCGTTCGGCCTGCCGCCGTCGTGGGGGATGCTGCTCGTGCCGGCCGTGGGCCTGGTGACCGGAATCGCGTTCGCCCTGTTCGGGATCTGGATGTCGGCGATCGTGCCGTCGATCGACGCGTTCAGCTACATCACCTCGGCGGTGCTCACGCCCTTGTTGCTCGTCGCGGGGACGTTCTTCCCGATCAGCCAGCTGCCGCAGTGGGCCAAGGTCCTGTCACAGCTCAACCCGCTCTACCACTGCGTCGAGCTGGTGCGGCACTGCGTGTTCGGGCTACGACCGCTCGCCGACCTCTACCACCTGGGAGCACTCCTGACCTTCGGGGCGTTGATGGCGTGGTTCGCCGTCAAACGCATGCGGGCCAAGCTGATCAGCTGAAGATCACCCGGATGGTCACGGACGTGTCGCCGCCACCGCTCACCGAGCTCACGCCGATTGCGGCCACGTGCTTGACCTCCTCGGTGGTGCCCGCCAGCGAGGCTCCGTCGCCCAGCGCCTTCCACACCTTCGAGAGGTCGACGAACACGATCGCCTGGGCCGTGCCGGGGTCGGCCACCGCCTGCTGGAACAACGGGTCGGTCGTGATCGTGCCCGTGCCCGCACGCGCCACCGCTCGCGCGCTTGAGCCCACGTAGAGCCGGTTCCCGTCGACCCGCTGCGCCACCACCGAAGGATCCACACCCGCGGCCGACAGCAGCTTGTCCAACACCTCCTGCGCCTTTGCGCCGTCGGTCGTCTTCGCAGCCGCGACAACCTCGGGCGACGTGAGGTCGCCGGCTGCGCTCACGACCAGCTCGCTGCCGAGGACGGCCTTGAGGTCACCGGGCAGCTCGATGCCGTACTGCCCCTTCGCCTGCGTGATCGCCGAGCCGAGTCCGGGGAGCGCCGAGAGCGTCGCCCACGCCGAGTCGATCGACTGGTCGAGCCCCGCTACGTCCAGAACGGCCCAGGCGCCGGGCAGCACCGACCCGAGCGAGCTCACGGTGGCCCCGGCCGGCTTCGACTTGCCGCCGCGCACCAAGGTCCGCAGCTCGACCGAGTCGGACGTCGCGTGGAGGCCGAGCACGTAGCGACCCTGGTACGTCTGGTCGAGCAGCTTGGTCGAGGCCGAGCCGTCGGCGCCGAGCGCGCCGAGCCGACCGCCAACAGCCGACAGGGCAGATTTCAGCTGTTGGCCCACCTTGGTCGCATCGGCCCACGCGGTGACGATCTCGTCCGAGCCGAGCGCCTGTACGTCGTTGGTGAACTGCTCGTTGCCGGCCAGGCTGGCCGTCTTGGCGGCCTCGACTGCCTTGTGCGCTCCGTCGCCCGACGACGAGACCACGACGTAGCCACTCGAGAACGCGTAGTCGAACGAGCTGGCACCAGCCGACCGCTTCAGCTTGTCGAGCCCCGCGGCCGCCGCCTTCTCGTCCGTC
Organism: Actinomycetes bacterium; assembly: GCA_038210415.1. Lineage (GTDB taxonomy): Bacteria > Actinomycetota > Actinomycetes > Prado026 > Prado026 > JBBQWS01. The sequence continues at coordinate 26,963 of JBBQWS010000013.1, forward strand.
TCCTGGAGCACCAGGAGTGCCTCTCCGCTCTTGCCGGTGCTGTCGGGGACGTCGGCCGCGGCGAACCGCTGCCCCAGCCAGGGCTTGATGTCCTGCTCGTAGTTCACGTCATTCGGGCCGGCCGACTCGGACAGCCGTCGCATCAGCCAGTCGCCGAACGACTTGTCGGAGTCCTTGAGCCCCGAGGCGTTCGGGAACTTCTGCAACAGCTGCAGCAGCGCGAGCTTCTGCCCGGCGGACGGGTCGAGGTCGATCTTCACGAAGGCGACGGTGCTCGCCGGGAGCACCTCTTCCGGCTGGGCGCCACCACCACTGAGCACGTTGTACGCGGCGAACGCGCCACCCGCGACCGCCGCGACGGAGAGGGCCGCGACGGACGCCACGATCGCGGTGCGCCGCCTGGGGGCCCGGACACCGACGCCAGGGTCCGCGAGGATCTCGGTCGCGCGGAACGGGTTCCCCGCGTCGACTCCAGGCTGCGGCGGCGCGACCCAGAAGCTCGGCGCGTCGCTGGGCCCGCTCGTGTCTTCGTCCATGATCCCTGACCCCTGTCTGCGGCGCGCGGTGCCTGGCGGCGTGACTCAACAGGGCAGTGGGCCCACCCCACCGGAACTTCGACCGGCCCGGGCCTACCCTTGAGTCATGCCCGAATTCGTGTTCAGCGAGCTGCTCCCCGTCGGCCCTGACCTTACCGACTACCGCCTGCTGACCACCGGCGGCGTCAGCACCGTCGCGGCCGGGGGTCGCAGTCTCCTGGTCGCGGAGCCGCAGGCGCTGACCACGCTGGCATTCACGGCGATGCACGACATCGCGCACTACCTGCGGCCGGCTCATCTGCAACAGCTCCGCAACATCCTCGACGACCCCGAGGCGTCCCCGAACGACCGATTCGTCGCCCTCGACCTGCTCAAGAACGCCAACGTCGCCGCGGGCGGGGTGCTCCCGATGTGCCAGGACACCGGTACGGCCATCGTCATGGGGAAGAAGTCGGAGGGAGTGCTCACCGGAGGCGGCGACGAGCGGGCCCTCGCGCGCGGCATCTACGACGCGTACACGAAGCTGAACCTGCGGTACTCCCAGCTCGCGCCGCTGACGATGTGGGACGAGCAGAACACCGGTTCCAACCTGCCGGCCCAGATCGAGCTCTACGCCGCCGAGGAGCACGGCGCCCCGGCGTACGAATTCCTGTTCATGGCCAAGGGTGGTGGGTCGGCCAACAAGTCCTATCTGTACCAGGAGACCAAGGCGGTGCTGAACCCCGCGTCGATGCTCCGCTTCCTCGACGAGAAGCTGCGCTCGCTCGGCACCGCCGCCTGCCCGCCGTACCACCTGGCGATCGTCGTGGGCGGGACGTCGGCGGAGTACGCACTGAAGACGGCGAAGTACGCCTCGGCGAAGTACCTCGACGGCCTACCGACCAGCGGGTCACCCTCGGCACACGCGTTCCGCGACCTCGACCTCGAGGCCGACGTGCTGCAGCTGACCCGCGGCTTCGGCATAGGTGCCCAGTTCGGTGGGAAGTACTTCTGCCACGACGTCAGGGTGGTCCGGCTCCCCCGGCACGGCGCCTCGTGCCCGGTCGCGATCGCGGTGTCCTGCTCGGCCGACCGACAGGCTCGCGCGCGGATCACCGCCGAGGGTGTGTTCCTCGAGCAGCTCGAGACCGAGCCCGCGCACTTCCTGCCCGAGACGACCGACAGCCACCTGTCCGACGACGTCGTCCAGATCGACCTGAACCAGCCCATGGCCGACATCCGGGCCGAGCTCTCGCGCTACCCCGTCAAGACCCGGCTCTCGCTCAACGGGCCCCTGGTCGTCGCCCGCGACATCGCGCACGCCAAGATCAAGGAGCGGCTCGACGCGGGTGAGCCGATGCCCGGATACCTGCGCGACATGCCGGTCTACTACGCGGGTCCGGCCAAGACGCCCGAGGGCTACGCCTCGGGTTCGTTCGGGCCGACCACCGCGGGTCGCATGGACTCCTATGTCGACCAGTTCCAGGCAGCCGGTGGCTCGCTCGTGATGCTCGCCAAGGGCAACCGTTCCGACGCCGTCACCAAGGCCTGCCAGGCGCACGGCGGCTTCTACCTCGGTTCGATCGGCGGCCCGGCGGCCCGTCTCGCGCAGGAGTGCATCCGCAAGGTCGAGGTGCTCCAGTATGCCGAGCTGGGGATGGAAGCCGTCTGGCGGATCGAGGTCGAGAACTTCCCCGCGTTCGTGGTCGTCGACGACAAGGGCAACGACTTCTTCGCCGACACCAGCAAGCCCACGCTGACGATAGGCCGACGCCCCTAGCCCGATCGGGCGCAGACTGAGCCCATGACCGAGCGAATCGAGCACGACTCCATGGGTGCCGTGGCCGTGCCCACCGATGCTCTCTGGCAGGCGCAGACCCAGCGGGCGGTCCAGACGTTCACACTGAGCGGCGAGCGGCTGGCCCCCGGACTGGTCCGGGCTCTCGCCTGGACCAAGCAGGCCGCTGCCCGGGTGAACGCCGAGCTGGGAGTGCTCCCGCTCGACGTCGCCACGGCGATCGACGAGGCCGCGGCCGCCGTGGCCGGTGGCGAGCACGCCGACGCCTTCCCGGTCGACATTTTCCAGACCGGCTCTGGCACCTCGTCCCACATGAACATGAACGAGGTGCTCGCCACGCTCGCGTCCCGCGCGCTCGCTCGCGCCGTGCACCCGAACGACGAGGTCAACGCGTCACAGTCGAGCAACGACGTCTTCCCGACCGCGCTGCATGTGGCGGCGGCCGAGTCGGCGACCTCGTTGCTCGACGGACTGGCGCGGCTCGAGGAGTCGCTGCGACGCAAGAGCTTCGAGTTCGCCCACTACGTCAAGCCCGGGCGTACGCACCTGATGGACGCCGTCCCTGTGACTCTGGGCGGTGAGCTGGGCGGGTACGAGATGCAGATTCACAAGGCAGGCCAAAGGATCTCGGCGGCAATCGTGGATGTCGAGGAGATCCCGCTCGGGGGCACCGCCGTCGGCACCGGCCTCAACGCGCCGGCCGGGTGGCGGGTGCGCGTCGTCGCCGAGCTGGCCGACATCAGTGGGTTGCCGCTGCGCCCGGCGGTGAACGGCTACGAGGCGCAGTCGGCGCGTGACGCCCTGGTCGAGCTCTCCGGCCAACTGCGTGGTCTCGCGGTGAGCCTGACGAAGATCTGCAACGACCTGCGGTTGATGGGTTCCGGACCCACCGCAGGGCTGGGCGAGATCCACCTGCCGGACCTCCAGCCGGGCTCGTCCATCATGCCGGGCAAAGTGAACCCGGTCGTGCCCGAGTCGGTGCTCCAGGTGTGCGCACAGGTTGTCGGCAACGATGCTGCCGTCGCGTGGGCCGGTGCCGCGGGGGCGTTCGAGCTGAACGCGATGCTCCCGCTGATCGGCCGCAACCTGCTCGGCTCGCTGCACCTGTTGGACGGCGCAGTGCGGCTGCTCGCGAACAAGTGCGTCGACGGCATCACTGCCGACGCCGGGGCGCTCCGTCGCAGAGCCGAGGCGGCACCAGCGATCGTCACCGCGCTGAACGCCCGGCTCGGGTACGACGAGGCGGCCGCGGTGGCGAAAACTGCTGTGGCGCAAGGACTTTCCATCGCCGACGCCGTCGTCGAGCGAGGCCACGTAGCCGCGGGCCGACTCACGCGGGAACAGCTGGACGAGCTGCTGGACGTGGCCCGCATGGCCGACCCCGAGGGCACGCGCGAGAGCCCCCGACCGGAAGGGTAGGTCGGGGGCTCTCGTGATCGGTGGGACTGAAGGTACTCAGTACCAGTGATGAGCCTGCCAGAAACTCCACGCAACGCAAGGGCTTCCGTAGGAGCCGGCGATGTAGGACAGGCCCCAGGAGATCTGAGTGGCCGGGTTGGTGCGCCAGTCGGACCCGGCGGACGCCATCTTGCTGGCCGGCTTGGCCTGCGGGATGCCGTACGCGCCGCTGGCGTTCTGCGCCGTGACGCTCCAGCCGCTCTCGTTGCTCCAGATCTGGTTGAGGCAGGAGAACTGCACGCCTGTCCAGCCACGCGAGGCGGCAAGGCGCTGCCCGAGCAGCCGGACGCTGCCGGAGTAGACGACCCGGACGACCGAGCGGCTGGCACGCGCAACTGCCACCGCACGGGCGGCACGAGCCTGCAGCACCCGCACATGCGCGAGGTGTGCTGCGGTGGCGCGGGCGTTGGCGTTGTCCGCCGCCACCTTCGCAAGAGCGGCCCGCTGGCTCTGCAGCAGGGCCACGGAAGCAGCGGTCGAGTGGAGCAATCCTCGCTCGGAGTGGTCGCTGAGCGAGTTGGTGGTGTTGTTCAGGTTGATCAGCATCGGGTCCACAGAGGTGGATCGGGCCGATTCGGAGGCGGAGGCGGTGAAGCCACCCACCGTGAGAGAGGTCGCCGCAAGAGCGGCTACGGCCATGCCGACCCCCCGGACCGAGATCCGGTTCATCGAGCAGTCCTTCCAGCGGTTCGTCCGCCGCGCAACCGCGGCGCACGCTCTTCACCCCATGCACCGGGTCATCCGTCGTGTCGCTGGGGACGGTGACGCGGGCTCCGGGCACCTCATGGGGTGCGCCATCACGCTTGGGTTTCGTCGATCCGGAGCGGCGGGCGGTCACGCCTTGAGAAGGCGCCGGGCTCATACCCCTGAAGATCTATATCTGGGACCGCACGCAGGGTCTGACAGGTTTAACCATTGCGCGGTCGGGGTAGCCGTGGCAAGTCGGGACGGCGTGGACAAAGTCACATAGTGCAGACCGTCATGGAGCGGTCACCCGGTGTGCTGCACTACTACACCTGGTTTGCGACCACTCATCCGATTTGTCGCACGCTACCCGAAGGGCAGGTCCTCCAACAACTCCGTCACCAGAGCCGCGATCGGCGACCGCTCCGAGCGGGTGAGCGTGACGTGGGCGAAGAGTGGGTGGCCCTTGAGCTTCTCGACCACCGCGACCACCCCGTCGTGACGGCCGACCCGCAGGTTGTCGCGCTGGGCCACGTCGTGGGTGAGCACGACTTTCGAGCCCTGCCCGATCCGCGAGAGAACGGTCAACAACACGTTGCGCTCCAACGACTGTGCCTCGTCGACGATCACGAAGGAGTCGTGCAGCGAACGCCCACGGATATGCGTGAGCGGCAGCACCTCGAGCATGCCCCGGTCGATCACCTCGTCGATGACGTCCGGCGAGGCGACGGCACCAAGGGTGTCGAAGACCGCCTGGCCCCAGGGGCCCATCTTCTCCGCCTCGCTGCCAGGCAGGTAGCCCAGCTCCTGGCCCCCGACAGCGTAGAGGGGGCGGAAGACGACGACCTTGCGGTGCTGGCGGCGTTCGAGGACCGCCTCCAGGCCGGCGCACAACGCCAGCGCCGACTTGCCCGTCCCGGCTCGGCCACCCATCGAGACGATGCCGATCTCGGTGTCCAGCAGCAGATCCAGGGCGATGCGCTGCTCTGCGCTACGACCATGCAGCCCGAAGGCGTCTCGATCCCCACGGACGAGGCGCACCTGCTTGTCGGGCGTGACCCGGCCCAGCGCGCTGCCTCGGTCGGAGAGCAGCACAATTCCGGTGTGGCACGGGAGATCCATCGCCTCGGGCAGATCGATGCGGTCCTGGTCGAAGAGCGCGTCGATGTCCGAGGACCGGACCTCGAGCTCGGTCATCCCCGTCCAGCCGGACTCGACGGCGAGCTCGGCGCGGTACTCCTCGGCCTCCAGCCCGATGGCGGAGGCCTTGATCCGCAGTGGTAGGTCCTTCGAGACGAGGGTGACGTCGTAACCCTCCGCGGCGAGGTTCCTGGCCACGGCAAGGATGCGATTGTCGTTGTCGGCCAGGCGGAATCCGGCCGGGAGGATCGCGCTGTCGGTGTGGTTCAGCTCGACGCGCACGGTGCCGCCGTCGTCACCGATGGGCAGCGGCTCGTCGAGCCGGCCGTGGACCATCCGTAAGTCGTCGAGCAGCCGCAGCGCCTGGCGTGCGAAGTAGCCGAGCTCGGGGTGCGAGCGCTTCGCCTCCAGCTCGGAGACCACGACCACGGGGAGAACCACCTCGTGCTCGTGGAACCGCAGCAAGGCGTTCGGGTCACTGAGCAGGACGCTGGTGTCCAGCACGTAGGTGCGTCGCTCCGAACCCGCAGCTCGGCGGCGGGCGGGTGTGCTTCGAGGCGTGCGGGTCGTTGAGTCGGAACCGCGAGATGCGTTGCCAGCAGCCACGTTTGCACTCCTGCTCGGGCGCACCCGCCCGACGGTGGACTCGCGGACCGACGGTCGCCGATCCGTCAGGACGAACGTACGCCACGACTCCCCGTCGACCGGCGATGTGCTCGGCGTGTCCCTCAGCTGCCGTAGCGGCGGTGCCGAGCCCCGAACGCCCGCAACGCCCGCAGGAAGTCGACCTTGCGGAAGTCAGGCCAGTAGGCCTCACAGAAGTAGAACTCCGAGTGGGCGCTCTGCCACAGCAGGAAGCCGGAGAGCCGCTGCTCGCCGGAGGTGCGGATGACGAGGTCGGGATCGGGCTGGCCCCGCGTGTAGAGGTGCTCCGCGATGTGTTCGACGTCGAGGATCTCGGCAAGCTCCTCGATCGACGTTCCGCGGCCCGCGTAGTCCTGCAGCATCGAGCGCACGGCATCCGCGATCTCGCGCCGACCGCCGTAACCGACAGCGATGTTGACCATGAGCCCTGGGATGTCGCTCGTCCGCTCGGCCACGGACTTCAGCGCAGCGGCGGTCTCGTCGGGAAGCAGGTCGAGCGCCCCCATCGGGTTGACCCGCCACCGTCCGGTCTCACCGAGCTGGGTCACGGTTTCCTCGATGATCTCGAGCAGGGGAGCCAGCTCGGCCTGCGGGCGGCCGAGGTTGTCGGTCGAGAGCAGCCACAGGGTGACGACCTCGACGCCGACCTCCTCGCACCAACCGAGGAACTCCACGATCTTGTCTGCCCCGGCCCGGTGGCCGGCAGTCGCGGAAGTGCCGGCGACCTTGGCCCAGCGCCGGTTCCCGTCGAGGATGACCCCGACATGCCGGGGGATCCGGTCGGGTGGCAACGATGCGGCCAGCCGCCGTTCGTACGCCCCGTACAGCACGTGGGACAGTCCCATCGAGGTGCGCACCTCCAGCGAAGCCGATCTTGACGAATCCAGAGTAGCCCGCGAACCCCCGGCAACGGTGGCCTCGTCGCTCCTGGGATCGGCTAAGTTACGCCGCGGTAACCTACGGTGGCGTAGGTTAGAGTGGCGCGATGGACAGCGAGCAACCACAGCCGGACCTCGGCCGCACGGACGACCTGAGCCGCACGGACGACCTGACCGGTCGGATCGAGGACGCCGTCGACGAACGACTTGGCGCCGCCGTCCAGCGGGCCGGGGCCCTGGTGCCGGACTCCGTCAAGCCCAAGCTGAGGGGTTGGCTGCACGCAGGCGCGGTGCCGGTCGCGCTCGTGCTCGGCACGGTGCTCGTCACGCTCGCCAACGGGACCGCCGAGATCATCGCGGCCACCATCTACGCCATCACGACCGTGCTGCTGTTCACGGTCAGCGCGATCTACCACCGCGGAAACTGGTCGCCCCGGGCAGCGAAGCTGCTCAAGCGACTCGACCACGCAAACATCTTCCTGCTCATCGCGGGCACCTACACACCGTTCGCCGTGCTCCTGCTCAGCGGGGGCCAGCGGGTCGCACTGCTCGTCATCGCCTGGGCGGGGGCGCTGCTCGGCGTCGGCTTCCGGGTGTTCTGGGTCGGGGCTCCCCGGTGGTTGTACGTCCCGGCGTACGCCCTGCTCGGCTGGGTGGCCGTGGTCTACCTACCGGCGCTCACCCGTACGGGCGGCGTCGCCACTGTCACGTTGATCGCCGTCGGGGGCCTCTTCTACACCGTGGGCGGCATCGTCTACGGGACGAAGCGGCCCGACCCCTACCCCGCGTGGTTCGGCTTCCACGAGGTGTTCCACACGCTCACGCTGCTGGCCTATCTGTGCCAGTACATTGCCGTGTCCCTCGCGGTGTACGCCCACTAGCCCCGTCGGCTACGACGTCGGACCCTCGGCCCGCACCTTGGCCACCTGCTCCATGGCGGCGCGCAGGTCGCCAAGCCAGCTGTCGACGTTGGAACCGACCAGCTTGACGCACCACGCGAGCGCCTCCGACCTCGAGCGTGCGACGCCGGCGTCGACCAACGTGTCGAGCACGAGCCGCTCCTGCTGTCGCAGCCGCGACATCACCGGCACCGACAGCGTGGTGAACAGCTCACGGCGGTCGCCCACCTGAACGCCCCAGGCGACTTTGCGCCCGGTGCGGTGCTCGAGCTCGCGGGCGATCTCAATGCGCACCTCACGGGTGCGCTCGCGGAACTCCTTGACCCGACCGGAGACCGCGGCAGCGCGCTCGGCGTCGGATGCGTCGTCGGCGACGCCCGCCGGGGCGGTCAGCGTTCCGACCACCGTGATCTCCTCGCGGTCCAGGACCACCTCGGGAGCCCCTTCGAACCAGTCCTGCGGGAGCCGACCGGTGAGCCAGCCCCGCACCTTCTCGATGTGTTCAGTAGTCATGCCACGAGGATTACACAGTTACACCGTTACGCAAGCCCGGATTCGTACGCTCGGAGCGAACTGCTCAGGGCCGCCGGGTCGGTCACCGGCAGGTCGCAGACAAATCCCCGGCAGACGTACGCCGCAGCCGCTCCGTCGACGAGCGGACGGCTGCTGAGCAGCGGCACGACGGTGGTCGCCGGCGATCCCGGTTCGGCCACGGCGACGACCAGACCTGGAGCGGTTCCCCGGAAAGCCGCGCGACGCAGGGCCGCGGTGGCCGGGTCGCCGGCCGCCCCAACCACGGCCACCTCGCGGGGCCCATCGAGCGCCGCCTGCGCCACAGCCAGCCCCCAGCCGGCGAACCGGGGATAGCGCCGGGCCAGCACCGCGTAGCCGGCAAGGGCGGCCTCGGCCGCCGCGCGGTGCCGGGCCGAACCCGTGTAGGCGGAGTAGCTCAGCAGGGCGCCCGCCGCCGCCGCCGGACCGGACGGCGTCGCGTTGTCGGTCGGGTCCTGCGGACGCCGCAGTAGCGCCTCGGCATCGGCGGCCGTGTCGAAGAACCCGCCCTCCGGATCGGCGAACCACTCGAGCACGGAGTCGAGCAGCCGCCCGGCCGTCTGCAACCACGAAGGCTCGCCCGTCGCCGCGTACAAGGCGAGGAAGCCCTCGGCGACGTCGGCCTGGTCCTCGAGCACGCCCGCATGACGCCCGGCGACGCCGTCGCGGCTCACCCGGACGACCCGCGGCCCACGGCCGTCGGCATCCAGGTGCACCGACACCAGGAGCTGCGCCGCCATGACAGCCGCGTCGACCCAGTCAGGGCGTTCGAAGATCGCACCCGCGTCAGCGAGTGCGGCGACCGCCAAGCCGTTCCAGGCGGCCACGACCTTGTCGTCGCGGGCCGGCTGGACCCGAGTGCCGCGGGCCGCGAAGAGCTGGGCCCGCAACACGACCCAGCGCTCGACGTCGACGGGGTCGGCCAACAGCTGCAGCACCGAGGACCCGTGCTCGAACGTCCCGCGGGCCGTCACCTGCAAGAGCTCAGCCACCCACCGGCCGTCGACCGTGCCGAGGACCTCGACCAGCTGGTCGGGAGTCCAGACGTAGGCCCGGCCCTCGTCGCCCTCGCTGTCGGCGTCGAGTGCGGAGGCGAATCCACCCTGCTCGGTGCGCAGGTCGCGCAGCAGGAACTCCGCCGTCTCGCGGACCACCCGCTCGGCCAGCGGCGAGCCCGTCGCGCGCCACCAGTGGGCGTAGACCCGAAGGAGCAAGGCGTTGTCGTACAACATCTTCTCGAAGTGCGGCACGACCCAGTCCGAGTCGACGCTGTATCGGGCGAAGCCCCCGCCAAGCTGGTCGTAGAGGCCGCCGCGAGCCATGCCCTCGCACGTGCGGTCGACCATGGTCAGCGCCTGCGGCGACCCGGTGACGGCGTGGTGGCGGAGCAGGAACTCGAGCACCATCGACGGCGGGAACTTGGGCGCCCCGCCGAACCCGCCCCGCGTCGCGTCGAACGTGGCGGCCAGCGCGTGCACTGCCTGGACGAGATCGTCCTCGGTCGGCGACCCGCCGTCGGAGAGCTCCGTCAGCCCGCGTCGCTCGGCGAGCCGCGCGGCGATGCCTTCCGCGGCGGCCTCGACGCCACCGCGGTTGGACGCCCACTGCTCGGCCACCGCGCTGAGCACCTGCGTGAATGACGGCATGCCGTGGCGCGGCGCCGGGGGGAAGTACGTCCCGGCGTAGAACGGCTCCGCCGCCGGGGTCAGCAGGACAGTCATCGGCCAGCCCCCCTGACCGGTCATCGCCTGCACGGCCTCCATGTAGACGGCGTCGACGTCAGGGCGTTCCTCACGATCGACCTTCACGTTGACGAAGTGCTCGTTCATGACCGCAGCGGTCGCCGGGTCCTCGAACGACTCGTGTGCCATCACGTGGCACCAGTGGCAGGCCGCGTAGCCCACGGACAGCAGCACCGGCACGCCGCGGACCTCGGCCTCGGCGAACGCCTCGGCGCCCCACTCCTGCCAGTCGACCGGGTTGTCCTTGTGCTGCAACAGGTACGGCGACGTCGCGTCGGCGAGGCGGTTCGGCATCTGCCCATCCTCCCCCCTCCGTGTTGATCTTGAGATCAACCCGGCGGGGCGGGCTCGGAAGCGAGCTGGACGACCACCTCGGCCGACACCTTGCGCTCCATCACGAACGACATGAACGGGATCGTCCCGGAGACCATGATCAGCAACGTCCGGGGCAGCGACCACTTGGTGTACCGCGAGAGGTCGTACGTCAGCAGGACGTAGACGAAGAACAGGAAGCCGTGGATCGGCGACACGATCTCGGACAGCCCCGGCGAGTCGGCCAGGTAGTGCAGCGGAACCGCGACGAAGACCAGCACGAGCAACATGACGCCGACGAGGTAGGCCAGGACGCGGTAGCGGAGCAGCGCTGATTTCACAGGCTCAAGCCTAACCTTCGGCCAACCGGTCCCTCACCAGCCGGTACCAGAAGAACAGCGCGAACAACCCGAAGGCCCACCACAGCGCGACGTAGCCAGCGTGCTGCCAGACGTACCCGGGCGGCGTGTCCGGCACCGCCGGCGACGGCACGAGCGCCAACGCGGACGAAGCCGGCGGCTGCTGCGTGCGGAGCACGACGTACCCGTCGTACAACGGGTACGGAACCCGCGTCAGCAGGTCGACCGGACTCGCCGCAGCCAGCTCGACCGCGCCTGCCGCGACGGCACCCGCCGACGGCTCGGACGGCTGAAGCCGGCCGGTCACCTCGACGGGGCCGGTCGGCGGTGCCGGCAGCGGGGCACCGGCCGGAAGCCGCCCGCGGACGACCAGGACCCCCGGCTGCGCCGCCCCCTGGACCCGGAGGACGGTGAGCAGCCAGGGGTCACCGTCGCGCCGCGTCACGGTGAGCTGCTGCGCCGGGTCGTAGCTCCCCAGCACCGTCACGAGCCGACCAGCGGCGGCACTCGGCAGCGAGCCGTCGACCTGCGTCAGCGTGGCCATCGGCACCGGCGCCGGGTCGACCGTAGGCGCGTCGAAGGCCCGGGTGCGGTCGAGCTGCCACAACCCCAGCCACGCGCAGGCCGCGACAGCAGCGACCGTCGCGACGTGCAGCGCCAGCAGCGGTGGGGCGAGGAACCGACGGAGCACCGGCCCATCCTCCCCGATCGGGTTCCCCCGATCAGCACGGGCCGCCCGGACCGGCGCCGAGGTCCAGGACGTACAGGTCGTCCGGCGCCGCAATCCCGTCCGGCCGGATGCCGGTGCCGGGCCGCCCGGTCGGACGGAAGCCCACCCCTCTCGCAAGCCGGACCGACGGAAGGTTGTCAGGCTCGATCTCGGCGAACAACGTCGTGAGTCCCAGCGCCTCGTGGGCCCACCGGGCCGCGAGGGCGGCACCCGTTCGAGCCACCCCCGTGCCGCGGGCGAACGGCGCGGAGATCCAGGCCAGCTTCGCCGTCGGCCCGTCGAACGTGTGCAGCCGGATCAGCGCGAGCGCCGGACCCTCGACCCCTGCGGACACCGCGAAGTCGGCCGCGCGACCACCCAGCCACGCCGCCTCGTGGCTCTCGACGAACCCGTCAATCGCCTCGTCGGTGCCGTCCAGCTCCCACAGCCAGGCGCGTACGTCCGGGTCGGCGAAGACGGCCCGGAGCGTCGCAGTGTCACCCGCGTCGCGGCGCAGGCCGCGCAGGACATACCCGTCGCCCTCGACCAACGGCGGCCGGGCCGGCAGTGGAGGAAGATACATCCGCCCAGCCTGCCACGGACTCGACACTGGAAACCTCAGGCATCCGTCCGGCGACCTCGGGCATGCTGGAACCATGCCCGGACCGCTGCACGTACGAGGCTCCGTGGTGATCCCGGAGGGCGAGCTGTCGTGGCGCTTCTCGCGCTCTTCCGGTCCCGGCGGTCAGGGGGTCAACACGACCGACTCGCGGGTCGAGCTCAGCTTCGACGTCGCCCGCTCGACGGCGCTGGGTCCGACCCAGCGCGAACGGGCGCTCGGGCGGCTCGCCGGGCGGCTCGTCGACGGGGTGCTCACCATCGCGGCGTCCGAGCACCGTTCCCAGCTGCGGAACCGGGAGGCGGCCGAGCAACGGCTCGCCGGCGAGCTGGCCGCGGCCATCGCGCCACCTCCTCGACCGCGCCGCCCCACCAAGGCCAGCAAGGCATCCGTCCAACGGCGCCTGGACGCGAAGAAGCACCGCGCCGACATCAAGCGCATGCGCCGCCCCGACGACCACTAGGCCCCCGGCTGTCGCCCAGGTCGGCCGTACGGCACGATCAGGGCATGGAGCCCACCCTCGCCGTCCCGACCGAGTCCGCGACCCTGCCCAGCGGGCGGGCGATGCCGCTGCTCGGCTTCGGCACCTGGCAGCTCACCGGGGCCGAGGCCTTCGCAGCGACCGGTTGGGCTCTGGCTGCCGGGTACCGCCATCTCGACACCGCCACGGTCTACGACAACGAGGACCAGGTCGGTGCCGCGCTGGCCGCCAGCGGCGTGCCTCGCGACCAGGTGTTCATCACGACGAAGGTGCCGCCGAACCGGGCCGGCGAGGAGGGCGCCACCATCGGGACGAGCCTCGAGCGGTTGCGTACCGACCGCGTGGACCTGTGGCTGATCCACTGGACACCCGAGGAGGACACCCCTGGGGCGGGCGTCGGCGTCGACCTGTGGTGCGCGTTGATCGACCACCAGGAGCAGGGGTTCGCCGTCGACATCGGGGTCAGCAACTACTCGCTGGACCAGATCGACGAGCTCGCCAAGGCGACCGGCGTGACCCCGGCGGTTAACCAGATCGAGTGGAGCCCGCTGCTGTTCGACGCCCGGGTGCTGGCCGGGCACCGCAGTCGCGGCATCGTGCTCGAGGGCTACAGCGGTCTACGCGGCGGGACGCTCGAGCACCCGGTGATCGTCGAGGTAGCCGCGCGGCTCGGCCGCACGCCTGCGCAGGTGATAATCCGTTGGCACCTGCAGCACGGCGTGGTGGCGATCCCGAAGTCTCGCGAGGAGCAGCGGATCCGTTCGAACGCCGACGTCGGATCGTTCGCGCTGACCCCTGACGACATGGCTGCCCTGGACGCGCTCGGCGGCTAGCCGCTCTCGGCCCCCTGGCTGCTCTGCGCGCCGGAGTCGATCGGGGGAGCCTGCCTCGGGGCCTGCGGCGGCAGCTTGCGCAGCTGCTTGACGAACGAGCGCAGCAGGAACACCACGGCGACGACCATGACCGCCACCACAGCGGAGCCGATCAGACCCGGGCTGACCGTGTCGTCGTTGAGCACCGCGGCGTGACCGTCGCCGGTCAGTACGGCCAGCCCGAGCCCACCGAGGACGCCCATCGGCTAGGCCTCGACCCGCACGCCGATGCCGGCGAACAGGTCGTCCTCGGGCAGCTCGCTGCGGACGTGCGACCGCGCGAGCTGGTAGTCCTCGGTGGGCCAGGCCAGCCGCTGCAGCTCCGTCGGGAGGGCGAACCACGGCCCCTCGGGGTCGACCTGGGTGGCGTGCGCCTTGAGTGCCTCGTCGCGAACCGCGAAGAAGTCGGCGCACTCGATGGACGTGGTGAGCCGTTCGGCGTCGCCCGGAACGTCCTCCCACGCGTCGAGCCACTTCGCGAACGGGGACTCGACCTCGGCCGCGAGGGCCGCCTCGTGCAGCGCCACGAGCCGCCGCTTGTGGAAGGTGAGGTGGTAGTAGAGCTTCAGTGGCTGCCATGGGTCGCCGGTGCCGGGGTAGCGGTCGGGGTCACCGGCCGCCTCGAAGGCCTCGACCGAGACGTCGTGGGTCTTGATGTGGTCAGGGTGCGGGTAGCCGCCCTTCTCGTCGTACGTCAGCACGACGTGGGGCCGGAACTCGCGCACGATGCGGACCAGCGGCTCGGACGCCTGCTCAAGGGGGACGAGGGCGAAGCAGCCGTCCGGCAACGGCGGCAGCGGGTCGCCCTCGGGCAGCCCGGAGTCGTGGAATCCCAGCCAGGCGTGCTGGACCCCGAGGATGTCACGAGCCGCGTGCATCTCCCGCTGGCGTACGGCAGCGAGGTCGGCGAGCACGACGGGGTCGGCGGCAAGCGCCGGGTTGAGCACGTCGCCGCGCTCGCCGCCGGTGCAGCTCACGACGAGGACGTCGACGCCCTGCTGGACGTAGCGGGCCATCGTCGCGGCGCCCTTGCTGGACTCGTCGTCGGGATGCGCATGTACGGCGAGAAGCCGCAACGTCTCAGTCACGCAGAGTCTCCAGGGCGAGGAGTGGGTTGGTCAGGGACACTAGTCTCACAAGTAAACCCGACAGACACGAGGTGGATTCCCCGTGGGCGACCAGGCCCCGCGCGACGCCCGCTACGGGCGACGGCCGGCCGACCCCCAGCAGACCCGTCGACGGGCCCTTGCGGGGGTCGCCGGCTTCGTCGTCGTCGTGGCTGGGTACGCCTGGTGGGTCCAGGCGACCAAGGTGCAGCTCGACTACGTGGTCTCCAGCTACACCGTGACCGACGACAGGTCGGTCGACGTCGTGTTCAGCCTCACCAAGGACCCAGCGGCCATCGCGGTCTGCCGGGTCGTCGCCCAGAACCGGTACCAGGAGGTCGTCGGCACGATCGACGTGACCGTTCCCGCCGGCCCCGGTTCGGGGAACGCCCAGCACACCGCGCGAGTGCCCACCCGCGAGCGAGCGATCGTAGGCACCATCCAGTCCTGTCAGCTCCGAGCCAGCTGACCTCCGAGCCTGACCCGCCGGTTGGGTTAGCCTGATCGCTTGCTCGTCCCCCCTTCGCTAGGAGTTCACCGTGGTTACGACCTGGCTCTCCCAGGACGCCTTCGACCGGCTGCGGGCGGAGTACGACCGGTTGTCCGGACCGGGGCGCAGCGAGATCGCCAAGAAGATCGAGGCGGCCCGCGAGGAGGGCGACCTCAAGGAGAACGGCGGCTACCACGCAGCCAAGGAGGAGCAGGGCAAGATGGAGGCCCGGATCCGCCAGCTGCGTCAGCTGCTCGAGAACGCCCAGGTCGGCGACGCCCCGGCGGCGGACGGCACCGTCAAGGGTGGCATGGTCGTCAGCGTCCGGTTCATCGGTGGTGCCGCGGACGGCGACACCGAGAGCTTCCTGCTCGGCTCGCGCGAGCAGGCCGGCGACCACGACGTGAGCGTCTTCTCGCCGCAGTCGCCGCTCGGCGGCGCCGTGCTCGACCAGGCGGTCGGCTCGCAGGCCACGTACTCGCTGCCCAACGGCAACAAGCTCACCGTGGAGATCCTCGACGCCCAGCCGTTCACCGGCTGACCGCCGACCGACCTCCGGCCGTCACCGGCTGGCTGTCCGGCGGTACTGCCGGCCCGCCAGCGGTACGAACACGACCAGGATCGCGACCGACCAGAGCAGTGTGTAGATCACGGCGTGCTGCAACGGCCACCCGGGCGGCGGGGGGGTGCCCGCGGGGATGTTGCCGAACAGCTCCCGAGCCGCCTGGGTCACCGTGGAGACCGGGTTCCACTCCGCGAACGTCCGCAGCGGCCCGGGCAGGGTCCCCACGGGGACGAACGTGTTCGCGATGAACGTCAGCGGGAAGATCACGATGAACGACGCGTTGTTGACCACCTCGGGGCTCGGCGCGAGCAGCCCGACGAAGGCCATCACCCAGGAGAACGCGTAGGCGAAGGTCAGCAGCAGCAGGAACCCGGCGAGCGCTTCGGGCACCGATGTCCGGATCCGCCAGCCGACTGCCAGGCCGGTGAGTGACATGACGACGACCACGATCAGGTTGTTGGCGACGTCGGACATGGTGCGCCCGAGGAGCACCGCGTCCTGGGCCATCGGCAGCGAGCGGAACCGGTCGATGATGCCCTTCTGCATGTCGTCTGCGAGCCCGGCCCCGGTGATGGTGGCCCCGAAGACGACGGTCTGGGCGAAGATGCCGGCAATGAGGAACTCGCGGTACGCCTGAGCGGTGTCGCCGCCACCTGCGACGTTGATCGCGCCCCCGAACACGTAGGCGAACAGCACCACGAACATGATCGGCTGCAAGGTCGTGAAGACCAGCAGGTCGGGCACCCGCTTGATCTTGATCAGGTTGCGCTTGGCGACGACCGCGCCGTCGCCCAGCGTGGCAAGGATGCTCATCGGGCATCAGCCTCTGCTTCTCGGCCGGTCAGGGACAGGAACACGTCGTCGAGCGTGGGCCGGCGCAGGCTCACGTCGTGAACCTCGATGCCGAGCCCGTCGAGCTGGCGCAGCGTCTCGACGAGTGCGGCGGAGCCTCGGCTCACCGGCACGGTCACGCGCCTGGCCTGCCGGTCGACGGTGGGTTCGCCGTTGCCGACCGCAGCGGCCACCGAACGGACGTCGTCGAGCCGGGACGGATCCGCGACGACCAGCTCGAGCCGTTCGCCCCCGACCTGGTCCTTGAGCTCGTCTGCGGTACCTCGGGCGATCACCCGGCCGTGGTCGATGACCAGGATCGAGTCGGCCAGCTGGTCGGCCTCCTCGAGGTACTGCGTCGTGAGCAGCAGCGAGGTGCCGCCGGCGACGAGCTCGGTGATGACGTCCCACATACCGATGCGGCTGCGGGGGTCCAGGCCCGTCGTTGGCTCGTCGAGGAAGAGGACCCTGGGGTCCGCGACGAGCGCGCCGGCGAGGTCGAGTCGGCGCCGCATGCCGCCCGAGTAGGTCTTGACGGGACGGTCCGCGGCATCGACGAGGTCGAAGCGCTCCAGCAGCTCGCGGGCCCGCTGAGCCGACCTGGCCCGCCCGAGGTGGTAGAGCCGACCCACCATGTCGAGGTTCTCGAACCCCGTGAGGTACTCGTCGACGGCGGCGTACTGCCCGGACAACCCCATCGCGCGCCGTACCTCGTCAGGGTGGGAGAGCACGTCGATGCCGGCCACCACCGCCCGACCGGAGTCGGGCTTGAGCAGGGTCGCCAGGATCCGCACGGCGGTCGTCTTGCCAGCGCCGTTGGGTCCCAGCAGCCCGAGCACCGTGCCTTCCGGCACGCCGAAGCTGACGCCGTCGAGGGCACGGACCTTGCCGGAGTCGTAGGTCTTCACCAGGTCTTCGACCAGGATGGCCGCGGTCATGCGTCACGCCGCAGCAGGGCCTCTGCTTCGTCGAGGCCCAGGCGCCCGGCGGCCAGGTCGGCGAGCACCTTGCCGCGGTCGACCACCGTGGCGACCTCCTCGAACCCCAGCCGACCCAGCACGTCGGCGAACCGCTGCCGGGCGGTGGGGTAGCTGACGCCGAGGTGGCGCTCGAGGTCCTTCATGTTCCCGCGCGAGGTGAGGAAGACCCGGAGCAGGTCGAGGTCATCGTCGGACAGTCCGCAGTACGCGCACGGGACGAACTCCCCCGAGAGCTCGGTGCCGCACTCGCCGCAGCCGAGCCGGGTCGTCACCAGCTCGTGCGCGCACACAGGACAGCTCTTCGGCGCCCGGTGGCCCGACCGGGCCCGGTCAGCGGTCACGGGGTGCGCACCTTGGCCGAGCCCATCACGACGTCCAGGTCGAACATCGCCGTACCGGCACCCACCACGGTCTCGCGGCCACCCTCGCCGCCCAGCGCCGTGGTACGGCCGTCGGCCGACTTGACCCTGACCTCGCCGAGCTCGACCCGGGCCCGCAGGCGAACGTCGGAGCCGGGTTGCAGCCGCAGGTCGACGCTGCCGGACTCGACCCGCACGGCGTACTGGCCGGCCACGGGGCGCACATCGAGCTTCGCGCTGCCGGCGCGGATGACGCCGTTCAGTGTCCCCTCACACTCGCGCACTTTGATGGTCCCTGCAGCCACCGAGAACGTCAGCGGGCCGCGCAGCCCCACGACGTCCAGCGCCCCGGCTGCAAGCTCGACGTGGACGGCGAGCTCCGGGTTGACCCGCACGGTCACGGGTACCCCGAGCGCCGACGCCTGCCCGAACCAGCGTGCGAAGCCGCCCCGGCGCTCGAAGCTGTAGGTGCCGCCCTGGCCCTGGGGGGCGGGTCCCGCGTCGACCACCATGGTGTCGCCGTCCGCGCGCAGGCTGTGCGGACCATCGACGCTGACGGTGCTGACCAAGTGGTCGGCCACGACGTGGATCGGGCGGGCGGACGCCTGGACCACCACCTTGCGGGTCGGTCCGGGGTCCGGGTGGGCAGGTCGCGGGGGTCGGTCGCCTCCAGCCTCCAGGGGTGCCGTGGGGTTCGAGTCGAGCTGCACCTCGGCGTCGGACGGGTCAAGGCGACCCTCGGCCACCTCGATCAGCAGTGCACGCAGGTCGTTGTCCATGACGCAAACACTAAAGCCTCCTCTTTGCTATTGGCAAGTTGCACTTGCTATTCATGACGCTCACCCGTCCATGTAATACTTGCATGGTGCAACCAACTTATGTCGCGGTGCTGACCGCCGACGAGGCCCTCGCCCACGCGCTGCTCACGGTCGTCGTCCAGCTCCGCCGGGCACCGCTGGCGGACGCTGTCGACCGCGGCAGTCTGCAGGTGCTCAGCGAGCTCGCCCTGCACGGCCCCGCCCGACCGTCGAGCATCGCCACCGCGCTGCGCCTGGACCTGTCAACCGTCAGCCGGCACGTCCGCAGCCTGGAGGACGACGCACTGGTCGAGCGCTCCCCCGACCCGACCGACGCCCGCGCGCAGAGCGTCGGGGTGCTTCCGGCCGGCCTCCTGGTTCTCGAGCGGGCGTTCCGCGCCCGCTCCGAACGCATCGCCACTGCCACCCGCGACTGGTCCGGTGCCGACCGCGAGCACATCACCAACCTGTTGACCCGGCTCGGCCACGACCTGCAGCCCCGAGCACTGAACCCGCAGGAAGCCGACCCCGAGCACCCCCGAAAGGAGCACCTGTGACGACCGCCCCCGCAGGCCCCACCTACGAGTTCCCCCAGCTGACCCACCGCCAGATCATGAACATCCTCGTCGGCCTGATGACCGGCATGCTGCTGGCCTCGCTCGACCAGACGATCGTGTCGACCGCCTTGCCGACGATCGTCGGGCAGCTCGGCGGGCTGAACCACCTCTCCTGGGTCGTGACGGCGTACCTGCTCGCCTCGACCGCCTCGACGCCGCTGTACGGCAAGATCTCCGACCTCTACGGTCGCAAACCGCTGTTCCGCTTTGCGATCCTGGTGTTCCTGCTCGGTTCGCTGCTGGCCGGCTTCGCGCAGAACATGCCCCAGCTCATCGCGGCGAGGGCCATCCAGGGCCTCGGCGGCGGCGGTCTGATGGCCTTGAGCTTCGCGATCATCGGGGACGTCATCCCGCCGCGCGAACGCGGCCGCTACCAGGGTTACTTCGGCGCGGTGTTCGGCGTCTCCAGCGTGATCGGGCCGCTGCTCGGCGGGTTCTTCGTCGACCACCTGACCTGGCGGTGGATCTTCTTCATCAACATCCCCCTGGGCATCGCAGCACTCGTCGTTACCGACCGCGCGCTCAAGCTGCACCACGTCCGGCGCGAGCACTCGATCGACTACCTCGGAGCCGTCCTCATGGTCGCCGGCGTCGTGTCGCTGCTGCTCGGCATGGTCCGAGGCCGGGAGGTCGGCTGGACGAGCCCCGAGATCGTCGGGCTGCTCGGCGTCGGCATCGCCCTCACCATGGCCTTCCTGTGGTGGGAGACCAAGGCGGCGGAGCCGATCCTCCCGCTCCGGCTGTTCCGCAACCGGATCTTCTCGGTCTCCAGCGCGATCGGTTTCGTGATCGGGTTCGCCATGTTCGGTGCGATCGTCTTCCTGCCCGTCTACCTGCAGATCGTCCAGGGCGTCTCGCCGACCGTTTCGGGCCTGCTGCTGCTGCCGCTGATGCTCGGCCTGCTCACCGCGTCCATCGGGTCCGGTCGGGCGATCAGCCGACGCGGGAAGTACAAGGTCTACCCCGTGGTCGGGACGGGTGTCGTCGCGCTCGCGATGTTCCTGCTGTCGCACCTGTCGGTGCAGACCCCCCGCTGGCAGACCAGCTTGTCCATGCTCGTCCTCGGCGTGGGGATCGGTCTCACCATGCAGGTGATCGTGCTGGCGACGCAGAACTCCGTGGACATGAGGGACATGGGGATCGCGACGTCGTCGGCAACGTTCTTCCGCTCCCTCGGCGGCACCTTCGGAACGGCCGTCTTCGGGACGATCCTGGCGAGTGGGCTCGCGGTGCACCTGGCGGAGCTGCTCCCGCCGAAGGTCCTCGCCGGCGTCGACCCGGCCCAGCTCACCGGCAGCCCGCAGGTGATCCTGCACCTGCCCGAAGCCATCCGGTCCGCTGTGACCCAGGCCTACGTGCTCTCGCTCGACACGGTGTTCCGCGCGGCGATCCCGGTGGCGCTCGTCGCGTTCGTGCTGACCTGGTTCCTACGCGAGGTGCCGCTGCGCGGACGCGAGACGACGAACGAAGCGGTGGCGGCCTCCAAACCGTGTTGATCTTGACCTTTGCGTGGGCGACACGCCGTGGCGGCCCACGCAAAGGTCAAGATCAACACGAAAGGGCGGGGGTCAGCCGGTCGGCCCGGGGTGCCAGTACGTCGACTCCTCGTGGAACAAGGCGGCGGCCCCGACGAGGCCGGCGTCCTGCCCCAGCGCAGCGGGGACGACGTGCACCTTGCGGGCGAACCCCAGCCGGGCGTGCCGCCGCAGCGAGTCCTCCAGCGGACTGAACAGGATCGGGCCGGCCTGCGCCAACCCGCCCCCGACGATGACCACCTCGAGGTCCAACAGCTGGGCCGCGGAGGCCACCGCGATGCCGATGGCCTCGGCGGCTCGGCGCATCGCGGCGAGCGCGACCGGGTGCGCCCGGGCGGCGTCGGCCGCCAGCAGCCGGGCGGCCTCCGGGTCGTCGGCCGCCAGATCCGGTCGCCACCCGTGATCGTGCGCCCAGCGACAGATGGCCGGACCGCTGGCGATCGCCTCGAGGCACCCGGAGCCCCCGCACCCGCACAAGGGACCGTCCGGCTCGACGATGACGTGACCGATGTGCCCTGCGTTGCCACCCGCGCCGTCGATCAGCCGGTCGCCGAGGATCAGCCCGCCACCGACCCCGGTCGACACGACCATGCCCATGAGGTTCGACCGGCCCCGGCCGGCACCCCGCCAGTGCTCACCGATCACCAGGCACACGGAGTCGTTGTGCAGCCGTACCGGAATTGTCGGGAAGGTCGCTGCCAACCGCTGGCGCAGCGCGAAGTCGCGCCAGCCGGGGATGTTCACCGGCGACACCTCGCCGCGCGGCCAGGTCATGGGGCCGACGGCGGCGATCGCGATGCCGCGCACCTCGTTCCGCGGCACCCGGGCGAGCACTGTCTCGAGCAGTCGCACGACCGTCCCGTACAACATCTCGGCGTCGGCACCGCGGCCCCGAGGGGTCAGGACCCGCTGGGCACCGAGCATGCGCCCGGTCGGGTCGACGAGAGCGGCAGCGAACTTCGTGCCCCCGAGGTCGACAGCCAGCACCGGCCGGCGGTCGTCCGGGCCAGAAGGCGTCACCCGTCGATCATCGCTCACGTGGCGACGCTAGAGCACATTCGGGCGGCGCAGGTGCGTTCGGGCGCCGGTCGTCGTAGCGTCGGCGGGTGACCTCCTTCCCCGCCCCGCCTGCCGACCTCCCGACGACTCTCGGCGCGTTGCGTGCGTCCGGGCACGTCCACCACACCGTCAAGGAGGAGGTACGCGCCAACCTGCTACGCACCCTCGCCGCCGGCGACGACCCGTTCCCCGGCATCGTCGGCTTCGACGAGACGGTGCGGCCTGAGCTCGAACGCGCGCTGCTCGCCGGGCACGACTTCGTCCTGCTGGGCGAGCGCGGCCAGGGCAAGACCCGGCTGATCCGTACCTTGACCGGCCTGCTCGACGAGTGGACCCCGGTACTGGTCGGCTCCGAGATCAACGAGCATCCGTACGCCCCCGTGACCCCCGCCGCGCGGCGCACCGTGGCCGAGCTCGGCGACCTGGCCCCGATCGGGTGGCTGCACCGGAGCGCGCGGTACGGCGAGAAGCTCGCCACGCCCGACACCAGCGTCGGTGACCTGGTGGGCGACGTCGACCCGATCAAGGTGGCCGAGGGGCGCAGCCTCGGCGACCCCGAGACGGTCCACTACGGCCTGGTGCCGCGCACCAACCGCGGCATCTTCGCGATCAACGAGCTGCCCGACCTGGCCGAGCGGATCCAGGTGTCCCTGCTGAACGTGCTGGAGGAGCGCGACATCCAGGTCCGCGGCTACCAGTTGCGGCTGCCGCTGGACCTGCTCCTGGTGGCCAGCGCGAACCCCGAGGACTACACGAACCGGGGCCGGATCATCACCCCGCTGAAGGACCGCTTCGGCGCCGAGATCCGCACCCACTACCCGCTGCGGGTCAACGACGAGGTTGCCCTGATCCGGCAGGAGGCCCAGCTGGTGGCCCGGGTCCCCCTGCACCTGCTCGAGGTGCTGGCCCGCTTCACGCGGATGGCCCGCGAGTCCACGGCCGTCGACCAGCGCTCCGGCGTGTCCGCCCGTTTCGCCGTCGCCGGGGCCGAGACAGTTGCGGCGGGCGCCCTGCGCCGCGGGGCGCTCACCGGCGAGGTGATGCCCGTGGCGCGGTTCTGCGACCTGCCGAGCATCGTGCCGACCCTGCGCGGCAAGGTCGAGTTCGAGGTCAGCGAGGAGGGCCGCGAGATCGAGGTGCTGCAGCACCTGCTGCGCCGCGCGGCCGCCGAGACGTTCCGGCGCCGGCTCGGTGGGGTCGACCTGTCCGCCGTCGCGGCGAGGTTCGAAGAGGGGACGACGGTCGAGACCGGTGAGCTCGTCACGGCCGCCGAGCTGCTCCAGCGGTTCGGCCCGGTCGAGGGGCTCGGCAAGATCGTGACCGCGCTCGGGGACGACGACGCGGAGTCGCCCGGGGTCGCAGCGGCGGCGCTCGAGTTCGCGCTCGAGGGGCTGTACCTCCTGCGGCGGATCTCCAAGGACGTACTGCCCGGCGGCGGTCGGTCCGTGTACGGGCCCGCGTGAGCGCCGGGGCCTACCGCTACGGACCGTACGACGACGGCCCGGACCCGCTGGCCGCACCCTACGACGCCGGCGCCGCCCTCGACGAGCTCGGTCAGGACGTCCTCGACGGCACCAGCCCCGCGGAGGCGCTGCGCGACCTGCTGGCCCGCGGCACCGACCGGATGCGCGGCCTCGACTCGCTGCGTCGTGAGGCCCGCCGCAGGGCCCGTGAGCTGCGCGCCCGCAACCGGCTCGACGGGACGCTCGAGCAGGTGCGCGAGCTGCTCGACCAGGCCGTGGACCAGGAGCGGACGGCACTGTTCCCCGACCCCGACGACGGCGCCCGGCTGGCCGAGGCCCAGCTCGACTCACTGCCCGACGACACTGCTCAGGCCGTCCGCGAGCTGGCCGACTACTCCTGGCGCAGCCCCGAGGCGAGGCGGACCTTCGAGGAGCTGAAGGACCTCCTGCGCCGCGAGGTGCTCGACCGGCAGTTCCGCGGGATGAAACAGGCGCTGGAGACTCCCGATCCGAAGGCGCAGCAACGCATCAAGGACATGCTCGCGGACCTGAACGCGATGCTCGACGCCGACGCGAAGGGTGAGCACACCCAAGCCGACTTCGACGCCTTCATGGCCGAGCACGGCGAGCTGTTCCCCGACGACCCGGAGAACCTCGAGGAGCTCGTCGACTCGTTGGCTCGCCGGGCCGCCGCAGCCGAGCGGATGATGAACAGCCTGACGCCCGAGCAGCGGGCCGAGCTCGGCGACCTGATGCAGCAGGCCCTCGGCGACCTCGACCTCGCCGCCGAGATGGGTCGGCTGAACGACCAGCTCCGGGCGCGCCGGCCAGACCTCGACTGGTCCGGGAGCGAGCAGCTGCGCGGCGACGAAGGGCTCGGGGTCGGCGACGCCACGTCGGCGCTCGAGGAGCTCGCCGACCTCGGTGCCGTCGAGGACGCCCTCGGCCAGGAGTACGCCGGGTCCAGCCTGGCCGACATCGACGAGGAGGCGGTGCGGCGAGCGCTGGGCCGGGCGGCGGTCGACGACCTCGACCGGCTGCGCCGGATCGAGCGCGAGCTCGAGCAGCAGGGCTACCTCCAGCGCACCGACGGCGAGCTCGAGCTCACCGCGAAGGCGGTCCGGCGGCTCGGGCGCACCGCGCTGCGGACCGTGTTCTCGTCGCTCGAGTCGGCCCGCCAAGGCGCCCACGACGTGCGCGACGCGGGTGCCGCCGGCGAGCTCACCGGCTCGTCCCGGGCGTGGGCCTTCGGCGACGAGCAGCCTCTGGACGTCGTGCGTACTGTCGCCAACGCGGTGCTCCGCACCCCCGTCGGCGACCGGATCCGGCTGACGGCCGGCGACTTCGAGGTCCGCGAGACCGAACGCCGCACCTCCGCGGCGGTCTGCCTGCTCGTCGACCTCTCGTACTCCATGGTCATCAACGAGACCTGGGGGCCGGCCAAGCAGACCGCGCTGGCTCTGGAGACGCTGATCGCGACCCAGTTCCCGCAGGACGCCCTGCAGGTCATCGGCTTCTCCAACTACGCCCGGATCCTGCGGCCCGGCGACGTCGCCACGATCGAGCCCGAGTACGTGCAGGGCACCAACCTGCAGCACGCACTCATGCTGGCCGGCCGCTTCGTGGACCGGCACCCGGCGTCCGACCGGGTGATGCTGGTGGTCACCGACGGCGAACCCACAGCGCACCTGACCCGCAGCGGAGAGGCGGTGTTCGACTGGCCGCCCGACCCGCAGACGCTCGAGCTGACCCTGGCCGAGGTCGACCGGATGACCCGCCGCGGCGCCACCCTCAACGTCTTCATGCTCGGGGACGAGCCGCGGTTGGTGGAGTTCGTCGACGAGGTGGCCCGGCGTAACGGCGGTCGGGTCTTCGCCCCTGCCGCCGACCGGCTCGGCGAGTACGTCGTCAGCGACTACCTGCGCACCCGGCGAGCCTTCCGCTGACCGGTCGGCAGCACCCTGGGATGCCTGCGACGATGGACCCCTCATGGCCGTGAACTCCGCATCGTCGAAGCTGCGCAACCCGCTTCGCGACCTGCCTCCCGAGGTCGCCGTCCTGTCCGCGGTGGCCTTCTCGGTGGCGCTCGGGTTCGGCATCCTGGCCCCGGCGATCCCGCTGTTCGCCAAGCAGTTCCAGGTCAGCAACTTCCAGGCCTCTGCCGTGGTCTCGGTCTTCGCCCTGATGCGGTTCGCGACGTCGCCGATCTCGGGGCGGCTGGTCGACCGCGTGGGCGAGCGGCTGGTCATGGCCACGGGCATCGGCATCGTCGGCGTCTCCAGCTTGCTGGCGGGGCTGTCCGGCTCGTTCGCGCAGCTGCTGGTGCTCCGTGGCGTCGGTGGGGTCGGGTCGTCGATGTTCACGATCTCCGCCACCGCACTGCTGCTGCGGGTCGCGGCACCCGAGCAGCGGGGGCGCGCCGCGGGGGCGTTCCAGGCCGGGTTCCTCTTCGGCGGGATCAGCGGTCCGGCGTTCGGGAGCGCCCTGATCGGCTGGTCGCTGCGGGCGCCGTTCTTCGTCTACTCCGCGACCCTGCTCCTTGCCGGGACGGTCGCCTCGGTCTACCTCGCCCGGGCCGCCCTCGCCGAGCGCGAGGCGGTCGCGGGCACCGACCACCCGCCGACCCCGTTGCGCCAGGCGGTGCGGAGCTCGGCCTACCGCGCGGCGCTGCTGAACAACTTCGCGAGCGGGTGGGCGCTGTTCGGGGTACGCAGCTCGCTGATCCCGCTCTTCGTCGTCGAGGGGCTGCACCTGTCGCCCCGGTGGACCGGCTGGGGCCTGTTCGTGTCGTCGGTCACCCAGGCCGCAGTGCTCGTGCCCGTGGGGCGGCGGGTCGACTTCGTCGGGCGCCGACCGTTCCTGAGGGGCGGTGCCGCACTCATCCTCGCGGCCGGAGTCGTTCTCGCCGTCACCGGCTCCAGCCTGCTGTTCCTGCTGGCCATGGCCCTGTACGGCGCGGGCGCAGCCATGCTCGGGACGTCGAGCTCCGCGGTCGTCGGTGACGTGATCGGCGGACGTGGTGGGTCTGCGGTCGCTGCGTTCCAGATGACGTCGGACGGCGGCGCGTTCCTCGGACCCCTCGCCACTGGCCGGATCTCCGACGTCTACTCCTACCGCGCGGCGTTCGCCGTCACCGCGGGCGTCTCGGTGCTCGCGCTGGCGTCCACGCTGGTCATGCCGGAGACCCGCAGGAAGTCCGGGTAGCGACGGCTCAGAGCCGGACCAGCGCGCCGGTGGCGAGTCGGGCGGCGGCCTCGGGGTGCTCGGCTGCGAGCAGGCCCGCGGCGGCCAGTACGTACGCCGCGTCGACGGCCAGCGCCGCATGGTCCGGCACCTTCCAACCACCGGCGTGGTCACCTCGCGCCGGCGCCAGGATCCGGGCCAGCAAGGCCGGTTCCGCGTGCCGGAGCACCCCACCCGAGCCCACGACGAGCCGAACCCGCCGCAGGTCCTTGCCGGCGAACCGGACCGGGCCGGAGTCGGAGGGTCGCGCGTGCCGCCGCAGCGCCACCGTGAGCGCCAGCTCGGCCAGCCGCGCGTCGATGCCACGGCCCACATCGTCGGTCGCGAGCAGCCCGGGGTTCGCGGCTCGCTGCTCTGCCGCGCGGCGCAGGGATTCCACCTCGGCCTCGTCGATGAGGCGTTCGGCGACTGCCGCTTCGACGACGCCGGGCGCCGACCACCGCACGCCGAGGTCACCCTCCACGGTGCGGCTGCGCCACAGCACCTCGACCACCTCACGGTGCAGGGTGGCCTCCTCGGGGTCCGGTGTCACCACCGAGTAGACGTCGGTCGTCGCACCACCCACGTCGACCACGACCACGTCACCGACGCCCGGAACCTCGCCGCAGCCGTCGGCGAGCAGCTCGACACCGGCGAGCACCGCGTCGGGAGTGGCCGCGCGAACCATCGCGGCGAACACCGGCGACACGGACAGGTGCTTGCCGCCGATGACGTGCCGGATGAACACCTCGCGGATCGCCAACCGGGCCGGCATCGGATTGAGGACACCGATGGTCGGCAGCACGTTCGGGGCGACGATCGGAGCCGGGCCACCACGGACGGACAGGACCGCGACCACCTCTGCCTGGGCCTCGATGTTGCCGGCGACGACCACCGGCACGCCGAGCCCGGCGGCAGCGAGCCGGCGGGCGTTGTGCAGCAGCACGTCCGCGTTGCCCCCGTCGGTGCCGCCGACGAGAAGCACGATGTCAGGACGGGAGGCGGCGAGAGCGGCCACGGCACCGGGGTCGAGCTCGCCGGCGCCGACGTGCACGACCTTCGCCCCGGCAGACAGTCCCACCCGGGCCCCGGCCTCGGCGGTCACCGCACGCTCGTAGCCGACGACCGCCAGCCGCAGGCCGCCGCCCGCGCTGGAGCAGGCGAGCACCTCGCCCAGGTCGACGCCAGGCAGCTGCTCGGCGAGCGCGGAGCGGACCGCGTCGATGCCGGTGAGCACGTCTGTGGCGACGGTCGTCGGGTGCGCCGCGGTGGCCAGCAGCCCCCCGCTCGCCAGGTCGACGACCGCCGCCTTGGTGTAGGTGGAGCCGACGTCGATGCAGGTCACGGTGCCCATCGCCCGACCTTAGGGCAGCCCCGGACCTGTCCGTACGGATGATGTGCCCGCAGCCGTCCGGGCTGGTTGGATGACAGGGTCATTTCGGGCAGCTTGGGGGGGCAGGGATTCGTGAAGGTCTCAGGACGCACCGGTGGCTTGGTGGCCGCACTACTCAGCGTCGCCGCCCTCGT
Organism: Actinomycetes bacterium; assembly: GCA_038210415.1. Lineage (GTDB taxonomy): Bacteria > Actinomycetota > Actinomycetes > Prado026 > Prado026 > JBBQWS01. The sequence continues at coordinate 55,177 of JBBQWS010000013.1, forward strand.
GGCCACGGCGGGCACGTCCGCGTCTGCCGCCGACGGCGTCAGCCAGCCGATGGTCTGGGGTGCCACGGTGAAGAACGTCGGCACGCAGACGATGACCGCTCGCGTGGCCCAGTTCGAGGCGTCAGTGGCGCGGCCGATCGCAGCCACCCGTGACTTCCTGTCCTGGGACTCGCCGTTCCCGGCGGCCTACGAGACCGCGATGCGCAACTCTGGGCACTCCCTGCTGGTCTCCGTGCGCACCCGCACAGTCAGCGGCGCGCTGATCCCCTGGGCCACCATCGCCGCCGCCGCGCCCGGTTCGGACCTGTACCTGCAGATGCAGTCGTGGGCCGACCGCGTCCGCGACTTCGGCGCTCCCATCTACATCACCCTGCAGCACGAGCCCGAGACCGTCGCCAACAACGTGCTGGGCTCGCAGGCCGACTACATCGCGGCCTGGCAGAAGTGGGTCCAGATCATGCGTGACGAGGGCGCGACCAACGCCAAGCAGATCTGGATCACGACCGCGTTCGGGTACTCGGTCAAGACCACGGACCGACGCTTCGCTCCGCACTGGTACCCGGGCGACGACTGGGTCGACGCCATCGGGACCGACGCCTACAACTGGTTCACCTGCCGGACCAGCCCCAAGTCGCCCTGGACCTCGCTGGCCACGCTGATCGAGCCGATGCGCCAGTTCGCGCTGCTGCACCCGACCAAGGAAGCGTGGGTGACCGAGTTCGGCTCGGTGGAGGACCCGGCAACGAGCGGCCGGCGCGCGCAGTGGATCACCGACGCTCAGGCGATGTTCCAGCAGGTGGGCTACGAGCAGTTCCGCGGGGTCCTCTACTTCGACCTCAACAAGGCACCGTGCGACTGGCGGGTGGACCCGAGCCCCACCTCGCTCGCTGCGCTGACGGCCATGGGCGCCGACCCGTTCTTCTCAGGCTGACAGCGCCTGGCGCAGGTCGGCCTCGAGGTCGGCCAGCGTCTCGATGCCGACGGACAGCCGGACCAGGTCGTCCGGCACCTCCAGCGGGCTGCCGGCCACGCTCGCGTGGGTCATCCGGCCGGGATGCTCGATGAGCGACTCGACCCCGCCCAGCGACTCCCCGAGAGTGAACAGCCGGGCGCTTTCGCAGACGGACAGGGCCGCCTCCATCCCACCGTCGACCCGGAACGACACCATGCCGCCGTACCGCTTCATCTGCTTCTTGGCGACCTCGTGGCCGGGGTGCAGCGCGAGCCCGGGGTAACACACCTCGATCACCCGGGGGTGCTCGAGGAGCAGCTGGGCGATGTGCTCGGCGTTGTCGCAGTGGCGTTCCATGCGGACGGCGAGGGTCTTGATCCCGCGCAGCACCAGGAAAGAGTCGAACGGGCCGGCGACGGCGCCCATCGCGTTCTGGTGGTACGCCAGGTCGTCACCCAGCCGCTCGTCCGCCACGACGAGGCCACCGCCGACCACGTCGCTGTGCCCACCGAGGTACTTCGTGGTCGAGTGCACCACCACGTCGGCGCCCAGGCCGAGCGGGGTCTGCAGGTACGGCGAGGCGAACGTGTTGTCGACGACGAGCAGGGCCTCGGCCTCGTGCGCGATCGCCGCGAGCGCCGCGATGTCGGCGACCCTGAGCAACGGGTTGGTCGGGGTCTCGACCCAGACCACCTTGGTCCGGCCGGGGATGATCGCCGCGCGCACCGCGTCGGGATCGGTCAGCCGGGCCGGCGTGTGGTCGAGCCCCCAGCGCTGGAGCACCTTGGCGAAGAGCCGGTACGTGCCGCCGTACGCGTCGTCGGGCACCACGACGTGGTCGCCGGGGCCGCAGACGGTGCGCAGGAGCGTATCCTCGGCGGCCAGCCCGGACGCGAACGCCAGCCCCCGGGTGCCGCCCTCGATCGCGGCCAGGCACTCCTCGAGCGCGGTGCGGGTGGGGTTCGCGCTGCGGCTGTACTCGTAGCCCCGGCGCAGGCCACCGACACCGTCCTGCTTGTACGTCGAGACCTGGTAGATGGGCGGCACGACCGCCCCGGTGGACGGATCGGGCTCCTGCCCGGCGTGGATGGCGAGGGTGTCGAAGCCGTACTCGTTTGCGGTCACCCTGCCAGGCTAGTCCTCGTCAGCGCCTCGTAAGGGTCGGCTCGGAACACGGCCCAGGACCCGAGGGTTGAACGGAGTAGACCTAAGGAGGTTCCATGCTCTTCAACCGTGCGACCCGTCAGATGGTGGCCGCCGAGTCGGCCCTGCCCGGCCGGACCACCCGCCCGTTCGTCGTCCCGTCACGGCACGCCGTGCTCGGCACCCCCCTGGAGGGGCCGTGGCCCGAGGGGCTCGAGGTCGCGTACTTCGGCCTCGGCTGCTTCTGGGGCGCCGAGCGGTTGTTCTGGAAGCTGCCCGGTGTCTACTCCACCGCGGTGGGGTACGCCGGCGGGTACACCCCGAACCCGAGCTACGAGGAGACCTGCACCGGGCGTACCGGCCACACAGAGGCCGTCCAGGTCGTCTACGACCCGGCGACGATCTCGTTCGAGCAGGTGGCAAAGGCGTTCTGGGAGGGCCACGACCCGACCCAGGGCTACCGCCAGGGCAACGACCTGGGAACGCAGTACCGCTCCGTCGCGTACTGGACCACCGACGCCCAGCGCGACACGCTGCTGGCCATGAAGGCGGCCTTCGAGCCGGTGCTGGCGCGCAGCGGCTACGGCGCGATCACCACCGAGCTGTCCCCCGCGCCGACGTTCTACTACGCGGAGGACTACCACCAGCAGTACCTCGAGAAGGTGCCGAACGGCTACTGCGGGCTCGGTGGAACCGGGGCGGCGTGCCCCGTCGGGGTGGCCCGCACCGACGGCTGACAGCAGACGGCTTGCCGGCGGCTACCGGGGCTGGGCGTACTCCTCGACGTCCGCCTCGTGGCCGTCGGTGGGCTCGACCCAGAGGTCGTCCGTACGGAGGGTGACGTCGTGGTCGGCCCAGGCCTCGGCGTCACCGCCGGTGCTGAAGATCTCGATCGCCTCCTGCATGGACCCGGCCAGCTCGGCCAGCTCCTGCGCCGACGAAGCCGCCTGCCGGGAGCCCGCCGCGTACATCCGCGACACCTCCGAGAGCCGGTTCATGGCCACGACCACCTGCTCGGAGGCTGAGCGCTGCTGCTGCGTCGCGACGGAGATCTGCTTCACCGCTGAAGCCGTCTCGTGCACCCGGCCGGTGATCTTCTCCAGCGACACCACGGCTTCGGCTGCGAGCCCGGCGCCGGTGCGGACCTCGCGGGCCCCGACGTCCGAGGCGAGCACCGTCGCCTGCATGTGTCCGTGGATCTCCGCGACCAGACCCTGGATCCGGGCCGTCGACTCCTGCGCCCGCTCCGCGAGCTTGCGCACCTCGGCTGCCACGACCGCGAAACCGCGACCGTGCTCTCCGGCGCGCGCGGCCTCGATCGCGGCGTTCAGCGCCAACAGGTTCGTCTGGTCCGAGAGCTCGTCGAGCAACTGCAGGATGCCACCGATCTCGTGCACCTTGTCGCCGAGCGCGGTGGTGCTCAGCGCGATGGACTCGACCCGGCCGGCGATGCGGTCCATCGCCCCGACCGAGTCCTGCACTGCGGTGCGCCCCTCGTCGGTCAGCTGCAGCATGTCACCGGCGGCTGCGGCCACCCCGGCTGCCGCCTCGGCGATCTGCGACGCGGTCGCGGCCAGCTCCTGGATCGTGACGGTCGTCTCGGTCACCGCGGCCGACTGCTCGCCTGCGGAGTCGGCCTGCTCCCCCGCCAGCGCACCCAGCTCGGTCGCGGCGGCGGCGACCCGCTCGCCGTTGTCCTGGGCCTGGCCCACGAGCACGCGCAGCCGCGCGATCGTGTCGTCGAAGCTCGCCACCACTCGCTGCATCGATGCGTCACCGAACCCGTCGGTGGGCAAGGACACCCCCAGGTCGCCCTGGGACACGCTGGTCAGTGCGACCGAGAGCTCGTCCAGGCGGGACGCGAGGAGGTCCCGCTCGGCCTGCGTACGAGCGGCCTCGACCCGCCGGTCGCGGAGCTCGCGCAGCCAGAGCACGACACCGGCGGTGACGAGGCCGAGCCCGAGCACCAGGAGCAGCCAGGCGAGCGGGCTGAACGAGTCCCACAGCCCGGAGGCCGCTACCGCGGGCGCCGACGCCACCATCACCCACGCGTCGGAGCCGGACGAAGTCTGGGTTGCCCCGGCACCTGAGACGGTCGCGTACGTCAGCCGGTCCTCACCCACGTCGAACGAGCCGGCCCGGTCCTTCAGCCTGGAGATCTGTCCGGACAGGTTCTGGGCGGTGTTGCCGGTGAGCGGGATCATGCCGCCGCCCGCGCCGGTCCCGACGAGGGTGCGGCTGTCGACGACGATCTGCCCCGTCTTCGCGTTCGCCACCCGGAGGGCGACACCCGGGTGGGTCGGGTGCGGTCGCAGGCTCTCCAAGGTCACCGAGAAGTAGACGACGCCGCGCTCCTGCCCGACGCTGGTGACCACGGACGAGTAGGTGATGACCCAGTTGCTGGACACGGAGTTCAGCGTCGGCGGAGTAACCACGACAACACCCGGACCGGCGTTGATCGCGTCCGAGAAATAGGGCTCCTTGACGATCTTCGTGAGGGCGCCCGGGAGCACCAGCCGGCCACCCTCGTAGCGGGCCGCCTCGAACCCGCTGATGTCGGCGTACCCCGCCGACTCGAGCTGAGCCGGCATGAGCTCGTCGAGGTACCGCAGCGACCGGCCGATGTCGGCCACCGCGCCCGCGTCGTCGGCCCGCTTCACGTCTCGGGGACGGTAGTCGAGCGAGTAGGCCGTGAAGGCCCGGTCCTGCGCCAGCATCAGGCTGATCGTCCGCAGTCGCGCGTTGGCCTGGTTGAGCTGTGCGGCACCGGCCTCGGCCGAGTTGGTCAGGTTCGAGTCGAGCTCCTGGGCGGCCTGCTGGTTCGACCGAATGCCGAAGACGCCGATCGTGACGGCAGCCGCGAGACACGCCAGGCCTGCCACCAGGGCTGGGGTCCGCGCACTCTTCACGTCCTGCTCCTACCGTCCGTCCCGGCGTTGCGACGCTCTTGCGCCGCTTCACTGGGGCATCGGCACCGGGCGCCGGGAGGTTAAGGGACGGTCCGCACCTCGCTCAGCCGGTCGTGAGAAACCCGAGCAGGTCCTGCCGGGTGAGCACCCCGACCGGTTTGCCGTCGTCGAGGACGAGCAGTGCATCTGCGGTCTCGAGCACTTCGACGGCGCGGTCGACCGGCTCGCCCGAACCCAGCCCCGGCAACGGCGCCGACATGTGGTCCTCGACGCGGTCCGCCAGACGGGCCTTGCCGGAGAACAGCGCGTCGAGGAGGTCGCGCTCGGCCACCGACCCGGCGACCTCGGCCGCCATCACCGGAGGCTCGGCGCGGACGACCGGCATCTGCGAGACGGCGTACTCGCGCAGGATCGCGATCGCCTCGGCCAGCGTCTCGTTCGGGTGGGTGTGGACCAGCGGCGGAAGCGCGCCGGCCTTGCCGCGCAGGACGTCGCCCACCGTCTGGCCGGCGACCGCCGGCAGGAATCCGTACGAGGCGAGCCACTCGTCGTTGAACACCTTCGAGAGGTAGCCGCGACCGGAGTCGGGGAGCAGCACCACCACCAAGTCGTCGGGCCCGAGGCGTTCGGCGGCCCGGATTGCGGCGACCACTGCCATGCCGCAGGACCCCCCGACCAGCAACCCCTCCTCGCGGGCCAGCCGACGCGTCATGTCGAACGAGTCGCGGTCGGACACGGCGATGATCTCGTCGCACACGTCACGGTCGTACGCCTCCGGCCAGAAGTCCTCGCCGACCCCCTCCACGAGGTACGGCCGACCGGTGCCGCCGGAGTAGACCGAGCCGACCGGATCGGCGCCGACCACCCGCACCCGGCCCCCCGACACGTCCTTGAGGTATCGGCCGGTGCCACTGATCGTGCCGCCGGTGCCGACCCCCGCGACGAAGCAGGTGACCGTCCCGTCGGTGTCGGCCCAGATCTCCGGCCCGGTGCTCTCGTAGTGCGAGCGCGGGTTGTTCGGGTTGGCGTACTGGTCCGGCTTCCAGGCCCCCGGGATCTCGCGGGCCAGCCGGTCCGAGACGTTGTAGTAGGAGTCGGGATGCTCCGGTGCGACAGCCGTCGGGCAGACGACGACCTCGGCGCCGTACGCGCGAAGCACATTGATCTTGTCCTGCGAAACCTTGTCGGGGCAGACGAACACGCACCGGTAGCCGCGCTGCTGGGCCACCAGCGCGAGCCCGACGCCAGTGTTGCCGGAGGTCGGCTCGACGATGGTGCCCCCCGGCTTGAGGACGCCCTCGGCCTCGGCGGCATCGATCATCCGGACCGCGATGCGGTCCTTCACCGAGCCGCCCGGGTTGAGGTACTCGACCTTGGCCACCACGGTGGCCGTCAGCCCCTGCGTGACCCGGGACAGCCGGACCAGGGGGGTGTTGCCGATCAGGTCGGTGACCGACTTGTAGATGCGCATCGGGCCACCCTACGGCCGTGCATAGACTCCTCGGAGCAGGTTGTCAGGGTACGGGGAGGTGCACGGTGTCACGGGCCGGTCGAGCGCGCCGCATCGCCACCAAGGCTGCTTTCGGCGGCGGGGGTGCCGTCGGCGTCGCCGGGGGTGCAGCCGGGGTGCTGTGGGCCCAGGCGATGCTGGCCCGACGCCGCGTCGGCGAGCCCAGCCGCGAACCCTTCCCCGTCGACGGCCGCTACGGGCGTCCCGACCCGGCCGGCCGGCCCCCGTACCGGCTGGTCGTCCTCGGCGACTCCGCGGCCGCCGGGCTGGGCGCCGACGCGCCCGCGGACACCCTCGCGGTGCTCCTGGCGCAGGGGCTGGCTGCCGTCGCGGGGCGTCAGGTCGAGCTGGTCAACGTGGGCGTCGTCGGCGCGCAGACCTCGGCCCTCCCGGTGCAGGTCGACCGCGCGCTGACCGCGTTCACCGGCCACGGCCCCGATGCGGCCGTGATCATGGTCGGGGCGAACGACGTGACCCACCGGGTCCCGGCCCGGGTCTCGCTCCAGGCCCTCGACCAGGTGGTGCGTGGACTCGTCGAGGCCGACTGCGACGTGATCGTGGGTTGCTGCCCGGACCTCGGCACGGTCCAGCCGGTGCCGAACCCGTTGCGGGCGTTGGGTCGGCGCTGGTCGCGCACCCTGGCCGCCGGCCAGGCGATCACGACTGTCGAGGCCGGTGGGCGCGCGGTGTCGCTCGGCACCTTGCTTGGCGCGGAGTTCGAGAGCCGTGGCGAGGACTTCTTCAGCGCCGACCGGTTCCACCCGTCGTCCGCGGGCTACCGGCGCTGCGCCGAGGTGCTGCTCCCGTCGCTGTGTGCCGCCCTCGGCCTCGGACCCGACCCGGACGATCCGCTCGACCGGTTGCGCGGTGAGCAGATCGCGCCGATCGCGAAGCTCGCCGCACGCGCCGCCGCCGAGCCCGGATCCGAGATCTCCCGGGCGCAGGTCGCCGGAGCCGACCGCGGAGCCCAGGGTCGGTGGGCGACGATCCGCCACCGCATCCCGCTGATCCGACCCACCGAGCCCGACAGCGAAGACCTCACCACCCAGCCCGCTCACCAGGAGTAACCGTGCCCGACGCCGTCATCGTTGCCGCCGCCCGTACGCCGATCGGACGAGCGGTGAAGGGGTCGCTCGCCTCCGTCCGCCCCGATGACCTGGCGGCCACCGCGGTCCGCGCCGCGCTGGCCCAGGTGCCCGCACTCGACCCCACGACTATCGACGACCTGATGCTCGGCTGCGGTCTGCCTGGCGGGGAGCAGGGATTCAACCTCGGCCGCATCGTGACCGTGCTGCTCGGGCTCGACAGCGTGCCAGGCACGACCGTGACCCGCTACTGCGCCTCGTCGCTGCAGACCACGCGGATGGCGTTCCACGCGATCCGGGCCGGCGAGGGCGATGCGTTCGTGAGCGCCGGGGTCGAGTGCGTCTCACGGTTCGCGGCCGGCAGCAGCGACTCGTGGCCGGGTACCCAGAACCTGCTGTTCGCCGAAGCAAGCGCACGTACCGCCGAGGCCGCCGCCGGTGGAGCCGCGGTCTGGGCCGACCCGCGCGAGAACGGCGGCCTGCCCGACGCGTACATCGCCATGGGCCAGACCGCCGAGAACGTCGCCGGGCTCCTCGGGATCACCCGAGCCGAGCAGGACGCCTTCGGGGTGCGCTCCCAGAACCGCGCCGAGGCGGCGATCGCGGCCGGCTTCTGGGCCCGCGAGATCACTCCGGTGACCCTCGCCGACGGCACCGTGGTCACCGCCGACGACGGTCCGCGGGCCGGCGTCACCCTCGAGGCGGCAGCCGCCCTGAAGCCGGTGTTCCGGCCCGACGGCACGATCACGGCCGCGAACTGCTGCCCGTTGAACGACGGCGCGGCGGCCCTGGTCGTCATGTCGGACGTGCGGGCCCGCGAGCTCGGGCTGACGCCGCTCGCCAAGATCCTCGCGACCGGTGTCAGCGGACTTTCGCCCGAGATCATGGGGCTCGGCCCCGTCGACGCGTCCCGGCAGGCCCTCGCCCGGGCCGGGCTGACCATCGACGACGTCGACCTGGTCGAGATCAACGAGGCGTTCGCCGCCCAGGTCATCCCGTCCGCCCGCGAGCTCGGGGTCTCCGACGACAAGCTGAACGTCAACGGCGGCGCCATCGCGGTGGGGCACCCGTTCGGCATGACCGGGGCACGGATCACCACGACGCTGCTGAACTCCCTCTCCTGGCACGACAAGGAGATCGGCCTGGAGACGATGTGTGTCGGAGGTGGCCAGGGGATGGCGCTGCTGATCCAGCGTCTGTCGTAGCGGTTCGCAGGTTCAGGTGGTTCACAGGGTCAGGCGCAGCGACCGGCAGAGCGCCGCGCCCTCGGCGACCGCCGCGGCCAGCGGCGACCGCGCCCCATCGAGCCACACCGGCATGTCCGCCGGCAGCGCCCGGGCCGCGGCGGCAAGGTCGTGGCCGGTCACCGCGATCACGTCGCCCACCGCGAAATCGGCGACGGTTGGAACCAGGCGGGGCGCCGGGGGGTCCGGCGCTTCGCGGTGCTCCACGCCGGCGGCCAGGTCGGCCAGCCGCTGGGCCGCTGCCAGCGCCGCTGATGCCGAGGTGCGCCCGGGTTCGAGCTCGCGGGCGAGCCGTACGTCGGACAAGGAGCGAAGCCGGTCGGCCAGCCGCTGGCTCTCGGCGGAGAGCTCCATGACGTCCACGGCGATCAGGCTAGACCGCGCGGGGACCAGTGCCCTCGGTCCCTCCCCCAACGCGGTCGCCGCGGACTAGGGTGACGACACAGGCTGTCTCGCCCGCAAACGTGGAGGCCCCATGACCCAGCACTCCGAAGAAACGCACGCGGCGCTGATCGCGCGCATCCCCGCCGCTACCGGGCGCGAGGTCCGCGAGTGGCTCCGCCTGATCGACGAAGGCCCGGCGTTCTCGCGGTCCGAGGAGCGCGCCCACTGGCTGCAGGACGAGTACGAGCTCTCGCAGGGTGGAGCCAAGGCGCTCGCGCACGAGTACGACGTCCAGCGCGCGGCACGCCGCAACTCATAGACCGGAGAACGGGCCCGGTCTCCGTCGAGGAGAGCCGGGCCCGAGACGTCCGTCGCTAGTTGCGCTGCAGGATCGCGAGCAGCCGAAGCAGCTCGAGGTACAACCAGACCAGGGTGACCATCAGACCGAACGACGCCCGCCATGACTCTTTCTCCGGCACTCCGCCAGCTACGCCACGCTCGATCATGTCGAAGTCGAGCACGAGGGTGAACGCAGCCAGGCCGACCCCGAGGACGCACAGGGCGATGCCGAGCCCGCCGACCCCGTAGAAGCCCCAGCCGGAGCCGACGCCGAAGAGCGACGAGATCAGGCTGCCGATCGCGATGACGAGGTAGGACACCAGCGCCACAGCCATCATCTTCTGGAAGCGCGGGGTGGCGCGCAGCCGACCGCTCTTGTAAAGCAGCAACATCACACCGAAGCAGACCAGGGTGCCGAAGACCGCCTGGGCGACGATGTTGCCGTTGTTCGGGTTGATGTAGCGGCTGTTCTGGTACCAGTTGCTGATCCCGCCGAGGAAGACGCCCTCGAGAGCGGCGTAGGTCATGATCAGCGCCGGGTTCGTGGTGCGTTTGACCGAGACGATCATGCCGACGACGAAGGCGGCGATCGCAGCGATGAAGACCGCGGCGGGGGCCGACTCGACGAGCTTCCAGCCGCCGACTGCCGTCACCAAGAGGATGCCGAACAGGATCCCCGTCTTGACGACGACGTCGTCGAGGGTCATGACGCGACCGCCAGTGGTCGACGTGGGGCCGTCGTACATCTCCTGCAACGCCGCTGTCGAAGGCGGTGCCTCACGGAACGTGGCGAACTCGCGGGTCAGGACCGGGTTGTTGCTCTTCATGGGACTCCTGTCGAAGATCACGTCCCTCCACGGTACGTCGAGGGACGTCGCGTCGCCAACCGAAGCGCGCCGAGTACCCCCGGTGGGATTCGAACTCCGGCTGAGCGTGTCCATCAGGTGTCGCACTCGTCCGCGGAAATCCATATCGTCGCAGGTCAGAGGCCCTTTGGGGTCCATGAGCGTCCGGCCACGACCGTCGGCGTCCGGGGTTTCTGTGACCAGTTCTGTGACC
>JBBQWS010000014.1:0-62688 GCA_038210415.1 Actinomycetes bacterium
CCCCCCGTCCCTTGTGACAACGCTCCAATCCTGGCGGGTCCAGCAGGCGACTGAGCGGCTCGCTGCGATCGCTTGGGACGAAGAGGGTTGGGTTTTCACGACTCCCGTGGGCACCGCGTGGGACCACAGCAACGCGATGAAAGCCTACAAACTGGCGGCCGGGAAGGCCGGCGTGCCGACGGCCACGTTCCACGGCCTGCGCCACGCGGCCGCGACCGTGCTGCTCGAAGAGGGCGTACCGATGCGGGTGGTCGCCGAGGTGCTCGGCCACTCCAGCACTCGACTGACCGCCGACACGTACAGCCACGTCACAGCGCGTCTCACGCAGGACGCAGCGGCGGCACTCGAGCGCGGGCTCGCCTGAATGCGTTGCTGTCAACGTTGCTGTCATGAGGGCGTCGCCAAGGGGTCCGCAGGTCTGTGACCTGCGCAGATGCTCCCGCGACTGGACTCGAACCAGTAACCGCCCGATTAACAGTCGGGTGCTCTGCCAATTGAGCTACGCGGGACCGCTGAACGCGAGCGCCACGCTATCAGCCGAGGCCGGGTCCCTCGAAACCAGGCAGGCCTGGCGCGCCGAGCCCCGGACCCCGCGGGTCACAACCCTGTCGAGGACCGAAGCGCTGCGATCGCGGCGTCGGCCTGAGCCCGGACAGCGGGGTCTGTCGGGTCGATCCCGTCGTCGAACCGAACGGTCCAGGCGAGATCGTCCTTGCCCGGCGCTCGACGCGCCGTGATCCGCGCTCCGCCACCGTCGGCGAGCGTCACCCGCTCGGCGAGGGCGATCGTCGAGGTGACGCGCTCGCGGATCATCGGCGGCAGCTCACCGGGCTCGTCCAGCCGCACGAGGTACCGCCGGCCGCCCCGGCCGATGAGCAAGATGTCGAGCACGGGATCCTCCCACCCGGCCAGCTCGATCCGCTCGTACGGGATCCGGGCGTGGTCGCCGCTCCGAGTCGGGACGTAGACGGCCTGCAGGGTCGCGAGCACCGGCTCACCCTGCGCGTCGCGACCCCACGCCAGGACCCGCTCGCCCTCGTCGACCAGCGCCCGCACCTCCGCGGGCAAGCGGGCCCGCCCGAACCGCCGGTGCTCAGCCATCGGTCACAGCCCGCCGATGGCCTTCTCGTTGAGCTGACGACGCAGCTGTTCCAGAGCGATGAGTGCGCCGAACGCAGCGGCGTACTCCGCGGGGTCGGTGTCCGGGTCGATCCGCTGCAACCGGCTGCGCGCCTCGACCACCTGGGCGATCACCTGGCGCTCCTGGAGCCGCCCGATCTGCTCGTCGACATAGCGGGCATCGGGTTCCCCCGCGCAGCGCAGCGGCTCGACGGCGAGCTCGGTGACCACCGAACGCACCTGGTCGTTCGACGCGACGTCGAGCACGCGGGTGACCCAGACCTCGCCGCCAGCGCCCGCAGCCTCGACTCCCCCGGCCTCGGCGATGGCGCGGCAGGCCGCGGCGTAGGCGGGGTGCCCGAACGCCTCGGCGCCGAGTTCGTCGAAGCCCGGCCCGGCCAGGCCCGGATACTGCAGGGCCGTCTTCAGCGCCTCACGGTCGACCATGAGCGACCGGTCGTCCGGCCGTGGGCGCTCGGCTGACGGGACCGGTGCGACCGGGGCGGCTGCCGGCACCTGCCCGCCCGCCCGGACGGCCTGCCCGACCACCTCGAGCACCGGGCCGGGCTCCATGCCGAGCCACCCGGAGAGCGAGACGGCGTACGCCTGACGCAGAGAGCGGTCCTTGGTGCGGGCGACGACGGGGGCAGCCGCCCGGAGCGCGGCGATCCGGCCCTCGGGTACACCGAGGTCGTAGCCGGCCAGGATGCTCTTGACGACGAACTCGCTCAGCGGCACCCGGCCGGCGACCAGCGCGCGCACCGCCTCCGGGCCCTTGGTCTGCCACAGCTCGCACGGGTCGAGCCCGCTGCCCTCGACCGCGACGTACAGCTGGGTCACGAACTTCGCGTCCTCGGTGAAGGCCCGCAACGCCGCCTTCTGCCCGGCCGCGTCGCCGTCGAACGTGAAGACGACCTCACCCTTGAACTCGTCCTGGTCCATCAGCAGCCGGCGCAGGATACGGACGTGGTCGTCGCCGAAGGAGGTGCCGCACGTGGCGACCGCGGTCTCGACCCCCGCCAGGTGGCACGCCATAACGTCGGTGTATCCCTCGACCACGACAGCCTGCTGACGCTTGGCGATGTCCTTCTTGGCGAGGTCGATGCCGAACAGCACCTGGCTCTTCTTGTAGATCGGCGTCTCGGGCGTGTTCAGGTACTTCGGGCCCTGGTCGTCTTCGTACAGCTTGCGTGCGCCGAACCCAATGACGTCGGACGTGATGTCACGGATCGGCCACACCAGCCGACCACGGAACCGGTCGTACACGCCCCGCTCCTTCTGGCTCACCAAGCCGCTCATGGTGAGCTCAGCGTCGGTGAACCCCTTGCCTCGAAGGTGGGTCGTCAGGGCGTCCCATCCCTTCGGCGCGTAGCCCACCCCGAACAGGGCCGCGGCCGCCGAGTCGAAGCCACGCTCGGTCAGGAACCGGCGCCCCGTCTCGGCCTCAGCCAAGGTCGCCAGCTGGGCGGCGTAGAACTCCTGGGCCAGTCGGTGCGCCTCGACCAGCCGAGTGCGCTGCCCCTGCTGGCGGTTCGGGGCGGAGCCGCCCTCTTCGTACCGCAGCTGGACACCGCTCTTGGCGGCGAGGCGCTCGACCGCCTCGGCGAAGGTGAGGTGGTCGATCTTCTGGACGAAGTTGATGACGTCGCCGCCCTCGGCGCAGCCGAAGCAGTAGTAGTAGCCACGGGCCGGGGTGACGTGGAACGAGGGCGACTTCTCTTCGTGGAAGGGGCACAGCCCCTTCATCGAGCCACCGCCCGCGCCGCGCAGCTGGACGTACTCGCCGACCACCTCGTCGATGCGGGCGCGCTCTCGGACCAAGGTGATGTCGTCGTCCTTGATCCGGCCGGCCATGGCCGGAGTCTACGTGCGCCTCGGTTACCCTCGAACCCATGATGCACAGCCTCGCCCGACGCCGGGCCCGAGCCCCGTTGGGCATGGCCCTGACAGCGCTCGCGCTCGTCGCCTGTGGCGGCGGGAGCAGCCCACAGCCCCAAGCCGCCGCGCCGAGCAGCACCTCGGCCTCGCCGAGCGACACCCCGACCCCCACGCCCACGCCCACGCCGACTCCGACGCCCAGCCCGACGCACAGCGCCACACCGAAGCCGAAACCTGCCACCACCCCCAAGCCCAGCCCGAGGCCGACCCCCAGCCCCACGCCCAGGCCCCCGACGGGCACGGCGGCCTACGTCTTCCCCGTGCAGGGTTGCTCGGTCAGCTACGCCCACAGCCACCACGACTACCCGGCGACCGACATCTTCGCCCCCCGCGGCTGCGCCTACGTCGCACCGACCTCGGGCCGAATCGACGAGGTCAGCTACACCGACACCTGGTCGTCCTCGACCAACCTCGGCGGAACCAGGGGCGGTCTCACGATCTCGATGATCGGCAACGACGGCGTCCGCTACTACGGGTCCCACTTCTCGTCGATCGCCGCCGGGATTCGACCTGGGCTCGTCGTCCGCGCCGGACAGCTGCTGGCCCGGGTCGGCAATTCCGGCGACGCCCGCGGCATCACCACCCACGTGCACTTCGGGATCTCGTGGCCCACCGGGCCAGGCGTCTGGTGGGTCCGCCGCGGCGAGGTCTACCCCTGGCCGTATCTCGACGCCTGGCGGGCGCACACGTCGAGATCGCCTGCGGCGGCCGTCGCCGCACGGCACACCGCCGTGGGCAACGCCGGCTGCACCGTCGACTGCTGAAGGCTCAGGGTCAGGGCAGCTCGCGCGACATCCGAAAGTGCGGAATGCCGGTCTCGGTGACGAACTCCTCGCCCTCGCGGACGAAGCCAAACCGGTCGTAGAACCCGAGCGCCACCGTGCGCGCGTTGCACCACATCAGGGCGCCGCCCCGTGCTGCCGCCTCGACCACGCCGTGGCGGAGCGCCGCCTCGCCGTAGCCCTCGCCGCGGTGCGCCGGGTCGCTGGCCATCCCTCGCAAGCGCCAGGCGGCGACCTCCGGCCGGTCCGGGTGGGGTTCCGGCAGGAAGGCCGCGACGCCGCCCACCATCTGCGACGGGGTGAACGCCGCGACGTAGAACGCCCCGGGTTCGTCGACCAGGTCGTCTGAGGTGGCCTGCCGGCCTGGACGTAGCACGAGCAGCTGCAGCGGACGCACCACACGACGCGGCACGACCTCGGCGCGGATCCGCCCACCGGGCGCGGTCATGGCGCGACCAGCCGGCCGTGCCAGGCGACCGCTGAGGTGTCGGTCAGCGACGCCACCTGGTCGACCACCACACGCAACCGAGCCGCGTCGTCCGGCGCCGCCGCGAAGTCCGCGAGGAACTCGGTGCTCAACGTCGCCGGAGCCCCGGCCAGCACGGCCGCCGTCAGCTCGTGCACCAGCACCCGCTGCTCGGCGTAGGTCTGCTGCTGGCCGGTGCGCTGCATGACGAACACCGCGGCAACGGCCTTCAGCACCGCACATTCCAGCCGGGCCTCGTCGGGAACGACAAGGTCGGCTGCGTACCGGGTCAGCGGGTCAGGGCCGAACCGGTCACGCGTCGTGGCCTCCGCCGCACCGCACAGCCGACCGATCAGCTGGCTGGTGAGATTCTTCAGCCCCGCCAGACCCCGCACCGAGCCGTCGTACGCCGACGGCCACCACGGCTGCGCCCGCAGGCCGTCGAGGGCCGCGGACAGCTGCGCGGGTGCGGCGCCGGGTGCGTACCGGTCGGCCGCCAGCTCGACGACCTCGGCGCGCTCGGCCGGGTCGGCCAGCTGCGCCAGGGTCACATGGCCCGCATGCAAGGCGTCCTCGACGTCGTGCACGCAGTAGGCGATGTCGTCGGCCCAGTCCATCACCTGCGCCTCCAGGCAGCGCCGACCGGCTGGCTCGCCCCGACGCATCCACTCGAACACCTCGCGGTCGTCGGCGTAGGCGCCGAACTTGGACCCCGCGCCCGGAACCTCACCGCGAGTCCACGGGTACTTCGTCGCCGCGTCCAGCGTCGCTCGGGTCAGGTTGAGACCCACGCTGCGGCCGTCCGATCCGGGCCGGAACGTCTTCGCCTCGAGCCGGGTGAGTACCCGCAACGTCTGGGCGTTTCCCTCGAAGCCGCCACAGCTCTCGGCCAGCTCCGCCAGCACCTGCTCGCCGTTGTGGCCGAACGGCGGGTGCCCGAGGTCGTGGGACAAGCCCGCGGCCTCGACGAGGTCGGGGTCGCAGCCGAGCGTCTGCCCCAGCTCGCGGCCGATCTGCGCCACCTCGAGCGAGTGGGTCAGCCGGGTGCGTGGGAAGTCGAGCTCACCGGCCACGACGACCTGGGTCTTGCCCGCCAAGCGGCGCAGGGCCGCACTGTGCAGCACCCGAGCCCGGTCGCGCTCGAATGCGGTGCGAGCACCCGGCTTGGGCGGCTCGAGCACCAACCGTTCGATTGCTGAGTCGTCGTACGCAGCACTCACGCCGGAACGATATCGGCCCCGTCGCGGGTCAGCGTGCTGCGACCGGCTCGCGAGCCCGGGCGATGAACAACCGGAGCACCTCAACCTCCTGCGCGCCCTGGACCGCCACCCGGCCCGCGACGACATAGGTCGGCACTGCGGACACCCCCAACAGTCGCGCCTCGACCGCGTCGGCGTCGAGTCGGTCGAGCGACGCCCCCGCCTCAAGCCGGGCCCGGACGCGTTCGGACTCGTCGTGGGCGGCCCCGGCGACTTCGGCCGCGACGACGTCGATGTCGCCGATGTCGAGGCCCCGCTCGAAGAAGGCGCCGAAGAGCACCGCGGCGACCGCACGCTGGCGCGCCTCAGCGTCGTACAGGAGGATCGCCTGCTGGGCGAGGGCTGTGTCGGCCACCTTGGCCTGGCGCTTGAAGTCGAAGACGATGCCGACCTCACGGCCGACCTCGGACACCCGCGCGTGGTCCTGGTCGACCACGACAGCCGAACCCCTCTGGAACGAGCGCCAGCGGGTGATCACCGAGCCGTCCGGCTCGTGCGCCAGGGCGAGCGCGAGTCGACGGCTTCCGATGTAGCACCACGGACAGCCGAGGTCGGCCCACACGTCGAGCGTCACGGTCGTCGAGGAGTTCGTCGAGTTCGGCACGCCGGCATCCTTCCCTCGCGCGGACGCCGACCAAACCCTCGCCGGCTGACCGGTCGGACGCCCCGGGTCGCGCCGTGGTTCCCCGAGATCAGCCGCCGGAGTCAGCCAGCTCGGCGCCCTCCGGCACCTCGAACGCGTCGGGGTCGTCGAGCCAGCGCTCGGGGAGGCTGACCGGCCGGACACCGGTCGTCCGGCCCCTGGGTGCACCCAGCACCTGCACCGGGTACGGCTGGTCGAGGTCGAGCCGACCGAGCCGGTCGTCGAGCTCGGAGAGGCTGCCCACCATGCCGAGCGCCCGGCGGCTCTGCGACCCGACGCTGAAGCCTTTGAGGTACCACGCGACGTGCTTTCGGAAGTCGCGACAGCCGCGTCCTTCGTCGCCCAGCGCCTCGCCCAGGAGCTCCGCGTGCCGGCGCATCACTGCGGCGACCTGCGCCAGCCCAGGCTCGGCGACGTCGGCCGGGCGTCCCTCGAAGGCCGCGGCCAGGTCGTGGAACAGCCAGGGCCGGCCAAGGCAGCCGCGTCCGACGACGACCCCGTCACAGCCGGTCTGCTCGACCATGCGCAGTGCGTCGGTGGCCTCCCAGATGTCGCCGTTGCCCAGGACCGGAACGCTGAGGTGCTGCTTCAGTCGCGCGATCGCCTCCCAGTCGGCCTGCCCGGAGTACAGCTGCGCCGCGGTGCGCCCGTGCAGCGCCACCCAGGCGACGCCTGCGTCCTCGGCGATCCGGCCCGCCTCGAGGTACGTCAGGTGGTCGTCGTCGATGCCCTTGCGCATCTTCACCGTCACCGGAAGGTCGCCGGCGGCCTCCACGGCACCGCGCACGATCGCCTCGAACAGCCGCCGCTTGTACGGCAGAGCGCTGCCGCCGCCTTTGCGGGTCACCTTGGGGACCGGGCAGCCGAAGTTCAGGTCGACGTGGTCTGCGAGGTCCTCGTCGACCACCATGCGCACAGCGGCTGCCACGACCGCCGGGTCGACGCCGTACAGCTGCACCGAACGCGGCGACTCGTCCGCCGCGAAGGTGATCATCCGCAGGGTCTCGCGGTCCCGCTCGACCAGCGCCCGCGAGGTGATCATCTCGGAGACGTACAGTCCCGCGCCGTACTCCCGGCAGAGGCGCCGGAAAGCGACGTTCGTGATTCCGGCCATCGGGGCCAGCACCACGGGGATGTCCAGCCGGTGCCGGCCCAGCACCAGCCCCCGCGCGCTCGCCCCCACCTGCGCCCCCACCTGTCTCCCCACCTGTCTCCCCACCCCGCCATCCTCCCATTCCGCCACATGGGTCCCCTCATGCCACTAGATCGCGCTCCCGATCCCCCAATCGTCCACCATTTGCGGATCCGTCGATACGGGCCCGGCTTCGGCTCGCGAGGCTGGGCGCATGCCACGAAGAGCAGGTACCTCCTTCGCCGTCATCGAGGCAATCGCCTGGGCCCAAGGCGGGCTGGTCACCTCACGCCAGCTGGCCGAAGCAGCCGTCGCCTCGTCGACGACCCGGCACCGGATCCGGTCCGGTGGACCGTGGCGGCGCGTGCTCCCCACCGTCTACCAGGTCTTCCACGGACCGCTGACCCCCGCGCAGCGTGAGCAGGCCGCCGTGCTCTACGCCGGGCCTGGCGCGATGTTGACCGGCGGGGCCGCGCTGCGCCGACATCTCGTGCGCTACCTGCCGAACGACCCGCTCGAGACGCCGGTGCATGTTCTCGTGCCCCACACCCGGCGCCCGCGAAGCATCGGCTTCGTGCTGGTCGAACGCACGCACCGGCTGCCCGCACCGCACCAGCCCGATCCCCTGCCGACGGTGCCGCTCGTTCGGGCAGTCGTCGACGCGGCCAGGCGTTGCACCGAACGGCGGGCGGTGCGGGCACTGGCGAGCGAGGTGGTCCAGTCCGGTCGATCGAGCCTGCCCGATCTTCGCGACGAGCTATCTGTGTCTCAACGCCGAGGGTCGGCGCTGCTTCGTGACGTGCTCGCCGACCTCGAAGCCGGCACCCGATCGGCACCGGAGGCCGAGCTACGTGACCTCGTCCTGGGCTGGGGGCTGCCCGAACCTCGCTGGAACCCGACTCTGTCGGCCGACAACGGCCGGACGGTCTTCGTACCCGACGGCTACTACGCCGACGTCGGCGTCGCGCTCGAGGTCAACAGCCACGAGCACCACGGGTACGGCGAAGCGTTCGAGGCAACCGAGCGACGGCAGGCGCGGCTGGCCGCCCTCGGCATCCTCGTCGTCCCGATCACGCCCTACCGAATTCGGGCCGACCCCTCGGGCGTGGCTCGCGACATCGGCTCGGCCCTGCGCGCGGCCACCGGTCGGCCACGTCCCGCCGTACGCGTGGAACGCGACCTGGCCGAACCGGGGTTCACGTGAGTGTCGAAGAAACTCGACCTAGTCGCATGAAGGGACCCTTGTGGCGAAAGGGGAGGGGGTGGCGGGGGAACGGTTGGGGGGAAGCGGTCGGTGGTCAGCAGGAGGGCAGGCGGGCAGCAAGGTATTCCGCGACCTGGTCGATCGCGATCCGCTCCTGGGCCATCGAGTCGCGCTCGCGCACCGTGACGGCGTGGTCGTCCAGGGTCTCGAAGTCGACCGTGACGCAGTACGGCGTGCCGATCTCGTCCTGCCTGCGGTAGCGCCGACCGATCGCGCCCGCGTCGTCGAACTCGACGTTCCAGCGCTGGCGCAGCTCGGCGGCCAGATCGCGCGCCTTCGGCGAGAGGTCCGCGTTGCGCGACAGCGGCAGCACCGCCGCCTTGACCGGGGCCAGCCGGGGGTCGAACCGCATCACGACCCGCTTCTCCATGCCCCCCTTCGCGTTCGGCGCCTCCTCCTCGGCGTACGCGTCCATCAGGAACGCCAGCACCGCGCGGGTCAGCCCGGCCGCGGGCTCGATGACGTACGGCGTATAGCGCTCGCCCTTGTCGACGTCGAGGTAGGTGAGGTTCGCGCCGGACGCCGCCGCGTGCGTCTTGAGGTCGAAGTCGGTGCGGTTCGCCACGCCCTCGAGCTCGGAGAACTCCTGCCCGCCGAACAGGAACCGGTACTCGATGTCGACCGTGCGCTTGGAGTAGTGCGAGAGCTTCTCGGCCGGGTGCTCGAAGTAGCGCAGGTTGTCCGGGTTGATGCCGAGCCCGACGTACCAGTCCCAGCGTTCCTGCAGCCAGTACTCGTGCCAGCCCTCGTCGGTGCCCGGCTCGACGAAGAACTCCATCTCCATCTGCTCGAACTCGCGGGTCCGGAAGATGAAGTTGCCCGGGGTGATCTCGTTGCGGAAGCTCTTGCCGGTCTGCGCGATGCCGAACGGGGGCTTCTTCCGCGCGGACGTCATCACGTTCAGGAAGTTCAAGAAGATGCCCTGTGCGGTCTCGGGCCGAAGGTAGGCGAGCCCTTCCTCCGACTCCACCGGGCCCAGGTAGGTCTTGAGCAGTCCCGAGAACAGCCGCGGCTCGGTCCAGGCGCCGCGGGTGCCACAGCTGGGGCACGGGACGTCGCCGAAGCCCTCAGGCGCCTTGCCGTGCTTGGCCTCGTATACCTCCTCGAGGTGGTCGGCGCGGTACCGCTTGTGGCAGGACTGACACTCGATCAGCGGATCCGTGAACGTCTCGACGTGCCCGGACGCGACCCAGGTCTGGGTCGGCAGGATGACCGCAGAGTCGAGGCCGACCACGTCGTCGCGGCTACGCACCATCGACTGCCACCACTGACGCCGGACGTTCTCCTTGAGCTCGACGCCGAGGGGTCCGTAGTCCCACGCCGACCGGCTGCCGCCGTAGATCTCGCCGCTCGGGTACACGAAGCCCCGGCGCTTGGCGAGGCTGACGATGGTGTCGACGAGGTCGGCGGCCACGGGGATTGCTCCATCCGGTGCGAGGCTGGCAGGAGCGCCAAGGGTACCGGGGAGTCCGGTCAGCCCTCGCCGCCGCCAGTCAGGCCCAGCTCGGGCCCGGGCGGCTCCAGCCCGGTCGGTACGTGCGGGGCCGCGGCCTCGCCGAGGCGGGTCGACCCCGCGTCGGCGGCCAGCCCCGACGCCCCGGCGAGACCATGTGACCCCTGGCCGACCGCCTCGATCAACTCGTACGCGGTCGGTTCGTCGACCGCCAGCGACAGCAACGGGATCGCGTCGACCTTCACCTCGTAGGCGGACAGTGCCCGCCGGTAGGCGCCCACGGAGTCCCACTCGGTCGACAGCAGCCACAGCCATGCGTCATCGGTGGCGCGACCGATCCGGCCGGACCGCCAGCCGGGCCGCTCCGCCATCGAGGCGAGGGCGACCTTGGCCCGCAGCACGAAGTCCGGCGCGAGGGCGGGTTCAACCCGGTAGCGCGTCACGACAAGCACCACGGGGCTCCTGGACGGTGCGACGATAGAGACCTCATCGTCGCACCAACCCTGGAGCCCGCGTTGACGTCGCAGTCCCGCAACCCCCGCCGCAGCGGCAACCCGGCCGTCCGTGCCGGCTCGGCGTCGGGTTCCCCCGCCCGCGCCGAGCTCGAGAAGCGCAGCCGGCCGATCCTGGTGCGGCTGGCCGCCGTGCCCAGGCTAGCGGTCCTGCTCACGTTCTTGGTGTGGCTGCTGGCCGGGCTGCTGCTCCCTCACATCGTCGGCGGAGTCCTGCTGATCGCACTTGCAGCCGCACTGACTTGGCTCGTCGCGGTCTCCTGGCCGATCCTTGCGGCCGGCCCCCGCGTCCTCCGGGTGGTCACTCTCGCGCTCGTCCTCGGCGGCGGTGTTCGGCGCCTGATCGCGGGTTGACCCGGCAACGGCACCCGCACACCGCCTACGTCGTATAGCGGAAGTAGATCCAGCCTGAGGATGTCGCGGCGTTGACCGTGTCGCTCGGCAGGACAGCGCGGACGCGGAAGGGCACCCCCAGCGGGTGGCTGGCTGGTTCGTACGCGCTGGCATAGCTGTACGCCGAGAAGGGTCGGCAGGCCGTGGTCGACACTGCTCTCCACACCGTCCCCACAAACGTCTGGGTCTCGAATGCGACGCAGCCGACCGCGCCTCGGGGCGGAGAGATGAGCAACGTGGCCAACGGCTTCGCGCTGCTGTGGTTCAGCAAGTACACGCCGGAGTAGGAGTAGGCCGAGAGGTGGAACGCGAACCCGGCCAGCGCCGTCGCGTACGTGGCAGCCACCGCTGGCGCGTGATCGGAGTCGCCCGCGAAACGGACCTGGTAGGAGATGTGCCGGTACATGTTGACCGAGAACGAGTAGTTGCCCCAGGCGTCGACGGTCGCAGTCCGCACGTGGGTCCATGCGGCACTGCCGCCATACACGTACTCGTCGATCTCGACCTGCCGTCTGGTCGTCGGCTGACCGAGATGCACGCTGTACGTCGCCAAGCCGCCGTAGCGGAAGACCCGGCCGCTGGCCGTGAACGTGAGCGGAGTGGCGGGCCGCGAGACGTCGACGACCGTTGTGGCTTCGACCGCCGAGTGCACGGGGTCGCCGGCATAGCTGAAGCGGTAGGTCGACGGACCTCCGCTTCGCGGCACGTCCCGAACGGTGGCTCCACCGGATCCGTCCGTGGCGACGTCCGGCAGGGCGACGGTGCCCGCCAGGTCCGTCCGGCTGACCTGGAGCGTCCGCCCCGCCAGCGGCTGACCGCGAACGGTCAGCACCGCGACCTTCGTCACCTGGGCACCCCGAGCGGCAGCATCCTGCCCGCTGGTAAGCAGGTCGGTCGGAGCGTTTGGGTTCGTGGCCCGGTACGACACCCAGCCGTGGGCAGCCGCGGTGGCGGCGCCACAGTGCGCCTCGAACATGGCCGAGAACCTGAGGACGGCGCCGCTGGTCGGATCCCGGACCAGCTCAAGCACCGTGAACTGTCCGGTCTCGGTCGCACAGTAGGCGACTGGGTAGAAGGCCAAGCGCGCAGCGGCCGAGTTCTGCGGCGTGGCCCCGAAGTACGTGTGACCGCTCTGCAGCTGTTGTCCCGCCGGCGGTCCGAATGCGGCCGATTCGTACTGCCACAATTCACCGACCCTGACGATGATCTCGTCGCCGTTCGGATTCGCGGTGCCGACGCCGGCGACGATCGTGTGGTTCTGATCGGTCGTCGTCACTGCGTTGTACGGTCCGACCAGGAGGTCGTCAGGGTCTCCTCGAGTGATCAGCCCGGAAGTGCCAGAAACACCGGTGCCGCTGAGCTGCACGACGTGCAGTCCCGCAGTACTCGTGTCACTCATGTTGAGCGCGGCGTGGGCGACCCCCGCCCGCAACGGGACGAACTGCAGGCGGACCTCGCAGGTAGCTCCCGGCACCACGACAGCCGAGCAAGTGTCGTCGACGAACCGGAACTCGTCGGCATCGGCTCCGGTGACGCTGATGCCCAGCTGGCTGAACGGACGCGCCGACGTGTTCGTGAACCACACCGGGGCCGAGCGCGCGATGCGCAGGGGACCCGGCTGCAGGGTGGACTCGGGCCAAGAAAGCGACGCCGGCGCGATCGCCACCTCCGGGTCCGCCTGGGGTTCGTTCAGCCGGATCTCGCCGAACAGGGGCGGGGCACCTGCGTAGAGGCAGTGGTGCTCGTAGCTGATCCAGAGTCGGTTGACCTGGCCGGCGCCGTCGACCCCGATGTCGTGGACGGTGAAGTCGCTCTGTGGAGCTGGGCAGGACACGCCGCCCTGCTGCTCGATGTCGAAGCCGCCTGCGGTACCTGGGGACGCAGGGCTCGACACGCTCAGATAGGTCCCAGGCTGAAGGCTCAGGCCCAGAGGTGGAGCGATGCCGATCGTGTATTGCGAGACCTTGATCGTCACCCCGCTGGCAGGTGACCCGGTCACGAGGAACGCGTCGTGCGCCGGCGTGAAGAGCAGGGTTCTTGCCCCGGCGACCGGGTCGCCACCTGAGTTCATGGTGATGTCCGACGCGGTGACGGAAGCGGCATGGGCGGCCTCCGCGGACCCGCCCGTCCAGGCCAGCGTCACCAGGACGATCGCGACAGCTGACGCGGCCCCGCGTGCCCGTCGGTGAACTCCCACGACTCCCCCTTGTGTCGACCCCGGAGACGAGCCGCCTGATCATGAACGATAGGCGCTGGAGCGGCGCAATCGACGAACTTCGCGGAGTGGATCGTCGGCGGCAGAGTCACACCTTGAGATCAAATCCGCTGGTCGGCGTGGCGCGGCAGCAAACAGGGTCATACTCAGCAGGTGAGCACTCACCGCCCCGCCGCCCCGCGACGCTCCCCGAACAGTCCTTTCAAGGACCGTGTGCCCGCCCCGGTGGAGGTGTTCGAGGTCGACGACCGCGTCAGTCACGACACGCACGGCCTGGGCCAGGTCGTCAGCCTGGTCAACGGGAACTCAGTTCTCGTCCGGTTCGGCGAGGAGAAGCTGCTCATCGCGACGCCGTACCCCAAGCTGCACAAGCTCTAGCCCTACTCGTACGGGTTGGTCGGCCTTCGCACCTGGACGACCGTGGCGACCTTGACGTTCGGGATCGCGTCGTCGCGCTGGGTCCCTCCGCCGGGCACCCAGGAGCCGACCACCTCGACCCACGTGTCGGTCGCGAACGCCGGCGCGCCGATGGTCCGGATCCGGAACGGCTGTGCGTCCGCGGCGCAGCACGAGATCTGCATCTTGGTGAGGTACCAACCGCCGCCCGGCGCGGGCGTGACGAACCCCACCATGCGCACGGTGCGTCCGGCCAGGGTCTTGCCGTCGTCCCACACCGCGCGCAACGCGAAGTCGACCACGCCGATGTCGACCGGGTCCGGCTTCGGCAGGACCGGCAGGGCCGCTGCGGAGTCGGCCGGCGGCGGGATCGAAGATCGAGTGCGGTCGGCCGCAAACGCTCCGAGCGGTGGTGGCGCGATGAGGAACACCGTGAGCACGGGCAGCAGCAGCAACCAGGCCGCGCGGGTGCCACCGGGTCCGTGCCCGTGGCCGTCGTCCTCGTGCTCGGACGCTTCAGCGGGCTGGCCCGACCGAACGGCCCCCCACACCCCGAGCACCGCCAGGATCGCACCGGAGAGCGTGAGGTAGACCCCGAGCCCCGGCTTGACGTAGTTCTGGTAGGCGCCCGAGAGCGAGAGCCTGAGCAGCGCACCGCCGAGCAGCACGAGCAGCACGCTCTGCACCTCGCGCCTCACAGCAACCACGCCCCGACCGCGACGCTGACCAGGATGGCGGTGACGAACGTCATCGGCGCGAACCGCATCGCGAACGACCGTCCGAACGCCCCGGTCTGCATCGCGATGAGCTTGACGTCGACGGTCGGCCCGACCACGAGGAAGGTCAGCCGCGATGTCAGCGAGAACTGGGTCAGGCTGGCTGCGACGAACGCGTCTGCCTCCGAGCAGATGGCCAGGATCACGGCCAGGCCGGCCATGAACAGCACCGAGAAGACGGCGTGACCGGCCACGGCCTGCAACCACTCGCGGGGCACGAGCACGTTGAGGGCAGCTGCTGTGAGTCCGCCGACGACGAGGTAGCCGCCAGCCGAGAGGAAGTCGTGCTGCACGGAGGTGCGGAACGCGTCGAAGCGATGCATCCCACTCAGGTCGGGCCGAGGCGACGGCTTCATCCACCCGGCGCGACCGAACCGGGCCCAGAGCCAGCCGACGACGATCGCAGTCGCCAACGACGCGACGAACCGGGCCAGCACCATCATCGGCCGCCCGGGGAAGGCCACCGACGTCGCGACCAGAACCACTGGGTTGATGGCTGGCGCCGAGAGCAGGAACGCGAGCGCGGCAGACGGGGCCACACCGCGAGCCACGAGCCCCCCGGCGATGGGCACCGACGCGCACTCGCACCCGGGCAGCAGCGCCCCCGCCGAAGCCGCGACCGGCACCGCCAAGGCCGTGTTCGCGGGCAGGGCCCGGGTCCAGAACGCGGGCGGCACGAACGCCGCGATCGCCCCCGAGATCAGCACCCCGAGCACGAGGAAGGGCATGGCCTGCACGCAGATCGCCACGAAGATCGTCGCGAAGGCCTGGAGCGCCGGGTGGCCGTCGAACAGCCCGGCGATCCAGCGCTGCGACAGCAGCAGCACCAGCAGACCCACGGTGAGGACCTCGAGCGACCCGATGCTCCGCCGGGGCCGGCTGGCTGGATCGGGCGCATCACCCGGAGTGACCTGCTGGGTGGGCGTCGTCGTCACGTGGCCGTTCCGTATCGGCGTTCGCGGGCGGCGTACGCCTCGATCGCCTGCCACAGGTGCCGGCGGTCGAAGTCGGGCCAGAGCACGTCGAGGAAGACGAGCTCGGCGTAGGCCGCCTGCCAGGGCAGGAAGTTGGAGGTGCGCTGCTCGCCGGACGATCGCAGAAACAGGTCGACGTCAGGCATGTCCGGCTCGTCGAGGTAGGAGGCGAACACCTTCTCGGTGATCTTGTCCGGCGAGAGGCGGCCGGCGCGGACGTCGCGCGCGAGCGCTGCAGCGGCATCGGCGATCTCGGCCCGGCCGCCGTAGTTGACGCACATGGTCAAGGTCAGGGTCGAGTTGTCGGCGGTCAGCCGCTCGGCCGCCTCGAGCTCGTCGATGACGCTCTTCCACAGCCGCGGCCGACGCCCGGCCCAGCGCACGCGGACGCCCAGCTCGTTCATCTCGTCCCGGCGCCGCCGGATGACGTCACGATTGAAGCCCATGAGGAAGCGGACCTCGTCGGGCGACCGCTTCCAGTTCTCGGTCGAGAACGCGTACGCCGAGATCCATTGCACGCCGACCTCGATGGCGCCCTCGACGACGTCGAACAACGCCGCCTCGCCGGCCTGGTGACCCTGGGTGCGCGCCAGACCGCGCTGGCTGGCCCAGCGACCGTTGCCGTCCATCACGAGGGCCACGTGCTTGGGGACAGCGTCCTTGGGCAGCTCGGGGGGTCGGGCCCCGCTCGGGTGGGCGGTGGGGGGCCGCACGGGGCGTCGACGCACCCCTCGAGGGTAACCCGCGGAGCCGGGTCGACCCGCGCCGTCCACAGGTCAGGTGCGCTCGACCAGCGGCAGCGACCGCAGACCTCGCTCGAGGTGCCACTGGAGGTAGGCGGCCACGATGCCACTGGCCTCGCGCCGGTGCCGGATGTCGCTCGCGTCGGCCAGCGCCCAGTCGCCAGTCAGCAGAGCCGAAAGCAGCAGCAGCGTCTCGGGGGCCGGCGACGACGAGCCCGGCGTACGGCACTGGGGGCACACCGAGCCGCCACCCTGTACCGAGAACGCGCGGTGCGGCCCGGGCAGACCGCAGCGCGCGCACGCGTCGAACGACGGGGCGTACCCCGACACGGCCAGCGACCGCAGCAGGTAGGCGTCGAGCACGAGCCCGCTGTCGTGCTCTCCTGCCGCGAGCACCCGCAGGCCCCCGAACAGCAGGAGGTACTGCTGGACCGCGGGCTCGCGTTCCTCCGCCGTGAGCCGCTCGGCCGTCTCGAGCATCGCCGTGCCTGCGGTGTATCGACCGTAGTCGGCGGCCAGGCCCGCCCCCAGCGGCGAGAGCGTCTCGACCTGGGTGACCACGTCGAGGCTGCGGCCGAGGTAGAGCTGGACGTCGACGTGGCCGAACGGTTCCAGCCTCGAGCCGAACTTCGACTTCGTGCGGCGCACACCCTTGGCCACCGCCCGTACCCGTCCGTGCTCGCGGGTCAGCAACGTGATGATGCGGTCGGCCTCACCGAGCTTGTGCGTGCGAAGGACGATCCCCTCGGCCCGGTACAGGTTCATGCGCGCATCACCGGTCCAGTGTGCCTCGTCGCACTGTCAAACAACCCCCTCTGCGACAAGTAGGAGCTGCGCGCGGGGCAGGGCAGGGGCGGGCTAGGGGGTGGCGGCGCGGTTGACGGCGCTCACTACGGCCTTGAGCGACGCCGTCACGATGTTGGGGTCGATCCCGACTCCCCACAGCACCCGGTCGCCGACGGCGCACTCGAGGTAGGCGGCGGCCCTCGCGTCGCCTCCGGACGACAGGGCGTGCTCGGAGTAGTCGAGCACGCGCACGTCGTGCCCCAGCGTGGCCAGCGCGTCGACGAAGGCGGCGATCGGCCCGTTGCCCGAGCCGTCGACCTCGACCCGCTCGCCGTCGACGTAGATGCCCACGTGCAGGGCGTCCCTCTCGCCGGCCGCCGACGAGGTGTGCACCGCGTTGAGCTGCAGCGGGCTGACCGGCTCGAGGTACTCGGCGGAGAACACCGACCACATCTCGTCCGGCGACACCTCGCCGCCCTCGGAGTCAGTCTTGGCCTGGATCACCTGCGAGAACTCGATCTGCAGCCGGCGCGGCAGCTCGAGCGAGTGCTCGCTCTTCATGATGTACGCGACGCCGCCCTTGCCGGACTGGCTGTTGACCCGGATGACCGCTTCGTACGTGCGGCCGACGTCCTTGGGGTCGATCGGGAGGTACGGCACCGCCCAGGTTAGCTGGTCCAGCGTGGTGCCCGCCGCGGCGGCGTCGGCCTTCATCGAGTCGAACCCCTTGTTGATGGCGTCCTGGTGCGATCCGGAGAACGCCGTGTAGACCAGGTCGCCGCCGTACGGGTGCCGCTCGTGCACGGGCAGCTGGTTGCAGTACTCGACGGTGCGCCGGATCTCGTCGATGTCGCTGAAGTCGATCTCTGGGTCGACGCCCTGGCTGAACAGGTTGAGCCCCAGCGTGACCAGGTCGACGTTGCCGGTGCGCTCGCCGTTGCCGAAGAGCGTGCCCTCGATGCGGTCGGCTCCGGCGAGGTAGCCCAGCTCGGCGGCAGCCACCGCAGTACCCCGGTCGTTGTGGGGATGCAGGCTCAGCAGGACGCTGTCGCGGTACGCGAGGTTACGGTTCATCCACTCGATCGAGTCCGCGTAGACGTTCGGTGACGCCATCTCTACGGTGGCCGGCAAGTTGATCACCGTCTTGCGATCGGGAGTCGGCTGCCACACGTCGTTGACCGCGTTGCACACCTCCACGGCGTACTCGAGCTCGGTACCGGTGAACGACTCCGGTGAGTACTCGAACCGGACGACGGTCTCGGGAACGGTGTCGAGCAGCTTGCGGCACAGCTTGGCGCCCTCGACGGCGATCGCGGTGATGCCGTCGCGGTCAAGGCCGAAGACGACCCGGCGCTGCAGTGTCGAGGTGGAGTTGTAGAGGTGGACGATCGCGTTGGCCGAACCGGCGATCGACTCGAACGTGCGCTCGATCAGGTGCTCACGGGCCTGGGTCAGCACCTGGATCGTCACATCGTCGGGGATGTCGTCCTGCTCGATCAGCTCGCGGACGAAGTCGAAGTCGGTCTGCGAGGCCGACGGGAAGCCGACCTCGATCTCCTTGTAGCCCAGCTTGACGAGCAGGTCGAACATCTTGCGCTTGCGCGCGGGGGTCATGGGGTCGATCAAGGCCTGGTTGCCGTCACGAAGATCGACGCTGCACCACAGCGGCGCACGGGTGGCGACCTTGCCGGGCCAGGTGCGGTCAGCCAGGTCGATGGCCGGGAACGCCGGATAGCGGTGGATCGGCATGGCGGTGGGGGTCTGCGGGTGGTCGTGCGTCGTGCGGGCGGTGCCTGCGAACGCTCGGTCTTCGAACGCTCTGCCTTCGAACGGCGTGCTGGTCATCGGGTTGCTCCCTCGGTCTCGCTGCTACGCGGCCGACGCGGACGTCGGGTTCCCGCGACGAGGGAGCCGGCCAGTTAGAGGCCCTCGCCGCGGCAGCTAAGAAGGAGCAGCGCGCGCATGACGGTCATCGTACTACCCGCGCACGCTTCGACGGAGCGACGGGCGTGCCGCCGCTCCGGCAGCTCTGCGCCGCGCCCCACCGAGCTCATCCTCGCGCTCGGACCGGGCCCGGTTCTTGGACGCGTAGAGCTCGGTGTCGGCCGCGAACAGCAGGTCGCGCGGTGCCCACGGCGGACGTACCTCGGTGACACCCATCGACACCGCGGGTCCACCCGCGCTGGCCAGTGAGCGCAGCGCGTCGCCGATCATCTCCTCGGCCGTCGACTCCGAGCAGTGCGGCAGCAGCACGCAGAACTCGTCGCCGCCGAGCCGACCGACCACGCCACCGGGCCAGGCAGCAACCTCGTGGCTCAGCGCGTCGGCGAGCCGCCGGATCGCCTGGTCACCGCTCGCGTGGCCCTCGGTGTCGTTGATCTGCTTGAGCAGGTCGACGTCGAGCAGCACCGCCGCGGTGGGGGTGTTCGTCGCCGACAGCCGCTCGATGGCGTCGTCGACGACCCGACGGTTGCCGACTCGGGTGAGTGCGTCCTCGAACGCGGCGCGACCCACGCGCTCGAGATTCTCCGCCTGGACGACCACACTGCCCATCAGGGTGGCGACCGACAGCAGCAGCTCGACGTCGCCCGCCCGGAACGGCGGTTCGCCGAAGTCGGTGGAAAGCCAGATCTGGCCCCACATCCGGGCCTCGAGGTACACCGGCACCGCCGCGGACGAATACTTGTTCAGGGTGCGGAGCAGCTCGACCGCCTCCGGGTCGGCGTCCGGGTCGTCGACGGTGTGCAGGTACGGGAGCCCGGTGAGCAGGGTGCGCCTGGCCTGGGCGAACTCCGAGAGCGCATAGACCTCGTTCTCCGGAAAGGTCACCTCGCCGGGACCGAGCTGGCCCACGCTGACGAGGCAGCGCAGCTGACCGGACTCGCGCTCCCACTGCTCGAGCGAGGCCGAGGCGGCGCCGACGATCCGCCGCACCTCCTCGAGGGCGGTGCGGAGCAGCTCACGGTTGTCGCGAGCGGACGAGAGCACCCGGGTGATGCCGACCAGCGAACGCAACCGGTCCTCGATCCCCCGCCGTCCCATCCGGCGACGTTCGAAGTCGTCAAGCACCTCGGCCGCACTGTGCGCCTCCGGGGGTGCCTCCGCGAGCTGGCGCAGCAGTTCGGCGAACGGCTGACCGCCGGCCTTCCGGACCGCCGCGGCCTCGCGCAGCCCCACGGCCAGCGCCGCCGGCCCCAACCCAGGATCGACCCCACGCGCCAGGTCGACCGCGTCGACGGCCGCGCGGACGACCTCGACCTCCCGAGGCGAACGGCTGTGGTTGCGCGCCAGCGCCCGAAGCAACGGCTCCGCGGCGAGCGGTCCAGGAAGCTTGCCGTCGACCGCGAGCCGCGACACGTCGTGCACCAGGGCCAGCCGGCCCACGACCCGCACGGACTCCTGGCTGAAGGACAGGTCGCGGGCCAGGGCGCAGGCGACGGCATGCACGGCGCCCCTGTGCGGCGACTCGTACGTGTCGAGCAGCCGGGCCGCGGACAGCACGGCCCCGTCGAGCAGCACCGGCCACCGCTCCGGCTCCGCGCCCCGAAGGTGCTGTGGCGGCAGCCCACCCACGGTCGAGCGCACCTGCCGTGCCGCTGCTTCCGCATCCGCCTGCGGCCGCGCGAACAAGTACCCCTGCAGCACCGGACACCCGAGCAGGAGCAAGGCCTCGGCCTGCTCCTCCGTCTCGACCCCCTCGGCTACGACCGACAGGCCCAGGCTGTCCGCCAGGTTGACCACCGCTCGCACGATCGCGCGGTCGGCTCCGGCCAGAGCCACCCCGGCGACGAAGCTGCGGTCGAGCTTGAGGATCTGCACCGGCAGCCGGCGCAGGTTCTCGAGGGTGGCGAAGCCGGTGCCGAAATCGTCCAGGGCGATCCGGATCCCGAGGCTCGCCAGCTGCTCGAGCACCGGCCGGACCGTCGGCGACGTGGCCACCGACTCGGTGATCTCGAGCACCAGCACCGAACCCGGCAGGTCGAACTCGGAGAGCACCCCGCTGATGACGTCGAGGAGATCCGGCTGCTCGAGCTGGGGTGGGGCGATGTTCACGCTGATGGTCGCCGTCGCGAGTGAGGTGGAGCCAGCCCGCCACCGGGCCGCCTCGGCGACAGCCAGGCGCAGGACCTGCAGGCCGAGCGGCACGATCAGGCCGCAGCGTTCGGCGGCCGGGATGAACGACGCGGGCGGCAGGAGCGTCCCGGCGGAGTCGCGCAGGCGCGCCAGCGCCTCGAAACCGATCACCTGACGCGAGGGCAGCACCACGATCGGCTGGTAGTGGACTTCGAGGCCACCCGCGTCGAGGGCGTCGGACAGGGCATCGGGGCCGATCTCCACCCATGCGTCATCGGGTGGGGTCATCGCGACCTCCCCCTGAGCTCCACGGACGCAGGCACCTGCACTGCCTCTCCATCGGCACTCGGAGCCCCGAGACTGAGGCAAAACGGACGAGGCACACCAGCGGACCCCTCCAGTCAGAAGCCGAGGCGACGCAGCTGCTTGGGGTCACGCTGCCAGTCCTTGGCCACCTTGACGTGGAGGTCGAGATACACCGGCGTGCCGAGCAGGCCCTCGATCTGCTTGCGGGCGGTCGTCCCGACGTCGCGCAGCCGCTCACCACCCTTGCCGATGATGATCGCCTTCTGGCTTGGCCGCTCGACGAACAGCTCGACGCGGACGTCGAGGAGCGGGCGCTCGGGAGGACGACCCGCGCGCGGGGTCATCTCGTCGACCACAACGGCGAGCGAGTGCGGGAGCTCGTCACGCACGCCCTCGAGGGCGGCTTCACGCACCAGCTCGGCGACCATGACGGCCTCCGGCTCGTCGGTCAGCTCGCCCCCCGGGTAGAGCACGGGCCCCTCGGGGAGCTGGGCGACGAGGAGGTCGGCGAGGAGCCCGACCTGGTCACCGGCCTTCGCCGACACCGGGATCACCTCGGCGAAGTCACCGAGCTGGCTCACCTTCAGCAGCTGCTCGGCCAGCTCTTGGCGGCCGACGGTGTCGCTCTTGGTGACGATCGCAAACTTCGGGGTCCGGCGCAGGTCGGCGAGCTCGCGGGCGATGAAGCCGTCGCCGGGGCCGACCTTCTCGTCGGCGGGAACGCAGAACCCGACGACGTCGACCTCGGCGAACGTCTCACGCACCAGGGCGTTCAGTCGCTGGCCGAGCAGGGTCCGCGGCCGGTGCAGCCCCGGGGTGTCGATCAGGACGAGCTGAGCGTCGTCGCGATTCACGATGCCGCGGATGGTGTGGCGCGTGGTCTGCGGCCGCGACGAGGTGATGGCGACCTTCTCGCCGACGAGCGCGTTCGTCAGGGTGGACTTCCCGACGTTGGGGCGTCCGACGAAGCAGGCGAACCCGGAGCGGAAGGTCATGCGGAGAGTCTCCCACCCGGCGACGAGGTCGGGTTACGTCGACGAGGTCGGGTTACGTCGACGAGGTCGGGTTACATCGTGGCCGTCAGGTCGTGACGATGGCGCGAACGGTGCCCGAGGGGTCGGCGAGCAGCACCGGCACGCCGGTGCCGCCGAGGTCGCGTACCGCCGAGAGGTCGAGCGGCGTGGGCGGCCGACTGGGTTCGGCCATCACCACCGCGGCGGCCTCCAGCCCCGGCGCACCGCTCGAGACCGCCATGGCCACCGCAAGCTGCAGTGCCGACAGCTGGACCGACGACAGCGAGACGGTTGCCGCCGTGTAGGTACGGCCGGTGGAGTCGCGCACGGCCGCGCCTTCGAGGGAGTGCACCCGCACCCGGCTCGCCCGGGCCAGCGTGACGAGCTTGCGGTCCTCCTCACCGAGATCGGCGTCGTCCCGCGGCAGCTCAGACATCGGACGCCTCCGGCGGTTCGGGTAGCACGCCGGCTGCGCGCGGCGACCCGGCCGGCGGGTGCACGAGGACCGTACCGATGCGGTTGCGGCGGCCGGCCGTGGACTCGGCGGTCAGCAGCAACCCGTGGAAGGTCACCGACGAACCGGCGATGGGAACCTTGCCGAGCAGCGCACCCATCAGGCCACCGACGCTGTCGACATCCTCGACCTCGGACTCGTCGGGGATGATCCCGAAGTGCTCGGCGAAGTCGTCGACGTGCAGCCGGGCGCTCACCCGGACGTCGCCGTCGTCGAGCTCCTCGATCTCGGGGCTGCTGGTGTCGTACTCGTCGCTGATCTCGCCCACGATCTCCTCAAGGATGTCCTCGATGGTCACGAGCCCGGCGGTGCCGCCGTACTCGTCGACCACGACCGCTGCATGGATCCGCTGGGCCTGCATGGCGCGCAGCAGCTCGTCGACCGGCTTGCTGTCGGGTACGAATGTCGCCGGCCGCATGACGGCCTCGACCCGCTCGGACTGCTCGGCCTCGCGGTACTCGTAGATCCGGCGGGCGACATCCTTGAGGTAGACGATGCCCACGACGTCGTCGACGCTCTCACCGACCACCGGGATCCGCGAGAACCCGCTGCGCAAGGCCAACGACATGCACTGCCGCAGTGTCTTGCCCCGCTCGATCACCACCATGTCCGGCCGCGGCACCATCACCTCGCGGACGAACGTGTCGCCGAGCTCGAACACCGAGTGGATCATCTGGCGCTCGTCGTCCTCGATCAGCCGGTCGCGCTCCGCGAGGTCGACCAGCGCCCGCAGCTCGGCCTCGGAGGTGAACGGCCCGTGCCGGAACCCCCGGCCCGGGGTCAACGCGTTACCGATCAGGATGAGCAACGCGGTCAGCGGGCCGAGCACGGTCGCCAGGCTCGAGATCGGGCCGGCCGCCGCGAGCGCCACAGCTGCCGCGTTCTGGCGGGCGAGGGTGCGCGGAGCCACACCGACCACGACGTAGGACACGACGACCATCAGCGCAACGGCCAGCACCGCCCCGAGCACGGACGAGGTGAACCGGTCGAAGAAGACATGGGCGACGATCACCGTCGCAGACACCTCGCAGAAGGCGCGCAGGAAGAGCGCGACGTTGAGATAGCGGGCCGGGTCGGCCACCACCGCGGTCAGCCGCTTGGCCCCCCGACGGCCTTGCTTGGCCAGCTCGTCGACGCTGATCAGCGACACCCTCGACAACGCGGTGTCCGCCGCCACGAACAACGCCGCCAGCAGCAGGAGGACGAGCGCGAGAAGCAGGAGCAGGAAGTCGTCGCCGGTCATCGCTCGGGCCTAGGCACGCGAGGCGCGCCACGCGCTGACGAGCTCGTCCTGCAGGCCGAACATCTCGCGCTCCTCGGCCGGGTCGGCGTGGTCGTACCCGAGCAGGTGGAGGATGCCGTGGGTCGTGAGCAGGTGCAGCTCGTCCGCGGTCGAGTGGCCCGCCGCGACGGCCTGCTGCTCGGCGACGACCGGGCACAGCACGATGTCCCCGAGCAAGCCAGGGTCGGCCATCTGCTCGTCGTCCCTGGGCGGCCGCAGCTCGTCCATCGGGAAGGACAGGACGTCGGTCGGGCCGGGCTCGTCCATCCACTTGACGTGGAGCTGCTCCATCGTCGCGATGTCGACGAGCAACAACGACAGCTCAGCCTGCGGATGGATCCGGATCCGGTCCAGGACGAACCGGGCCAGAGCGACGAGGGCGTCCTCGTCGACAGGCAGACCACTCTCGTTCGCGATCTCGATGCTCACGGACGTGCGGTCCGGGTGTTCGCGCGCACCTCGTCGTGCCGGCCGTACGCGTCGACGATCTCGCCGACCAGGCGGTGGCGCACGACGTCGGCGCTGGTCAGCCGCAGGAACGCGACGTCGTCGATCCCGTCGAGGATCTGCTCGACCTCGCCCAGACCGCTGCGGGTGCCGCCGGGCAGGTCGGTCTGCGTGACGTCGCCCGTGACCACCATGCGCGAGCCGAACCCGAGCCGGGTCAGGAACATCTTCATCTGCTCGGCGGTGGTGTTCTGCGCCTCGTCGAGGATGATGAACGCGTCGTTGAGGGTGCGGCCGCGCATGTAGGCGAGCGGCGCGACCTCGATCGTGCCGGCCGTCATCAGCCGCGGGATCGAGTCGGGGTCGATCATGTCGTGCAGCGCGTCGTACAACGGCCGGAGGTACGGGTCGATCTTGTCGTAGAGCGTGCCGGGCAGGAAGCCCAGCCGCTCGCCCGCCTCGACCGCGGGCCGGGTGAGGATGATGCGGCTGATCTGCTTGGACTGCAACGCCTGCACGGCCTTGGCGACCGCGAGGTAGGTCTTGCCCGTGCCGGCCGGGCCGATCCCGAAGACGATGGTGTGCTGGTCGATCGCATCGACGTAGCGCTTCTGGTTGAGCGTCTTGGGCCGGATCGTGCGACCCCGGTTGCTCAGGATGTTGAACGAGAGCACCTCGGCGGGGGCGACCGCCGAGCCGGTGGCCTTGAGCAGGGCGATCGAGCGGTCGACGATCTCGGCGGACAGCGGCTGGCCGGTGCGCAGCACCACCACCAGCTCGTCGACCAGCCGCTCGACCAGGGCGACATCACCCGCGGGTCCGACGAGGCTGATCTCGTTGCCGCGGGCATGGATGTCGGTGCCGGGGAAGGCGGCCTCGACAGCGAGCAGGTGCTCGTCGCCTGCGCCGAGCAACCCGGCCATCGAGACGCTGACGGGCACGACGATGCGGTGCTCGGTGGCGGCCGCGGGTGCGGCGGCTGGGCGCGGGCTCTCAGACATCTGGCCCATCGTACGGCGCGGACGGCTCCGGGGTCGCTCCGAATACCCGCGGCTCGCGCGTGAACGCATAGGTCGCCCAGTGCAGCCGGGCCACGCCGCCGGTCGGGTCGCGCACGACCCGGAGGAGCTCGCCGGTCTCGCGGCCGCGGACGACCCGCCACAGGTCCGGCCCCTGCGGCGCGAAGACCGCGGGTGGCCGGTGCGGCGCACCCGCCACGGCTGCGGTCAAGGCGCCCTCGGACCAGCTGAAGACGAACTCCGAACCCTCCGACCACCACCGGCCCAGCAGCGGGCGGACCGCCGGATCGACGTCGAGACCCGGCCGCCACGGCCGGACCGGCGTGGGCTCGGCGTCGAGCAGCGTAGTGACGAGCTTGGCGGCGAGCTCGCCCGGCGCGGCCCCCGACGTGCAGTTCGCGAAAGCGACCGCCCCGACCGAGTCGGACCGCCGTGCGTAGCAGCCGGCGAGGAACCCCGGCATCGCCCCCTCGTGTCCGACCAGGATCCGGTCGCCCTGACGCAGCAGCATGAACCCAAGGCCCCAGGCGAGGTTCCAGCCGTCGACGTCCCACATGACCTGCGGGTGGCACATCTCGTCGAGGGTTGCCGGGGCCAGCACCTCGGCCACCGGGTCGGCGATGAACGCGGCCCAGCGCGACAGGTCGGCGGCGCTCGACCAGAGCTGCATCGCCGGCGCCAGGGCCCGGGTCGGGAAGTCGGGCTCGGCGAGCAGCCGGTCCGCGTACGGGTCGACGAACCAGCCGCCCGCGTGCGGCGGCACGGGCTCGAGGGTCGTGCGGCTGAGTCCCAGCGGGAGGAGGATGCGCCGGCTGAGCGCCTCAGCCCAGGCGCGCCCGTCGAGCCGAGAGACCACCTCGCCGAGGATCGCGAACGCGACGTTGGAGTAGTGCAGCTGGCGGTGGGCCGGCAGCACGGCCTCGGCCTCTTCGAGACCGGCGAGGAACTCCGGCACGTCGGGCGTGCGGAGCGTCCACCACACGTCGCCGACCGGCTCGCGCTGCAGGCCGGACAGGTGCGTGAGGAGCTGGCGGATCGTGAGCCGACCGTGCTTGGTCTCGGGCAGATGCCGGCCGAGCGGGTCGTCCAGGGTCAGCCGGCCCTCGTCGCGCAGGGCCAGGATCAGCACCGCAGTGAAGGTCTTGGTGATCGAGCCGATGCGGTATTGCACATCCGCCTGGTCTGCCGGGTCGACGGGCTCGACCGGGCCGCCCCAGCCCGCCAGGTGGTCGAGCACGCGGTCACCGTCGCGCACCACGGCGGCGCACACCGACGGCGCCCGCCAGTCGCGCTGGGCCTGGTCGACGTGGCGGCGCAGCGAGCTCTCGGTGGCCGGTTGCAACGGCCGGGCGGGACGCATCATCCGGGCGGCCAGCCCATGGCGCGTCCACCGAGCACGTGCGCGTGGACGTGGCGTACGGTCTGGCCGCCGTCGTCGCCGGTGTTGATCACGATGCGGTAGCCGGCGTCGGCCAGACCGAGCTCGGCGGCCACCCGGCTGACCTCGGCCAGCCAGTCGGCGGCCAGCGCAGGGTCGCCCGCGGTGAGCGCTGCGGCGTCGGCATAGTGCTGGCGCGGCACGACGAGCACGTGCGTGGGCGCCTGCGGGTTGATGTCGCGAAATGCGATGCATTGCGCGGACTCGGCCACAAGGGCGGCCGGGATCTCTCCCGCCGCGATCGCGCAGAACAAGCAGTCAGCCACCCCTGCACCCTACCGACGCCCCCACCAGTTCCTGTTGATCTTGAGCATTGCGTGGGCGACACGCCGTAGGCGGCCCCGCAATGCTCAAGATCAACAGGAATGGGTTAGGGCCAACGGGGCGTACGGGAGAGCAGGACGGCCGCGGCCACGGTGCCCGCCGTCGACGTCCGCAGCACGGACGGGCCGAGCCGGTACGCATCGGCCCCGGTCGCCGCGAAGGCGAGCAGCTCGTCGCGGCTGAGCCCGCCCTCAGGCCCCACCACGATCACGAGGTCCCCACTGCCGGGCACGGCCGCACCGCCCAGCGACAGCATTGCTTCCTCGTGCAGAACCACGCCCAGGGCCGCGCCGTCGAGCAGCGCCGCGACCTCAACGGTCGAGGCCAGCTCGGTCACCTCGGGGAACCACGCCCGCCGGGACTGCTTGCCGGCCTCTCGCGCAGTCGCCCGCCACCGGCCCAACGCCTTGTGCCCGCGCTCGTCGCGCCACCGGGTCACGCACCGCGACGCGGCCCAGGGCACGACCACGTCGACGCCGATCTCG
The DNA here is from genome assembly GCA_038210415.1 of Actinomycetes bacterium. Taxonomy (GTDB): domain Bacteria; phylum Actinomycetota; class Actinomycetes; order Prado026; family Prado026; genus JBBQWS01. The sequence goes on from JBBQWS010000014.1 coordinate 27,754, forward strand.
GTGAGGGTCTCGACGGCCAGCTCACCGCGGTCACCTTTCGGCAGGGCCTGGACGACGACGAGCCGGGGCGTCGGCGCCGGGACCTCGCGGCGGTCCAGCACCACGAACAGCACGTGGTCGCGCCCGACCTCGCTGGCCTGGCATCGCACGACCAGTCCGGCGCCATCGGTCAGGACGGCCTCCTCGCCCACCTCGAGCCGGCGGACGGTGGCCGCGTGCCGCCCCTCGGGACCGGTCAGCAGCAACTCGGAACCCTCGGCCAGCGCAGCCCGGTCGGCGACGAAGACCGGCGCGCTCACCGGCCGTTGAACGCGTCGCGGACGCGCGAGAAGAAGCCCTGCTGCCCGGGCGAGAACTGGCCCACCGGCCGGTCCTCTCCGCGCAGGACGGCCAGCCTTGTCAGCAGCTCCTCCTGGTCGGGGTCGAGCTTGGTCGGGGTCTGCACGTCGACGTGGATCAGGAGGTCGCCGCGGCCCGCCGCGCGCAGGTGAGCGACGCCCTTGCCCCGCAACGGGATGGTCTGGCCGGCCTGGGTGCCGGGCCGGATGTCGATCTCCTCCATGCCGTCGAGGGTCTCGAGCTGCAGCACGGTGCCCAGCGCGGCCGCCGTCATCGGCACCGGCACCGAGCAGTGCAGGTCGTCGCCGCGCCGGGTGAACGTGGCGTGGGCGAGCTCGACGATCTCGACGTACAGGTCACCGGGCGGGCCACCACCGGGACCGACCTCGCCCTCGCCGGTGAGCTGGATCCGGGTGCCCGTGTCGACCCCCGGGGGGATGCGTACGGTGAGCGACCGACGGGTGCGCACGCGACCGTCGCCGGCGCACTCAGGGCACGGGTGCCGGATGACCGAGCCGAAGCCGCCGCACTGCGGGCACGGCCGGGACGTCATCACCTGGCCGAGGAACGACCGCTGGACGTGCTGGATCTCGCCGTGCCCCTTGCACATCTCGCACGTGGTCGGCGCCGTGCCGGGGGCGGTGCCCGCGCCCGCGCAGGTCGCACACACGACCGCGGTGTCGACCTGAAGGTCACGCGTCGTGCCGAACGTCGCCTCGGCGAGATCGATGTCGACCCGGATCAGCGCGTCCTGGCCGCGCCGCCGACGTGCCTTGGGACCACGCGCGCCCTGCCCGCCGAAGAAGGCATCCATGATGTCGCCGAAGCCGAAGTTGGCTCCCCCGGCGAAACCGCCGGCCCCGTTGCCGAACGGGTCGCCGCCCAGGTCGTACCGCTCGCGCTTCGCGGGGTCGGAGAGCACTTCGTACGCCGCGGTGACCTCCTTGAAGGCGTCCTGGGTGGCCGGGTCCGGGTTGACGTCCGGGTGCAGCTCACGAGCGAGCTTGCGGTACGCCTTCTTGATCTCGTCGCCGGTCGCACCGCGGTCGACGCCGAGCACGTCGTAGAGGTCCGTTGCCACTACGACTCCGCCAGGATCCGGCCGACATACCGGGCGACGGCATGGACGGCCCCCATCGTGCTCGCGTAGTCCATGCGGGTCGGGCCGACCACCCCGAGCCGGGCGACCTCCTCGCCACCGCCGTAACCGACGGTGACGACCGATGCCCCGGCGAGACCCTCGAGAGTGTTCTCGTGCCCGATGCGCACCGTGACCTGCTCGGGCACGGCGGCTTCCCCGAGCAGCCGCATCAGGACGACCTGCTCCTCGAGCGCCTCGAGCACGGGCTGCACGGTCTCGGGGAAGTCTTGGCCGAACCGGGTCAGGTTGGCGGTGCCGCCCAGCATGACGCGCTCCTCGCCCTCCTCGACCAGGGTCTCGATCAACGTGGCCACCACTGCCGCAACGGCCGGACGGTCGGCGAGGGTGAACGAGGCCGGCAGGTCGGCGACGGCACCGGCGACCTCGGTGAGCCGCTGCCCGACGGCCAGGGTGTTGAGCCGGGCGCGCAGCTCGGCCAAGGGGCTCTCGTCGACGAGACCCGGGCAGTCGACGACGCGCTGCTCGACCCGACCGGTGTTCGTGATGACGACGAGCATGACCCGGGTCGGGCCGATGCTCAGCACCTCGACGTGCCGCACCGTCGAGCGGGACAGCGAGGGGTACTGGACGACCGCGACCTGCCGGGTGACCTGGGCCAGCAGGCGCACGGTACGACCGATGACGTCGTCGAGGTCGACGGCGCCCTCGAGGAAGGTCTGGATCGCCCGTCGCTCGGGGGCCGACAGCGGCTTGACGCTCGCGAGCCGGTCGACGAAGAGCCGGTAACCCTTGTCGGTGGGCACCCGTCCGGCGCTCGTGTGCGGCTGCGCGATGTAACCCTCGTCCTCGAGCGCGGCCATGTCGTTGCGGATCGTCGCCGGCGACACCCCGAGACTGTGCCGCTCGACGAGCGCCCGCGAACCGACGGGTTCGTGGGTCGCGACGTAGTCCTCGACGATGGCGCCGAGCACGGCGAGCCTGCGGTCGTCCGGCACCCGATCCACCTCCGCTCTGGCACTCCATGGCAACGAGTGCCAAGTGTACGGCGAGACGACTCGCCGTGCTGCGTCCCGGCCGCGCCCCGGCTCCTCCGGCCGACACAGCAGGTAGCGTCGACGCTGCGGGCAGGGCGGCCCGCCACAGCGAGCGAAGGTCAGGCATGAGCGAAGGCATGAACGGCGGGCACCCGGACGACGCCCGACGAGGCGACGCTCGGGCCGAGGCCCTGGCGCGCCGGCTCCCTGCCGCCTGGCAGCAACCGCGACCACCACGCTGGCTCGCCCGGGGCGCGGTGATCGTCGCAGTCGTGTGGATCGCCGTGGGCGTCGTATGGGGCACCGTCAGCCAGCTGCACGACCTCGCGGTGATCCTGGTCTCGTCGCTCTTCGTCGCGTTCGCGATCGAACCCGGCGTCAACCGGCTGGCCCGGCGGGGCTGGCGGCGCGGTGCCGCGACGGCGGCGATCTACGGACTGATCCTGGTCGTGCTGCTCATCGTGATCGGATCGGTCGGAGCCCTCGTCGTCGACCAGGTGGCCAGCCTCGCGAATACGCTGCCGAACCTCGTGACGTCGCTCAGCGACTTCCTGCAACAGCACTTCAAGGTCAACCTGAACGCCCAGCTGAGCAAGCTGGAGTCGAACCTCGGCACGATCGGCACGTCGGTGGCGGGCAACGCCTTGTCGATCAGCGGGACCATCCTCGGTTCGATCTTCAACCTGCTCACGGTGGCGCTGTTCACGTTCTACTTTGCCGCCCAGGGTCCGGCGTTCCGCCGCTCGGTCTGCTCGCTCATGCCGCCGCGACGGCAGCGGCTCTTCCTGGAGGTATGGGAGCTCGCGATCGAGAAGACGGCGGGCTACCTGTACTCCCGAGCCATCCTCGGTGCGATCTCGGCCGTGGCCCACGGCATAGCGTTCTTCGCCCTCGGTGTCCCATACGCGTTCACGCTGGGCATCTTCGTCGGCATCGTGGGCCAGTTCATTCCCACGGTCGGCACGTACATCGGCGCCGCCTTGCCCGCGCTGGTGGCACTGCCGATCAGCCCGCTGCGTTCGCTCGGCGTCATCATCTTCGCTGTGCTCTACCAGCAGGTCGAGAACTACGTGCTGACCCCGCCCCTTTCCGCCCGCACCATGGAGCTGCACCCCGCCGTCGCATTCGGGTCCGTGATCGTGGGCGTCACCCTCGTCGGCCCGGTCGGCGCGCTGCTCGCGCTGCCGGTGACCGCAACCGCGCAGGCGTTCGTGAGCAGCTACATCCAGCGACACGAGGTCGTCGAGTCGCAAGCTTTCGACGAGCAGATGGCCGAGCGACGCCGGGCCAAGAAGTCCACTGGCGACCCTGACGACCCCGATGACCCCGACGATGCTGTCGACGATGCTGTCGACGATGCTGTCGACGATGACCCTGATGTCTAGCCGCGACTACGGTCGGGACGTTCTCGCGAGCTGGACGAGACGTCCGGCTCCGCCACCCGAGGTCGAGGCCGAGCGCGACGTGGTGGTCGAGTGCTCCGACAGCGGCTTCTGCGGTGCGGTAGTCGAGCTCGAGAGGGATGCCGTGTGGCTCGAGGACCGCCACGGAGCGCGACGCGCGTTCGCCCTCGTGGTGGGAGGCTTCCTGCTGGACGGCCAGCGGGTCACCCTCGTGCGACCCCTGGCCGCGGCCCCGCGCGCGGCACCTGTGCGCACGGCTTCGGGGTCCCGCGCAGTGGTCGGCCACCAGGCCAGGGTGGCGCAGGCTAGCCGGATCTTCGTCGAGGGCAAGCACGATGCCGAGCTCGTCGAGAAGGTCTGGGGCCACGACCTGCGGGTCGAGGGCATCGTGGTCGAGCAGCTCGACGGCGTCGACCTGCTGCCGGACGCCGTGGCCGAGTTCCGACCGGGACCGACGCGACGACTCGGGGTGCTCGTCGACCACCTTGTCCCCGGCTCGAAGGAGTCGCGGATCGCGGCCGCCGTCCGGTCCCCGCACGTGCTCGTCCTCGGCCACCCGTACGTCGACGTCTGGCAGGCCGTGCGGCCGGAGCTGATCGGGTTGACGGCCTGGCCGAGGATCGACCGCTCGGTCGAGTGGAAGGTCGGCATCTGCGCGGCGCTGGGCTGGCCGCACGCCACGCAGGCCGATCTCGCGGCCGCGTGGCGCCGGATCCTCGGGTCGGTCCGGACCTACGCCGACCTCGACCCCGCGCTGCTGGGCCGGGTCGAGGAGCTGATCGACTTCGTGACGACCGGGGCGGTCGGCCAGCCGTCCGGCTTGCCCTCCGGCTAGTCGACCAGCGCCCGCACCACTACGTCGGCGAGCAGCCGTCCCCGCATCGTCAGCACCGCCTGGCCCGACTCCGCCGCCTGGCCGACCAGCAGACCGTCGGCGACCAGCAGCGGCACTGCGTCGCGGCCCCCCGGCGGTAGGTCGTCCAGCGGGTGGCCTTGTGCCAGCCGGACGCCCAGCAGCACCCGCTCGACCTGGCGGTCGGTCGCCGGCACGACCTCCCGTGCGTACGCGGGCGACCGGCCCTGTTCCAGCCGACCGGCGTACGCGGTCGGGTGCTTGACGTTCCACCAACGCACCCCGCCCACATGGCTGTGGGCGCCCGGGCCGACCCCCCACCAGTCGTCGCTGCGCCAGTACGCGATGTTGTGCCGGCACTGCGAGTCGGCGTCGCGGGACCAGTTGCTCACCTCGTACCAGCCCAACCCGGCAGCACCGAGCGTCTCGTCGGCCTGGAGATAGGCGTCGGCCAGTGCGTCGTCGTCGGGCGCAGGCAGCTCTCCGCGGCGCACCCGTCCGGCCAGGCGGGTGCCCTCCTCGACGATCAGGGCGTACGCCGAGACGTGGTCCGGCCGCAGCGCCACGGCCGCGTCGAGCGAGAGCTGCCAGTCGTCCGGCGACTCCCCCGGAGTGCCGTAGATCAGGTCGAGGCTCACCTGCTCGAAGCCGGCCGCGCGCGCCCAGGTCACGGCGTCGGCGACCCGGCCCGGAGTGTGGGTGCGGTCGAGGGTGGCCAGCACGTGCGGCACAGCGGACTGCATGCCGAAGCTGATCCGGGTGAAGCCGCCAGCCCTGAGATCGTGCAACGACTCGAACGTCACCGAGTCGGGGTTGGCCTCGGTCGTCACCTCGGCGTCCGCGGCCAGGCCGAAGCTGTCCCATACCACGGCGAGCAGGTCGACGAGGTCCGAGCTCGGCAGCAGGGTCGGTGTGCCGCCGCCGACGAACACCGTGCGCACCGGCCCCGGCCCGGGTCCGCCGCCCCGGGTCAGGACGTCCCGGGCGAACCTCAGCTCGGCGGCGGCGGTCCGGGCGTACGCCGACCGGCTCGCCCCACCGCCCAGCTCCTCGGCTGTGTAGGTGTTGAAGTCGCAGTAGCCGCACCGCGTCGAGCAGAACGGCACGTGCAGGTAGACGCCGAACGGGCGCCCGCCGATCTCAGCGAGCGCCGCCCCCGGCAGGGTCCCGTCGTCGGGAACCGGCTCACCTTCGGGCAGTGCGCTCGGCATCGCGCCAACCTATCCCCGCGCTGGTCACTTGGCTGGAGGCTAGGCCGGGGCGAATGCCGCACCGTGGCCGGGCACGATCAGGGCCGGCCGCAGGTCCAGGATCCGCTGCCGGGACGCCATCAGCAACGACGCATCGGGGGCGTACGGGTCTTCGTCCGGCCCGCCTTCGTACCACCACAGGTGCGTGCACACGACGAGCCCGGCGGCCGTCGTGGCGAGCGTGCTGACGTCCTGCGGGGTGTGCCCGGGCGTCTCGAGCAGCCACACCGACTCCGACAGGCGGAAGCCCTCGGCCTCACGGTCGGTCCAGACGTCGGCGTCGTAGATGGCCTGGTAGTCGTGGATCCGCGCGTTCACGAACAGCGCCGCGTTGACCGTGTGGTCCGGGTGGTGGTGGCTCAGCACGACGTCGGTGACGTCGCCGGGGTCGACGCCGAGGCCGGCCAGTGGCTTGAGGATCGCGGTGGTGCGGTCGACCACCATGCCGGGGTCGACGATCGCGACGAGATCGCCGTCACGGATCAGCACCACTGTGCTGGCCACCCGGTCGTCTGCGTAGCCCTCGGTCAGGACGTCCACTGATGCGGCCATGTGCCTACCTTCCGACGACGGAGTCGAGCCCAAGAGTCTTGCGCAGGCCGCGGACGAGGTCGACGGCGAGACCGGCTTGGTCGAGCAGCAGCCGGATCCGGGCGGGGTCGGCCCTGCGCCCGGCAAACACCTCGCCCACCGTGACGCCGTGGTCCGGCCGGTGGACCACGGTGATCGACTGACGGGCCTCGACCGGCCCGCCCCGCAGCACCCGCAGGTACGCACCCGCGGCGCCGTGCTCGGTGAACCGCTTGACCCAGCGCGGCTCACCCATCCACGCCTGGAAGGTGACGCACGGCATGCGCACATCGGCGACCTCGACGATCACGGTGTCGCCGATCTGCCAGCGCTCGCCGATGACCGCGCGTGTGACGTCGAGGCCGCGCGTCGTGAGGTTCTCGCCGAAGGTGCCCGGGCTGAGCGTGCGGCCCAGCTCGGCCGCCCACCAGGCGAGGTCCTCCTCGGCGTACGCGTAGACCGCCTTGTCCGGCCCGCCGTGGAACTCGCGGTCGAGGACGGTGTCCCCGTGCATGCCGTACTCGTCGATGCTCACAGCGCCGTCGACGGCCCGCTTGTCGATCGCGGTTCGGCCGATCGACCCGACGGGGTCGACGATCAGCTCGTGCACCACGTTGACACTCACGACCGTCGCGTCCGTCATGCGCTCATCCTGCCTCAGGCTTTGGGCACCGTGCTGGTCAAGTGACCGAACGCGATCATCCGGTAGGTGGAGGTCCACCACGGCGTGCACGTGGTCAACGTGATGATCGCCTGCGTCGGCTTGGCACCCGGCTTGCCGGGCACCGGGTCGAGCACCCAGACGTCGTTGGGCAGCACCGTCGCCGCCGCGCTGTTCGGGTCGTTGTCGATGACGTAGGTGTAGACGGCGGTGCGGGTCTCGACGATCACCTGGTCGCCGGGTCGCAGCTGTTCCAGGTGCCGGAACGGCTGGCCGTGGGTCTGCCGGTGGCCGGCGACCGCGAAGTTGCCGATCTCGCCTGGTGCGGCGGTCTGCTTGTAGTGGACGACACCCTGCGCGAGGTCGTCGAGGCTGATCGTCGAGCCCTGCGGCTCGAGGACGGGCTCCTGCCAGTCGGCCGCCAGGCGCGGGATCCGCATGATCGCGAACGCGCCCGCCGGGATCGTCGCCGGCGGGGTCGCCGACCCGACCGGCGCACTTGGGGGCCCGGCGGTCGCCGTAGGCGACGCGCTCCACTCACTGCGCAGGTGGTCGGAGAGCGAGCTCGCTGCGGCATCGGCCGCGATGTTGGTCCAGAAGACCTGGTAGCCCACGAAGAGCAGTGCGACGACGCCGAGCGTGATCAGCACCTCGCCGAACGCGTGGACAGCGAACCGGGCGCGCATCGACCCGCCCTACTTCGAACGGTTCGACTGGTCGTCGGTCGACAGGGCCGCGATGAACGCCTCCTGCGGGACCTCGACCCGCCCGACCATCTTCATCCGCTTCTTGCCCTCCTTCTGCTTCTCGAGCAGCTTGCGCTTGCGAGTGATGTCACCGCCGTAGCACTTGGCCAGCACGTCCTTGCGGATCGCCCGGATGCTCTCGCGCGCGATCACCCGCGACCCGATGGCGGCCTGGATCGGCACCTCGAACTGCTGCCGCGGGATCAGTTCGCGCAGCTTGCCCGTCATGAGCACGCCGTACGCGTACGCCTTGTCCTTGTGCACGATCGCGCTGAACGCGTCGACGGCCTCTCCCTGCAGCAGGATGTCGACCTTGACCAGATCGGCGGCCTGCTCCCCCACCGGCTCGTAGTCGAGCGAGGCGTAGCCCCGGGTCTTGGACTTGAGGTTGTCGAAGAAGTCGAAGACGATCTCGGCCAGCGGCAGGGTGTAGCGCAGCTCGACGCGGTCCTCGGAGAGGTAGTCCATGCCGAGCAGGGTGCCCCGCCGCTGCTGGCACAGCTCCATGATCGCGCCGATGTACTCGCTGGGGGCGAGGATCGTCGAACGCACGATGGGCTCGAAGACGATGCCGACCTTGCCCTCCGGGAACTCGCTGGGGTTGGTGACGACGTACTCGCTGCCGTCCTCTTGCTCGACCCGGTAGACGACGTTCGGCGCAGTCGAGATCAGGTCGAGGTCGAACTCGCGCTCCAGCCGCTCGCGCACGATCTCGAGGTGCAGCAGACCGAGGAACCCGCAGCGGAATCCGAAGCCGAGCGCCGCGGAGGTCTCGGGCTCCCAGACGAGTGCGGCGTCGTTGAGCTGCAGCCGTTCGAGCGCGTCGCGCAGGTCGGGGTAGTCGTCACCGTCGATGGGGTAGAGGCCGGAGAAGACCATCGGCACCGGGTCGCGGTAGCCGCCCAGCGCCTGGGTCGCAGGCTTGGCAGCGGACGTCACTGTGTCGCCGACCCGGGACTGCCGGACGTCCTTCACCCCGGTGATGAGATAGCCGACCTCACCGACTCCGAGCCCCTTGGCCACCACCGGTTCGGGCGAGATGACCCCCACCTCGAGCATCTCGTGCGTCGCCCGGGTCGAGAGCATCAGGATCTTCTCGCGGGTGGTCAGCTCGCCGTCGATCACGCGGACGTACGTGACGACCCCGCGGTACGTGTCGTACACCGAGTCGAAGATCATCGCCCGTGCTGGGGCGTTCGGGTCACCGACCGGGTGCGGCACCAGGCGTACGACCTCGTCGAGCAGCTCCCCGACGCCGACCCCTGTCTTGGCGCTGACCCGGAGCACCGTGTCGGGGTCGCAGCCGATGATGTGGGCCAGCTCGGCGGCGTACTTCTCCGGTTGCGCGGCCGGCAGGTCGATCTTGTTGAGCACCGGGATGATCGTGAGGTCGTTCTCGAGTGCGAGGTAGAGGTTCGCCAGCGTCTGGGCCTCGATCCCCTGCGCGGCGTCGACGAGCAGCACCGCGCCCTCGCAGGCGGCCAGCGACCGCGACACCTCGTACGTGAAGTCGACGTGACCGGGAGTGTCGATGAGGTTGAGCACGTACGCCGTCCCACCGGTGGAGTACGGCAGGCGCACCGCCTGGCTCTTGATCGTGATGCCCCGCTCGCGCTCGATGTCCATGCGGTCGAGGTACTGCGCGCGCATCTGTCGGGGGTCGACCACGCCGGTCAGCTGGAGCATCCGGTCGGCCAGGGTCGACTTGCCGTGGTCGATGTGGGCGATGATGCAGAAGTTGCGGATCAGCTCCGGCGGCGTCGAACCCGGCTGGGGCAAGGCACCTGGACGGTTCGGCGGCACGCTGGCTGACCTCTGGCTTCACGGGACGGGTACGAGCGGGGCTCCATCGTCCCACGAGCCGGTGCGCTGCGGAGCGCGGCACCGGGCGCCCGAGCCCAGCAGCCCCCTACGATCGGGCGATGTTGCGCCGGCTGGTGAACCTGCTCCGGGGTCGGCTGCTGCCTCGGGGGCAGCCGGCCCAGCCCCGGCCCGGGGTCCGCCCCAGGCCGGGCGGGGGTGTGCCGCCTCCCGCGGGAGGCGGTCAGGCCCGTGACTACGACGGACGGGTGGCCCTGTCGTACTCACCGAACCACAACCACGCCCCGGACCCTGGCGAGGTGGTCTGGACCTGGGTGCCGTACGAGGAGGACTCCGCCGCCGGCAAGGACCGGCCCGTGGTGGTGATCGGTCAGCTGGACCCGCCAGGACGTAGCGGCGAGCTGGCGGTCGTCATGCTGTCCAGCCAGGACCACGAGGGTGACCCCCGCTGGTTGGTCCTCGGCTCCGGCGCGTGGGACGGCCAGGACCGGGTCAGCAGCGTCCGGCTCGACCGAGTCCTGGCCGTCGAGCCGGCCGCGGTCCGGCGCGAGGGCGCGACCCTGGATCGCGACCGGTTCGACCAGATGACCGAGGGACTGCGGGGCCAGCACGGTTGGCGCTGACCCGCCGGTTTGAGGGAGCGGGTCGCACGCTGATACCTTAGGTCTTCGCGTGCGCGTGCAGTTCGCGCGCGTCCGCACCGCCCTTCCGGGCTCCCGACAGATCACCGAGGTTGACTTCGTGGCAAACATCAAGTCCCAGATCAAGCGCAACCTGACGAACGAGAAGGCTCGCCTGCGCAACAAGGCGACCAAGTCCTCGCTCAAGACGGCTGTGAAGAAGTTCCGTACTGCTGCCGACGCCGGCGACACCGTGGCGGCGACCGCCGCCCTACGCGACGCGTCGAAGAAGCTCGACAAGGCCGCCAGCAAGGGCGTCATCCACAAGAACCAGGCAGCCAACCGCAAGTCCGCGCTCGCCAAGCAGCTCGACAGCATCTCGGCCTAGCCGTCCCGCACCTCACTCGAAGGCGTCGCTCCCCCGCACCCGGGGACGGCGCCTTCGTCATGTTCCGGGGCCGACCCCACCAACCGGGGTGGGGTCAGGAGCGGGCCGACGTGATCGAGACCACGGCCTTCTCCAACGCGTACCCCGGATCGCCGGCCCCGCCCATGCCTTTCACGGCGCCGTCGGCCTGGGCGACGGCCGCAACGGCCACGGCCAGCCCGTCCGGCGACCAGCCTCTGAGCTGCTTGCGGACGACGTCGATCTTCCAGGGCGGCATCCCGAGGTCACGGGCCAGGTTGCCGGAGCTCGCGTTGCTGGTCGCCGACCCGAGCCGGATGATCGAGCGCAAGCCGGCTGCCAGTGCGCTGGTGACCAGCACGGGGGCGACCCCGCAGGCCAACGCGTAGCGCAGCTGCTTCAGCGCATCTGCGGTGCGTCCTTCCATCGCCAGGTCGGCGACCTGGAAGCTGGTGACCTCGGCGCGTCCGGCGTAGTAGCGGTTGACGACCGCGGGGGTGATCGAACCCTCGGTGTCCGCGACCAGCTGGGAGCAGGCGGCGGCCAGCTCGCGCAGGTCGCTTCCGACCGCGTCGACGAGGGCCCGGGCGCCGTCGTCGCCCAGTGGGCGTCCGGCCGCGCGGGCCTCGGACCGGACGAAGTCGACCCGGTCCGACAGCCTGGTCATCTTCGGGCAGCTCACCTGCGCCGCGTTCACCGCCTTGCACGCCTCGAGCACCGCCTTGGCCCGGTTGGCCGCACCGGAGTGGACGAGAACCAGGGTGACCTCGTCGACGGGATCCCTGATGTAGTCAGCCACGGCGGCGGCCGGCTCGGCCGTCAGCTCGTGCGCCTGGTCGATGATCAGGACCGTACGGTCGCCGAAGAGCGACGGACTCGTCAGCTCGCGCAGTCGAGCCGGCTCGACCTCCGCGGCCGTAAGCCGCCGTACATCAGCCGTGGGCTCGACCAGCCGCACCCTGGCGACCAGGGCGGAGACCGCGCGGTCGGCGAGCAGTTCTTCCGGACCGCTGACCAGGGTCACGGACGGCGGAAGCGGGATCGCAGGCATAGGAGACCAGCATGTCACCCGGCCCTGTCACGGCGGACCCCGCGCGACCATCCGGAGCGAGTCGCGAGGGCCGAGCACCGCGATGTCGCCATCGGTGTCGGTGCGGTCGACCACGGCGCCGGCCGAACGGACGAGGGCGAGCGTCGACTCCGCCGGGTGGCCGTAGGGGTTGCCCACCCCGACCGAGACGAGCGCGAGCCGCGGCATGACCACCCTGACCAACGCTGGATCCTGGTTGCGCGAACCGTGGTGCGGGACCTTGAGCACGTCGGCCACGAGGCTGCCCGGGTCCGCGAGCAGGGCCTGCTGTGCGGCGGGCTCGATGTCGCCGGTGAGCAGGAAGACCACCCCTTGAGTGGTCATCGACAGCACCACGCTCGCGTTGTTCGGTGGCGAACCGCCGCTGTGAATCAGGCGTCGAGGCCAGAGCACCGTCCAACGGACGGAACCCACGGACCGCTGCTCGCCGGCCGCCGCCAACGTCAGCGGGACCTGGGCGTCATCCGTCCAGCTCCTGACGCGGGCGGCCTCGTCGGCCGGCTCGGTCAGCGGCGTGACCTCGACCTCGTCGACCTGCCGACCGTGCAGGAGCCCGGGCAGGCCCTCGACGTGGTCGGCGTGGAAGTGAGTGAGGACGAGCAGCGGGATGTGCCGGACCCCAAGGTCACGCAGGCAGCGGTCGATAGCGGTCGGGTCCGGTCCGGCGTCGACGACCACCGCCTCACCGGGGCCCGATGCGATCACGAGGGCGTCTCCCTGCCCCACCGAGCAGGCCACGGCCAGCCAACCCGGTGGTGGCCAAGCAGTCTGGCCGGGCAGGGGCACGACCCAGATCGCGACCCCGACGGCGGCCAGCGCAGCGACGGCCCGTGGGCGGGCTCTGGCGAACCGGACGAACCGGGTGAACCCGAGCAGGACGACCGTCAGCAGCAGGGCCCCAGGAATCCCCGCTGGCCAGGCCAGAGCCCCGAACGGGAGCCCGGCCGACCCTCGGGCCACCCAGACGATCCAGGTCGCGGGCACTGCCGCCAGGTGTGCCATCCCGGCTGCGATGCCAGGGAGCACCGGGGCCACCACGGCCGCCGCGACCCCGAGCACCGTGGCCGGAGCGACGGCGATCGCGGCGAGGACGTTGGCGGGGATGGCGACAAGGCTGACCGACGGGCTCAGCAGCAGGAGGACGGGGGCCACCGCCGCCTGCGCGGCGCACGGTACGGCGATCGCGTCGGCCACTGCCGCCGGCATGCGTCGACCGAGGCGCTCGCGCCAACCCGGCGCCAGGACGAGCAGCCCACCGGAAGCGAGAACCGAGAGGGCGAACCCTGGCGCCCTGGCGAGGAACGGGTCGACCAGGAGCAGCACCACGGTGCAGCCGAGGAGAGCAGGGACGCCTCGACTTCCCGGCCGGTCCTCGGCCCCGCTGTTCGACCCGCGCGCCAAGGCGACCAGGGAGACCAGCCCCACGACAGCGGCCCGAAGCACGCTCGGCTCGGGCCGGACGAGGACGACGAACCCCCCGAGCCCCACCGCGGCGCACCAGCCGAGCAGGCGCCCGCGTACGCCGCACCAGCGGGCGATCAACAAGATGGCGGCCAGGATGAACGCGACGTTGGACCCGGACACCGCCGTGAGGTGGGTCATCCCGGCTGCCTGGAAGGCCTGCGTGAGCTGGGCGGGTTCGGCGGAGGTGTCGCCCACCACCAGACCGGGAACGAGTCCACGCTCGTCAGGGGCCAGCCCGGACACCGCCGCCCGGAGCCCGGACCGCATGCGCCCCGCCAACCGCTGCGGTAGGGACGGCCCGCCGACGAGCTCGGGCTGGCCCTGGACGGACGCGATCGCGGAGACGGGCTCCCCCGCGCCCGGGGGCGCCAGCCGTACGACACAACGGACCCGCTGGCTGGGCAGCAGGCCCGACCACCGGGCCGAGCTCGCGAGCAGCAGCACCGGGACGCGTAGGTCGAACCGGCTGCCGCGGGCGTCGAGCCGCTCGAGCCGGGCCCGGATCACCCAACCGTCCGCAGCCAGGATGTTCCCCGAGACGGCGGGCTTGCGGCGCACGGGGTCGCCGGTGAGCACCAGCTCGGCCGTTCCCACGGCACGCTGCTGGGCGAGGCCGACGACGGGGTCGGCCGTCAGCGTGTGGACCCGCGACGCACCCCCGAGCCCCACGCCAGCCGCGCAGACAAGGGCTGACAGCACGCCGAGCCACCACGCGGGACGGTTCGCCGAACGACCCGCCACCCAGACGACGGCGGCGGCGGCGGAGCAGACCGTTGCGAATCCCCACCCGGCCGGAACCTGGGTCGTGATCAGCCCGGCCAGCCAGCAGCCCACCGCAGCCGGGAGCAGCCTGACGTCGAGGCCGTCCAGTGCCCGCCATCGGCTCATCCGACCCGGACCTTCGCCGAGATGTCGGTGAACTTCCGGTCGCCGATGCCGGAGACCTCCCGCAATTCGTCGACACTGGTGAAGCGCCCGTGCGTGGAACGGAAGTCGATGATCCGTTGGGCAAGGACAGGACCCACCCCGGGCAGTGCCTCGAGCTGGTCCAGGCTGGCGGCGTTGAGGTCGACAGCCCCTGTGGTGGCCCCGCCGCCCGGGCCGGTGCCGGTCACGCCTGCGGCGGAGCCCCCGGCGACGCCGACCAGCACCTGTTCGCCGTCGACCAGGACCCGCGCGAGGTTGATGGTGGTCAGGTCGACCCCGGGCAGCGGACCTCCGGCCACGACCAGCGCGTCGGCGACCCGGGAACCGGCGCCGAGCCGCACCAGTCCTGGGTGGCGCACCCGGCCCGCGACGTGCACCACCACGAAAGCCGCAGCTGCCCCGGAAGCCGAGGCGGTGGCAGCGGTTCCCGTCCCGGAGCTGGCGACCACCCCGGCGACCTGCACCGGAACCCGCCCGGGCGCTCCCACCTGCTGCTGGGGGCTGGACCGCAGCAGCAGCCACGCCGCCCAGGCCACCCCGAGCGCGACCACCGCGGCGATCGCAGCGACCGCAGCGGGGTTCAGCCGCGGTGAGGCGAGGTGAGCGTCGGAGGGGCGGCTGCCATCAGGATCGAACGCCTCAGGATCGAACGCCGCGGGAGCTGAGAGCGCCTGGCCGTCGACGCCGAACAGCCGAGCCAGCCGCTCGCCGATCGCCGCCCGGTCCCGGGCGCGACGCGCGAACGAGCGAGCGGCTGCCATGCCGACCAGCCTGCTCGGCTGCGCGATGAGCAGGAGGCCCGACTACTCTCTCGGTGGACAACTCAGGTCTGTGGAAGGCGGCCGGCGCGCTGACCGGAACACCGGTCTCGACGTGGACGGCGAGCAGCACCGCTCTGGCCGCGCCACGGCGTCCTTGTATCGGTCAGACCGTCGTTTCCGTCTGGTGTCGTGAAAGAGGTCCCCGTGGCCACCGCAACGCGAAAGGTCGTCGTCACGCCCGGATGCCAAGCCTTCGCCTGGATCAATGCGCAGAGCGCCGTCGTGAGGATCGCTGCCAGCCGATGAGTCGGATCATCACGCGCCGATGTGCCGCCCGAGCTCGCTCATTCAGGTAGTGATCCCCCGTGCGGTCGAACACTGCCCAGGACGCATTCTCGGAATTCGTTCACCCTGGTTTCGGACGCCTGCGGGCCCCGGAGACCAGGTTGCGTCGATGGCGAACCACCACGATCCCCGCGAGGGCAACCGCCCAGCTGAGCCGCCATCCGGGCATGGTCGACGAGGCGCGGAACCAGCCGAGCACACCGAGGACCACCAGAGACAGCGCAGCAGCCACCGAAGCCGCCGCGACCCAGCGGGTCAGCGCGAACACGACTGCAAAGACCACGAGCGCCGCGACCGCCCACAGCGGCGCCACGCCGAGCATGGCACCGAACGACGTCGCGACTCCCTTGCCACCGCGGCCCCGTAGCCACGGGGACGTGCAGTGCCCCAGCACGGCGAGCACGCCGGCCACCATGGCGGCACCGGGACCGGCAATCGAGCCGAACACCAACGCCGGCACCAGCCCTTTGAGGACGTCGAGCACAGCGACCACCACGCCGACCCCGCGCCCCATCACCCGGCCGGCGTTCGTCGCACCCGGGTTGCCGGACCCGAACGCCCGTAGGTCGATGCCTCGAGCCCGCGCGATCAGCGACGCGGGCGAGATCGACCCGACGACGTACCCCGACACCGCAGCCAGCGCGAGACCGGCGGGAGCGCTCGCGTCCAACGGGAGATCACACCGGGCTGACTGCGACGGCGATCATCCCCGGACCGACGTGGGCACCGACGACCGCCCCGACCTCGCTCACCCGCAGGTCGCGCACGCCGGGCACCCGAGCGAGCAGCCGTTCGGCGAGCTGCTCGGCTCGCAGCGGGCTCGCCAAGTGGTGGACGGCAAGGTCGACCGGGCGGCTCCCGGCAGCGTCGGCGGCGATCTCCTCCAGTCGGGCCAACGCCTTGGACGTCGTGCGCACCTTTTCCAGCGGGGCGATCCGACCGTCGACGAGGTGCAGCAGAGGCTTGACCGACAACGCGGACCCGACGAGCGCGGCCGCGGCGCCGATCCGGCCGCCGCGGCGGAGGTACTCCAACGTGTCCACGTAGAAGAACGCCGACGACGACTCGCAGCGGGCGGTGACCGCGGCGGCCACCTCGACGAGGGAACCGCCGGCCGCGGCAACCTCCGCGCCGGTGAGCACGGCGAACCCCATGGCCATGCCCAGCGTGCGGGAGTCGAGAACCAGGACCGGAAGCTGGGCCTCGCGCGCGGCCAACTGGGCCGACCCGAGCGTGCCCGACATGTCGGCCGAGAGGTGGACCGAGACGACCCCGACCGCGCCAAGGTCGGCCGCGCGGTTGTAGATGTCGAGGAAGGCTTGCGGCGTCGGGCGCGACGTCGTCACAGGTCGCCACTCCCGCAGGGCCGCCGCGACGACGTCCGACGAGACCCCGACCCCTTCGTCGTATGCCGTACCCCCGATGATCACCTGCACCGGGACCACGGCGATGCCCCACTGGTCGGCCCGACCCACCGGCAGGTACGCCGTCGAGTCGGTGACGATCGCGACGTTTCCGGCCATGCTGGGAAGGCTATCGGCTACGGAGCGGGAACGATGTTGACGAGCTTCGGCGCCCGCACGACGACCTTCGCCACGCCCCGACCGTCCAGGGAGGTGACGACCGACGGATCGGCCAGGGCCAGCGTCTCCAGCTCGTCGGCGCCGATGGTCGGCGCTACCTCGAGCCGCGCCTTGACCTTGCCGGACACCTGCACGACGCACGTCACGAGCTCGTCGACCAGCAGCGCCGGGTCGGCGACCGGGAACGGCGCGTACGCCAGCGTGCTGTCGTGCCCGAGGATCGACCACAGCTCCTCGGCGGCGTGCGGGGCCAGCGGCGCCAGCATCAGCACGAGCGGCTCGGCGGCCTCGCGGGGTACGACCGGCAGCTTGGTGAGGGCATTCGTCAGCTCGATCAGCTTGGCGACCGCGGTGTTGAACCGCATGCCCTCCATGTCTCGGGCGACCCCGTCGACGGTGCGGGCGACGATCCGACGGGTGGCCTCGTCGGCAGGCTCGTCGACGACGAGCGCGCGGCCGCTGGCCTCGTCGACCACGCAGCGCCACGCTCGCTGCAGGAACCGGAACGAGCCGATGACCGCCCTGGTCTCCCAGGGTCGGCTCACGTCCAGCGGCCCCATCGACATCTCGTACACGCGCAAGGTGTCGGCGCCGTAGTCGCGGCACATGTCGTCGGGGGTCACGGAGTTCTTCAGCGACTTGCCCATCTTCCCGTACTCGCGCTCAACGACCTGGCCCTGCCAGAGGTAGCGACCCGGCTCCCGCGGGTCCTCGGTCACCTCCTCGGCCGGGACGTGCTGGCCGCGTTCGTCGGTGTAGGCGAAGGCTTGGATGTAGCCCTGGTTGTACAGCCGACGGAACGGCTCCTCGCTCGACACGTGCCCCAGGTCGAACAGCACCTTGTGCCAGAAACGGGAGTACAGCAGGTGCAGGACGGCGTGCTCGACTCCACCGACGTACAGGTCGACGCCACCGACGTCACCCGGCGACTTCGGGCCCATCCAGTAACGCTCGACCTCGGGATCGACGAACGCCTCGGTGTTCGTCGGGTCGAGGTAGCGCAGCTCGTACCAGCACGAGCCGGCCCACTGCGGCATGACGTTCAGCTCGCGCCGGTACGGCCGCGGCCCGTCGCCCAGGTCGAGCTCGACGTCGACCCACTCGGTGACCCGGCCCAGCGGCGGGATCGGCTGCGACAGCTCGTCGTCGGGGGCCAGCGCCGTCGGGCTGAAGTCGGCCAGCTCAGGCAGCTCCACCGGCAGCATCGACTCGGGCAGGGCGATCGGCAGCCCGGTCTCGTCGTAGACGATCGGGAACGGCTCGCCCCAGTAGCGCTGACGCGAGAACAGCCAGTCGCGCAGCTTGTACGTGATCGTGCCGACCCCGGTGCCCCGGTCGACCAGCCACTGCGTCATCGTCGCCTTGGCCTCGACGACGGCGAGCCCGTCGAGGAAGCCGCTGTTGATCGCCGGGCCGTCACCGGTGAACGCCTTGCCGCCGGCGTCGACGAAGCCGTCGACCGGCTGGACCGTGCGCACGACGGGCAGGTCGTACGCCTCGGCGAAGGCCCAGTCGCGCTCGTCCTGGCCGGGCACGGCCATGATCGCGCCCGTGCCGTAGCCCATCAGGACGTAGTCGGCAGCGAAGACCGGCACCGCGCTGCCGGTGGCAGGGTTGACCGCGAACAGGCCCGTGAAGACACCGGTCTTGTCGCGCTCGCTCTGCCGTTCGAGATCGGTCTTGCCGGCGGCCTGCGCCCGGTAAGAAGCCACCGCCTCGGCGGGGTCGGCCGCCCCAGCCGTCCAGCGTGGGTTCGTCCCGTCCGGCCAGGCCGCGGGCAGGGCACCGGACAGCAGGGCGTGCTCGGGAGCGACCACCATGAACGTGGCCCCGAACAACGTGTCCGGTCGCGTCGTGAAGACGCTCAGGCTCCGCGCTGGGTCGGCGCCCGCGACGGCGAACTCGACCTGCGCACCCTCGGAGCGGCCGATCCAGTTGCGCTGCATGATCTTGATGGACTCGGGCCAGTCGAGACGGTCGAGGTCGTCGATCAGCCGGTCCGCGTACGTGGTGATCCGCATCATCCACTGGCGCATGCTGCGCTTGAAGACGGGGAAGTTGCCGATATCGCTGCGGCCGTCGGCGGAAACCTCCTCGTTGGCCAGCACCGTGCCCAGTCCAGGGCACCAGTTGACCGGCGCCTCGGAGAGGTACGCCAGCCGCTGCGCGTCGACGGCTTCGCGTCGTTCGCGGTCGGTGAGGTCCGCCCAGGCGCGGCCGCCGGGGGTCGGGCGCGCACCGGTCTCGAAAGCAGCGACGAGCTCGGCGATGGGACGGGCCCGACCCGCCTCGTGGTCGTACCACGAGTTGAACACCTGCAGAAAGATCCACTGGGTCCAGCGGTAGAACTCGACGTCGGTGGTGGCGATGCTGCGCCGCGGGTCGTGAGCCAGCCCGATCCGGCGTAGCTGCCGGCGCATGTTCGCGACGTTCGCGTCGGTGGTGACCCGGGGGTGCTGCCCGGTCTGCACGGCGTACTGCTCAGCCGGCAGGCCGAACGAGTCGTAGCCCAGAGCGTGCAGCACGTTGTGCCCGGTCATCCGCTTGTAGCGCCCCACCACGTCCGTCGCGATGTAGCCCAGCGGGTGCCCGACATGCAGGCCGGTGCCGGACGGGTAGGGGAACATGTCGAGCACATAGACCTTGGGCCGCTCAGCCACCTTGCCGGGGTCCGCCAGCGGGCCGGCCGGGTTCGGGGCCTCGAACGTGTGCTCGGCCTCCCAGCGGTCCTGCCAGCGCGTCTCCAGCCGGTCGGCGAGCTGTGCGGTGTACCGGAACGGCGCAGCTACGGCCACGGGGTCGGCCGAACGGTCGGTGGTCTCGGTCATCGTCTTCCTCGCCTCGTCTGGTGCCGGACATGAAGAAACCCCTCGCAGAGGAGGGGTCGCCGCGCTGACATCGTGCTCAGGTCAACGCGGCCCGGTAAGGAGCATGTCCGTACGCATAGGGCGAGGGTAGCGCAGCGGCGGAGCCAACAGTGGCCCGGACCCCTTTCGGAGCCCGGGCCACCGCCCCCCACGCACGACCGGTCAGGCCAGGCGGCCCAGCCTGGTCGACCAGATGCCACGACCGTGCGTCGCGACGTAGAGCAGCCCGTTCGCCGAGACCTCGACGTCGGTCACGGTCGTGGTCGGGAAGTTCGTCCCGAGCCGCGACCACTTGGTGGAACCAGCCGGCCGCACGACGACTCCCATGTCGGTACCAGCGACGAGCGAGCCGCCCGCCGTCAGCGCCAGGTGGTTGGTCGGGATGTCCGGCAGGTTCGCCGAGACGTCCTTCCACGTGGCGCCCGCGTCCGTGGTCTCGAAGACGTGGCCGACGCCCGCACCCGGGCCCTCGGTCCAGCTCCGCGAGAACCCGCTGAACGCGACGAACGCATGGTTCGGGTTCGCCGGGTCTACGGCGCCGCCGGCTACGTAGCGGTTCGGGACGACGCTGCCGTCGGCCGGGAGGGTCAGCTGCGACCAGCCCGAGCCGTCGGTGTTGCCGACCGCGATGCCGCGGGTGAAGCCGATGCTGTTGCAGGGGCCGCACCACCCGACGTAGGCCTTGCCGCCCGACACGCTGATCGACGTGGCGGAGTGACCGGCACCCAGGTCGAAGACCGGGGTCCACTCGGCAGCGGTCTGGATCGCGAAGCCGTTCGTCTGGACCCAGACGAACTCACCACCGGCCACCCAGGTGTTGATGTCCTTGGTGTCCGGCGACATCGGGGCGATGAACCGCGGGTTCGGGTCCTGCGGGTCGATGTCGCGCGACGTCGACTGCTCAGGCGATCCGTCGCCCTGGTTAGCGTTGCAGTTGTTCGTCACACGCATGGACAGGTAGACGTACTCAGCCACGATGTTGCACCCGTTGTTCGGGTCGACGAGGGTGTCGCCACCGTCGCCACCGAAGTTCGAGCCCATGACCTTGTCGCCGGCTCGCAGGATCGACTGACCGTTGTCCTGCAGGCCGCCGCTGACTGCGACACCGCCACCGGCCGGGTCGGTACCGACGCCCACCGAGTAGTACTGCAGGGAGTCCATCGTGCCGTCGTTGAGGCTGACCCAGTCAGTCGCGTGGCCGTCGACGTTGGTGTCGCCGTCGACCGGACGGCGGTAGACGCCACCGTCGTTGCCCACGAACTCCCACGCCTTGCCGCCGTAGAACCCGAACGTCGCGGAGTGCTGGTCGGGGTGGGTGGTCTGCGGGCAGTCGCCGCTCTGCTTGGTCGGGTCGAGCGACCAGCACGGGAAGCCGAAGTTCCAGTACGGCCCGACAGCCTTGAACGTCGCGCCACCGTCACGCGACTCGAAGACCTCTTCGAGCCCGACGAGCACGTGCTGCGGGTCCTGAGGGTCGACGCGGAGCGACTGGTTGTACCAGGCCTGGATCCCTGGCTGGTAGCCCGGATCCTGCAGAGCCGAGCCGGAGGCCTTCAGCTTCGCCGAGTCGGCGATGAGGGTCCAGGGTCCGAACGGCGAGCCGTTCGCCGAGACGTAGACGCCACCGAGCGCGGTGTTCGGGTTGTAGAAGTAGTTCCGGATCGACTCATTGACGGCGTAGAGCTTCGAGCCGTCCGCCGCGTAGGCGAACGACACGTTGCCGACGTCGTTCTGCGGGATCGCGCCCTTGGGGTTGAACCGGACCCAGGCCGAGGAGCCGGGGTTCTGCCGGTAGAAGCCGTTGTACGCGTCACCACCCCGCCAGCCGAGCGCGAGCACGATCTTGCTCGGGTCGCGCGGGTCGATCGCGACGTCGTTGGCGATGTTCTTGTACGCCGCAGCCGGGTCGCTCGCGAGCGAGCCGCCGGGCAGGTAGTCGGGGTTCGGGGCGTAGACGAGCGTCCACGCGCCCGCGAGGGTCACGGTGGAGTGCTTCCAGACGCCGCGGCTCGTGGCGGCGTAGACCGTGCCGGGAGCGAACCGCAGGGCGTTGATGATGGTGCTCTCGAGCTCGTCGCCACCGACCCGGCCGCTGGCCGAGAAGCTGCCGCTGCGCGGGTTGCTGAGCACGAAGACGCCCGCCCCGACGTAGCTGGTCGCGCCCGTGTTCGCCTCGCCTGTTGCGTACCAGAGGCGCCCGGCTGAGTCGAGCTCGAGGTCGCCGGAGGACAACGACGGCAGGTTGTCGGCGATCGGCGTCCAGTGACCGCCGCCGGTCGAGGAGCGCCAGACGCCGCCGTTCGCGCCGGCCGCGTAGACGTAGCCTTCGCTGTCGGAGGCCAGCCCGGTCGTGCGACCGGTCACCCTGCCGGCGCCGCCGGAGGAGTTCGACGCGTAGTCGCGGTAGCGCGGGTCGTCGGAGTTGTACGGCTTGCGGGTCACGTGCGTGTAGCTGCCGCTCGTGGCCGGAAGGTTCTTGAGCGCGGCGTACGCGGCGCCGTAAGCGCCAGGCGCGACGATGCCGGGGGCGGTACGTGCCTCGGTCCACTCCTCGGTGGCGACGAGCGAGTTGTGGCTCTCGTCCTCCCCACCGGAGTCAGCGGTCGCCGCGGCTGCGGCCTTGGCGGTCGCCTGGCGCGTGACCGACAACGGGGTGTGTCGTGCGGTCGCAGAGGCGAGCTGGGGGGTCGTGACGAGGAGGGCGGCTACGGCGGTGGCCGCGAGTCCCGCCGTTCTCACAGTGGTTCGTCGCATCAAGGTGCTCCCGGTAAGGGTGGGCAGGAATAGATCGGACCTTCGCACACGATCGGGGTGGCCGCCAGCACAAGACGAGAACAATCTCCGGACAAGGCTCCCGTCCGGAGCAAGAACTCACAGAGTGTGTCCCCGCGACCACCGGACGCGTTGTGGCCGGGCGGATCAGCGGAGGCCGAGCCGACCCAGCTCGAGTGCGAGGGCGGTCCCCACCTGCTCGTGGACCGCCCAGCCCCAGTGCATGCCGTCCGGGTTGCCGGTGCCTGCGGCGAGCGACGGACCGACGATCGGGTCGAGGTCGACCCAGCCCAGCCCTTCCGCCGCGGCGAACCTGCGCGACGCCTCGACGGCCGGGCCGTGCTGCCGAGCGGACGGGTACGACCGGGCGGCGTGCGGCGACGGCCCCAGCAGCACCACGGGCAGGCCCGGCCGCAGGTACCGCACTGCCTGCACCACCCGGCGCAGGTACGTGTCGGTGGCCGCCTGCGGCAGCTGCCGCCACGGGCCGCCCGTCACCCGGATCACCCGGGGCGCCGCCGCGACGTACCCCGCCCGCACCCGACGGCGCAGCGACCCCGGCCGCAGGTACGCGATGCCCTCCCGCAGGTAGGTGGGGACCGCCGCCGGCAGCTGGTCCATCTGGCCCACGGCCAGGACCAGCGCGTCGGCGCGTGGTGCGTACAAGCCGGCCACCACCGGGTCCTTCGTGAGGGCCCACCACGCGTCCCTCGAGGTCCAGCCCAGCCGCGCGACGAGGTCGATCGACACCGGCCCGCCCAGGGCGGCGGCGAGCACCTGCGGGAACAGCCGTTCGTCACGCACCGGCATCGGCCGCTCGGGCCCGTGGAAGGTCAGCGAGTCGCCGAAGACGAGCACCGACCGCACCACCACAGCCATCCCTTCGCCGGCCGCCGGCCACTTGCCCGGACATCCCTGAGCGCAACATCCCCGCGCCACTTACCTTAGGAGGATGACCGGGTCCGCCGCCGACGAGGACGTCCTCACGTCCGGACGCGCGGAGCCGCCGGGCGGCCGCCGGGCCCGGCCGCCAGTCTTCGGCGGCTGGGCCCGGCGCTGGAACCGGCTCCCGCCGGGAACGCGTCGGGCGGCGTCCGGTGCAGGGATCGCACTCGTGGTGCTCACCGCCTTCGGGATCCAGTCCTACGCCCAGCGTCCGCCGACGATCCCAGCCCTGTCCTTCACCGCCACCGCACTCGACGACGGCGGTGCGTCGATGCAGCTCGGGGCGCCGTCGATCGCCGCCGACGCCACCATCGTGCAGCTGCAGCTCACTGTGGCGGCGACGCCCGGCGTGACGTCCACGACCATCACCCGGCTGACCGGGCTCGGCATCGGCGCTGCGCCGATCGTCCCGGTCCTGCGAACCGGCGACCGGGCCAGGACGACACAGGTCAACGTCGTCGTCGACTGCACCCTGTTGACCCTGCCGGCCCAACCGGCCGACGTCCGGGCCCACATCGAGGTGACCGACGGCGGCCGCAGCGCCGAGCGGGACATCGGGCTGGGGGCGGCGGGAGCCGTCTGGGCCGACGAGGTGACCCGGCTGTGCAGTGCCCACCTGGCTGCGAGGGCGCTGAGCGTGACCAGCGTGACGGGGGTCGTCGACCCGCACCGACCGGAGCTCGACCTCGTCCTGAACGTCAGCAACTCGGGCCGGGCGCCCGGTTGGCTGCGGTTGCCGGCCGTCGAGGACGTCGACGAGGTCGCGACCGCGATCGAGGCCGCTGCTCCGGCGTCGCAGACCACGTCGGTTCGCACCCACCTCGTGCTGCGCCGCTGCCCCTCGTGGGACCAGACCCGCCTTCCGCCGGACACGAGCCAGACGCCGTTCGGCCTGCTCGCCACGGTCGGGCCCGACCGGGCACCGCCTGCGACCGACCGGCCGGACCCCTGGTTGTTCGGGCCGATCCCGCTCGCCCCGGATGCCGCCGCCACGCTCAAGGACCTCATGGTGCGAGCCTGCGGCGGGGTGGCGTCACCGGTCCTGCTCAGCGAGCAGCCGCACGCGTCGTTCGACCCGGTCACCCGCACCCTGACGACCCGGCTCGACGCCTACCTGCCACCCGGTCACGTTCGCCAGGTGCGGTTCCTGCCGTCGGCCTCGACCGCGTACCCGCCGCTCCGCCCGCAGCTCGACGGCCGTTGGGTCGTCCCGGACGCTGCCGGCGTGGCGTCAGCGACGCTGAGCTTTCACGTACCCGAGGGCACCCTGTGCTTCGGTGGCGGCCCCACACTCTCGCTGGACCTCGAAGCCCTCGTGCCGGAGTCGGGCCAGGAGCGGCGGGTCTTCTTCACGTTGTACTCCGAGACGTTCCTGGTGAACCGCGACCTTGCGGTTGCGTGTCAGTCCTGAGCCTCGGCGGCAGCTGCCGGCTTGGCGTGCGTGTTCGGGTTGAGCGTGCGACGCAAGGCACGCCGGCGGTACATCTCCCGGTCGGCCGCGTCGAGCAGGCTCGACAGGTCGCCGTCGTCCCAAGGGGTCAGCATCGCCGAGCCGACACTGACCAACGGCTGCCAGTCGCGTACGCCTTCGGGCGGCAGGTCGCTCACCCGGCCGGCGATCCGTAGCTCCATGTCGATCGGCGCCGTGCCCGGGCCGGGACCGATGACCGCGAACTCGTCGCCGCCCCACCTGGCCACGACGTCACCCGCTCGCACGGACTGGCGCAGGGCGTCCGCCACGGCCACCAGCACCATGTCGCCGGCGCTGTGCCCTTCGCGGTCGTTGACCTCTTTGAGCCCGTCGATGTCGATGAACAGACAATGCACCGCGTTGCCCGCGCGCCGGGCGGTCGCGACGATCTGCTCTCCTACGAGCACGAGTCCGCGGCGGTTCAGCAGACCAGTGAGCCCGTCCTCGACGGCCGATCGTTCGGCGGCCTCGAGTGCGGCAGCGAGCCGGTCGATGCCGGTCCTGCGCACCTGGTTCGACGCCGCCGCCAGCAGCAGCGCGAGCGCCACCGCCCCGTACCAGTGCTGTCGGTCGGCGATCGGGAAGGTCCGGAACTCCACCGCCCATGACGCGGCGATCACCGTGACGGTGCCCGCGAACCAGCGCAGCGAGAGCACCGCCACGCCGGTCCCCGCGATGATCAGCAGCACGCTGCTCGACTCGAACGGCTGGTGCGCCAGCGACATCTGGGTGATCGCGTTGGCCGCCACCAGGAGGCACACCAGGCTGATCGTCACCAGTGCGACAGAGCCGGAGAGCTGGTGCCGGCACACCCAAGCGCAGAGCCCGAGGAAGACCAGCGACGTCGCGACCGCCATGATCGTCATAACGACCCGCGGCGTTCCTGTCAGCAGGAACGGGTGCATGGCGGCGACGACGACGAAGAGGGCTGACAGCAGCCCGGTGACCGCGGGTAGCTCCGAACCCACGGCGGTGGCGTAGCGCGCTTCGCGGCCCTGGGCCACCGGCGGCTTCAGAGCGGGCGCCGCTTCGGTCAGTTCTGCCACGGCTCTAGTGTCGGCGCTCGCGCGGGTTGGCTTAACCAGGCGCGCCGTACCTGAAAATACGCAGAACGCCCGACCAGCCGGGAGGGTCGACCCGGTGAGCCGGACGTCTGCGGTGCGGTGGAGCCATGGGGACTCGAACCCCAGACCCCCTGGCTGCCAGCCAGGTGCTCTACCAACTGAGCTATGGCCCCGCACTCGACACGGGCCGTGGCCCGGTGGAGCGGTCGAAAGGATAGCCCGTGCCGGGCCCGGTACGGAAACCGGCTATTCGCCGTCGCCCATGACCGGCTCGGGCAGGGTGCCTGCGTTGTGCTCGACCAGTCGCCAGAACTCCGGCCGGCCGGCCGACGCCCTTGCCTGCTCGAGCACCGACCACGAGCAGTTCGCCAGCCCACCGACGACGTGCCAGCGCTCGACGGGCAGACCGAGATAGCGGCCGATGAGGGTGCGGGCGGTGCCACCGTGGGTCACCACGACGAGTACGCCCGCGGCGGGGACGTCCTCCAGTGCGGCCTCGACGGCACGCTCGGCCCGGTCGGCGATCTCGCTGCGGGTCTCGCCGCCCCCGGGCCGCACGTCGGCACCCGATCGCCACGCCGCGAGGGTCTCGGGGTCGCTCGCCTCGATCTCGGTCGACAACCGCCCCTGCCAGTCCCCTGCGAAGGTCTCGCGAAGCCGCTCGTCCACCCCGACGTCGAGGCCGGTCAGGGCTGCCAGCGGCGCAGCGGTGTCACGGGTGCGCACGAGGTCCGACGAGACGACGGCGTGCGGCTCCAGCGCTGCGAGCAGCCGGGCGGCACGCTCGGCCTGGGCCCGTCCGATGGGATCGAGCGGGACGTCGGTCTGGCCCTGGAACCGGCCTTCGTCGTTCCAGGCGGTGCGACCGTGCCGCCACAGGACGACCCGGTGCCCGTTCAGGCGGAGGCCTGTACTTCGGCGGGAAGCGGGATGGCCGGGCAGTCCTTCCAGATCCGCTCGAGGGAGTAGTAGACCCGCTCCTCGACGTGCTGGACGTGGACCACGACGTCGCCGTAGTCGAGCAAGACCCAGCGGGCGTCGCGGTCGCCCTCACGGCGCAGCGGCTTCTGGCCGAGCTCCACGCGCGCACGCTCCTCGATCCAGTCGACGATGGCCGCCACCTGGCGGTCGTTGGCCGCCGAGCAGATGACGAACGCGTCGGTGATGACGAGCTGCTCGCTCACGTCGAACGCCATGATGTTCTCGGCCAGCTTGTCGGACGCGGCGGATGCGGCGACGGCGACGAGCGCCAGCGCCTCGGGTGAAGCAGTCACGGGTAGACCTTCGTTCGGGGGTCCGGATTCGCTGGTGGTGCGACCGGTTGCACGTCCAAGGGTCTCACGGCTTGAAGTCGGCTCCCAGAACCACGATCACGTCAGCCAGCGACTGACCCGTGGCCGCGACCTCGATGTCCGACTCGGGGAGTCCGAGTGCCTTGGCCACAGCCGAGCCCTGCGCCCGAGCCGGTGAGCCCACGTCGCTGATCAGGATCTTCGACGTCGCGTAGCCGAACGAAGTCGCGTTGCCGCCGTTGATGAACGAGAGCGCCTCCTTCACGAGTGCCGTACGGGCGATCTCCCCGAGCCCGGGGGTCCCGACGCCGTTCTGCACCAGCACCCGGATCTCGCCGGCGGCCCGCTTGGCCGGCCGCGACCCGGCGAAGCCTGAGCTGACCACCGCCTCGGCCGACGGGTCGATGACCTGGGTCGAGCCGCTGCCGCCACCGTCGAGCGACCGGGTGGGGAGGTTCTGCACGATCAGGGAGTCACTGGTGACGTCGCCGCGCAGGCCCGCGAGGAGCGAGGCGATCCGGTCGACCTTCATCGACGACGTCGAACCGTCGCCGAGGCGGCCCAGGGTGGCTGCGACCTGGTCGGCGCCGGTGGGAAGTGCGGCCAGGACCTCGCGGAACACGTCGGAGAACCGGGCCAGGCGCTTCGCCTCCGGCTCGCCGTCGGCGAGGTATGTCGCGTACAGCGCGGCCGTCGCACCGTCGAGCTTCTGCGGCCCGGCCGGGAGCAGGACCGTGGCTCCGGCGCCGCCGACCCCGGCCCGAAGGACGTCCCGGTCCACGGTCAGCTGGACGCCGCCTGCCGCGTCCACGAGGCGGGCCAGGCCTTCCGAGGTGAGCGTCCAGGTGCCGTCGACGATGACCCCGAGCGCGTCCGAAACGGCCAGCGCGGGGGCGTTCGAACCTGTGTAGCTGCTCGTCTGGGCGAGGCTCGCGTTGCCGATGCCGGCGACATTCACCTCGAGCGTGCTCGGGATGAGCGCGGCGAAACCGTTCCCAGCGCCGGTGCCGTCGTGTGCGAGCAACGTCGTCACGACCGCCATCCGCTGACCGTCGACGACCTGGAGCAGCAGCGTGGTCTGGCTACGCGCGGACGAGACCCCGGCAGCCGCCGGAGCCGGGTCGCCGCCACCGTGCAGGACCGCCCAGCCCACGGCCGCCACCAGCATTGCAGCCACGGCACCGAGGCCGACCAGCCGGTTTCGCCGGGCCTGGTTTCGCCGGTTCTCCAGCCGGGACCGGCGCGAGCCGGCGGGCACGGGCAGGACCGGGCTCGGCTCGACCCCAATCGCAGGACGCGCCGCGTGCGCCGCGGGCGCTGAGGGCGCAACAGGCGCCGCGTGCGCCGGGGGCGCAACAGGCGCCGCGTGCGCCGGGGGCGGCATCACGAACTCGACATCGCCCAGCGTGTCGGGGTGTTCGAGCACGACCGAGTCGACGGGGTAGCCGAGGAGCGTCGCCGCGTCCCGGACCTCGTCGAACGGCACCTCGGCCACCCTGCGGTGCTTGCCAGCCATCAAGCGTCCCTTCCCGGAGCGACCCGGTACAAGCCACGTTTGGCGATGTACTCCACGATCGGATCCGGTACCAGATACCTGATCGGCTGATTCAGTCCCACTCTTTCGCGACAATCGCTGCTGGAAATCGCCAGCGCCGGGATCTCGACCAGACTGACCCGGCCCGGCGGGAGCCCGGGGTCGGCCAGCAGGTGCCCCGGGCGGGTCACCCCCACCAGGTGGGCGAGCCCGATCAGCTCGTCCGGGGACCGCCAAGACAGGATCTGCCCGAGCGCGTCGGCGCCGGTGATGAAGAAGAGCTCGACGTCCGGTCCTCGCTCGGCACGCAGGTCACGCAGGGTGTCGACCGTGTAGGTGGGGCCGGCCCGATCGAGGTCGACCCGGCTGACCGTGAACCTCGGGTCGGGGGCCGTCGCGATCACCGTCATCAGGTAGCGATCCTGCGCGAGGGTCACCGGGCGTCGGGTCTTCTGCCACGGCTGGCCGGTGGGGACGAACACCACCTCGTCGAGCTCGAACCTCGCCGCAACCTCGCTCGCGGCCACGAGGTGCCCGTGGTGGATCGGGTCGAACGTCCCGCCCATCACGCCCAGCCGTCGGGCCCGACCCTCAGCGTTCATCCCTGGAGGCTAACGGCCCAGCCGCTCCGCGGCCGCGTACACCGTCAGCCGACCCTCGCGCGCGAACCCGGCCAGGGTCAGCCCGAACTCGCGAGCCAGGCTCACTGCGAGGCTGGAGGGCGCCGACACGCCCACGAGCGCGGTCATTCCTGCAGCCACTGCCTTCTGGCAGAGCTCGAACGACGTCCGCCCGCTCACCACGAGCCCCAGCCCGGCCGCGGGCACCAGCCCGTCGAGGACCGCCCTACCGACCACCTTGTCAACCGCGTTGTGCCGCCCGACGTCCTCCCGGACGACGAGGAGCTCGCCGGTAGTCAGGTCGGCCAGAGCCGCGGCATGCAGACCCCCGGTGCGGTCGAAGACCTTCTGCGAGCGACGGAGCCGTTCCGGCAGTGCCCCCAGCAGCGCCGGGTCGAGGCCGGGCACGGCGGGGGCCGGCAGGTAGCCGCGTCCGCGCAGGTCGGCGACCGTGTCGCGGCCGCAGACCCCGCACGCGCTGGACATCACGTACGAACGGGCCGCGAGCTCGGCCGCTACCGCTGAAGCGGGTGCGGCCAGGTCGACCGTGACGACGTTGTAGCGCTCCAGCGGGTCGAGGTCGACGTCCGTGCAGTACCGGATCGACCGGACGTCGGCGCCGCCCCGGACGACCCCTTCGGCGAACAGCCAGCCGACCGCCAGGTCGAAGTCGGCGCCAGGAGTGCGCATGGTCACCGCCAGCCGGCGGTCACCCACCCGGATCTCCAGCGGCTCCTCGGTCGCGAGCTGCTCCTCACGCGGGCCGGGCGTGTCGCCACCGAAGCGGACCGCGTTGACCCGGGTCACCGGTCCGGGCGTCCGGCTCAAGGCGTCGCCGACTTCGTCCGACGTCTCAGGCGGGGAGCTCACCCGAGAAACCGTACGCCGAAAATCTCACGTCGCTGGGATGTGTAGATTCGGTAACGGCGTGGGTAGGGTTCCTGCAACCTCGACCCCTCGGAGTCCTCGCTCGTGTCGCACACCCCCCGCCGCATCCTCGCCGGCCTCGCCGCAGTGCTGCTCAGCAGCGTCGTGGCGGTGGCCGGGGCCGCCGCTCCGGCGCAGGCTTCGGTCACCGGCCAGCCCACGGTCGAGTCCCAGCTGCTCTCGCTGACCAACGCTGCGCGCGCCAGCGCCGGCTTGCCAGCCCTGCGCAGCTCGTCGACCCTGCAGTCGATCGCCCGCTCGTGGTCGGCCCACCAGGGCACCACCGGAGTCATGGCGCACAACCCGTCCCTGTTCAGCTCGGTTCGTGGCTGGTCCGCGATGGGCGAGAACGTCGCCAAGGCCTACTCCGCGAGCCAGGCCCAGTCGCTGTTCATGGGCAGCTCCCCGCACCGGGCCAACATCTTGAACCGCGCGTACACCCTCGTCGGCATCGGCGTGAGCCGCGACTCCAGCGGGGCCCTGTGGTTCACCATCGACTTCGAGCAGCCGAGTGGCTCGACCCCTGCCCCTCGGCCGGCACCGAAGCCCGTGCCCAAGCCGGTTACCCACTCCTCCAGTGGCACCTCGTCCCGGCAGTCGGCAGTGAGCCGGGCCACCCGTTCGACCGTGCGCGCGACCGCCACCCGGACGAAGGCCGTCCCGGTGGCGACGCCGGCCAAGAGCGCGGTCGTCGACCCGAGCGGCCAGCTGCAGCGTTTCGCAGGGTCCGGCTCCGACCACCCCTACTACTCCGCGGCTCAGCCGGCGTCGGTCGCCGAGCTCGCGCGGTCGTTCGCCACCCCGAGCCCGGTCGTCACCACGACGACCCTGGTCGGCTTCATCGCCTCGATGGTCCTGGCCGCGTCCGGACTTCTCGTGATCGGCGTCACCCGCAGCCGTCGACGCAGCTAGCGGTCGCGGTTCAGCCTCGTCACCAGGAACAACGCCAGCACGAGCACCCCGAACGCGATCAGGCCCATCACCAACGGCTCAGGGACGGACGTCCCTTCGGACGTGGTCGCCTCGGCCAGGACAGTCGACAGCAGGTTCGGGCTCATGCGCCGCAGCCTACCCGGCAGGGGGCTCGGGTTCGCTGGCCCGAGCATGTGCCAGCCGGATCCGCCGCGTGCCCTCGGCCCGTCGGGCGATCCACATGCAGAACGCCGCAAGCGGGAGCTCGACGAACACCGCGGACGCGAGGGCTTCGAGCGCGTTCGTCCGGCTCGAGGCGGTGACCACGTCGAACCACGCGTCGACGACGAGAAGCGTGGCCGACGCGACGGCGGGCAGCTCCACGTGGTCGTGTCCGTGCCAGGCGAGCCAGCCGGTGCGGGCTAGCGCGAGGGCCAGGAAGACGTCGAAGCCGACCCAGGCGAGGCGGTAGTGCTCAGACACGTCCCGGCGGGGCAGGGTCACCCAGAGCACGAGGATCCAGGCGAGCGTGAGCACAGCGAGCGCGATGAACAGCGGACCGAACCAGCGGGGTACGGAAAGGCGGGGTTCGGTCACGTTCGGGCGGTCCCTCGCTCCGCGCACGTCATGCAGCGCACGGCCCAGGGCAACGCCAGCAGGCGATCGTCGGGGATGTCCACGCCGCAACCGTCACATCGGCCGTACGAGCCGGCGGTGAGCTTGTCCTGGGCTCGGCACACCTCGGCGTACATGGTCTGCAGCCGGTCGTGCGCGGCGACCTGCGAGAGCCGCTCCACCGCGATGCTGGTGCCGTCACCCACCCGCTTGCCGAAGGAGATCCCACCCTCGTCGGTGCTCGGCGCGGCCAGCCGACCGAGGGCCTCCTCGAGCTCGGCCCGCTTCGCCGCCAGCTCGGTCGCTGCCAGTGCCGTCGCGGCTGCGCTCGTCATCAGGCGCGCACGTGGCCGTCGCCGGTCACGACGTACGTCGTGGTCGTGAGCTCGGTCAGACCCATCGGGCCCCGAGCGTGCAGCTTCTGGGTCGAGATGCCGATCTCGGCGCCGAAGCCGAACTCGCCGCCGTCGGTGAAGCGGGTGGACGCATTCACCATCACCGCGGCCGAGTCGACCGTCGCCACGAAACGGCGGGTGGCGGGCTGGCTGTCACTGACGATGGCTTCGGTGTGCCCGCTGCTGTACCGGCGGATGTGCGCGACCGCGGCGTCGAGCGACTCGACCACCCCGGCGGCGATGTCCAGCGAGTAGTACTCGGCGAGCCAGTCGGCCTCCGTGACGGGCGCGAACGACGTGCCCGCGACGTCGGCGTACGGACGGACAGCCTCGTCGCCGTGCACCATCACGCCCGCGTCGCGCAGCGCCGCCATCGCCACCGGGAGGAACGCCGGCGCGATGTCGGCGTGCACCAGCAGGGTCTCGGCCGCGTTGCAGACGCTGGTGCGCTGAGTCTTGGAGTTCAGCAGGATCGCGACGGCCTTGTCGATGTCAGCTGCCGCATCGACGTAGACGTGGCAGTTGCCGATGCCGGTCTCGATCACCGGGACGGTCGATCCCTCGACGACGCTCCGGATCAGGTCGGCCCCACCGCGCGGGATGAGCACGTCGACCAGGCCGCGTGCGGTCATCAGGTGGCGGACCGACTCGTGCGACGTCCCCGGGACCATCGCGATCGCGTCCCGCGGCAGCCCCAGGGACTCCAGCGCGTCCTGCATGACCTCGACGAGCGCCGCATTGGACGCTTGCGCCGACGAGGATCCGCGGAGCAGCACCGCGTTGCCGCTCTTCAGACAGAGCCCAGCGGCGTCAACCGTGACGTTCGGCCGAGCCTCGTAGATGATCCCGACGACGCCCATCGGGACCCGCACCTGGCGCAGCTCGAGGCCGTTGGCCAGCGTGCTGCCGCGCACCACCTCGCCCACAGGGTCGGGCAGGTCGGCCACGGCACGCAGGGCGGCGGCGATGTCGGCCAGCCGCGGGCCGGTCAGCGTGAGCCGGTCGACGAGAGCCGCGTCGGTGCCGTCGGCCACGGCCCTGGCGACATCGACCGCGTTGGCCTCGAGCACCGTGCTGGAGTGCTTGTCGAGAGCGTCAGCCAGGGCCTGCAGAGCCGCGTCCTTCTTCGCGCGGTGCAGCGGGGCCAGCTCGACAGCGGCGGCGCGGGCCCGGGTGGCGGCAGCCAGAACGGCGGCGCGCTCGGCATTCGGTGGGGAGTCGGTCACCAGATCAGCGTAGCCGCGCAGCTCAAGATCAGAACGGACGAACCGAGCCGGCCTCAACGAGGACCCCGCCGTCTGCTCCGCGCTCTCGGAAGGTCTCCCGGTCGAGCACCTCGAGCCCGACGGCCCGCCACCCCGGCAGACCGGCGGTGTACCGGTGCTCACCCCACAGCCGCAGGGCCAGGGCCGCGGCGTCCTCCAGCCGTTCGGCCTCGTCCCAGTAGCGGATCTCGGCCCGGTCGCTGGAGTAGCGGGCGGTGAGCAGGAATGGCCGCTCGTGGGCCAGCCGCTCGAGCCCGTC
Source organism: Actinomycetes bacterium (assembly GCA_038210415.1). Classification (GTDB taxonomy): domain Bacteria; phylum Actinomycetota; class Actinomycetes; order Prado026; family Prado026; genus JBBQWS01. The sequence continues at coordinate 61,667 of JBBQWS010000014.1, forward strand.
GCGCAGCTCGGGTTCGGGGACGGGGTAGCCGGCGACGGTCAGTACGACGTGCCACATCAGCACGGTGTCGACCTGACCCACCTCCCCTCGTCAACGTCGGAGCAGCACCAGGTCGTCCCTGTGGACGAGCTCACGTTCGTACTCCGGTCCCAGGCTGCGGGCCAGCTCGCGCGTCGAACGCCCCAAAAGGCCCGGCAACTCGTTCGAGTCGAAGTTGATCAGACCTCGCGCGACCGCGTGGCCGGTTTCGTCGAGAAGGTCGACCGGGTCGCCGGCCTCGAACTCCCCCTCGACCCGGGTGACCCCGGCCGGCAGCAAAGACAGCCGGCGGTCGACGACCGCGCGCACCGCCCCAGCGTCGAGGTGCAACCGGCCCTGCGGGCTGGTCGCGTGCTGCAGCCAGAGCAAACGTGCCCCCCCACGCGAGCCGGTGGGGTGGAACAGCGTGCCGACCGCCTCGCCGGCCAGCGCCGCAGCCGCCTGCTCCGCGGCCGCGAGCACCACCGGGACGCCGGCTGAGGTCGCGATGCGGGCGGCTTCCACCTTGGTCTGCATGCCGCCCGTACCGGTGCCGGCCCGGCCCGGCCGGCCGAGGTCGACGCCGGCCAGATCTTCCTGGGTGCGCACCTCCGCGACCAAGAGGGTGCCGACGTGGCGCGGATCACCGCTGTAGAGCCCGTCGACGTCAGAGAGCAGCACCAGCAGGTCGGCGTCGACCAGGTGGGCGACCAGGGCCGCGAGCCGGTCGTTGTCGCCGAACCGGATCTCGTCGGTCGCCACGGTGTCGTTCTCGTTCACGACCGGGACGGCCCCGACGGAGAGCAGCTTGGCCAAGGTGCGGTGCGCGTTGCGGTAGTGCGTCCGCCTGGTGACGTCCTCGGCCGTGAGGAGAACCTGCCCGACGGCGAGGGCGTGCCGCTGGAAGGCCTCGGTGTATCGGTGGATGAGCCGACCCTGCCCCACGCTGGCGGCGGCCTGCTGGGTCGCCAGGTCGCGGGGGCGACGGGTCAGGCCCAGCGGCT